>NZ_JBIANZ010000009.1:0-410334 GCF_042875075.1 Streptomyces sp. NPDC003720
CCGATGTTCGGCTACATGGGCCTGATCGCCGCGACGATCTCCATCGCCGGCCTGTCCGTGACCGTGTGGGCCCACCACATGTACGTCACCGGCGGTGTGCTCCTGCCGTTCTTCTCCTTCATGACCTTCCTGATCGCGGTCCCGACCGGTGTGAAGTTCTTCAACTGGATCGGCACCATGTGGAAGGGCTCGCTGTCCTTCGAGACCCCGATGCTCTGGGCCATCGGCTTCCTGATCACCTTCACGTTCGGTGGTCTGACCGGTGTCATCCTGGCCTCGCCGCCGATGGACTTCCACGTGTCCGACTCGTACTTCGTGGTGGCCCACTTCCACTACGTGGTCTTCGGCACCGTCGTCTTCGCCATGTTCTCCGGCTTCCACTTCTGGTGGCCGAAGATGACCGGCAAGATGCTGGACGAGCGCCTGGGCAAGATCACCTTCTGGACGCTGTTCGTCGGCTTCCACGGCACGTTCCTGGTCCAGCACTGGCTGGGCGTGGAGGGCATGCCGCGCCGGTACGCCGACTACCTGGCGGCCGACGGCTTCACCGCCCTGAACACGGTCTCGACCATCAGCTCGTTCCTGCTGGGCCTGTCGATCCTGCCGTTCCTCTACAACGTGTGGAAGACGGCCAAGTACGGCAAGCCGGTCGGCGTGGACGACCCGTGGGGCTACGGCCGCTCGCTGGAGTGGGCGACGTCCTGCCCGCCGCCGCGGCACAACTTCCTCACCCTGCCGCGGATCCGCAGTGAATCCCCGGCGTTCGATCTGCACCACCCCGAGATCGCCGCGCTCGAGCAGCTCGAGCACGCCGGTCACGGCACCGCCATCGCGGGCGAGAAGGAGGCCGGCAAGTGAGGATCCAGGGCCGGATGTTCATCTGGCTGAGCTTCTTCCTCCTGATCATGGCCGTCGTGTACGGCGTGTGGTCGAAGGAGCCCGCCGGCACCACGGCGCTCTTCCTGGCCTTCGGCCTGGCCATCATGATCGGCTTCTACCTGGGCTTCACCGCCCGGCGAGTCGACGCCGGTGCCCAGGACGACAAGGAGGCCGATGTCGCGGACGACGCGGGAGAGCTGGGTTTCTTCAGCCCGCACAGCTGGCAGCCGCTCATGCTGGGCGTCGGCGGCGCGATCGCCTTCCTCAGCATCGCGGTCGGCTGGTGGCTGATCTTCTTCGCCGCACCGATCATCCTCATCGGCCTGTTCGGCTGGGTGTTCGAGTACTACCACGGTGAGAACCGCACCCAGTAGCACGCGGTGACGCCGGCGCCGAGCGCGCCAGGAGCCCGGACCCTCCGTCAGGAGGGTCCGGGCTCCTGCTTTCGCCACGGCGCATCACCCGAACGACTTACGTACCGCGCCAAGCAGGTCCTCATCTCATAGCGTGATCATATGAATCACACTCCGCGGACCCGCACCGTCGTCAGCTGCGCGTTGCTGGTGATCGCCCTCGGCGCGGGCGTCACCTCCTGCGGTTCGGACGGCAACCCTCTGTCGGCCAGTCCGTACGACGCGGCGGGCGAGATCTCCTTCAACGGCCCCACCGAAGCGGGGAAGCGGGCCGACCCGGACAAGCCCCTGGAGATCACCGCCGAAAGCGGTGAGGGGCGGATCACCGACGTCACCGCCCAGGACTCCACAGGGCGCTTCGTGGCGGGCGAACTCGCCGCCGACGGCAGCCGCTGGCACAGCATCTCCCCGCTGGCCGCGAACGCCCACTACACGGTCCGCGTCAGCACCGAGGACGACGACGGGGCGCCCGGCCGCAAGGTCCTCACCTTCGACACCAGCAAGCCCACCAGCAAGCAGCGGCTGAACGTCACGTTCGGGCCCGAGGCGGGCGTCTACGGTGTCGGGCAGCCCATCACCGCGCAACTCGACCGCGAGGTCAAGGACAAGGCGCAGC
Organism: Streptomyces sp. NPDC003720; assembly: GCF_042875075.1. Taxonomy (NCBI): domain Bacteria; kingdom Bacillati; phylum Actinomycetota; class Actinomycetes; order Kitasatosporales; family Streptomycetaceae; genus Streptomyces; species Streptomyces sp. NPDC003720. The sequence goes on from NZ_JBIANZ010000009.1 coordinate 1,909, forward strand.
GGGCCGTCGTGGAGCGCGGCCTGCGGGTGGACTCCGTGCCGGCCGTGCAGGGCTCCTGGTACTGGGTCAGCAACAAGGAGCTGCACTTCCGCCCCAAGGACTACTGGCCCGCCCACGCCACCATCCAGGCGCACAGCAACCTGGAGGGCGTGAAGATCAGCGACCGGCTCTGGGGCGGCAAGGCGAAGGCGTTGAAGATCACAACCGGTGACCGGATCGAGGCGATCACGGACGCCTCCACCCACCAGTTGACGTACTACAAGAACGGGCAACAGGTCGAGCAGATCCCGGTCACCACGGGCAAGCCCGGCTTCGAGACCCGCAACGGAGTCAAGGTCGTCCTGGAGAAGCAGTACTTCGTACGCATGCGCGGCACCACCGTCGGCATCGCCGAGGGCAGCTCCGACTCCTACGACCTGCCGGTGTACTACGCCACCCGGGTCACCTGGTCCGGCGAGTACGTGCACGCCGCGCCCTGGTCGGTCGGCTCCCAGGGCTCCGCCAACGTCAGCCACGGCTGCACCGGGATGAGCACGTCCAACGCCGAGTGGTTCTTCGACAACGTCCATCCGGGTGACATCGTCAAGGTGGTCAACTCCAACGGCGACCCGATGGAGCCCTTCGGTAACGGCTTCGGCGACTGGAACCTGGACTGGAACAAGTGGCGCACGGGCAGCGCCCTGACGGCGGGCACGCCGGACGCCTCGGCACCGTCCCGCGACGCCCCCAGGCTGCGGCCGGTGGCCCTGTGACCCGGGGCGCGGGGCGGTACGGCCCGCCCCGCGCCCCAGGCCCGCCCGTCAGACGCCCAGCAGCCGCTTGCGGCGCAGCAGGGAGGCCAGGGCGGAGGCGAACTCCACCGGCTCCACCGGCAGCGTCACAGCGGCGTCCGCACGGCTCCAGGTGGCCAGCCAGGCGTCCTGCGGCCGCCCCATGAGCAGCAGCACGGGCGGGCAGTCGAACACCTCGTCCTTGATCTGCCGGCACACCCCCATGCCGCCCATCGGCACGGCCTCGCCGTCGAGCACGCACACGTCGATGCCGCCCTTGTCCAGCTCGCGCAGCACCGCCTCGGGCGTCGCGCACTCCAGGAACTCCACGGCCGGCACGTCCGGCGCGGGCCGCCGCCCGGCGGCCAGCCCCACCTGCTCGCGGGTGTTGGAGTCGTCGCTGTACACCAGCACTGTGGCGGTCGGCTGCATGCTTCCTCCGAGACGTGGGCGTCGTGCGGACAGGGCCGTTCGTGGCGGATGTTACTCCCATGAACACCACGTCAACACCGGTTCGGCGGGGCAAGACACTCCGAACGGCACCCCCCGGAGTGAGGGCGGGATAAGCGACCGACATAATGTCGGTCGTGGCGACAGCAACGACAGTAGAAACCGGGCACGCGCACCCGTCGGTCAATCGGCCGAACCTCACCAGCGTCGGAACCATCATCTGGCTGAGTTCCGAGCTGATGTTCTTCGCGGCCCTCTTCGCGATGTACTTCACCCTCCGGTCGGTGACCGGACCGGCGCACTGGAAGGAGATGGCGGAGGCACTCAACGTGCCGTTCTCCGCCACGAACACCACGATCCTGGTGCTCTCCTCGCTGACCTGTCAGCTCGGCGTCTTCGCCGCCGAGCGCGGGGACGTGAAGAAGCTCCGTGGCTGGTTCATCCTCACCTTCATCATGGGCGCGATCTTCATCGGCGGTCAGATCTACGAGTACACGGAGCTGGTGAAGAAGGACGGGATCTCCCTGTCCTCGGACCCGTACGGCTCGGTGTTCTACCTGACCACCGGCTTCCACGGCCTGCACGTGACGGGCGGTCTCATCGCCTTCCTGCTGGTCCTCGGCCGTACATACGCGGCGAAGAGGTTCACGCATGAGCAGGCGACCGCCGCCATCGTCGTGTCCTACTACTGGCACTTCGTCGATGTCGTCTGGATCGGCCTCTTCGCCACGATCTACCTGATCAAGTAGCCGGGACCGTTCCCGCACATCCAGCATCGACGCAGAAGATCCTGACACCGGGGTAATCCGTGAAAAAGCTCTCCGCACGACGACGCCATCCGCTGGCGGCGGTCGTCGTCCTACTCCTCGCGCTGGCGGCCACTGGGGGGCTGTACGCCGCGTTCGCGCCCGCGAGCAAGGCACAGGCCGATGAAACCTCCCAGTCCCTGACCATCAAGGAGGGCAAGAAGCTCTACGAGGTCGGCTGCGCCAGCTGCCACGGCACCGGTGGCAAGGGCTCCTCCGACGGGCCGAGTCTGGTCGGCGTGGGCGCCGCGGCCGTCGACTTCCAGGTCGGCACGGGGCGCATGCCCGCCTCGACCTCGCAGATGGCGCAGATCCCGCGCAAGAAGGTCGTGTACACCCAGGCCCAGATCGACCAGCTCGCCGCTTACGTGGCGTCGCTGGGCGCCGGCCCGAACGTGCCGACGAAGCAGCAGTACGGCCCGGAGGGCGCGGACATCGCCAAGGGTGGCGAGCTGTTCCGCACCAACTGCGCGCAGTGCCACAACTTCACCGGCAAGGGCGGTGCCCTCACCAAGGGCAAGTACGCGCCGAGCCTCGAGGGCGTGGCCCCCAAGCACGTCTACGAGGCCATGCAGACCGGCCCGCAGAACATGCCGTCCTTCCCCGACACCACGATGTCGGAGAAGAACAAGAAGGACATCATCGCGTACCTGAACGCGGTCAACGGTGACGAGACGGTCAACCCGGGCGGCCTCGAGCTGGGCGGCCTCGGGCCGGTCAGCGAGGGTCTGTTCGCCTGGATCTTCGGTCTCGGCGCACTGATCGCGGTTGCCGTGTGGGTCGCCGCCCGGACCGCAAAGGCCAAGAAGTCATGAGTAGCCAAGACATTCCAGAAGAGAACCTGCCTTCGGCGCAGGACCACGCGCACGGCGCCGTGAGCGTCGCGGACGAGGCGAACCCGTTCGCGGACCCGGGGCTGCCGCCCCACGAGCACCGGATCCAGGACATCGACGAGCGGGCCGCCAAGCGGTCCGAGCGCGTCGTGGCCCTGCTGTTCACGGTCTCGATGCTGGCCACCGTCGGCTTCATCGCCTCGTACGTGACGATCACGCCCGACACCTCGGTCTACATCTTCCCGATCGGGCACATCAGCGCGCTGAACTTCGCGCTCGGCCTGACCCTGGCCGTGGCGCTGTTCTGCATCGGCGCGGGCGCGGTCCACTGGGCCCGCACCCTGATGTCCGACGTGGAGGTCGCCGACGAGCGGCACCCGATCGCGGCCTCCCCGGAGGTCCGCGCCAAGGTCCACGCGGACTTCCGCGAGGGCGCCAAGGAGTCGGCGCTCGGCCGTCGCAAGCTGATCCGCAACACGATGCTCGGCGCGCTCACCCTGGTGCCGCTCTCCGGCGTCGTCCTGCTGCGCGACCTCGGTCCGCTGCCCGGCACCTCGCTGCGGCACACCCTGTGGGCCAAGGGCAAGCTCCTCGTCAACATGAACACGAACCAGCCGCTGCGTCCCGAGGACGTCGCCGTCGGTTCGCTCACCTTCGCCAGGCCCGAGGGCCTGGAGGAGACCGACGAGGACTTCCAGAACGAGATCGCCAAGGCCGCCCTGATGATCATCCGGCTGCAGCCGGGCAACATCAAGGACAAGCGCGAGCTCGACTGGTCGCACGAGGGCATCGTCGCCTTCTCGAAGATCTGCACCCACGTCGGTTGCCCGATCTCGCTGTACGAGCAGCAGACGCATCACGTCCTGTGCCCGTGCCACCAGTCCACCTTCGACCTCTCCGACGGTGCCCGAGTGATCTTCGGCCCCGCCGGTCACGCCCTGCCGCAGCTCCGCATCGGCGTGAACGACGAGGGTTACCTCCAGGCGCTCGGCGACTTCGAGGAGCCCGTCGGTCCTGCATTCTGGGAGCGCGGATGAGCACCAACGGAAACAACGAGCGACGCGGCAAGGCGCCGGCAGGCGAGCGCGTCGCGGACTGGGCCGACGGCCGGCTGGGGATCTACTCCCTCGCCAAGGCCAACATGCGCAAGATCTTCCCCGACCACTGGTCGTTCATGTTGGGCGAAGTGTGCATGTACAGCTTCATCATCATCATCCTCACGGGTGTGTACCTGACGCTGTTCTTCCACCCGTCGATGAACGAGGTGGAGTACCACGGCAGCTACGTCCCGCTGCAGGGCCAGCTGATGTCCGAGGCGTTCAACTCGACCCTGCACATCTCCTTCGACGTGCGCGGTGGTCTGCTCATCCGGCAGATCCACCACTGGGCCGCGCTGATCTTCCTCGCGGGCATGTTCGTGCACATGATGCGCGTGTTCTTCACCGGCGCCTTCCGCAAGCCGCGTGAGATCAACTGGCTGTTCGGCTTCCTGCTGTTCGTCCTGGGCATGTTCACCGGCTTCACCGGTTACTCGCTCCCGGACGACCTGCTCTCCGGCACGGGTGTGCGCTTCACCGAGGGCGCGATCCTGTCCATGCCGATCGTCGGCACGTACATCTCGTACTTCCTCTTCGGCGGCGAGTTCCCCGGCCACGACTTCGTGGCCCGGTTCTACTCGATCCACATCCTGCTGCTGCCGGGCATCATGCTCGGCCTGATGGTGGGCCACCTGATCCTGGTCTTCTACCACAAGCACACGCAGTTCGCGGGTCCCGGAAAGAGCAACAAGAACGTCGTCGGCATGCCGCTGCTGCCGGTGTACATGGCCAAGGCCGGAGGCTTCTTCTTCCTGGTCTTCGGCGTGATCGCGGCCATCGCCGCGATCACCCAGATCAACCCGATCTGGGCCATGGGCCCCTACCGGCCCGACCAGGTGTCCACCGGCGCCCAGCCCGACTGGTACATGGGCTTCGCCGAGGGTCTGGTCCGCTACATGCCGGGCTGGGAGATCAACTTCTGGGGTCACACGCTCGTCCTGGGCGTGTTCATCCCGCTGGTCCTCTTCGGCCTGGTGCTCGCCGCGATCGCGCTCTACCCGTTCATCGAGTCCTGGGTCACCGGGGACAAGAACGAGCACCACATCCTGGACCGCCCGCGCAACGCCCCGACGCGCACCGCGTTCGGCGTCGCCTGGATCACGGTCTACATGGTCGGCCTGGTCGGCGGTGGCAACGACCTCTTCGCGACCCACTTCAGCCTGTCGCTGAACGCGGTCACGTGGTTCGTCCGGATCTCCTTCTTCGCCGGACCGGTCATCGCCTTCATCGTCACCAAGCGGATCTGCCTCGGCCTGCAGCGCCGGGACCGCGAGAAGGTGCTGCACGGCCGTGAGACGGGCATCATCAAGCGCCTGCCGCACGGTGAGTTCATCGAGATCCACGAGCCGCTCAGCCAGGAGCAGCTCCACACCCTCACCGCCCACCACCAGTACGAGCCGGCCGAGATCGGCCCGACGGTGGACGAGAACGGTGTCGAGCGCAAGGTGAAGGGGTCCGAGAAGCTGCGCGCCAAGCTCAGCAACGCCTACTACGGCGAGGACAACCAGATCCCGAAGGCAACCGTCGAGGAGTACCGGGAGATCACCAGCGGCCACGGCCACCACTGATCCCCGAGCGTCGCCACGCCACAGTCGAAGGGCCCCGTCCGGCTTGCGGACGGGGCCCTTCGCCGTGTCCGGGGCTGGATAGGGTGGGAGCACACCGTTGTGCGACGACACCCAGGAGCGGCTATGAGCGCTGTGACCCCCGCTGGAGGCGACACCGCGGCGGGCCGTTCCTGGCCCGCCCTGCTGAACGGCCTGCTGGACGGCCGGGACCTGTCCGCCGACGACACCGCCTGGGCCATGGACCTCATCATGCGCGGGGAGGCGACCGACGCCCAGATCGCCGGGTTCATGGTGGCGCTGCGCGCCAAGGGCGAGACGGTGCAGGAGATCACCGGACTCGTGCGGACCATGTACGAGCACGCCAATGTGATCGAGGTGCCCGGGCCGGCCGTCGACATCGTCGGCACCGGCGGCGACGGCGCGAAGACGGTGAACATCTCCACCATGTCGTCGATCGTCGTCGCCGGCACCGGCACGAAGGTCGTCAAGCACGGCAACCGCGCCGCGTCCTCCGCCTCCGGCTCCTCCGACGTGCTGGAGAAGCTCGGCATCAACCTGTCCCTGACCCCGCGGCGGGTCGCCGAGGTCGCCGAAGAGGCCGGCATCACCATCTGCTTCGCGGTGAAGTTCCACCCGTCGCTGCGCCATGTGGCGGCGGCGCGCGGCCAGTTGGGCATCCGCACCACCTTCAACGTGCTCGGCCCGCTGACCAACCCGGCCAAGGTGCGCGCCCAGGCGGTCGGCGTGGCCGATCCGCGCATGGCGCCGATCGTGGCCGGGGTGCTGGCCGAGCGCGGCAACTCCGCCCTTGTCTTCCGGGGCGACGACGGGCTGGACGAGCTGACCACCACCTCGACGTCCCGGGTGTGGGTGGTCCGGGACGGCGAGGTCGCCGAGGAGCGCTTCGACCCCCGGGACGCCGGCATCGAGCTGGTCCCCGTGGAGGCGCTGCGCGGCGCCGACGCCTCGTACAACGCGGAGGTGGCCCGGCGCGTGCTGGACGGCGAGCACGGCCCCGTCCGGGACGCGGTGCTGCTGAACTCGGCGGCGGCGCTGGTCGCCCTGCGGCCGTCCGGCGAGCCGCTCACCGAGCAGCTCCGGGCCGGCATGGCGAGGGCGGCGGAGTCCATCGACAGCGGTGCGGCGAAGCGGACGCTGGAGCGCTGGGTGGCGGCCAGCAACGCCTGACCCGCCCCGGTGCGACGCGAGGCGCGGTCCGGATGCCGGACCGCGCCTTGCGCATAGAAGATCGTGTGGCAGGATACTGAACCAGGTCATGAGTGACAGCCATTCGGCCCCGGCCGGCTGTCCGGCAACCCTCCGTCCGTGGCGGGGTGCCCCGGGTGAGGACCAGGTCGTGGGCAGCGAGGTCCACGGCAAGCGCGGACCCCTCGCGCGGCTCCTGAAGGAGCGCGGGACCAGGGGTCCTGGTCGTCGAGGGAGCCTTCTGTGAGCAAGCGAATGCGATAGGGCGTAGAGCCCCGCCTCCGCGTACCCCTTTTCACCTTCCGCCGTGCTCGAGCCGTACCGCTCGCACGGTGATTCCAGCCTGCCTCACGGGAGTTCACCATGTCCGTCTCCACCGCTGCCGCCGTCCAGACCATTTGTGGCGAGCTGCCCGTTCTGGGCCGCGACGTCTCCGTCCCGCTCGTCACGGGCGGCGAGGTCGCCTACGCCGCGCTCGACTACGCCGCCAGCGCCCCCGCCCTGCAGCGCGTCTGGGACGACGTCGCCGCCTACGCGCCGTACTACGGCAGCGTCCACCGCGGCGCCGGCTACCTCTCCCAGCTCTCCACCGACCTGTTCGAGAACGCCCGCCGGACGGTCGCCGGATTCCTCGACTGCCGCGCCCAGGACCAGGTGGTCTTCACCCGCTCGACCACGGACTCCCTGAACCTCCTCGCCCGGGCGCTCCCGGCCGGCTGCGAGGTCTTCGTCTTCGAGACCGAGCACCACGCCGCCCTGCTGCCGTGGCGGGACGCGCGGGTGACCGTCCTCGACGCGCCGCGCACCCCGCGGCAGGCCGTGGAGACGCTGGAGCGGGCCCTCGCCGACCGCGACCCGTACGGCCCGGCCCTGGTGTGCGTCACCGGCGCCTCCAACGTCACCGGCGAGCTGTGGCCGGTGCGCGAGCTGGCCGCCGCGGCCCACGCGCACGGGGCCCGGATCGTCCTGGACGCCGCCCAGCTCGCCCCGCACCACCCGGTGTCCGTCCGGGACCTGGACGTCGACTGGGTGGCCTTCTCCGGGCACAAGCTGTACGCGCCCTTCGGCTCCGGCGTGCTGGCCGGCCGCGCCGACTGGCTGGCCGCGGCCGAGCCGTACCTCGCGGGCGGCGGCGCCAGCCGCAGGGTCACGCGGCGCGAGGACGGGGGAGTGGACGCGGAGTGGCACGAGAGCGCCGCCCGCCACGAGGCCGGCTCCCCGAACGTCATCGGCGCCTACTCCATCGCCTCCGCCTGCAAGGCCCTCACCGAGGCCGGCTGGGAGGCCCTGGTGGCCCGCGAGCAGCACCTGATCGCCCGGGTCCGGGCGGGTCTCGCCGAGGTCCCGGAGGTCAGGGTGCTGTCGCTGTTCGGCGACGACGCCCCGCGGGTCGGCGTGATCTCCTTCGTGGTCGAGGGCTGGAACAGCTCCCACTTCGCCGCCGCGCTCTCCGCCGAGTACGGCATCGGCGTCCGCGACGGCCTGTTCTGCGCCCACCCGCTGGTGCGCACCCTGCTGGGCGGCGACCCCGGGGCGCCGGGAGAGTGCGGGGCGCCCGAGGCCGCGCCCGGCGAGAGGTCCCTGAACGCGGTCCGGGTCAGCTTCGGGGCGGGCACGCCCGACGAGCACGTCGAGCGCTTCGTCGACGCGGTGCGGGAGCTGGTCCGCGACGGCGCGCGCTGGCGCTACCGCACCGAGGACGGCCGCTGCGTGCCGGTGCGCGATCAGGTCTGAGCCGCAGGCGCGACGTCAGGCGGCGTTCACGAGTCGAGGCCGATCGCGAACGCCGCCTCCAGGTCGTGCTGGGAGTAGGTGCGGAACGCGACGTGCGTGTCGGTGCCCTCCACGCCGGGGATCTTGCTGATCCGCCCGGGGATGACGTCGGCCAGGTCGTCGTGCCGCCGCACCCGCACCATGGCGATCAGGTCGTAGGTGCCCGTGACGGAGAAAACCTCGCTCACCGAGTCCAGCGAAGCGATCTGCTCCGCGATCTCGGGGATCCGGTCCACGCTGGTCTTGATCAGGACAATCGCGGTGATCACGGTTGGTTCTCTCCCTCGGGGGCCGGGGCCGGTGCGGTCCTCACTCTAGTAGTCGGCCCGTAGCGCACCCACGCGTAGCCGAAGCCGAGGCCGAAGCCGATCAGGTGGGCCAGGTAGGCCACCCCGGGACCCTGGCCGGCACGGCCCGCCGCGAGCCACTGCAGGGCCGCCCAGAAGGGCAGCACGACCCAGGCCGGGAAGCGCAGGGGGAGGAAGAACAGGAAGGGGAGGAGACTGGTCACACGGGCACGTGGGAACAGGTAGAGGAACGCTCCGAGAACCGCCGAGATCGCCCCCGAGGCGCCCACCAGCGACTGTCCGGAGGCGGAGTTGGCGGCCGCGTAGCCCAGCAGGGCCAGGTAACCGCAGCCCACGTAGAAGAGGGTGAACTCGACCCGGCCCATCCGTTCCTCGGTCATCAGCCCGAAGACGAAGAGGAAGAGCATGTTCCCGAGCAGATGCACCCAGCTGCCGTGCACGAACAGCGCGGTGACCGGGGTCAGGGCCGCCCGGAGCGAGGGCTCGAACAGCTCGGCCGGGACCACGCCCCAGTGCCGGAAGTACGCCCGCTGCGCCGCGAACAGCGCGCCGCCCGAGCCGTACGCCGGGGTGAGGCCGGAAGCCGGGCCCAGCACGAAGATCACGGCGCACAGGACGAGGAGGACGTACGTCATCGGCGCGGAGACGCCCCGGACCGCCCGGAACGCATCCCGGGCCGCCGTGCCCCAGGTGCGGATCATGACTACAGAGCATGACGTAACGGGACACAGGTCGACAGATCGCCTCGCCGCCGTGGACGGACGGGCGGCGATCGACCGGCAGGCCGTAGGGTTACGAGCCACACGCGTCGGGGAGCGGCGCGGACGTCCCGAGAAGGAAGCGAACAGTCACGATGACGGTTCCCCTGCCGACCGCCACGACACGGTGGCGCTGCGCCCTCTGCGGCAACCTCACCCGCTTCGACGTGACCCGCTCGTCGAAGGTCGTCGAGTACGTTCACCTCGACCTCGCGGGCGAGCCGACGGTGGAGGAGCGCGAGGTGGTCAGTGAGACCATCGAGTCGGTCCGCTGCCGCTGGTGCAACGCGGTGGACCAGGTGGAACTCGTGGACAGGCCGGGCGCCGGCTCCTGAGCGGAGCGGGCCCCGTAGAGGTATTGGGGTGTGACGGATGGTGGAGACCGCAGGCGGGGGGCCGGGCGACGGCACCGCTGAGGTGCTTGACCGTCCGCTGCCCGACGGCGTGCGCCGGCGGGTCGTGCAGATCGTCTCGGACGGCTTCGGACTGCTGACCGTGACGGAACTGCCCGCCCAGTTGCGGCAGTACGCCCGGTTCGCCCCCAATCGCCGGGCCAAGTTCGCCGGTAACGCGATGGCGGCCGCGGTGGAGACCGACACGCTGTTCCGGCAGCGGATCGGGGAGAAGTTCAGAGAGGCGCAGCCGGAACTCTCCGGCGCCCTCGACTCCGGCTCGCCGCCCCCGGCCGCGGATCCGCTCGATGTGGCGGCCGCGGCCTACGTACTGCGGCCCGCGGGCTGGGTGAAGCTGGTGACCGCGGCCGGCGAGGAGGCGCAGCGCGCCGACGCCGAGCGGGCCGACGAGGAGAGCCGCGCCGAACTCGAGCGGCTGCGCGCGGAGCTGGACCAGGCCCGTGAGCAGGCCCGTACCGAGACCGAACGGCTGCGCGCCGAGGCGGAGTCGGCCAAGCGGGAGGCGGAGTCGCTGCACCGCAAGCTGCGGGCCGCGCTCAGCGACGTCAAGCGCGGCGAGGCCGCGCTGCGCAAGGTCCGCGGCGAGATCGACGCCGTGCGCGCCGAGGGGCACGCGCAGCTCTCGGCCGCGGAGAGCGAGTCCCGGCGGCTCAAGGCGCGCCTGGGCGAGGCGGAGGCGGCGCTGGAGGCCACCCGCCGGGCCGCCCGCGAGGGCCGCAGCGTGGAGGACATGCGGGTCCGGCTGCTGCTGGACACCCTGCTGGACGCCGCCCAGGGGCTCCGGCGCGAACTCGCCCTGCCGCCGGTCTCCGTGCGCCCGGCCGAGACCGTGGACGCGGTCGAACCGGGACGGATGACCCCGAAGGACATCGCGGCCCGGGCGCTGTCCGAGAACGACCCGGCGATCCTCGACCAGTTGCTGGCGCTGCCGCAGGCCCATCTGGTGGTCGACGGCTACAACGTCACCAAGACCGGCTATCCGCAGATGCCGCTGGAGAAGCAGCGGCTGCGTCTGCTGGGCCAGCTCTCGGCGCTCGCCGCGCAGACCGGCGCCGAGGTGACCTGTGTCTTCGACGGGGCCGAACTGGCCGCGCCGGTGCTGCTCGCGCCGCCCCGCGGAGTGCGGGTGCTGTTCTCCAAGCCGGGCGTCACGGCGGACGAGCTGATCCGCCAGCTCGTGCGCGCCGAGCCGCCGGGCCGTCCGGTCATCGTCGCCTCGACCGACCGGGAGGTGGCCGACGGGGTGGCCCGCGCCGGGGCCCGGCCCGTCGCCTCTGCGGTACTTCTGAAGCGACTGTCCTGAACGTGCAACGCGCATATGCATTGCCCGAATTGGCCGTATCGTCACGCAACGTAGCGTCAATCGGGCATCACCGCACGTGAGTTGCGTGCAAAGAATGCGTTGCGTCACCGGATTTTTCGCCGCGGGGATTTGAACTGATCACAACTGGGTCACTAGGGTCTGGGCTCGAACCTCCGAACGGGTGATCACTCACAAGAAGGAGATCGTCCCTCGTGGCGTCCCACCGTCGACCCAAGCAGCCCAGCCGCACGCGTGTCACCGTGCTGACCACCGCGGCCGCCGCCGCCGTCGCGCTGAGCGCGAACGCCGCCAACGCCGCTCCGAGCGAGAAGCTCGGCAAGGACGAGGTCAAGGCGAAGGTCGACAAGCTCTACGAGCAGGCGGAGCAGGCCACCGAGAAGTACAACGGGGCCAAGGAGAAGCAGCAGAAGCTGCAGAAGGAAATCTCCACCATCCAGGACAACGTGGCCCGCGGCCAGGAGGAGCTCAACAAGCTCCGCGACGGCCTGGGTTCGCTGGCCACCGCGCAGTACCGCTCCGGCGGCATCGACCCCTCGGTCCAGCTCTTCCTGTCCGCGGACCCGGACGACTACCTCGACAAGGCCTCCACGCTCGACCAGTTGAGCGGCCAGCAGGTCGAGGCGCTGAAGAAGATCCAGGACAAGCAGCGCGAACTCGCCCAGGAGCGGGCCGAGGCCACGGAGAAGCTCAAGGACCTGGCCTCCACCCGTACCGAGCTGGGCAACAAGAAGCAGGAAGTCCAGGGCAAGCTCGCCGAGGCGCAGAAGCTGCTCAACACCCTGACGGCCAAGGAGAAGGCGGCCCTCGCCGCCGAGCAGCAGCGGGCCAACCGCTCCTCCACCGACCGGGTGGACCTGGGCAACGACTCCTCCGCCTCCGGCCGGGCCGCCGCGGCCTTCTCCGCCGCGCAGAGCAGGATCGGCTCGCCGTACGTCTACGGCGCCACCGGTCCGTCCTCCTTCGACTGCTCGGGCCTGACCTCCTGGGCCTACGCCCAGGCCGGCGTCTCCATACCGCGCACCTCCCAGGCCCAGGCGGGCTACGGCGCCCACCTGTCGCAGAGCCAGCTCCAGGTCGGCGACCTGGTGTTCTTCTACGGCGACCTGCACCACGTCGGCCTCTACGCCGGCAACGGCCAGGTGCTGCACGCCCCGCACACCGGCGCCGTGGTCCGCTACGAGTCGATCAACAACATGCCGTTCCAGTTCGGCGTCCGCGTCTGACCCCGCCCGGCGCCGGTCCCGGAGCGCCCGAACGGGCGAATCCCGAGTACCGCGACTGACCCTCCGCCCCGCCCTGACCTGCGTCAGCGGCGGGGCGCGGTGGTTGTGGGGCCGTTGACGGCCTTTGGCCGCCGTCCTCCCGCACGGTTACTGTCTGCCGCGTTTCCCCGGCGCGGGGGTCTCCCCGTCCCCCGCGCCGGAGAGACCGCTCCTGTCCGCCAGCAGAAGGACCGCCGTGGGTTCCCATCGCCGTCTCGCACCGTCCGGGTTCGACCGGGGCGCCTCGGTCGCCCTGTGCGCGCTGTCGGCCGCTGCCGCCGCCCTCGGGGCCGCACCGGCCGGCGCGGCGCCGCACCACGACACCCGTGCCGAGGTGGACCGCCTCTACGAGGAGGCGGAGAAGGCGACCCAGGCCTACGACAAGGCCGACGAGCGGGCCGACGCGCTGCGCCGCGAGGTCCGGGACGCGCAGGAGCACATCGCGCGCCGGCAGCAGCGTGTCAACACCATGCGGGAGCGGCTGGGTTCGCTGGCCGGCGCCCAGTACCGCTCCGGCGGCCTCGACCCGGCCGTCGCCCTCCTCCTGTCCGACGACCCGGACGCCTACCTCGACCGGGCCGCCACCCTCGACCGCATCGGCGTCCAGCAGGCCGGACAGCTCCGGGAGTTGCGCGGCGAGATGCGGCGACTCGCCCAGGAGCGGGCCGAGGCCGCCGGGAAGCTCGCCGAGCTGGAGCGCAGCCGCAAGGCCGTCGGCACCCACAAGCGGATCGTGGAGCGCAAGCTCGCCCGGGCCCGGCAGCTGCTCAACTCCCTGCCCGCCGCCGAACGCGCCGCCTACGACCGCGCCTCCCGCGCCGGCCGCACCGATCTGCCCGGACTGCCGGACCTGGCCGGCGCCGTCGCCCCCGACGCCCGCGCCGCGGCCGCCGTCGCCGCCGCCCGCTCCGCCCTCGGCCGCCCCTACGTGTGGGGCGCCAGCGGCCCCTCCGGCTTCGACTGCTCGGGCCTGATGCAGTGGTCGTACGCCCGGGCCGGCGTCCATCTGCCGCGCACCTCCCAGGACCAGCGGCACGCCGGCCGGCAGATCCCGCTGTCCCAGATGCGCCCCGGCGACCTGGTCGTCTACCGCTCCGACGCCAGCCACGTGGGGATGTACGTCGGCGACGGCCGGGTGATCCACGCGCCCTACCCGGGCGCGCCGGTGCGCTACGACCCGGTCGGCATGATGCCGATCTCCTCCGTCACCCGGCCCTGACCCTCCGGGGCCCCGGCCCGATCCGTGGGACGCACCCCGTGTCACGCGCCGTACGATCGGCGGGTGACTGTTCGTGGACGGGCCCGGCGGACGTGGCGCGCCGCGGCGGCGGGGCTCTGCCTGCTGCTCCTGCCACCCCTGGCCGGGTGCGCCGGACGGACGGCCGCCGACCCGGTCACCGCCGAGGTGCAGCGGGTCCTCGACAAGCGGTCGGCGGCCCTGCTCGGGCACGACGAGAAGGCCTTCGGCGCGACCGGCGCCCGCACCGCCTACGTCCGGCTGCGCGCGCTGCCCCTGGCCTCCTGGGCGTACCGGGTGACGGACCTGCGCCGCCGCGGCGGCGGCGCCACCGCCGACGCCGAGCTGCGCTACCGGGTCGCCGGCTACGACCGGGCTCCGGTCAGCGTCCGCCGCACCCTCACCCTGCGCCGCGCCGACGGCGCCCGGTGGTACGTCACCGGCGACCGGCCCGCTGGGAAGTCCGGTCAGCAGCTCTGGGACCAGGGCCCGGTCACCGCCGTCAGGGGCGCCCGCAGCCTGGTCCTCGGAACCGGCCAGGGCGCCGCCGAGCTGCGCCGCTACGCCCGGCTCGCCGACCGCGCCGTACCGGCCGTCTCCGCGGCGTGGGGGACGTCCTGGCCCCGGCGGCTCGTCGTCCTGGTCCCGCGCAGCCTGGAGGGCATGGCGGGACTCCTCGGCTCACCCGCCTCCGGCTACCGGGGCATCGCCGCGGTCACCACCGGCGAGGCCGGCAGCCCGGGGAGCGCGCCTGCGGACCGCGTGGTGGTGAACCCGGAGGCGTACGCGGTGCTGGGGGAGACCGGCAAGCAGGTGGTGCTCACGCACGAGACCACCCATGTGGCCACCCGGGCGCACACCACCGCCGCCACCCCGCTCTGGCTTTCCGAGGGCTACGCCGACTGGATCGGCTACCTCGGCACCGGCCGCACACCGGCCGAGGCCGCTCCGGAACTGAGCCGCGCGGTCCGGGACGGCAAGGTGCCGGCCGCCCTGCCCACCGACGGCGACTTCGCCTTCAGCGGCGACCCCGACCGCCTCGCGCAGGCCTACGAGGGCGGCTGGCTGGCCTGCCGGATGATCGCCGCCCACTGGGGCGAGAGCCGCCTCGGCGCCTTCTACCGTGCCGTGGGCGCCCACGGCGAGCGCGCCGGCGCCCTCGACGAGGCCCTGCGCAAGACCCTCGGCACCACCCCGAAGGCGTTCACCGCCCAGTGGCGCGACTACGTGCGGGATCAGCTGGGCTGACCGGCACCGGCGCGGCGCCCGCCGGGACGGTGGACCGCCACAGGGTGCGGGCCGCCGAGAGGGCCGCGGTGACGAGCAGGGCGTTGCGCAGCAGGAGCAGGGCCACGCCGTAGGCGTCGCTCTGGATGACGTGGACGAAGCCGACGGGGAACTCCAGCAGCGTGACGAGGGCGGCCGCCAGGACCAGGGCGGCGGGCCGGCCCGTCCGGCTCGCCGGGAAGCACCCGCAGACGGCGGCCAGCCCGATCAGCCACACCAGGTACTGCGGGCTGAGCACCCGGCTGGTGACGGTGAGGAGCAGCACCGCGGTGAAGGCCGCGTCGGCGAGTGTGTGCGGCTCGAACCTGACCGCCCGCAGCCGCCACAGCAGCAGCCAGCACAGGGCGCCGGCGCTCAGCGCCACCGCGGCCTTGCCGATCAGCCCGGCGTACGGGCCGAGGAACTCCACCGAGCCGTAGTTCAGCACCACTTCGCCCGGCCAGCCGAAGCGCCGGGCCACATGGAGGACCAGGCCGCCCAGCGACTCCACCTCGGTGCCCCGGTCCCGCTGGAAGGCCAGGAAGGCGAAGGCGCCCGGCATCGTCACCGCGAACAGCGCCGCGCCCCCGCCCGCGGTCACCGCCGCCGAGAGCCACGCCCGCAGCCGGGTGGCGCCCACCAGCAGCAGTACGGGCCACACCTTCAGCAGCGCCCCGAACGCCGCCAGCGCGCCCAGCACCCGCGGGTGGCGGGTCCCGGCGAGCAGCGCCGCCACGGCCACCGCCGTCACCATCAGGTCGTACCGGGCGTACGCCGTCGGGCCGAGCAGCGGCAGGCCCGCCACCCAGATCCACGCGCCGCGCGACGACCGCCCGGGCCGCCGGCCGGCGTACGCCAGCAGCCCGGACACGGCCAGGTCGGCGAGGCAGGTCAGCACGAAGAAGGCGGGCGCGTAGCCGAGGAACGGCAGCAGGGCGGGGGACAGGATCGCCAGCGCGGCCGCGGGCGGGTACTGCCAGGTCACGTCGTTCAGCGGGAACGAGCCCTGGCGCAGCACCTCGGACCAGCCCTGGTAGATCACCGACACATCGGTGGTGACGTCCGCGCCGGGCAGGGAGACCACCCGGAAGACCAGCAGCAGCAGCGCCAGCCGGGTGGCGCACCAGGTCCACGGCAGCGCCGCCGGCCACCCGCCCGTCCTCTTCACCCGCGCTCCCGTCCGTCCGCCGTCCAGGGTCAGGGAACCATGATTCCCCAGCGGGCCGCGGGCGCGCGGTAGGGTCGGCGGCGATGCACAAGACCCTCATCGTGACCAACGACTTCCCGCCCCGGCCGGGCGGCATCCAGGCCTTCCTGCACAACATGGCCCTCCGGCTGGACCCCGAGCGGCTCGTCGTCCACGCCTCCACCTGGAAGCGCGGCGAGGAGGGCGCCCGGGCCACGGCCGCCTTCGACGAGGAGCAGCCTTTCACCGTCGTACGCGCCCGTACGACCATGCTGCTGCCGACGCCCGCGGCCACCCGGCGGGCCGCCGGGCTGCTGCGGGAGCACGGCTGCACCTCGGTGTGGTTCGGGGCGGCGGCGCCGCTCGGTCTGATGGCCCCGGCCCTGCGGAAGGCGGGCGCCGAGCGGCTGGTGGCGACCACCCACGGGCACGAGGCCGGCTGGGCGCAGCTGCCCGCGGCCCGGCGACTGCTGCGCCGGATCGGCGAGTCCACGGACACCCTCACCTACCTCGGCGAGTACACCCGCTCCCGGATCGCCACCGCCCTCACCGAGGACGCGGCCGCGCGCATGACGCAGCTTCCGCCCGGGGTCGACGAGAAGACCTTCCACCCGGACTCGGGCGGCGACGAGGTGCGGGCGCGGCTCGGGCTCACCGAGCGGCCGGTGGTGGTGTGCGTCTCGCGGCTGGTGCCGCGCAAGGGCCAGGACACCCTCATCCAGGCCATGCCCCGGATCCTGGCCGCCGAGCCGGACGCCGTGCTGCTGATCGTCGGCGGCGGGCCCTACGAGCGGGACCTGCGGCGGCTGGCCCGGGAGACCGGCGTGGAGGCCTCGGTCCGCTTCACCGGCGCCGTGCCCTGGGCCGAGCTGCCCGCGCACTACGGCGCGGGCGACGTCTTCGCCATGCCGTGCCGCACCCGGCGCGGCGGACTGGACGTGGAGGGGCTCGGCATCGTCTACCTGGAGGCCTCCGCCACCGGGCTGCCGGTCGTCGCCGGCGACTCGGGCGGCGCGCCGGACGCGGTGCTGGACGGCGAGACCGGCTGGGTCGTCCGGGGCGGCGAGCCCGCCGAGGCGGCCGAGCGGATCACCGCTTTGCTCGGCGACGCGGGGCTGCGCCGCCGGATGGGCGAGCGCGGCCGCCAGTGGGTCGAGGAGAAGTGGCGCTGGGACCTGCTGGCGGAGAAGCTCAGGGCCCTGCTCTAGGCGCGCCCGCGGCACACGCACGGCGACGCACGGCGTACGCACGGGGACGCCCGGCGACGCACGACGGCGCGGATCCCCGTCGGGGACCCGCGCCGTGACGCGTTCTCGGCGGGCGGCCTACTTGGCGTAGATCGCCTCGATCTCGTTCGCGTAGTCCTTCGCCACCACGTTCCGCTTCAGCTTCAGCGACGGGGTGAGGTGGCCCGACTCCTCGGTGAACTGCGCCGGCAGGATGCGGAACTTGCGCACCGACTCGGCCTTCGACACCGCGGCGTTGCCGTCGTCGATCGCCGCCTGGATCGCCGCCCGCAGTTCCGGGTCCTCGCGCAGCGACGCCGCGGTGCAGCCGGCCGGCTTGCCGTGCTCCTCCGCCCAGCGGCCCAGGAACTCCTCGTCGATGGTCACCAGCGCGCCGACGAACGGGCGCCCGTCGCCCACCACCATGCACTCGGCGACCAGCGCGTGCGCCCGGATGCGGTCCTCTATCACGGCCGGGGCCACGTTCTTGCCGCCCGCCGTGACGATGATCTCCTTCTTGCGGCCGGTGATCCGCAGATAGCCGTCCTCGTCGAGGGTGCCTATGTCACCGGTGTGGAACCAGCCGTCCGCCAGCGCCTCGGCGGTCGCGCCCGGGTTGTTCCAGTACTCCTTGAACAGGTGCTCGCCGTGCAGCAGCACCTCGCCGTCGTCCGCTATCCGGACCACCGAGCCGGGCAGCGGCTGGCCGACCGTGCCGATCTTCTGCCGGTCCCAGGGGTTGAACGCGGTGGCCGCGCAGGACTCGGTCAGGCCGTAGCCCTCCAGCACCGTGAAGCCGATGCCCCGGAAGAAGTGGCCGAGCCGCTCGCCCAGCGGGGCGCCACCGGAGATCGCGTACTCGCCGCGGCCGCCGAGGACCGCGCGCAGCTTGCCGTAGACCAGCCGGTCGAAGACCTTGTGCTTGATCTTCAGGCCGAGGGACGGGCCCGAGGGGGCGTCCAGCGCCTTGCTGTAGGCGATCGCGGTGTCGGCCGCCTTGTCGAAGATCGCGCCCTTGCCGTCCGCCTGCGCCTTGGCGCGGGCCGTGTTGTAGACCTTCTCGAAGACCCGGGGCACGCCGAGGACCAGGGTCGGCCGGAACGCGGCCAGTTCGTCGGTGAGGTTCTTGATGTCCGGGACGCAGCCCAGCTTGATCGGCGCCATCATCGGGGCGATCTGCACCAGCCGGCCGAAGACGTGCGCGAGCGGCAGGAAGAGCAGCACCGAGCACTCGCCGGTGCGGAACAGCGGACGCAGCCGCTCGACGATGTTGCCGCACTCGGCGAAGAAGCTCCGGTGGGTGAGCACACAGCCCTTGGGGCGGCCCGTCGTGCCGGAGGTGTAGACGATGGTCGCCGGGTCGTCGGCCCGGGCGAGCGAGCTGCGCTCCTCCACGGTCGCGTCCGCGACGCCCTGGCCGAGCCGGGCCAGTTCCTCCAGGCCGCCGGCCTCGATCTGCCAGACGTGCTTCAGCGCGGGCAGCGAGGCCCGCACCGACTCCACGGCCTCGGCGTGGCCGTCCAGCTCCACGACACAGGCGGTCGCGCCCGAGTCGGACAGGATCCACTGCACCTGCTCCGGCGAACTGGTCTCGTACACCGGCACGGTCACCGCGCCCGCGCTCCAGATCGCGAAGTCCATCAGCGTCCACTCGTACCGGGTGCGGGACATCAGCCCCACCCGGTCGCCCGGCTGCACTCCGGCGGCGATGAGGCCCTTGGCGGCGGTGTGCACCTCGGCGAGGAACCGGGTCGCCGTCACGTCCTGCCAGACGCCGCCCACCTTGCGGGCGATGACGGCGACGTCGGGATGCTGCGCGGCGTTTCTGCGGACGATGTCGGTCAGGTTGCCGTCGGCAGGGACCTCGTACAAAGCCGGAAGGCTGAACTCGCGCAAGACTGCTGCTCCTCATAGGGCGCCGGCGCCACGACTCTGTGTGATGCGACGGTGCGGTCCAAGGCTCGGGAGTGCTCCGGAGATCACATGCGGATTCACATGTTGAAATCCTGAGCACGACTGGACGGCCCGGACGTTACCCGCCGGTATGGCTTCTACGACAGGGGGTCCCGGTGAGATGTTCGCTGCGTCACACAGGTTGGCGTTCCTTCGCGCACAGTAGTCCACGGCACAACCGACCGGCGAGTAACCGCAGGCCGGACCGGCACTGTTCACAAGGGCCGCGCGCCGCCTACGCTTGATCGCCATGGCACCCACACCGACCGGCGGCCGCAGGACACGGGTCCACGTGGTCAGCGACGTGCACGGCAACGCCCGCGATCTCGCCCGCGCCGGCGAGGGTGCGGACGCCCTGATCTGCCTGGGCGACCTCGTCCTCTTCCTCGACTACGCCGACCACTCGCGCGGGATCTTCCCCGACCTGTTCGGCGAGGAGAACGCGGACCGGATCGTGGAACTGCGCACCGCCCGCCGGTTCGAGGAGGCCCGGGCCTTCGGCGCCCGGCTGTGGTCCGGGATCGGCGCCGACCGGGCCGCCGCGATCGAGCGCGCGGTGCGCAAGCAGTACGCCGAGCTGTTCGCCGCGTTCCCCACACCGACGTACGCCACCTACGGCAATGTCGACATGCCGCCCCTGTGGCGGGAGTACGCCCGGCCCGGCACCACCGTGCTGGACGGCGAGCGGGTGGAGATCGGCGGCCGGACCTTCGGCTTCGTCGGCGGCGGACTGCGCACGCCGATGCGTACGCCGTACGAGATCGACGACGAGGAGTACGCGGCGAAGATCGAGGCGGTCGGCGAGGTGGACGTGCTGTGCACCCACATCCCGCCCGAGGTGCCCGAACTGGTCTACGACACGGTCGCCCGCCGCTTCGAGCGGGGGAGCCGGGCGCTGCTGGACGCCATCCGCCGCACCAGGCCGCGCTTCGCCCTGTTCGGGCACGTCCACCAGCCGCTGGTGCGCCGGATGCGGATCGGCGCGACCGAGTGCGTGAACGTGGGGCACTTCGCGGGCACCGGCCGGCCGTGGGCGCTGGAATGGTGATCGGAACGCCGACGCGGACGGGGTGAAGGCGGCAGGTCGGGGGCGCGGTAGCCTTCACGCTGCACACACGTGCGCGGCCCGCGCACGGCAAGAGTCTCTTCGGTCCGTATCTGGAGGAGCCACGGCGATGGCGGAACACACCAGTTCGAGCATCACGATCGAGGCGGCTCCGGCCGACGTCATGGCGGTGATCGCCGACTTCGCCCGCTACCCGGACTGGACCGGCGAGGTCAAGGAGGCCGAGGTGCTGGCGGCCGACGAACGGGGCCGCGCCCAGCAGGTCCGCCTCGTCATGGACGCCGGCGCCATCAAGGACGACCAGACGCTGGCCTACACGTGGACCGGCGAGAACGAGGTCTCCTGGACCCTGGTCAAGTCCCAGATGCTCCGCTCACTCGACGGCTCGTACATCCTCAAGCCGACGGGACCGGGCGCCACCGAGGTGACCTACCTGCTGACGGTGGACGTCAAGATCCCCATGCTCGGCATGATCAAGCGCAAGGCCGAGAAGGTCATCATCGACCGCGCCCTGGCGGGTCTGAAGAAGCGCGTGGAGTCGGGGGAGAAGTAGTCACCCCGTCCGGAGCCCGCGCACTCCGTTACCGTTCAGCCTCATGCGCACCCTCCTGATCACGGGCCCGGGCGGCAGCGGCCGTACGACCATCGCCGCCGCCACCGCACAGCGCGCCGCGGCCGCCGGCACCCGCACCCTGCTGCTCGGCGCCGACCACACCGACACCCTCGGCGCGGCGCTGGGCACCGGGACGGGACCGGCCCCCGCCGGGGCCGCCGAGAACCTCACCGTCTGGCGGCCCGACGCGGCCGACCGGTTCCGGCAGGACCTCACCGCCTTCCAGTCCCGGGCCGCGAACGTCCTGAACCTCCTCGGCGCCGCCCGGCTGGACGCCGAGGAGGTCACCCCGCTGCCCGGCGCCCAGGAACTCTCCTTCCTGCGGGCCCTGCGGGACGCCGCCCTCTCCGAGCGCTACGACCTCCTCGTCGTCGACCTGCCGCCGCTCCCGCAGGCCCTGCCCCTGCTCGCCCTCCCCGAGGAACTGCGCCGCTACCTGCGCCGGCTGCTGCCCCCCGAGCGGCAGGCGGCCCGCGCCCTGCGCCCGGTCCTCGGCCGGCTGGCCGGCGTGCCCATGCCCGCCGAGTGGCTGTACGAGACGGCGGCCCGCTGGGACATGGAACTGGCCGCCGTGGACGCGGTGCTCACCGACCGGCACACCTCCGTACGCCTGGTCGCCGAACCGGGCCCGGCCGGCGCCGACGCCGTACGCGCCGCCGGCCTCGGCCTCGCCCTGCGCGGCCTGCGCCTGGAGTCCGTGGTCGCCAACCGGGTGCTGCCCGACACCGTGCCCGACACCTGGCTCGCCGGACTCCTCGCCCAGCAGCTCAAGACACTCGCGGAGTGGCAGACGGAGCACGACGTCCACCGCGTCCCGCACCTCGGCCGCGACCCGCACGGCGCCGACGACCTCGACGCCCTCGCCGTGCCCGGCGTCAACCCGGCGCCCGCCCCGGTCGAGTGGCCCGTCGCCGACGCCCTCGCCGCCGACGGGGTGCTGGTCTGGCACATCCCGCTGCCCGGAGCCGTCCGGGACGACCTGGACCTGATCCGCCGCGGCGACGAACTCGTGGTGACCGCGGGCCCCTTCCGGCGGATCGTTCCGCTGCCCTCCGCCCTGCGCCGCTGCACCGTCGCCGGCGCCGGGCTGCGCGAGGGCGAGCTGCGCGTCCGGTTCGCCCCCGACCCCGGGCTGTGGCCAGGCGCGGGCCGGTGAACCGGGTAGGCCGTTCGGGTAACGTCGTAGGGGCGAACCGTAGTCAGGAGTCCGCCATGAGCGAAGAGCGTCCCGCACCCGATCCCGCCGCGGAGGTCCACGAAGAAGGGGCGGCCGACGCCGACGCCTGGTCCACGGCCTGCGCCGAGGACCTCGCCGCCGAGCAGGCCCGCCGCCGCTTCGAGCAGGGCCCGCCTCCCGGCTCCGCCGCCGAGGAACTGCGCAGGCTCGTGGACACCGTGGCCGACAAGCTGTCCGGCCTGCAGTCCCCTCTCCTCGGGGGCCTCGCCGGACCCGCCGCCCAGCAGGCGGTGCGCCAGGTCGTCCAGCAGGCGAAGGCCGCCGTGGAGCCCGTCCTCGAACGCAACCCGGACGTGTTCGACCACCTCGCGGCCGCCGGCAACGAGCTGCTCGCCGCCTACCGGTCGGCCGTCCAGAACCAGGAGCGCCGCTGGACCTCCGGCTCGGCCGGCGCGAAGGACGAGTGGCCCGACGGCCCCGGCCCGGACGAGGACGGCGGTCCGGGGGAGCGCATCGACCTGGACTGAAGCCCTCCCACGGCGGGGCCTCGGGTACGGTTGGCCGTAGCGGGGCTCGACCGAACTGAGGGATTCATGGGACTCACCATCGGCGTCGACATCGGCGGCACCAAGATCGCGGCCGGCGTGGTCGACGAGGAAGGCAACATCCTCTCGACCTTCAAGGTGCCGACCCCCACCACGCCCGAGGCCATCGTGGACGCCATCGCCTCGGCGGTGGAGGGCGCGCGTGCCGGGCACGAGATCGTCGGCGTGGGCATCGGTGCGGCCGGGTACGTGAACCGGCAGCGCTCGACGGTCTACTTCGCGCCCAACATCGACTGGCGCAACGAGCCGCTCAAGGAGAAGGTCGAGGCCCGCGTGGGCCTCCCCGTCGTGGTCGAGAACGACGCCAACGCGGCGGCCTGGGGCGAGTACAAGTTCGGCGCCGGCAAGGGCCACCGCAACGTCATCTGCATCACGCTCGGCACCGGCCTCGGCGGCGGCATCATCATCGGCAACAAGCTGCGCCGCGGCCACTTCGGCGTGGCCGCCGAGTTCGGCCACATCCGGATGGTGCCGGACGGCCTGCTGTGCGGCTGCGGCTCGCAGGGCTGCTGGGAGCAGTACGCCTCCGGCCGCGCCCTGGTGCGCTACGCCAAGCAGCGCGCCAACGCCACCCCGGAGCGCGCCGAGGTGCTGCTCTCCCTGGGCGACGGCACCCCCGACGGCATCGAGGGCAAGCACATCTCCATGGCCGCCCGCCAGGGCGACCCGGTCGCCGTCGACTCCTACCGCGAGCTGGCCCGCTGGGCCGGCGCCGGTCTCGCCGACCTCGCCTCCCTCTTCGACCCCTCCGCGTTCATCGTCGGCGGCGGCCTCTCCGACGAGGGCGACCTGGTCCTGGACCCGATCCGCAAGTCCTACAAGCGGTGGCTGGTGGGCGGCAACTGGCGCCCGGTCGCCGATGTGATCGCCGCCCAGCTCGGCAACAAGGCGGGCCTGGTCGGCGCCGCCGACCTGGCCCGGGAGCCCGACCCGATCATGTGACGAGCCCGTACGACAGTGCCCGCCGAGTCCGGTCCCCGGACGGCGGGCATCGTCGTATGTTGATCGTCATGGCAACCCCGACGCTCCCCAACTCCCGCACCGAACCGGACGGTTCCGCCGTCATCCGGGTCCTCGCCTACAACGTCCGCTCGATGCGCGACGACACCGACGCGCTCGCCCGGGTGATCACCGCCTGCGCCCCCGACCTGGTCCTCGTCCAGGAGGCCCCGCGCTTCTTCCGCTGGCGCAAGAAGCTGGCCCGGCTCGCGGCGGCCTCCGGCCTGACCGTCCTCACCGGGGGCGCGACGGCGGCGGGCCCGGCGATCCTGTGCTCGCTGCGGGCCACGGTCGAGCGCACGCAGGACGTGCTCCTGCCGCTCACCCCGGGTCTGCACCGGCGGGGTTTCGCCACGGCCGTCGTCCGGTTCGGCGACGCCCGCCTGGGCGTCCTGAGCTGCCATCTGAGCCTGCGCCAGGACGAGCGGTACGAGCAGGGCGGGATGCTCCTCGACCACCTGGCCGCGCTGGGCGTGGAGCATGCCGTGGCGGGCGGCGACCTCAACGAGCGCCCCGACGGCCGCACCTTCCGCCGCCTCGCCGCCGCCCTGCGGGACTGCCGGGCCGTGAGCCCGTGGGGCGGCGAGTTCACCTCCCCCGCCGCCGACCCCCACCAGCGCATCGACGCCGTCTTCGCCACCGAGGGCGTCGAGGTCCTCGGCTGCGGGGTGCCGCTCGGCCTGCCGGGCGTGCGCGAGGCCGATCTGCGGAGGGCCACGGACCACCTCCCGGTTCTGGCCGCCCTCAGGATCCCGGCGGCCTAGCGCGGGCCGGCGGTCAGACCACGGCCCCGCGCCCCGGGTCGTCCCCGTCCTCGTCCGTCCGCATCCGCGCCACCAGCGTCACGAAGCCGCCGAGGAACCCGCCGATGCCCAGGGTCGCCAGGTACCAGGTCATCTCCCAGCCGAGCAGCACGGCGAGCAGGAGCAGGACCGGTCCGCCGACCACCCCCAGCCAGGCGAACCTGGCGGTCGTGTCGGCGGTCGGCAGTGGAGGCGGCTCCGGCGGCACGAAGTGGCCCTCGTCGTCCTCGCCGAGGTCGTCGTCGGAGGGCTCGGCCACACGGTAGTCGCGCGGCCCCACCCCGGGCGCGAACGAGACCGAGCTGCCCACCGGCCGGTCGGGCCGCGGCTCGCTTTCCTCGGCGTCCTCGCCGGCGGGTTCCTTCTCGAGCAGCGCGAGATCCTCGACCGGCTTGTAGGGCCGGGCGCCCGGCGGGTCCGGCGGCTCGGCGCCGTAACCCGCGACGATCGCCTGCCAGGCGGCCTCCTCGTCGAGGGGGACCCCCTTCTCGTCCGGTTCGCGATCCCCGCGGTCGGAGTCGTGCTCAGCCAACTGCGGCCGTCCCTTCCTTGCCGGTCATGGGTGCGAGCCGGCCGATGAAGGCGAGGCTCTCCTCGAAGATCCGGTCCGCGTCGTAGTCCAACGTCGCCACATGGCGGCTCTGTTCCAGCACGATCTCGGTGACGTCCCTGGAGGACACCCGGCTCAGCACGCGCGCCGCGTCGGCCGCCGGGACCACGTGGTCGTGGGCGCCGCGCAGCAGCAGCAGCGGCTGGGTCACCTGGGGCAGCTCGCCGTCCAGCCGGCGCAGGAACCCCCGCAGGGAGGCCGCCGCGTGCAGCGGAACCCGGTCGTAACCCAGCTCAGTGACGCCTTCCTTGGCGATGTCACCGGTGACGCCCCTCGTCGTGCGCACCGCGTGCCGGGCCACCGGAAGAGCGTGCGCCGACAGCCCGTGCACCCGGTTCACCGGGTTGACGGCCACCACGCCCGCGACCTCGTCACCGTGCTTCGCGGCGAGCCGCAGCGCCAGCGCCGCGCCCATGGAGAGGCCGCCGACGAACACCCGCGAGCAGCGGCCGGCCAGCAGCCGCAGCTCGCGGTCCACCTCCGCGTACCAGTCCTGCCAGCCGGTGACCTGCAGGTCCTCCCAGCGGGTGCCGTGCCCGGGCAGCAGCGGCAGCGACACGGTCAGACCGTGTGCCGCGTGGTGCTCCGCCCAGGGGCGCAGCGACTGGGGCGAGCCGGTGAAGCCGTGACAGAGGAGGAGACCCACCTCCCCGCCCTCGTGGCGGTACGGCTCGGCTCCGGGAAGAACCGGCACCTTTCGGGCTCCTGTTCCTGAGAAAGGCGTGAAGAACTGGCGGATGTGGTTCACCGTACGCGACCGCACTGACACCGACCAGGGTCGTCGGGCCCATTGGCGGCACTCCGGGTTATGGTCTGACCGTCGGAAACAGGAGGCACGCGGGTGTTGTACGGCACGATGAAGGTCGCCATCGGAGGGCCGCTGAAGGTCGCCTTCAGGCCCTGGGTGGAGGGACTGGAGAACATTCCGCCCGAGGGCGCCGCCATCCTGGCGAGCAATCACCTCTCGTTCTCGGACTCGTTCTTCCTGCCCGCGGTCCTCGACCGCAAGGTCACCTTCATCGCGAAGGCCGAGTACTTCACCACCCCCGGCGTCAAGGGCCGCCTCACCGCGGCGTTCTTCAAGGGCGTCGGCCAGCTCCCGGTGGACCGTTCCGGGGCGCGCGGCGCCGGCGAGGCGGCGATCAGGAGCGGGATAGAGGTGCTGGAGCGCGGAGAGCTGTTCGGGATCTACCCCGAGGGCACCCGCTCGCCCGACGGCCGGCTGTACCGGGGCAAGCCCGGCGGCCTCGCGCGCGTGGCGCTCGCCACCGGCGCGCCGGTGATCCCGGTCGCGATGATCGACACCGAGAAGATCCAGCCGCCCGGCCAGGTGATGCCCAAGCTGATGCGCCCGGGCATCCGCATCGGCAAGCCCCTGGACTTCAGCCGCTACCACGGCATGGAGCACGACCGGTTCGTGCTGCGCGCGGTGACCGACGAGGTCATGTACGAGATCATGAAGCTCTCCGGCCAGGAGTACGTCGACATGTACGCGACCGCCGCCAAGCGGCAGATCGCGGAAGCGGCGAAGGCGGCCAAGGAGGCCGAGAAGGCGGAGAAGAAGCAGACCGGGAGCTAGCGGGGAACCGGGGGATCGGGGGGCGGGGCCATGCCCAGGCGCGAGCGGGTCATGAGGATGTCGGTCGAACTGCCGCTGTGGCGCGCGCTCACCGGCTACCGCGTGCTGTCGATGCTGTACGCCATCGGCCTGTGCGCCACCGCGTACGACCACTTCGTACGCCCCTGGGTCGCCGTCGGCTACTACGCCGTCCTGGTCCTGTGGACCCTCGCCACCCTGCCCAGGGTGGCGAACGCGGCGAGCTGCACCCGGGGCTTCCTGGCCGCCGACCTGACGGTCGCGCTCACCGGCATCCTGCTCACCCCGCTCGCCGACAGCCACGAGCGGATCGCGGGCGGCGGACCGACCCTGCCGTCGATATGGACCGCAGGCGCGGTGCTGGCCTTCGCCATCAAGGGCGGCTGGCGCTGGGCCGCCGCGGCCTCGACGGCCGTCGCGGTCGCCAATCTGGTGGAGCGCGGCAGCCCGGCCCGGGACACCGTGCACAACGTGATCCTGGTCTGGGTCGCCTCCATCGCCATCGGCTACGTCGTGGAGGTCGCCCGCGCCTCCGAGCGCACCCTCGCCCGCGCCCTGGAGATCGAGGCGGCGACCCGCGAACGCGAGCGGCTGGCCCGGGACATCCACGACGGCGTGCTCCAGGTCCTGGCGATGGTGCAGCGGCGCGGCGCGGTCATCGGCGGCGAGGCCGCGGAGCTGGGGCGGCTGGCCGGCGAGCAGGAGGTGGCCCTGCGCACGCTGGTCTCCGGCGGTCTGCTGCCGGTGTCCCGGGTCTCCGAGGACGCCGCGGCCGGGGCCGTCGTACGCGCCGTCGACGAGCCGTACGACGACGCACCGGACGGACCCGTCGACCTGCGCGCCCTGCTCGCCCCCCACGCCGGCGCCCGGACCAGCCTCGCCGAGCCCGGCGCCCCGGTCGAACTGCCGCGGCCGGCCGCGCGGGAGCTGGCGGCGGCGGTCGGGGCGGCCCTGGACAACGTGCGCGAGCACGCCGGAGCCGAGGCCCGTGCCTGGATCCTGGTCGAGGACGAGCCGGACGAGATCGTGGTGACCGTGCGGGACGACGGCCCCGGCATCCCCGAGGGCCGGCTGGCCCAGGCCGAGGGCGAGGGCAGGCTGGGCGTGGCCCAGTCGATCCGCGGCCGGCTGCGCGACCTCGGCGGCAGCGCCGAGCTGATCTCGGTGCCCGGACAGGGCACGGAAGTCGAGTTGAAGGTACCGAAGGGCGCCGCTGGGGCGCGGGGGAAGGCGGAGCGGCGATGACGCAGGCAGAGGGTCCGATCAGGGTCATGGTGGTCGACGACCACCCCATGTGGCGCGACGCGGTCGCCCGGGACCTCGCCGAGTCCGGCTTCGAGGTGGTCGCCACCGCCGGCGACGGCGAACAGGCGGTCCGCCGCGCCAAGGCCGTGGCCCCGGACGTCCTCGTGCTGGACCTCAACCTGCCCGCCAAGCCCGGTGTGACGGTGTGCAAGGAACTGGTGGCCCACAACCCCGCGCTGCGCGTCCTGGTGCTCTCCGCCAGCGGCGAGCACGCCGACGTGCTGGAGGCGGTGAAGTCCGGCGCGACGGGCTACCTGCTGAAGTCGGCCTCCACCGCGGAGCTGCTGGACGCGGTGCGCCGTACCGCCGTCGGCGACCCGGTGTTCACGCCCGGCCTCGCCGGACTGGTCCTCGGCGAGTACCGGCGCCTGGCCGCCGAGCCCGCCCCCGCCCCGGACGCCGACTCACCCGGGGCGCCCCGGCTGACCGAGCGGGAGACCGAGGTGCTGCGGCTGGTCGCCAAGGGCCTGAGCTACAAGCAGATCGCCGAACGCCTCGTCATCTCCCACCGCACCGTCCAGAACCACGTTCAGAACACCCTCGGCAAACTCCAGCTCCACAACCGGGTCGAGCTGGTGCGGTACGCCATCGAGCGCGGCCTCGACGAGGAGTGAGACCGCCTGGCCGAACGATCGCCCGACATTTCACCGGAATCGCCCTCCCCGCCTCTCGCCGTGTGACACGCATCACCATTACCGTGAGTGAGCGTCAGGTAACCGCGGTGAAGGGACGTGTGGCATGCGGGTGGGAGTACTGACCGGAGGCGGGGACTGCCCCGGGCTCAACGCCGTCATCCGGGGCGTCGTCCGCAAGGGCGTGCAGGAGTACGGATACGACTTCGTCGGCTTCCGGGACGGCTGGCGGGGGCCGCTGGAGAACTACACGGTCCGCCTGGACATCCCCGCGGTGCGCGGCATCCTGCCCCGCGGGGGCACCGTCCTCGGCTCCTCGCGGACCAACCCCCTCAAGGTGGAGGGCGGCATCCGGCGCATCAAGGAGAACCTGGCCAAGCAGGAGGTCGACGCGCTCGTCGCGATCGGCGGCGAGGACACCCTTGGCGTCGCCGCCCGTCTCTCCGACGAGTACGGCGTGCCCTGCGTCGGCGTGCCGAAGACCATCGACAACGACCTGTCCGCCACCGACTACACCTTCGGCTTCGACACCGCGGTCGGCATCGCCACCGAGGCCATCGACCGCCTGCACACCACCGCCGAGTCCCACATGCGGGTCCTGGTCTGCGAGGTGATGGGCCGTCACGCCGGCTGGATCGCCCTGCACTCCGGACTGGCCGGCGGCGCCAACGTCATCCTCATCCCCGAGCAGCGCTTCGACCTCGACCAGGTGTGCGCCTGGATCACCTCCCGCTTCAAGGCCTCGTACGCCCCGATCGTCGTCGTCGCCGAGGGCGCCATGCCCAAGGACGGCGAGATGGTCCTCAAGGACCAGTCGCTGGACTCCTTCGGGCACGTCCGGCTGTCCGGGGTCGGCGAGTGGCTGGCCAAGGAGATCGAGAAGCGCACCGGCAAGGAGGCCCGCACGACCGTGCTCGGGCACATCCAGCGCGGCGGCACCCCCAGCGCCTTCGACCGCTGGCTCGCCACCCGCTTCGGCCTGCACGCCGTCGACTGCGTGCGCGACGGCGACTTCGGCAAGATGGTCGCCCTGCGCGGCACCGACATCGTGCGCGTCCCGATCGCCGAGGCCACGGCCCGGCTGAAGACCGTGGACCCGAAGCTGTACGAGGAGGCCGGGGTGTTCTTCGGCTGACGGCATGTCAAGGCCCGCGGGCCCGGGCCCGGGGACCGGCCCACGGTCCCCGGGCCCCGCCCGCGGCCGTCAGCCCGCCGCGCTCACCCCGCGCAGCCCGCCGATCAGCTCCCGCACCACCGCCGCCCCGTCGAGGGTCAGCACCGACTCCGGATGGAACTGCACCCCGGCGAACCCCGGGCCCCGCAGCGCGTGCACCTCCCCGTTCGCCGCCCGGCTCACCTCCACGTGGTGCGCGGCGAGCTCCCGGGCGGCCTCGTCGTCGCAGCGCGCCGTGAAGCTGTTGTAGAAGCCGACCGTCTCCGGCCGCCCGAACAGGTCGATCGTGGTCTGCGCCCCCTGGTACGGGACCTCCTTGCGGACGATCTCGAGCCCCAGCTCCGCCGCGATCAGCTCGTGCCCCAGGCAGACCCCGAGCACGCCGTGCGGGTGCTCCCCGAGCACGGCGGCGGCCAGGTCCCGCAGGACGCGCATCTTCGGGTCGGCCGCGTCGGCCGGGTCGCCCGGGCCCGGGCCCAGCACCACCGGGCCCTCGTGGGCGAGCACGGTCCGCCGCAGCTCGGGCTCGTCGTACCGCCGGACCGTCACCTCCAGCCCGGCGGAGCGCAGCACGTGCGCCAGCATCGCCGTGAAGGTGTCCTCGCCGTCGACGACGAGCGCGTGCCCCGTGAGGGCCCCGGAGCGCTCCTGCATCCGCAGCCAGAACGGGGCGAGGGAGGCCCGGCGCCCGTCCAGCGCGGCCCGCACCCGGGGGTCGTCCGCCAGCCGGGGACGCTCGCCCTCCGTGCGCGGCGCGGACGGCCGTACCCCGAGGGCCGCGAGCACTCCCGCCGCCTTCGCGTGCGTCTCCGCCACCTCGCCCGCCGGGTCCGAGCCGCGCACCAGCGTCGCGCCGACCGCGACGCGCAGCCGCCCGGCGGCGTCGATGTCGGCGGTGCGGATCAGGATGGGGGAGTCCAGCGTCTGGGCGCCGCCGGAGTCCCGCCCGAGCAGGGCCAGCGCGCCCGCGTAGTAGCCGCGCCCGCCGGTCTCGTGCCGCTCGATCACCCGGCAGGCGTTCTGCACCGGCGACCCGGTGACCGTGGCCGCGAACATGGTCTCCCGCAGCACCTCCCGCGCGTCCAGGGAGGACTTCCCGCGCAGCTCGTACTCGGTGTGCGCGAGGTGCGCCATCTCCTTCAGACGCGGCCCGACGACCACCCCGCCCATGTCGCCGACGGTGCACATCATCTTCAGTTCCTCGTCGACGACCATGGACAGCTCCTCGATCTCCTTGCCGTCGGCGAGGAAGTCCAGCAGGTGCTCGGGCGTCGGCCCCCCGGCCGGATAGCGGTACGTGCCGCTGATCGGGTTCATCACGACCGTCCCGCCCGACATCCGCACGTGCACCTCGGGACTGGCGCCGACCAGGGTCCGCTCCGGGGTGTGCACCAGGAACGTCCAGTACGCGCCCCGCTCGCCCGCCAGCAGCCGCCGGAACAGGGCCAGCGCGTCCGCCCGCCCGAAGCCGGGGATCCCGCCCTCGTACGTCCGCCGGATCACGAAGTTGGCGCCCTCGCCCCGGCCGATCTCCTCGCGCAGCACGCGCCCGACGATCTCGCCGTACTCCTCGTCGCCGACGTCGAAGCCCCCGCCCTCGACCCGCACCTCGTGGCCGGGCAGCGACCGCAGGGCCTCGGCGAGCGGGAACTCGTACGACTCCTCGGGGGTCAGCACCAGCAGCGGTGTGCCGTCGTCCCGGACGTCGAAGCCGCGCTCGCGGATCTGCCGGAACGGGACCAGCGCCAGGCCCTCGTCGGGCAGGTCGGCCAGTCTGTCCCGGGCGGTGACGGGGCCGAGCAGCAGCTCCACCGGGTGCTCGTCCCGGCCCGGGACGCGCCGGCGCAGCAGGGCGAAGGGGCGGTGGTCGGACAACAGGTCCTGCAGGTTCACGGGTGGGGCTCCTTCTCGGTCGTCTGTCGGACGGAGAGGAACGGCCCCGGGAAACGCGGAAGGCCGCCCCTCGGGCGGCCTTCGCGAAGTCTTGCGTACGCGCAGTCAGTGGGCCGCCGGATGAGCGGTCCACCACCAGTTCTGGATCGAAAGCGCGAACATGCCGGGAACCCTACCGCACCGGTCCGGCGTCCACGGGGCAAACCGTCCGTCTCACCTTTCGAGCCGGACCGAGAGCATGCGACACGACCCCGTAATGTTTGAGGGGTGACCGTGAACGCTAAGACCAGCGCGAGCGCTGGCAACACCTGGCGAGACCTGCCCGCGGCGCAGCAGCCCGAGTACCCCGACACCGAGGCTCTGCGCGCAGTGATCGCGGACCTCGAGTCGTATCCGCCGCTCGTCTTCGCGGGCGAGTGCGACCAGCTGCGCGCCCGGATGGCGGCCGTCGCCAAGGGAGAGGCGTTCCTCCTCCAGGGCGGCGACTGCGCCGAGGCCTTCGACGCGGTGTCCGCCGACCACATCCGCAACAAGCTGAAGACGCTGCTCCAGATGGGCGCCGTCCTGACCTACGCGGCCCGTGTGCCCGTGGTGAAGGTCGGCCGGATCGCCGGCCAGTACTCCAAGCCGCGCTCCAAGCCGACCGAGACCCGCGACGGCGTGACGCTGCCCACCTACCGCGGCGACTCCGTCAACGGCTTCGACTTCACCGAGGAAGCCCGCGTCCCGGACCCTGAGCGGCTGAAGCGGATGTACAACGCCTCGGCCTCCACGCTGAACCTGGTGCGCGCCTTCACCACCGGCGGCTACGCCGACCTGCGCCAGGTGCACGCCTGGAACCAGGACTTCGTGAAGTCCTCCCCGTCCGGGCAGCGCTACGAGCAGCTCGCGCGGGAGATCGACAGCGCGCTGAACTTCATGCGGGCCTGCGGCACCGACCCGGAGGAGTTCAAGACCGTCGAGTTCTACTCCTCGCACGAGGCGCTGCTGCTGGACTACGAGTCCGCCCTGACCCGGGTCGACTCCCGCACCGGCAAGCTGTACGACGTCTCCGGGCACATGGTGTGGATCGGCGAGCGCACCCGGCAGCTCGACGGCGCGCACATCGAGTTCGCCTCGCGCATCCGCAACCCGATCGGCATCAAGCTCGGCCCGACCACCACGGCCGAGGAGGCGCTGCGGTACATCGACCGCCTCGACCCCGAGCGGGAGCCGGGCCGGCTGACCTTCATCGTCCGCATGGGCGCCGACAAGATCCGCGACCGGCTCCCCGAGCTGGTCGAGAAGGTCACGGCGTCCGGCGCCACGGTGGCCTGGGTGACCGACCCGATGCACGGCAACACCTTCGAGGCGGCCTCCGGCCACAAGACCCGCCGCTTCGACGA
This sequence comes from Streptomyces sp. NPDC003720, assembly GCF_042875075.1. Classification (NCBI taxonomy): domain Bacteria; kingdom Bacillati; phylum Actinomycetota; class Actinomycetes; order Kitasatosporales; family Streptomycetaceae; genus Streptomyces; species Streptomyces sp. NPDC003720. The sequence continues at coordinate 35,204 of NZ_JBIANZ010000009.1, forward strand.
CGTGCTCGACGAGGTCAAGGGCTTCTTCGAGGTCCACAAGGGGCTCGGCACCCACCCGGGCGGCATCCACGTGGAGCTGACCGGCGACGACGTCACGGAGTGCGTGGGCGGCGGCGACGAGATCTTCGTCGACGACCTGCACCAGCGCTACGAGACGGCCTGCGACCCGCGGCTGAACCGCAGCCAGTCCCTCGACCTGGCGTTCCTCGTCGCGGAGATGTACCGGGACCAGTGAGTGATCTGGGGCGCGGATCACACCGGATCCGCGCCCCACGTCTTTCGGCATTCCGACGCTGTGGGTAAGGTTAGGTTTGCCTCACCGGGAAACGGGACGGCATGACACCAGCGATCCCGTCGGGAGGTGAACCCGCGTGTACGTCTGCAGCTGCTTCGGCATCACCGAGGCTCAGGTCAAGCAGCACGCGGAGGACGGCGCCGGCACCCCCCGCCAGATAGCCTCCGCCTGCAAGGCGGGCACGGACTGCGGCGGCTGCGTACGGCGCATCCAGGCACTGCTCGGCCGGGGAGCCTGCCCCCGCCGCGAGCTGCTGGACCGGCGCGCGCCGGCGCTCGGCCGGCTGGACGACGCCGCCTGACACCCCGCCGGGCTCTGCCCGCGTGGGCCGCTCAGCCGGTGGAGAAGCCCCCGGTGCCCGGTCCGGAGGAGTCGGGTTGGCTCTGCTCGATCACGGTCGACAGGTAGAGCGCCTCGCCCAGCTTGTCCACGAGTTCGAGCTGCGTGTCCAGGTAGTCGATGTGGTGCTCCTCGTCGGCCAGGATCGCCTCGAAGATGTTCGCCGACGTGATGTCGTCCTTCTCGCGCATGACCTGGACGCCGCGGCGCAGCCGGTCGATGGCCTCGACCTCGATCTGCCGGTCGGCCCGGAACATCTCGGCCACCGTCTGCCCGACCTGCACATGGAAGAGCCGCTGGTAGTTCGGCAGGCCGTCCAGCAGCAGGATGCGGTCGGTGAGGACCTCCGCGTGCCGCATCTCGTCGAACGACTCCGCCCGGGTGTACTGGGCGAGCTTCGTCCATCCCTTGTGGTCCTGCAGCTTGGCGTGCAGGAAGTACTGGTTGATCGCGGTCAGCTCGGCGGTCAGCTGCTCGTTGAGCAGTTCGATGACCTCGGGGTCGCCCTGCATCGCGATGGACTCCTTCGGGTGGTCGAGCCATGTGCTAGCGCCGCATGATTTCACCGGCCGAGAAGATCGTCCAGTAAGTGCGTACTAATAACGTAAGTGGCGTCTTGCTGGCATTTATCCCTTGTGTGAGCGGGTGGTCAAGGGCACTGCCCGAGGTCTGTCAGGATGGATACATGGGTCATCCGGTGGAGCGAGCGTCTGGAGAAGCGGCAGGGCCCGAGCTTCCGCCGGGGCAGCGGCCGCAGCGTGGCTGGCCGGTGACGCACTACGGTCCGGTGCCCAAGTTCCGGCCCGAACGCTGGGAGTTCCGGGTCTTCGGCGCCACCGCCGACGGCGACAAGCACACCTGGGACCACGAACAGTTCACGGCGCTGCCGTACACCACCGTGGTGGCCGACCTGCACTGCGTGACGAAGTACAGCATGACCGGCGCGGAGTGGGGCGGCGTCCCGGCGGCCGCGGTCCTCGACCTCGCCCCGCCGGCCGCGGACGTCACCCATGTGATGGTGTGGGCGGAGTACGGGTTCAGCTCCAACCTGCGGCTCGCGGACTTCGCCTCCGACCGCACGATCTTCGCCACCCACAAGGACGGCGAACTGCTCACCGCCGAACACGGCTTCCCGGTCCGCCTGATCGTCCCCCACCTGTACGCCTGGAAGGGCCCCAAGTGGGTCCGCGGCGTGGAGTACATGACCGCCGACCGGCGCGGCTTCTGGGAGGAGCGCGGCTACCACAACGTCGGCGACCCCTGGAAGGAACAGCGCTACTCCTACCAGGAAGAGCCCGGGGAGGGCCCCGAGCTCTGATCCTGGCGTCCGCGCCGGGTCAGTGGTGGTACTGGTGCACCACCGCGTGCCCCTTGCCCCGGCCGATCGTCCACTTGTTGACCGGGGTGGTCACGACGAAGGCGATCACCAGGGAGACGGCCAGCGAGATCCAGAACAGCGCGTCGGCGAGCGTGGCGTCCATCGCGGCCGGCCAGACCAGGATCACCCCGTTGTCGATCAGCTCCATCACGGCGATGGACAGGGTGTCGGCGGCCAGGGCCACGCGGATCGCGGTCCGCAGGTCCACTCCGGCCCGCAGGACCCCGCGCATCGTGAGCGAGTAGCCGAAGAGGAAGGCCAGGACGATCGCGAGCAGCGTGGTCGGCAGGTTCCCCCAGCCGGCCGCGGTGCCGACGACCATGCCGAGCACCTCGCCGACGGCGCAGCCGGTGAGGCAGTGCAGAGTGGCCTGCGCGGCCATCGCCCAGCTCGCCGAGCCGTGGCCGTGACCGGCTCCGTGGTCGTGCGCCTGACCCTGCTGCCGCTCTTGGTGCTGCTGCTCGTGGTGCTGGTGCTCGGTGTGTGCCGTGTGGTCCATGAGGTCCCCCAATGCCGGACGGGCGGTTCCCGTGCACTCATCGGAACCATATACCCCCAGGGGGTATTCCCGTGGGGGTCAGGAATCCCGGAGCTTCTTCAGCCGCTCCACGTCCGCCGAGTGCCCCGCCTGGCCGCCGGGAGTCTCGATGACGAGCGGCACGCCCTCCGTCGCCGGGTGGCTCATCAGCGCGCGGAAGGGGTCCTCGCCGATGTGACCGGCGCCGATGTTCTCGTGCCGGTCCTTGTGCGCCCCGGCCACGTCCTTGGAGTCGTTGGCGTGGATCAGCTTCAGCCGGCCCTCGCCGACGGTGCCGACCAGCAGATCGAGGGTCCGGTGCATGCCGTCGGGACCGGTCAGGTCGTGCCCGGCGGCGAAGATGTGGCAGGTGTCCAGGCAGACGCCGAGCCTCGGGTGGGCGTCCAGCGCCTCGAAGTACGGCCCGAAGTCCCAGGTGCGCGAGCACAGCGACGCGCCCTGCCCCGCGGTCGACTCCAGCAGCAGGAACGGGTCGTCGTCGTGGGTCAGCTCGTCCAGCAGCGGCAGCAGCCGCTCGCGCACCTGCCTCAGCGCCACCTCGCGCTGCCGCCCGCCGGTCGCGCTGCCGGTGTGCACCACCACGCCGAGCGCCCCGATCTCCCGGGCGCGCCGCAGCGAGTGCCGCAGCGACTCCACCGAGCGCTCCACGGTCGCCTCGGTGTGCGAGCCGAAGTTGATCAGATAGGGGGCGTGCACGTACGCCGGGACCGACTCCGCGGCGCACGCCTCGCGGAACGCCTCGTCCTGCCGCGGGTTCCCGGCCGGCGTGGCCCACCCGCGCGGGTTGGCGACGAAGACCTGCACGGCCTCGGCCTTCAGTTCGCGGGCGTAGGAGAGCCCCACCGAGTGCAGACCGCCGGCCACCGGGACGTGGCCGCCGACCGGGTTGCGGGCGGGACCGGGAAGGAGCGGGGCGGCGGGACGGCACGGCTGGGATGTCACCTGTTCAGGGTGTCACGCCGTCCCCCGCCGCCGGACCGCGGTCCCGGGTGACCCCGCTCACCGGGTCAGCGGATGGTGATGGTGATCGTCGATCCCTTGGGCGCCTTCCTGCCCGCGTCCACCGACTGCTCCTTCACGGTGTCGCCGAACAGCCCGAGCAGGCCCCGGTCCTCGTCCACCTCGAAGCCGGCGGCCTCCAGCCGCTGCGTGGCGTCGTCCACGCTCGACCCGACCACGTCCGGCACCGTCACCATGACCGGGCCCTTGGACAGGGTCAGCGTCACGGTGTCGCCCTCGGCGGCCTGGCCGCCGGCGCCCGGGGTCTGCCGCGCCACCTGGCCCTTGTCGTACTCGGAGTTGACCTGCTGCGCGGCGATCCGCACCTTCAGGCCCGCGTCCTCGAGGTCCTGCCGGGCGCTGTCCTGGTCCTCACCGGTGACGTCCGGCACGTCGACCGGGCTGCCCTTGCTGACGACGAGCGCGATCGCCGAGCCCGCGTGCCGCCTGACGCCCGTCCCCGGCTCGGTGCTGATCACCGAGCCCCGGTCCACGCTGTCGCTGAAGGCGCGGCTGACCATGCCCGGCTCCAGTCCGGCCGACTTCAGGCGCGAGCGGGCCTCGCCCAGCGGCACCCCGTTCAGGTCGGGCACCTTCACGATCTCCGGGCCCCGGGAGATGACGAGGGTCACCGAGCCGTTGCCCCGGATACGGGCCCCGGCCGTCGGGTCGGAGCTGATGACCGTGCCGCTGCCGACCGTGTCGCTGTACTCGCGCCTGATCTCCTTGACGTGCAGCCCCGACGACTTCAGCCGCGCCGTCGCCTGCTCCTCGGTCTTGGCCAGCAGCGGCGGCACCTTGGTGAACTGCCCGGAGTTGATGTACCAGACCCCCGCGCCCACGCCGAGGACCACGAGCACGGCGGCGACGAGCGCGGCGAGCCGGCGTCCCGGCCGCAGCGGCGCCCGCCGGGCGGGCGCCGGCGGGCTCTGCAGCCGGCTGGTGTGCCGGACGTCCGCCGGGCCCTCGTCCTCGTTGACGGGCAGCGGCCGGGGCACGGTCAGCGAGCGCGGGATCACGCTCGTACGGTCCCCGGCGTTGTCGTGCTCCGCGGACAGCGCCTGCGGCGGCACCGCGTCGAGCTGACCGGCGCTGAGCCCGGCCCGGGCCCGCAGCACCTGCCCGAGCAGCGCGGCGGCGTCGTCCGGCCGGAGGTCCGGGACGCGCGCCGTCGCCGAGGCGACCAGCTCGTCCAGCTCCGGCGGCAGCCCCGGCACGAGCGCGGAGGGCGGCGGCACGTCCTCGTGGATGTGCTTGTACAGGATCTGCGCCGGGGAGTCCCCGGAGTGCGGCTTGCCGCCGGTCAGCATCTCGTAGAGCACGACACCGCAGGCGTACACGTCGACGCGCGGGTCGGCGGCGCCCTGCTCCATCTGCTCGGGCGCGAGGTACGACACGGTGCCGAGGACCGCGCCCGTGGTGCTGGTCACCGTGTCCACCGACCGCACCAGCCCGAAGTCGGCGACCTTGACCCGCCCGTCGTCGCCTATCAGCACGTTCTCGGGCTTCATGTCCCGGTGCACGAACCCGGCCCGGTGCGCGGCGCCGAGCGCGGCCAGTACCGGCTCCAGGATGTCCAGCGCCGCCCGGGGCTGCAGCGCCCCGCGCTCGCGCAGCACGTCCCGCAGCGTGCACCCGGCGACGTACTCCATCGCCAGGTACACGTAGGACGCGTCGGTGCCCTGGTCGAAGACCTGCACCACGTTGGGGTGGGCGAGCCGGGCGACCGACTTGGCCTCGCGGATGAACCGGTCGACGAACGACCCGTCGGCCGCCAGCGCCGGGTGCATCACCTTGAGCGCGAGCACGCGGTCCAGGCGGGTGTCCAGGGCCCGGTAGACCGTGGCCATCCCGCCGACCGCGATCCGCGCCTCCACGCGATAGCGTCCGTCGAGCACCTGCCCGACGAGCGGGTCCTGAAGGGTCGTATCCACGCAGGCGAGTGTACGAGGACCGGCCGACACCGCCGCGCGCTGCGCCGTTCCGGTGACGTACTGCAGCAGACCTGTGACTGTCCCGTCAGGCGGGCGCGGACCGGAACGCGGGCCGCTCGGGGTCCAGGTCGGCGCGGCCCCGGGCGGGGGAGGAGGCCTCGGCGAAGTGCCTGCGCGGGATCCGGCCCGCCAGCCGGGCCAGCCGTCCCGCCTCCACCGCGTGCCGCATCGCCGCGGCCATCGTCTCGGGCCGCTGGGCGCGGGTCACGGCGGAGGCGAGCATCACACCGGCGCAGCCCAGCTCCATCGCCAGCGCGACGTCCGAGGCCGTACCGGCGCCCGCGTCCAGGATCACCGGCACGCGCGCGTGCTCCACGATGAGCTGGAAGTTGTGCGGGTTGCGGATGCCCAGCCCGGAGCCGATCGGGGAGCCGAGCGGCATCACCGCCGCACAGCCCACGTCCTCCAGCTTCCGCGCGAGCACCGGATCGTCGTTGGTGTACGGCAGCACCGTGAACCCGTCGTCGACCAGCGTCTCCGCCGCCTCCAGCAGTTCCACCGGGTCCGGCAGCAGGGTGCGCTCGTCGGCGATGACCTCCAGCTTCACCAGGTCGGTGCCCAGCGCCTCGCGCGCCAGCCGCGCCGTCAGCACGGCCTCCCCGGCGGTGAAGCAGCCCGCGGTGTTCGGCAGCACCCGGATGCCCAGCCGCTCCAGCACCGACAGCACCGAGCCGTGCACCCCGGGATCGACCCGCCGCATCGCCACCGTGGTCAGCTCCGTGCCGGAGGCGACCAGCGCGCGCTCCAGCACGTCCAGGCTGGGCGCGCCGCCGGTGCCCATGATCAGCCGGGACCCGAGGGGCACCCCGCCCACCACGAAGGGATCGTCGGTCATGGTCAGCCTCCCTGCACGGCGGTCAGGACCTCGACACGGTCGCCGTCGAGGAGCGTGGTGGCCGCCCACCGCGCGCGCGGTACGACGGTCTCGTTGACGGCCGCGGCCACCCCGGAGGGCGCCGCGGTCAGGGTCCGCACCAGCGCGTCCAGCGCGGTGCCCGGGGCGATCTCCCGGCGTTCTCCGTTGACCGAGACGCGGATGTTCATACGGGCTGCTCCACGAGTGCGGCGCCGAAGCGCTCCGGGGTGAACGGACGGGCCGCCTCCGGCAGCTCGCCGCCGGCCAGCAGCTCGGCCATGACGTCCCCGGTGACCGGCGTGAGCAGCACACCGTTGCGGTAGTGCCCGGTGGCCAGCAGCAGCCCGTCGAGCCCGGACGGGCCGAGCAGCGGGGCGTTGTCCGGGGAGCCGGGGCGCAGACCCGCCCGGGTCTCGGTGAGGGGCAGCTCGGTGATCCCCGGGACCAGCTCGTGGGCGTCGCGCAGCAGCTCGTAGACGCCCCCCGCGGTCACCGTGGTGTCCCAGCCCAGCTCCTCGCTGGTCGCGCCGACGACCAGCTCGCCGTTCTCCCGGGGCACCAGGTAGACCTGGCTGCCGCGCACCACGGCCCGCACGGTGCGGCTCAGGAACGGCGCGTACCGCCGGGGCACGGTCAGCCGCAGCACCTGTCCCTTCACCGGCCGCACCGGGGGCAGCAGGTCCTGCGGGACGCCCGCGAGCCGCCCGCTGAGGCTGCCGCCCGCGAGCACCACCCGTCCCGCGCCCAGCCGGGCGCCGTCCGCGGCGGTGACGCCGGTGGCCCGGCTCCCGGCGACGTCGAGCCGCTCGGCCCAGCACCGGTGGAACACCACCCCGGCCCGCTCGCACGCCGCCACCAGGGCGGACGCCAGCCGTCTGGGATCGATTTGGTGGTCGCCGTCGACCCGCAGTCCGCCCCGCACCCCGGGCGCGAGCATCGGTTCGAGGCGCCGGCACTCCCGCCCCGACAGCCACACCGAGTCCAGTCCCGAGCGCCGCTGCAGCGCGTGCAGCTCCCGCAGATGGGCGCGGTCGTCGGAGTCGAGCGCCACCGCGAGCGTCCCGCAGCGCCGGTAACCCAGGTCATGGCCGGTCAAGTCGGTCAGCTCGGCCGCGAAGTCCGGGTAGCGGCGGGCCGATTCCAGGTTGAGGGCGAGCAGTCTCTCCTCGCCGTAGTGCAGTTCGGTGACCGCGGCCAGCATCCCCGCCGCGACCCGCGCGGCCCCGCCGCCGGGCTCGGGGTCCACCACGGCCGTGGCGAGCCCGCGCTGCGCGGCTCGCCAGGCCGTGACCAGGCCGATGATCCCGCCCCCGATGACGAGGACGTCGGACGTACGTGACGGCATGGGCGTCCAGCCCCTCCCTTCGCCGGCATGACCCGGATCAGGTTCGTACGGTCGGAGGCCGCCAGCCTCCCTCTCAGCCCGGTGCGTCCGGGCTCCCGCGAGTGCTTGTACGGTGGCCACCCTAGCCTTCGGCCCCCCGACCCCGTAAGGAGCCCCGCCCCATGGCCCCCTCGCTCGACGGACTCGTCCTCGCCCCCGTCGCGGACCAGGCTCCGGGCCAAGTGGGTACGCGCACCCGCTTCGCCTACCACGAGGAGAACGGCGAGATATGGGCCGAGTACGCGGGCGGCGACGTGGTGCGCGGCCACCTGGTCGGCACCCGGGAGGGCGACCGGCTGGACTTCCGGTACGTCCAGCTCAAGCAGGACGGGACCACCTCCTCGGGGCACTGCGAGTCGACGGTCGTCGAACTGCCGGACGGCCGGGTGCGGCTGGAGGAGACCTGGGAGTGGGAGTCGCAGGAGGGCGCCGGGACCAGCGTGGTGGAGCAGGTCGCCGAGCACGCCCGCTGACTGACGCTCCGTCAGTTGTCTAAGGTGATCGGGTGAGCGAGCAGACAGCACAGCAGGGCACGCCGGAACGGCGCGTGGTGGTCGCCGGCGCGGGCATGGCCGGGGTGCAGACCGCGGTGGCCCTGCGGGAACAGGGCTTCACGGGCGCCGTCACCCTGATCGGCGCCGAGCCCCACCAGCCCTACGACCGGCCGCCGCTGTCCAAGGCCGTGCTCCTCGGCACGGCCGAGGGCTCCGCCTTCGACGTGGACTTCGAGTCCCTCGGCATCGAACTCAGGCTCGGCTGCGAGGTGCTGGGCGTGCGCCCCGCCGACCACGAACTGGACACCGAGGCCGGGCCCGTGCCGTACGACGTCCTGGTCCTCGCCACCGGCGCCGAACCGGTCACGCTGCCCGGCACCGAGGGCGTGCCCGGCGTGCACCTGCTGCGCACCCTGGACGACGCCGAGCGGCTGCGGCCGGTGCTGGCCCGGCAGCACGACATCGTGGTCGTCGGCGCCGGCTGGATCGGCGCCGAGTTCGCCACCGCCGCCCGCGAGGCCGGCTGCGCCGTGACCGTCGTGGAGGCCGCCGACCGGCCGCTCGCCGGTGCGCTGCCCGCCGAGGTGGCCGCGCCCATGGCCTCCTGGTACGCCGACAGCGGAGCCGTACTGCGCACCGGCGCGCGCGTGGCGGGCGTGGAGCCCGGCGCGGTGCTGCTGGACGACGGCACCCGGCTGCCCGCCGGCGCCGTCGTGGTCGGCATCGGCGCCCGCCCCGCCACCGGCTGGCTGGCCGGCTCCGGCGTCGAGCTGGGCGAGCACGGCGAGGTGCTGGCCGACGAGCGGCTGCGCGCCTCCGCCGAGGACGTGTACGCCGTCGGCGACTGCGCCTCCTTCCCGTCCGCCCGCTACGGCGCGCGGCTGCTGGTCCACCACTGGGACAACGCCCTCCAGGGGCCGCGCACGGTCGCCGCGAACATCCTCGGCGATATCCCCGCGGTCTACGACCCGGTGCCGTACTTCTGGTCGGAGCAGTTCGGCCGGTTCGTGCAGTACGCGGGCCACCACGCCGCCGCCGACCGCATGGTGTGGCGCGGCGGGCCGGAGGGACCGGCCTGGTCCGTCTGCTGGCTGCGCGAGGACCGGCTGGTGGCCCTGCTGGCCGTGGGCCGGCCCCGCGACCTGGCCCAGGGCCGGCGGCTGATCGAGGCCGGCCGCCGCATGGACGCCGAGGCCCTGGCCGACCCGGCGCGGCCCCTGAAGACCGCCACCCTCGACTAGCGGGAGCCCCCGCGCGGACCGGCCTGGCTTCCGACTGTCGGTGGCGGATGGCAGGCTAGATCCCGTGACCGAGATTGACGCAAAGATCGATGCACTCGTCCCCGGCTGGCTCACCCTCCCCGACATCGCCGAACAGCTCGATGTCGAGGTGACGCGCGTGCGGCAGCTGGTCAAGGAGGGCCAGCTCATCGCCGTACGCCGAGGTGAGAACCGGGCGCTGCACGTCCCCGCCGCCTTCATCGACGGGGACAAGGTCGTCAAGGGCCTGTCCGGGACCCTGACGCTGCTGCGTGACGACGGCTTCACGGACGAAGAAATGATCGAGTGGCTCTTCACCCCCGACCCGACCCTGCCCGGCACGCCCGCGCAGGCCCTGAGCGAGAATCGCGGCACGGAGGTGAAGCGGCGCGCCCAGGCGCTCGCCGTCTGAACCGACCCGCACCGCGCGGGTGGCGTACCGGCCGCGGCCGCGGCGCCACCCGCACGCCCAGGACACCGACCCGGGGGGACCCACGCATGTCCGACACCGCTCGCGACCGACTCGCCGACGCCCGCCTCTACCTCTGCACGGACGCCCGCAGGCGGCAGGGCGACCTCGCCGAGTTCCTGGACGCGGTCCTGGCGGGCGGCGTCGACATCGTGCAGCTCCGCGACAAGGGCATGGAGGCCGCCGAGGAGCTGGAGCACCTCCAGGTCCTCGCGGACGCCTGCGCCCGGCACGGCAGACTGCTCGCGGTCAACGACCGGGCCGACGTCGCCCACGCCGCCCGCGCCGACGTGCTCCACCTGGGGCAGGGCGACCTCCCCGTGCCCGCCGCCCGCGCCGTCCTCGGCGACGGCGTGCTGATCGGCCGCTCCACGCACACCGAGTCCGAGGCCGCGGCGGCCGCCGTCCAGCAGGGCGTGGACTACTTCTGCACCGGCCCGTGCTGGCCCACCCCGACCAAGCCCGGCCGGCCCGCCCCGGGCCTCGGCCTGGTGCGGTACACCGCGGCCCTGGGCACCGACCGCCCCTGGTTCGCCATCGGCGGCATCGACCACGGCAACCTGGAGCAGGTGCTGGACGCGGGCGCCCGCCGGGTGGTCGTGGTCCGCGCGATCACCGAGGCCGACGACCCGGGGGACGCCGCCGCGCGGCTCGCCAAGCGGCTGCGGCAGCGGTAGCGGCGCCGCGGACGGACGCGCTCCGGGGGCCTCTGTCCGGGTTTCTGTCCGAGGGGTGGACGGGGAAGCGACAAAAAGGGCAAATGGGCGGCGTCCGGTTGGGGTACCGCCCACCCCTGACTAACCTGCGGGTATGGCCCTCGGAACCGCATCCACCAGGACTGATCGCGCACGCACCGTGCGCGACATCCTCGCCACCGGCAAGACGACGTACTCGTTCGAGTTCTACGCGCCGAAGACGCCCCAGGGCGAGCGGAACCTGTGGAACGCGCTGCGCAGGGTCGAGGCGGTGGCGCCGGACTTCGTGTCCGTCACCTACGGCGCCGGCGGCACCACCCGCACGACCACGGTCCGGGAGACCCAGCAGATCGTCGTCGACACGACGCTCACACCGGTCGCCCACCTCACCGCGGTCGACCACTCCGTCGCCGAACTGCGCAACATCATCGGCCAGTACGCGGACGCCGGCATCCGCAACATGCTCGCCGTGCGCGGCGACCCGCCCGGCGACCCGATGGGCGAGTGGGTCCCGCACCCCCAGGGCCTGGAGTACGCGGCCGAACTCGTGCAACTCATCAAGGAGTCGGGCGACTTCTGCGTGGGCGTCGCCGCGTTCCCCGAGATGCATCCGCGCTCCGCCGACTGGGACACCGACGTCCGGCACTTCGTCGACAAGTGCCGCGCGGGCGCCGACTATGCCATCACACAGATGTTCTTCCAGCCGGAGTCGTATCTGCGGCTGCGCGACCGGGTCGGGGCCGCGGGCTGCGAGACGCCCGTGATCCCCGAGATCCTGCCGGTCACCAGCGTGCGGATGCTGGAGCGGGTGCCCAAGCTCAGCACCGCCCTGTTCCCGGACGCCCTGAAAGAGCGGATCCTCACAGCGAAGGACGATCCGGCGGCGGTACGCTCCATCGGTATCGACTTCGCCACGGAGTTCTGCGCACGGCTGCTGGCCGAGGGAGTGCCCGGACTGCACTTCATCACGCTCAACAACTCCACGGCGACCCTGGAAATCTACGAGAACCTGGGCCTGCACCACCCCCCGCAGGCCTAGACCGGCCGCACCGCGATACGACACACTGCGTAGCGGCCACTGGGAGAGGGGCGTACATGGGCTGGACGGTCCTCTACATCGCGTTCGGCGTCGTCGCACTGTGGTTGCTCGGTGAGGTGCTGCTGCAGTACAAGGCGCGGCTGCGCTGGCGGCTGCTCGCCTTCGCCGGCTTCCTCGGCGTCGTCGTCGGGGTGCTGATGCCATCGGTCGTCGTCATCGGCGCGGGCGCGATCGCCTTCGCGCTCGGCCAGACCTACGTCACGCTGTCCTTCCGCCGCGGCTTCGCCGCCGGCTGGGCGGTCAAGCGTCCGGAGGACGAGGCGGTGAACGGCGGCAGCAAGCGCCGTCGCGGCAGGGCGGAGCGCCAGGACTTGACCCTCGAGGTCTCCGACCCGGAGGCGGCCGAGGGCCACGACGACGCCGGCTACGCACAGGAGCGGCTCGCCCAGAGCGACGACTACGACCACGACGACGTCTTCACCCCGGCCCGTTCCGCCGAGCCGTCCGCCGCCGAGACCACCACCGTCTACGAGCCCCAGCCGCTCCCGGACGACACCGGCTCCTACGGCGTCTACGGCGAGAACGCCTACGCGGCCGCCGCCCAGCAGCCCCAGGGCGCCGACCAGAACTACGCCTACGACTACTCGGGCTACGGCCAGCAGAACTACGGTTACGACGCCGGCGGCCAGCAGGGCTACGCCAACTACTCCGACCCGTACGTCGGCAGCCAGGGCTACGGCGGCACCGCCTACGACGCCGGCTACGGCCAGCAGCAGTACGGCCAGCAGGGCTACGCCCAGGACCAGTACGCCACCGGCGGCTACGGCGAGACCCCGGCCGGCGGGGTCTGGGTCCCGCAGCAGCGCAGCGACGAGTCCTACGGCGGCGAACTCCCGCAGGAGCAGCCGTACCCGTACCAGGGCAACGGGCAGCAGCAGCCCGGAGCCGGGTACGACGAGCAGTACCGCTTCTGACGCCCGGCTCCCGGCTCCCGCCTCACTGGGAGCCGCGGAACCCGGGCCCCTCCACGATCAGACCGGCCACCAGCGCCCCCGACATGCCGGCGTGCGGCAGCCCGCCGCCGGGATGGGACCAGCCGCCCACCCGGTACAGCCCCGGCAGACGCGTGGTGTTCCCCGGGTACAGGTAGCGGCCCCGGCCCGCGGCGAGGGCGGGAGCGGGCACGGCCCCGGACCGGGCGCCCGTCTCCCCCTCGGTGTGCACGGGTGTGCGCACCTCGTGCCACAGCAGGCGCTCCCGCAGCCCCGGCACCGCACGCTCGGCGGCTCCGAGCAGGAAGTCCGTGTAGCACCGGACGGTGCCGTCGTCCTCCCAGGCGGCCTCGGCCGACACCACGGCGGACACCACCACGGACTCGTGCGCGCCGTCCGGGGCCAGCGCGGGGTCGTCCGGACGCATGACGGTCACCGTGGGGCACACCGGCCGGTCGCCCCCGGGCGACGCCAGGAAGTCCAGCTCGGCCTGGGCGTCCGGCGCGTGGACCACCGTGCGGTGGACGGCCCCCGGCTCGCGCCCGCCCCGCAGGGCCAGCAGGGCCGTGAACCGCCCGGGCCGGGGCAGGACCGGGTCACCGGCCCGCACGTCCCCGTCCGCGTCCAGCGGACGCTCCGTCAGGGCCCGCAGCCGCGCCGGGTCCACACCCGCCACCACGTGGTCCGCCCCGGCCGTCGAACCGTCGGCGAACTCCACCCCCGCCGCCCGGCCGTCCTTCTCCAGGATCCGGGTCACCTCGACGCCGAAGCCGAACTCGACCCGCCGCCGCAGGCACCGCTCGTACACCGCGCGAGCCAGCTCCCGCATGCCCCCGCGCACGTACCAGGTGCCGAAGGCGTGGTCCATGTACGGCAGTACGGCCGCGCTCGCCGGAACGGTCCGCGGATCGAGGCCGTAAGCGAGCACCTGGCTCTCCAGGAGGGCCGCCAGCCGCTCGTCGCGCAGCTCCCAGGCGCCGATCTCGGCCGGGGTGCCCGCCCGGCGGGTGCGCAGCAGCCGCTTGTGCGGCACCGACGGATAGGGGTCGCGCTCGGCCAGCACCTGCCAGTTCGGCCACAGCGGCTCCTCCAGCAGCGGCCGCCGGGTACGGTCCCAGGCCTCGCGGGCCCGCACCAGGAAGTCGCCCCAGCGCTGCCCGGCGCCCGCGCCCAGTGCCTCGTCCAGGGCGGCGACCACACCCGCGCGGGAGGCGTTCGGCAGGGCCACCTCGGTGCCGTCCGCGAAGACGTGCCGCGCGGAGGGGTCGACCTGGACCAGCTCGACGACGTCCTCCAGCGCCTCCTTGCCCGTCTTGACGAACAGGTCCCGGTACACGGCGGGCAGCGGCAGCAGCCCCGGCCCGGTGTCGAAGGCGAACCCGTCCCGCTCGAAGCGGCGCACCGCCCCGCCGTACGTCCCGTCCCGCTCGTACACCGCCACCCGGTGGCCCGCGACGGCCAGCCGGGCAGCGGCCGCCATCGCGCCCATCCCGGCGCCGATCACCGCAATCCGTGCCATGACCGCGACTTTATCCACCGGCGCCGGCAGCCCGGCCGACGGGCCGCCCGGAGCGGATCAGCCCGGCGGTCCCGGCACCCGGGAGGCCATCCGCCGCTCCTCCCGCCGCTGCGCCCGGCGCCGCAGGAAGCGCCGGATCCGGGACACCAGGAACCACAGCACGACCAGCCCCGCGGCCAGCAGCACCGCCGCGATGATCGCGGCCGCCTCGGGATGGAACATCGCGAACGACACGATGCCGGCGACCCCCAGGTCCTCGGCGGTGCTCAGCACGAAGTTGCTGAACGGCTCCGGCGAGGTGTTGACCGCCATCCGGGTGCCTGCCTTCACACCGTGGCTGGCCAGCGCCGTCGAACCGCCGAGCAGCCCGGCCGCGACCTCCGGCAGCGAACCGCTCTGCCCGGCCAGCAGCGCCCCGATCCAGGCGCCCGCGAGCGGCCGTACGACGGTGTGCGCGGTGTCCCACGCCGAGTCCACGTACGGGATCTTGTCGGCGACCGCCTCGCACAGGAACAGCACGCCCGCCACGATCATCACCTCGGGCCGCTGCAACGCCTGCGGGACGTCGTCGCTCACCCCCGTCCTGCCGAACAGGCCGAGCAGCAGCACCACCGCGTAGGCGTTGATGCCGCTGGCCCAGCCGCTGGTGAAGACCAGAGGGAGTACGGACACGCAAGGGATCGTAGCCACCCGCCGGGCCGGCGTCCCGGGCACGCGCGCGCGGCGGTGAGTATCCGTACTCAGACGGCCAGATGAGTACGCGCACGGATGGGCCGCGGTCGCAGGGCACGGGAGAGTGGAGCCACGGCAGGGGGCGCGGACCGGTACCGCCGGCACGGGGCGGCGGAACGGCGCCCGCGCCCCGGCCGCTCCTTCCGCCGACGCCGTCGGCGGAAGCGAGGCACGGGGGACCCGCGGCGGACCGCCACGGGGGAAAGTCGGGGGAGAACCGTACGGGGGAGCCCGGGGGGAGTACGGGCAGTACGGGGGAGTGGGAAGGCGCCGGTCCGGCAAGGGACCGGCGCCTTCTCCGTGTTCCCGGCGCCTTCGGCACCCGGCGCCTTCCGGGTGCTCCGCGCGGGCGTCAGCCCTTGCCGCTCACCCGTCCCTGGAGCAGCCGGGACAGGGCCGCGTGGACGTCGTCGAGCGAGCGCTCCGGCTGGAACGACTTCCAGTCGAGGGCGGCCACCAGCACCATGCCGACCAGGGCGGCCGCCGTGAGCTGGACGTCGATCTCGTCGCTGAACTCCCCGGCCGCCACACCCTCGCGCAGCACCCCCTCCACGACGGCGACGGCCTCCTGCCGGACCACCATCAGCGTGGACTGCCAGGCGCGGTTGGTGCGCCACAGCTCGGCCACGTAGAGCTGGGTGAACGCCGGATAGCGGTCGATGAAGACCAGGCCCGCGCGGACCATCGCGTCCAGGGCGTCCACCTTGCCGCGGCCCTCCGCGGCGGTCCGCTCGGCCGCCTCCCTGAGGGAGGCGGTGAGCAGGCTCACGCCGTGCCGCAGCAGCTCCTCGAAGAGGACCGACTTGCTCGCGAAGTTGTAGTAGACCGTGCCCTTCGCGACCCCGGCCCGCTCGGCGATCTCGTCCACGGTGGTGGCGGAGAAGCCCTGCTCGGCGATGAGCGTGACGGCGGCCTCGTAGAGCTTCTGCCGGGTGGCCTCGCGGCGCGTGCTGCCGCCGGAGGTGGCGCTGCTGCTTTCCATGGCCCCGATTGTCACAGGTACGCGCGCGTGCGGGGACGTCCCGGGGATCACAGGCTCAGCTCCGGGTGCAGCCGGTCCAGCGTCCACACCTGGCGGCGCCGGGCCGCCAGGGCGGTCAGCGCGAGCGCGCCCGTCGTGAAGGCGGCCAGCACGCCGCACGCCTGCCAGACCGGGCCGAGCCCGCCGCCCGTGATCAGCCGGCGCAGGGCCTCCACGATGTAGCTCATCGGCAGGAACGGGTGGATGGCGTTGAAGAAGCCCGGGCTGGTCTGCACCGGGTAGGTGCCGCCCGCCGAGGTGAGCTGGAGCATCAGCAGCGCCAGCACCAGGATCCGGCCCGCCGCGCCGAAGCGGGCGTTGAGCCACTGCACGATCGCCGCGAAGCACGCCGCCACCAGGAACAGGAACCCGACCGTGCCCGCCGCCCGCGTCATCTGCAGCCCGACCGCCCAGTGCAGCACGGCCATCAGCGCGGCCGTCTGCAGCACACCCACCGCGGCCACGGGCAGCCAGCCGGCCAGCGCGATCCTCCAGGCCGGCGAACCGGCCGCGAGCGCACGCCGGTTGAGCGGCGGGATCAGCATGTACGCCACCATCGCGCCGACCCACAGGGACAGCGGTATGAAGTACGGGGCGAAGCCGGTGCCGTAGTTGGGCGCCTTGTGCAGGTCGTGGGAGGCGAGCTGGACCGGGTCGGCCATCACGCCGGTGCGCCGGTCGCGGTCCTGCTTGTCGTAGTCGGGGATCTTCTTCGCGCCGTCGTGCAGCCCGCCGGCCAGCCTGCCGGAGCCGTCGACCAGCTTGTACATGCCGCCGCTGAGGGTCTGCGCGCCGGACGCCGCGGTTCCGATGCCCTTGTCGAGCTTGTCCGCGCCGGTGCCGGCGGTGCCGATCCCGGCGTGCAGCTTCTTGGCGCCGGCGGCGACCTGGGCCGCGCCGTCGTTCAGCGCGTTGATCCTCTTGACGGCGTCGTCGACGTCCTCGTAGAGATGCGGGGCGCGCGCGGCGAGCGCCTCGGCCTGCTTCTGGAGCGTGGCGAGGTTGGCCCGCATGGTCTTCAGGGAGCCGTCCTGGTCGGCGATCAGCGTGTTGAGGTCGTCGGCCACGGTGGCCACGTCGGCCGCCGCCTGCTTGGCCTTCTTCAGGTCCGGGCAGGCCGGGTCGTCGATCACCGCCTTCTCGCAGCGGGTGCGGTAGACCTCGTCCAGCGCGGCCGAGGAGGCGTGGGCGGTCCTTGCGGCGCCGGGCGCCAGCTTCACCATGACCCCGAGGTTGCGCCGGACGGTCCTGGCCGAGTCGGCGACCAGCCGGGCGGTGTCCCCGATGGTCTTCTCGTTGTCCTTGAGGAACGGACCGGCCTGCTTGTAGACGCCGTTGACGTTGTCCGCGAGGGTCTGGGTGCCGTCCGCGACCCGCCGGGAGCCGTCCTCCACCCTGCCCGCGCCGGTGTCGAGCTTCTTGAGCCCCTTGGCCAGCTTGCCGCTGCCGCTCTTGGCGTCCTTCAGGCCGGCCGCGAGGTCCTTGGAGCCCTTCTCCGCCTTGCCGATGCCCCCCTTGAGGCGGTCGGCGCCCTTGGCGGCGGTCACGGTCTTGCCGTGGATGTCGGAGAAGGAGATGAAGATCCGGTCCAGGAAGGTCCGGGACGCCTTGCTGGAGGCGGCCGACCGGACCTCGTTGAAGACGGTCCGGGAGATCTGGCCGACGATGTAGTTGTTCGCGTCGTTGGTGCGCACCCGGAGCGCGCTCGTCTCGGGGGAGTCTCCGGAGCTGGACGCGATGCGGCCGCTGAAGTCGGCGGGCATGGTCAGCGACAGGTAGTAGGTGCCGTCCTCGACGCCCTTGCGGGCCTCGGCGTCGCTCACCTCGTGCCACTCGAAGGTGCGGCTGTCGCGCAGGCCGGCCACGATGTCGTCGCCGGCGGTGACCTTCTTCCCGCCCGCCGTGGCGCCCTTGTCGTCGTTCACCAGGGCGACCGGGATACGGTCCAGACGGCCGTAGGGGTCCCAGAAGGACCACAGGTACAGGGCGCCGTACAGCAGGGGCAGCACGAGCAGCGCGACCAGGGCGGCGCGCGGCAGCTTCCCCCGTCCGAAGCGCCTCAGCTCAAGCGCGGCCAGCCTGGGGGTGCGCATCCGCCTCCTCCTTCCGGTCGTCGTCGTCCGCAGTGTCCGCGGTGTCCGCGGTGTCCGGGGTGGCTTCAGGGGTGGCGTCGTCGGTCGCCGGGGCGCCGTCGCTGGCCGGCTCGGGCCCGTCGGCGCCGTCGCTCATCCCCGCCGCCGCGGTGGAGACGGTGAGGCAGTCCGCGGGGGCCGTGCGGCACACGGCCACCACCGTCGTGCCCGCGCGCGTGAGGGACCGCAGCAGGTCCCAAATGCCCTCGCGTTCGGCGTCGGAGAGCTTCATGTCGATGTCGTCCACCCCGAGCAGCCGCGGCCGGCCGAGGAGGGCGAGCGCGATGGACAGCCGCAGTTCCGCCGGCCGCTCCAGGTCCCGCACGGCGGTCCTGGACCCCTTGGGAAGCGTCTCCGGATCGAGTCCGGCGGCGGCCAGGGCCGCGTCGACGCGCAGCCGGGCCTCGTGGGCGCGGTCCCGGCGGGGCCGCAGCACGTCCCGCAGCGAGTCGCCGAACCGGTGCTGCAGCAGGGCCCGTTCGCGCAGGTGCTCCCCGACGGTCAGGGCCGGTTCCAGATCGGTGACACCGGCGACGTTGGCCACGGCGCCGACCCGGCGCACGGCGGCCATGTGCCGGGGGAGTTTGAAGCCGGCCACCGCGGCCACTCCCTCGGTGGGCTTCATCCGTCCGGTGAGCGCGAGCAGCAGACACGTGCGGCCGGAGCCGGACGGTCCCTCGATCGCGATCAGTGAGCCGGGCTCCGCGTCGAGCGTGACGTCCCGGAAGACCCACCCCCGGGGTCCCTTGAGCCCGAGGCCCTCGGCGATGAGATGCGCGCCGTCCACAAGCCTCCCCCTTGCTCGTCCTGTTTTTGCACTGACTGGTCAGTACAAAACTACTCCCGAACCCCTGATCGAAGCAAAGCGGCAGGTCAGAACGGATTGTCAGTGCCATACCTCACGATGGGCACATACGGCACCCGTGCCGTCACCAGACGACAGGAGGTTCGTCATGGCCAACCCGTCCGCAGCCGCCCGCCGGCGCCGCGCCACCGGCCCTGCCCCCTCACTGACCGGCCCGGCGAGCGACGTGCACCCCGTGCTCCGCCGGGCCACGGCCCCGCCCGCCGTCCTCGACCTGCTCGCCCAGGCCACCGCCGGACTCGAGGAGGCCGGCCGCCTTGAGACGCCCAACGAGCGTTACGCGACCGCCCATCTCGCCGCCCTGCGCACCGCCGCCGCGGTGCTCGCGGCCCGGGGCCGTCCCGAGACCTCCCCGCGCCGCCGGGCCCGCATCCGCAGCGCCTGGGAGGTGCTGCCCGAGATAGCCCCCGAACTGACCGAGTGGAGCGCGCTCTTCGCCTCCGGCGCCGCCCGCCGGGCCCGCGCCGAGGCGGGCATCCAGGGCGCCGCCGGCCGGCGGGACGCCGACGACCTGATACGCGACGTGGCGATGTTCCTCCGCATCGTCGAGCGGATGCTGGTGCTCCAGCCCGTCCTGCCCCGGCCCCGCCAGGACGCCGGGGAGCCGCCGGGCCCACCCGCCCGCGACGACCTCCCGGACGCGGGCTGACCTCGGCCGTCCGCCCTGCGAGACGGACACGGCCCACCCCACCGCGATGACCGGGTACGGCGGCGGAGGCAATAGGGTGGAGGCGCCTGAAGCCTTCCCTCCTCCCGCACCCGGGCCGGGGAGGCACCCCGTTCGCGCCGCCGGGCAACAGGCGGTGCCGCGCCGAGGAGTCAACTGCCGTGTCGGACCCGATGCGCCCCCGTTCCTCCCTCCGTACCGCAGTGGTCTGGGAGGTACTCCAGGACGCCCTCGACCGCCGGATCAAGGCCACGGGGCGGGAATCGCTGGACGTCCTCGACACCGGGGGCGGCAGCGGCAACTTCGCCGTGCCCCTGGCCGGCCTCGGCCACCGGGTCACCGTCGTCGACCCCAGCCCCAACGCGCTGTTCGCCCTCGAGCGCCGCGCCGCCGAGGCCGGTGTCGCCGACCGGGTCAGGGGCGTCCAGGGCGACGCCCACGGCCTGTTCGACGTGGTCGAGCGCGGCGGCCACGACGTGGTGCTGTGCCACGGGGTGCTGGAGTACGTGGACGACCCGGCCGAGGGCGTGCGCAACGCGGTGGCCGCGCTGCGCTCCGAGGGTGTGCTCAGCCTGCTCGCCGCCGGCCTCGGCGGAGCCGTGCTCGCCCGGGCCCTGGCCGGCCACTTCAAGGAGGCCAAGCAGGCCCTCCAGGACCCCGAGGGCCGCTGGGGCGCCGGGGACCCGGTGCCGCGCCGCTTCACCGCCGAGCAGCTCACCGCGCTGGTGGAGGGCGCGGGCCTGCGGGTCGGCGCCGTGCACGGCGTACGGGTCTTCGCCGATCTGGTGCCCGGCGTCCTGGTGGACACCGAGCCCGGCGCCATGGACGCCCTGCTGAAGCTCGAGGCGGCGGCCGCCGAGCTGCCCTCGTTCCACTCGGTCGCCACCCAGCTCCATGTGCTCGGCGAGACGCGGGCGGCCGCCGAGGCCTGAGTGCTCCCTGTGACGAGCCGCTGATCAGGGGCTCGGCGGCGGATGGAGTACGCCACAAGACACCCGATCGAGCGGTTTGCGCCGTATGATCGAGGTACGCCGTCCGGCATGACGGGTCGGCCGCCGGGGAATGGAAGCCTCAGCGAGCCGGGACGGCCAGGATGGATTCCGGTTGGCCAATTGGCGCAGAGGGGCGGGTTTCACGGGGGCGATTCCCTGCCTATCCTGAAGGGACCCCCCGGGTCGCCCCGGCGACTGCACGATGAGGAGGACTCCGTGCCGCTCTCGGAGCACGAGCAGCGCATGCTCGAGCAGATGGAGCGAGCGCTGTACGCCGAAGATCCCAAGTTCGCGTCGGCGCTTGAGGGAAGTGGGCTGCGGACGTACACCCGGCGGCGGGTCTACCAGGCGGTCGTGGGCTTCCTCGTGGGTATCGCGCTCCTCATGGCCGGAATGGTCGCGCAGCAGATCTGGGTCAGCGTGGTGGGCTTCCTGGTGATGCTCGGCTGCGCCGTGCTCGCCGTCACCGGCTGGCGCAAGGCGCCCAAGCCGGGCGAGCAGCCCGCGGCCGCCCCCCGCCGCCAGGTTCGGCAGAAGCGCTCCATGATGGACCGGATCGAACAGCGCTGGCAGCGCCGCCGCGACGAGCAGCAGGGCCACTGACCGCCCGCGCCCTACCGGGCCGCGCGGGCACGGAGGCGGCCGACTTCGGCGACGGACATGCGTGAGGGGTGACCACCGGACGGTGGTCACCCCTCACGCATGCCCCGGAGCCGCCGGCCGGCGGCTCCGCCGGTCTCAGCCCCGCTGGCCCGACGGCCGGAGCCACGACGGCCGGGCCGCCACCGCCCGCTCCCTGAGCGCCGCCCACCGGTCCGACGCCGCCCACAGCACCCGCACGGCCGAACGCGGCGCGAACAGCGCCCGCAGCCTCGTCCCCCGGCGCACACCTCCGTGCAGGGCGGCGACCACCCGGCGCACGTCCTCGGCGAGGCCCGCCACCGGCCGCGGCCGCGGCGCGTACAGCACCTGCTCCAGCGCGTCCGCCACCCGGTTCACCGCGGCCCCGGCGGCCGCGTCGAGACGGCCCAGCCGCACGATCCTGGCCGCCGCGTTGCGCGGGGTCAGCGACTCGTCGGGGAGGATGCCGAGGTCCCAGGCGCTGTCGGTCAGCTCCTGCCAGGCCAGCAGCGCGTGGGCGGCGGCGCCGTCCGCCGTCCGCGGGTGCCCGCCCAGCCGGACGGCGCGCAACCTGGCCCGCCACAGCAGCGGCAGGAACGGCAGCGCGAGCACGGCCAGGACACCGAGCCCGGTCAGCCCGAGCCACAGCAGGTCCCAGCCGCCGCCCCCGTCGCCGGGCCGCGCGACCGCCGCGGCCGGGCTGTCGCACGCCTCCAGCTTGCGCAGCTGCGCCGAGCAGCTCTCGCTCGGCGAGGCCGCGGCCGAGGGCGCCTGCGACGCCCCGCGCGACGGCAGGACCTCGTCGGGCTGCGACGTACCCGGCGTGTCCGACTGGGTGTACGAGGGCACCGTGCCCCGGGTCGGGGTCGGCTCGAAGCGGGTCCAGCCCACGCCCTCGAAGTACAGCTCGGGCCAGGCGTGCGCGTCCTTCAGCGACACCGAGACCGAGCCGTCCCCCTGCGGGGTGCCGGGCGCGAAGCCCACCGCGACCCTGGCCGGGATGCCCAGCGTGCGGGCCATCGCGGCCATCGCGAAGGAGAAGTGCACGCAGAAGCCCTGCTTCTTGCGCAGGAAGTTCGCGATCGCGTCCGGGCCCTGGCCGACCTCGACCTCGGTGTCGTACTGGAAGCCGCCGTTCACCGCGAACCAGTCCTGGAGCTTGACCGCCTCGTCGTAATGGCTGGAGGAGCCGGCGGTGATCTCCTCGGCGGTCCTGGCCACCACCTTCGGCAGCCTGGACGGAACCTTGGTGTACTCGCGCCGCAGGGCCGCGGGCGCCTGCGGGGCGTCGGCCAGTTCGGCGGCGGTCGGCCGCACGTCGAGGCTGCGCACCTCGTAGACCTCGCCGCGCGTGTTCTGGCCGTGGTCGCCGACGAGCGTCATGCCGACCGGCTCGTACCGCCAGTTGCCGCTGATGCTCACCCTGCTCGGCGGGTACGGCATCGGCAGCCAGTCCTGGGCGTACCAGTCCGCCGCGGTGATCCTGGTGCGCACCGTGCCGCGCTTGACGTCCGCGCCCAGGCCGGCGGGGGACGGGAGGGCGTCGGGCACGGCGACGATGTGCCGCTGGGACGGCTTCCAGGTCGTGCCGTCGAAGTCGTCCAGGGACACTATCCGCAGGTACATGTCCGACAGGTCGCCCGCCGTGGTCCGCAGCGACAGCACCTGGCGGTCGTTCTCCACGTTCAGGCTGTCGCGCAGCGACACCAGCGGGTTGACCGCGGAGATCGTGCCGCCCCCGCCGCGGCCCGCGCCGACGCCCGTCCCCGTGGCGTCCAGCAGTCCGCCCTGGATCGAGAACAGCGGGATGGCCGGCACCAGCACGGCGACGCCGAGGGCCACCGCGCCGAGCCGGCGCCCGGCGCGCACCGGCGCCACCGCCCCGCCCTCCGGCCCTCCCGGCTCACGGGAGGCGCCCCCGAAGACACGGCCCCACTGGGCCAGCCGGTCACGGCTCTCGGCGAGCAGCAGCATCAGATACCCGGCCGCCGCGAACAGGAAGGACAGCCAGTCGGTGCCGCTGTCGGACAGCCCGGCGGCCACCGAGTACAGCGCGAGCAGCGGCAGCCCGGCCGGGGCCGCGCTGCGGAAGGTCACCGCCAGGGTGTCGACCAGCAGGCCGATCACCAGGACCCCGCCGATCAGCATCAGCTCGATGCCGTCGGTGAGCGGCGCCGGTATCGCGTACCGGCTGACGTCGTCCGAGCCCTGCTGGAGCAGGTCGCCGAAGTACCGGAACGCCTCCGGGCCGGGGATCAGCCCGCCGGCCGCCTGCCGCCGGGCGAAGACCAGGGTCAGCAGCATCAGCGTGACCAGGGCCTGCGCCGCCACGGTCAGCGGCCGCGCCAGCGGCACCCGCCGGGCCGCCGCGCCCACCCCCGTCTGCACGCCGACCAGCAGGATCGTCGTGAACAGCCACGTCGGCTGGTCGACGAGGGGCAGCAGCGCGCACGCCGTCATCAGCGTGGCCGCGGCGGCGTACAGGGCCAGTCGGGCCCGCCCGCTCATCACAGTGCCTCCCCGCCGACGCCGGTCAGCCCCGAGCGCTCCCGGTCCGCCTGCCGCCACAGATCGTTCAGCGACGCTCCGCGCGGCACGCCCAGTGCCGTCCAGCCCGCCTCGCGGAGCATGCGCAGCCGCTCCCGGTGCCGGCCGCCGGGAGCCGGCGCACCGGTCGTGTCCCGCACCCACGCGTCCGGGTCCAGCACGAACGCCAGCGCTCCGCCGCTGCGCTGGCGCATCTTGGCGACCACCGCGGCCTGTTCCTCGTCCAGGTCGCCGAGGAAGGCCACCAGCAGTCCCTCGTTACCGCCGCGCAGCGAGTCGTAGGCCCGGGACAGGTTCGTGCCGTCGGAGTGGTCGATCACCGCGAGGGTGTCCATCATCAGCCCGGCCGCGTCCGCGCTGTCCGGGCCGCTGCCCGCGAACCCGTCGGCGCCCTCGCCGGGCACCGACGTGCCGCCGTCCGTCAGCAGGCGCACGGAGAAACCCTGTTCGAGCAGGTGCGTCAGGACCGAGGCGGCGCCGGAGACGGCCCACTCGAACGCCGAGTCGGGGCCCGCGCCCTCGTAGCCGATCGCCCGGGTGTCCAGCAGCACCGTGCAGCGCGAGCGCCGCGGCTGCTCCTCGCGGCGCACCATCAGCTCGCCGTAGCGCGCGGTGGAGCGCCAGTGCACCCGGCGCAGGTCGTCGCCGTACCGGTAGCCGCGCGGGATCACGTCGTCCTCGCCGGCCAGCGCCAGTGACCGCTGCCGCCCGTCGCCGTACCCCTTGGCCTCGCCGCTGAACCGGACCGGTGACAGCGGCTCCGTGCGCGGTATGACGGTCAGCGTGTCGTACGTCGAGAAGGACCGCGTCAGCTCGCACATCCCGAACGGGTCGGTCAGGCGCAGTTGCAGCGGACCCAGCGGATAGCGGCCGCGCAGGTCCGAGCGGACCCGGTACGAGACCTCGCGGCGCCCGCCCGGCTCCACCCGGTCCAGCACGAAGCGGGGCCGGGGCCCGAGGACGTAGGGCACCCGGTCCTGGAGCATCAGCAGGCCGGTGGGCAGCCGGGAGACGTTGTCCATCCGCAGGTGCACCCGCGCCTCGCCGGCGGCGGGCACGCGCGCGGGGGAGAGCCGGCGGCTGCCGGCCACCCGGTAGCGCGTGCGGTACAGCACGGCCGCGCAGAGCAGGGGCAGCACCGCCAGCAGCAGGCCGACCCGCAGCAGATCGCTCTGGCCCAGCACGTACGCGCAGACCGCGGCCGCGACACCGGCCGCGAGGAAGGAGCGTCCGCGCGTGGTGAGCCCCGCCAGGGCGGTACGGACGCCGCCCGCGTCCCCGCGGTCCGGCTCCGCCCGCCCCGCCCCCCCGGTGCTCATCAAAGTCCCCGCGGGGGCTGCTGGGGGTAGGCGGGCATGGTCCGGCCCAGCGAGCCGAAGCCGCCGTGCCGCTGCGGCGACGCGGGCACGGCGGTGTGCTGCAGGATCTCCAGCACCACCTGTTCGGCCGTGCGCCGGTTGAGCTGGGCCTGCGCCGTGGGCAGCAGCCGGTGGGCGAGGACCGCGACGGCGAGCTCCTGCACGTCGTCCGGGAGCGCGTAGTCCCGGCCGGCGAGGGCGGCGGACGCCTTGGCGGCGCGCAGCAGATGCAGGGTCGCGCGCGGGGACGCGCCGAGTCTGAGATCGGGGTGGGTGCGGGTGGCCGCGACCAGCTCCACCGCGTACCGGCGCACCGCCTCGGCCACGTGCACCCCGCGCACGGCCTCGATCAGCTTCACGATGTCGTGCGCGTGCGCCACCGGCTGCAGGTCCTCCAGCGGGCTCACCCCGCCGTGGACGTCGAGCATCTGCAGCTCGGCCTCCACGCTCGGGTAGCCGACGGAGACCCGGGCCATGAAGCGGTCGCGCTGGGCCTCGGGCAGCGGGTAGGTGCCCTCCATCTCCACCGGGTTCTGCGTGGCCACCACCATGAACGGGCTGGGCAGTTCGTAGCTCTGCCCGTCGATGGTGACCTGCCGTTCCTCCATGGACTCCAGCAGGGCCGACTGGGTCTTCGGCGAGGCGCGGTTGATCTCGTCGCCGATCACGATCTGGGCGAAGACGGCGCCCGGCTTGAACTCGAAGTCCCGGCGCTGCTGGTCCCAGATGGACACGCCCGTGATGTCCGAGGGCAGCAGGTCGGGCGTGAACTGGATACGCCGCACCGAGCAGTCGATGGACCGCGCCAGCGCCTTGGCCAGCATCGTCTTGCCCACGCCGGGGACATCCTCGATCAGCAGGTGTCCCTCGGCGAGCAGCACGGTCAGCGAAAGCCGTACGACCTCGGGCTTGCCCTCGATCACACCCTCCACCGAACTGCGGACACGCTCCGCAGTGGCGGTCAGATCCGTGAGGCTCGCTCGATCGTCATAGGTCGTCACCCGGCCCTCCTCGGCCCGTTCTTACTCGGGCCGACGCTCTGTGCTGCGAAACCGGCCCACCCCGAAACACGGGCACCGCGCCGGAAGGGTTCCGGACGACGCCACACCCCGCATTCTTGCCGCCGTTACCGATTCGTGTCACTCGCCTGTGGACAACTGCCCGCACTATGTCGGTCTTACGGCCTTTTCGGCCGCCGTTCTCCAGGTGCGGCGACGGAAGCGCCCGCGCGACGCGGGGTGCCCGGGGCGGGCCGGCGCGCCCTCGTCAGGCGGGGTCGATCTCGCGCAGTCGGCCGGTCCTGACGTCGAACACGAAGCCGCGCACGTCGTCGGTGTGCAGCAGGAACGGCGAGGTGCGCACGCGCTGCATCGACTGCCGCACGTCCTGGTCGACGTCCCGGAAGGCCTCCACCGGCCACGCGGGGCGCTGGCCGACCTCCAGCTCCAGCTCGTGCCGGAACTCCTCGGTGATGGACTCCATGCCGCATCCGGTGTGGTGGATCAGCACCACGCTGCGGGTGCCGAGCGCCCGCTGGCTGATGGTCAGGGACCGGATCACGTCGTCGGTGACGACCCCGCCCGCGTTGCGGATGGTGTGGCAGTCGCCGAGCTGCAGGCCGAGGGCCTTGTGGAGGTCGAGACGGGCGTCCATGCAGGCCACGACGGCGACACGCAGGACGGGCCGGGCGTCCATCCCGGGGTCGCCGAACTCGGCGGCGTACCGCTCGTTGGCCTCGAGGAGACGGTCGGTCACGGTGCCGTCACCCGCTATGGTTCCATCGGCCCCGTTGGCTGCTACAGAAGTCGTCATACCGAAGACCGTACTGGTCATCCCCCTTCCGGTCCTGCTGTGCAGAGCGGACAAAGAACGCCATTGTGGCTTGCTGTGAGCGACTCCACACGCAGCGCGAACCGCAATCGGGCCCGGTCGGGCGACGCGCAGGCCGGTTGATTGACCGCGCGACACGGTGGACTAAAGTGACGCGAAGCGGGAGGCGCGGCTCTCCCTGCTGGTGAATCCCCCGGAGACCCCGGCCCTCACCCGGACCGGCTCCCCACGTGCGCGGCGCGTACGTACGGCTCGGCCTCCTCCCGCTCCCGGCCGGCCGACGCTTCCGGCGCCGGCGGGCCTCCCCTTCACGGAGCGGGCGGGGACCCGGCGGTGCGTACGGCCCGCCGGAAACGAGAGGCCCCCTTGAGCGACAGTCGACACGTCCCGGTGATGCTCCAGCGGTGCCTGGACCTGCTGGCGCCCGCCCTGGAGCGGCCGGGAGCGGTGGTCGTCGACTGCACCCTCGGCCTCGGCGGCCACAGCGAGGCGCTGCTGAGCCGGTTCCCCGAGGCGCGGCTGATCGGCCTCGACCGGGACAAGGAGGCGCTGCGCCTGTCGGGTGAGCGGCTGGCGCCGTACGGGGACCGGGCCACCCTCGTGCACGCGGTGTACGACGAGCTGCCCGAGGTCCTGGACCGGCTCGGCGTCGCCCGTGTGCAGGGCGTCCTGTTCGACCTCGGCGTGTCGTCCATGCAGCTCGACGAGGCCGACCGCGGCTTCGCCTACGCCCAGGACGCCCCGCTCGACATGCGGATGGACCAGACGACCGGCATCAGCGCCGCCGAGGTGCTCAACACCTACCCGCCGGGCGAACTGGTGCGGATCCTGCGCGCCTACGGCGAGGAGAAGCAGGCCAAGCGGATCGTCTCGGCGATCGTCCGGGAACGCGAGAAGGAGCCGTTCAGCAACAGCGCACGGCTCGTCGAGCTGATCCGGGACGCGCTGCCGCAGGCCGCCAAGCGGACCGGCGGCAACCCGGCCAAGCGCACCTTCCAGGCCCTGCGCATCGAGGTGAACGGCGAGCTGTCCGTCCTGGAGCGGGCCATCCCGGCGGCGGTCAAGGCCATCGGCGTCGGCGGGCGGGTCGCCGTGCTGTCCTACCACTCCCTGGAGGACCGGCTGGTGAAACAGGTGTTCGCGGCCGGCGCCGCCACCACCGCGCCGCCCGGACTGCCCGTCGTGCCCGAGCGCTACCAGCCGCGGCTCAAGCTGCTCACGCGCGGTGCCGAACTTCCCACCGAGGAAGAGATCGCCGAGAACCGCCGGGCCGCCCCGGCCCGGCTGCGCGGCGCCGAGCGCATCAGTGAGGACGCCGAGTGAGCGGAACGGGTCGGCTGGGTTCCCGGACTCACCCGTCGGCGCACCGGAGCCACCGGAGGCCCAGTGAGTAGGAAACCCGAACTGAGGGGGAGGGCCGCCCGGCTCGCCCGGCTCCTCCCGGCCGGCCGCGCCCGAGCGGCCCGCGCCCCGTTCGTCCTGCTCGTCGTCCTGCTGCTCGGCGGCGGCCTCATCGGGCTGCTGGTGCTGAACTCCGCGCTCAGCGAGGGCTCGTTCCGGCTCGACGCCCTGCGCAAGCAGACGAAGAGCCTCACCGACGAGGAACAGGCGCTCCAGCGGGACATCGACGGCTACTCGTCCCCCGACGCCCTCCAGCGCCGCGCCCGTGAACTGGGCATGGTCCCCGGCGGCGACCCGGCCTTCCTTGACCCCGGCGGAACCGTCCGGGGCGTACCCGGCGCCGCGAGCCCCGAACCGGCCGCCCTCGAGGGCCAGGCCGCCCCGCGGACCGTCACCCCCGCCGCCGGCCCGCCGTCCTCGCCGGCGCAGAGCCCCGGCGCCACGGCGCCCGCGGGCCCGACGCCCACCCCCGCGGCCCCCACCCCGGTGACCACCGATCCGGCAGCGGCGGTGGCGCCGCTCTCCACCCTCCAGCCCGCCCCCACCCCGACCTCCGGCAGGTGACGGAAGTGTCCGACAGGGAACCGCCGCGCCGCCGCGTGCCCGGCCCCGCGAAGCCTTCCCCGAGTGCCCGGGCCCGCCCGGACCGGGCCGACCCCCGGGCGCGGGGCCCCGTCCGGCGGCAGCCCGGGCCCGGCGCCCGTCAGGTCCGCAGGCCGGCCGGAGCCCGGCCCATGCCCCCGCCGCCGCTCCGGCTCGGCCGGCCCAGGCCCCGGCTGCGCATGGTTGGCCTCGCCCTCACCCTGGTGATGAGCGCCTTCGTCGTACGGCTGCTCCAGGTCCAGGCCGTCGACGCGCACGCCTACGCCGCCAAGGCCGAGCAGAACCGCTACGTCGTGCACACCCTGGCCGCGGACCGCGGCGGGATCACCGACCGCAACGGCGTGGCCCTCGCCATCAGCGAGGACGCCTACGACATCACGGCCGACCCCACGATGTTCGGCCGCAAGCAGCTGAAGATCGACGACGGGCCCGAGCAGGCGGCCGCCCTGCTCGCGCCGATCCTCGGCCAGGACCAGGAGACGCTTGTCGGGAAGCTCCGGCCCAAGAACAAGCTGTCCCGCTACGCCAAGCTGGCCGTGCGTCAGACACCGCAGGTCTGGAAGCAGATCAAGGACCTGAAGGCCGCCCTCACCAAGAAGGCCGGCTCCGACGGCAAGGCGCCCAACGTGCTCGCCGGCGTCTTCGCCGACCCCAGCAGCCAGCGCGTGTACCCCAACGGCGACCTCGCCGCCGGGATACTGGGCTGGGTCAACGCCGACGGCCGGGGCGGCGGCGGCATCGAGCAGGAGCTGAACGGGCAGCTGTCCGGCAAGGACGGCAAGATCCGCTACGCACAGTCCGGCGGCCGCGAGGTGCCCACCGCGGGCTCGACCGAGACCCCCGCCGTACCCGGCAGCGACGTCGAACTCACCATCGACCGCGACATCCAGTGGGCCGCCCAGAACGCCATCTCGGAGCAGGTGAGGAAGTCCCGGGCGGACCGCGGCTACGTCATCGTCCAGGACACCCGCAGCGGCCAGATCCTGGCCATGGCCAACTCGCCCGGCTTCGACCCGAACGACCTGTCGAAGGCCGACGCGGAGGCCATGGGCAACGCGGCCGTCCAGGACGCCTTCGAGCCCGGCTCCACCGCCAAGGTGATGTCCATGGCGGCCGTGCTGGAGGAGAACGCGGCCACCCCGCTCACCCACGTGGTCGTCCCCAACCGGCTGCACCGGGGCGACCGGCTGTTCCAGGACGACGTCGACCACGCCACCTGGTACCTCACCCTCAACGGCGTGCTCGCCAAGTCCAGCAACATCGGCACGATCCTCGCCACCGGCCAGCTCGGCAAGTCCCAGCCCGAGGCCAACAAGGTCCTCTACTCCTACCTGCGCGAGTTCGGCATCGGCCGGCCCACCGGGCTCGGCTTCCCCGGCGAGACCAAGGGCATCCTCGCCGCCCCCGGGGACTGGTCGACCTCGCAGCAGTACACGATCCCTTTCGGC
Organism: Streptomyces sp. NPDC003720; assembly: GCF_042875075.1. Taxonomy (NCBI): domain Bacteria; kingdom Bacillati; phylum Actinomycetota; class Actinomycetes; order Kitasatosporales; family Streptomycetaceae; genus Streptomyces; species Streptomyces sp. NPDC003720. The sequence continues at coordinate 65,671 of NZ_JBIANZ010000009.1, forward strand.
CAGGGTTTCTCCCTGAGCGCCATGCAGGCCGCCTCCGTGTACTCGACGATCGCCAACGGCGGCGTCCGCGTCGCGCCGACCCTGGTGCGCGGCACCCGGGGCGCCGACGGCCGCTTCACGCCCGCCCCCCAGCCCGCGAAGACCCGTGTGGTCAGCGCGAAGACGGCCAAGTCCGTCGCCCAGATGCTGGAGTCCGTGGTGGACGACGAGCAGGGCACCGGCATCAAGGCCCGCATCCCGGGGTACCGGGTCGCGGGCAAGACCGGCACGGCGAACCGAGTGGATCCGGCCACCGGCAGATACCGCGGATACACCTCGTCGTTCGCCGGGTTCGCACCCGCGGACAAGCCGCGGATCACCGTGTACTGCGCCATCCAGAACGCCACGTCCGGCAGCTACTTCGGCGGCCAGATCTGCGGCCCCGTCTACAAGCAGGTGATGGAGTTCGCGCTGAAGACGCTGCAGGTGCCGCCGACCGGCGCGAAGGCCGCGAACCTGCCCGTCGACTACAAGCCCTGATCAGCCTCGGAAAGACCAGGAACCACTCGTGACAACGATCACTCCCGACCCCGGCAACCAGGGCGCCCAGGAGCCCTCGCTTCGCTCCGGAGCCGGTACGCCCGGTACGCTCACCGCCGTGCCACACGCTGATCAGTCCCACATCACCCAGAAGGGCGCTTCCGTGACATATCCGGGACCGCCGCGACCGGTTCAGGTCTCCGCCACACCCCTCGCGGAGCTGGCCGATCAGCTGGGTACCGCCGCCGAGGGCGCCGCCGAGGTCACGGGCATCACCCACGACTCGCGCGCGGTCCGCCCCGGCGACCTGTACGCCGCCCTGCCGGGCGCCCGCCTGCACGGCGCCGACTTCGTCACCCAGGCCGCCGGCCTCGGCGCCGTCGCCGTGCTGACCGACCCGACGGGCGCCGAACGGGCCGCCGCGACCGGCCTGCCGGTCCTGGTCGTCGACGACCCGCGCGCGCGGATGGGCGCACTGGCGACCACGATCTACGGCGACCCGGGCCGCGATCTGCTCCAGATCGGCATCACCGGCACCTCGGGCAAGACCACCACCGCCTACCTGGTCGAGGGCGGCCTGAAGACCGCCCGCACCACGGGCCTCATCGGCACCGTCGAGATGCGCGTCGGCGACGAGCGCATCAAGTCCGAGCGCACCACCCCCGAAGCCACCGACCTGCAGGCGCTGTTCGCCGTCATGCGCGAACGCGGCGTCGAGGCCGTCGCCATGGAGGTCTCCAGCCACGCCCTGGTCCTCGGCCGGGTCGACGGCTGCGTCTTCGACATCGCCGTCTTCACCAACCTCAGCCCGGAACACATGGAGTTCCACTCCGACATGGAGGACTACTTCCGGGCCAAGGCGCAGCTCTTCACGCCGGAGCGCAGCAGGCTCGGCGTCGTCAACACCGACGACGAGTACGGCCGCCGGCTCGCGCGAGAGGCGACCGTCCCGGTCGTCACCTACTCCGCCGAGGGCCACCCGGACGCCGACTGGCGGGCGCAGGACGTCCAGGTCGGACCCATGGACTCGGCGTTCACCGTCCTCGGCCCGGGCGGCGAGCGGGTCCAGGCCAGGTCGCCGCTGGCCGGCCCGTTCAACGTGGCGAACACCCTCGCCGCCATCGTCGCCCTCGCGGTGGCCGGCCTCGACCCGCAGGCCGCCGCCGACGGCATCGCCGCCGTACCGGGCGTGCCCGGCCGCCTGGAGCGCGTGGACGCCGGGCAGCCCTACCTCGCGGTCGTGGACTACGCCCACAAGACCGACGCGGTCGAGTCGGTCCTCAAGGCGCTGCGCAAGGTCACCAAGGGCCGGCTGCACGTCGTCCTCGGCTGCGGCGGCGACCGCGACCAGACCAAGCGCGCCCCGATGGGCGCCGCCGCGGCCCGGCTCGCCGACACGGCCGTACTGACCTCCGACAACCCCCGTTCCGAGGACCCGCTGGCCATCCTCGCGACCATGCTCCAGGGCGCGGCCTCCGTGCCCTCCCACGAGCGCGGCGAGGTGCTCCTGTTCGAGGACCGGGCCGCCGCGATCGCCGCCACCGTCGCCCGGGCGCACGCCGGGGACACCGTGCTGGTCGCGGGCAAGGGCCACGAGCAGGGCCAGGACATCGCCGGCGTGGTCCGTCCGTTCGACGACCGCCAGGTGCTTCGCGAAGCTATCCAGAAGACCCAGGGATGAACTTGTGATCGCCCTCTCCCTCGCCGAGATCGCCGAAGTCGTCGGCGGGCAGACGCACGACATACCGGATCCGTCCGTCCAGGTCACCGGACCGGTCGTCCGGGACTCCCGAGAGGTGGTGCCGGGCAGCCTGTTCGTCGCCTTCGTCGGCGAGCGCGCCGACGGCCACGACTACGCGCGGGCGGTTGTCGAGGCCGGCGCCGTCGCCGTACTGGCCTCCCGGCCCGTCGGGGTGCCCGCGATCGTCGTCGAGGACGTCCAGTCCGCCCTCGGCGCCCTCGCCCGCCACGTCGTACGGAGCCTCGGCGCGACCCTCGTGGCGCTGACCGGCTCCGCCGGCAAGACCAGCACCAAGGACCTCATCGCCCAGGTGCTGCGGCGCAAGGCGCCGACCGTGTTCACGCCCGGCTCGCTCAACAACGAGATCGGGCTGCCGCTGACCGCGCTCAGCGCCACCGACGAAACCCGTTTCCTCGTACTGGAGATGGGCGCCCGCGGCATCGGGCACATCCGCTACCTCGCCGGCCTCACCCCGCCGCGGATCGGCCTGGTGCTCAACGTCGGCTCCGCCCACATCGGCGAGTTCGGCGGCCGCGAGCAGATCGCCCAGGCCAAGGGCGAACTCGTGGAGGCCCTGCCGGAGGACGGCGCGGCGATCCTCAACGCCGACGACCCGCTGGTGCGGGCCATGGCCTCCCGTACCAAGGCGAAGGTGGTCCTTTTCGGAGAGTCGGCCGAAGCGGACGTACGCGCCGAGAACGTGCGACTCACGGACAGCGGACAGCCCGCGTTCAGGCTTCACACACCCTCCGGTGCAAGCGATGTGACCATGCGCCTGTACGGTGAGCATCACGTGTCGAACGCGCTCGCCGCGGCCGCCGTCGCCCATGAGCTGGGCATGTCCGCGCAGGAGATCGCCACCGCGCTCTCCGAGGCGGGCTCCCTCTCCCGCTGGCGCATGGAGGTCACGGAGCGCCCGGACGGCGTGACCATCGTCAACGACGCCTACAACGCCAACCCCGAGTCCATGCGGGCCGCCCTCAGGGCGCTCGCGGCCATGGGCAGGGGGCGCCGTACGTGGGCGGTGCTCGGCAAGATGGCCGAGCTGGGGGACGAGGCGCTCGCCGAGCACGACGCCGTCGGACGGCTCGCCGTCCGGCTCAACGTCAGCAAGCTCGTCGCGGTCGGGGGACTTGAGGCCTCCTGGCTGCAACTGGGCGCATATAACGAGGGTTCGTGGGGTGAGGAGTCGGTGCACGTGTCCGACGCACAGGCGGCGGTCGACCTGTTGCGCAGCGAGTTGCGCCCGGGGGACGTCGTGCTCGTGAAGGCGTCCCGTTCGGTGGGGCTCGAGGGTGTCGCCCAGGCGCTGCTCGAGACCGGTGCCGAGGGTGAGGTTGCCGCCCGATGATGAAGCAGATCCTGTTCTCAGGAGTCATTGGCCTCTTCCTGACGCTGGTCGGCACCCCGCTGCTGATCAAGCTCCTCGCCCGCAAGGGCTACGGCCAGTACATCCGTGACGACGGCCCGCGCGAGCACGCCAGCAAGCGCGGTACGCCGACCATGGGCGGCATCGCCTTCATCCTGGCGACGATCGCCGCGTACTTCCTGAGCAAGCTCATCACCGGCTACCCCCCCACCTACTCCGGACTGCTGGTCCTCGGCCTGATGTTCGGCATGGGCCTGGTCGGCTTCCTGGACGACTACATCAAGATCGTCAAGCGGCGTTCGCTGGGTCTGCGGGCCAAGGCGAAGATGGCCGGCCAGCTCATCGTCGGCATCGGCTTCGCGGTGCTGTCGCTGATGTTCGCCGACGCGCGCGGCAACACCCCGGCGTCCACGAAGCTGTCGTTCATCACCGACTTCGGCTGGAGCATCGGCCCGGTGCTGTTCGTCGTCTGGGCGCTGTTCATGATCCTGGCGATGTCCAACGGCGTGAACCTCACCGACGGTCTGGACGGTCTGGCCACCGGCGCCTCCGTGCTCGTCTTCGGCGCCTACACGTTCATCGGCGTCTGGCAGTTCCAGGAGTCCTGCGCCAACGCGACGACGCTGACCAACCCGGGCGCCTGCTACGAGGTGCGCGACCCGCTGGACCTCGCCGTGGTCGCCTCCGCGCTGATGGGCGCGTGCCTGGGCTTCCTGTGGTGGAACACCTCGCCGGCCAAGATCTTCATGGGCGACACCGGTTCGCTCGCCCTCGGCGGCGTCCTCACCGGCCTGGCCATCCTCTCCCGCACCGAGCTGCTGGTGGCCATCATGGGCGGCCTGTTCGTCCTCATCACCATGTCGGTCGTCATCCAGGTCGGCTCCTTCCGGCTCACCGGCAAGCGCGTCTTCCGGATGGCGCCACTCCAGCACCACTTCGAACTCAAGGGCTGGTCCGAGGTCCTGGTGGTGGTCCGCTTCTGGATCATCCAAGGCATCTGTGTGATCGTCGGACTGGGCCTCTTCTACGCGGGATGGGCAGCGGACAAGTGACCTCCTCGGCGCCTACCGAATTCCAGGGCAAGCACGTCACCGTCGCAGGGCTCGGCGTCTCCGGCGTCCCGGCGGCCAGGGTTCTGCACGCGCGCGGCGCGGTCGTCACGGTCGTCAACGACGGCGACGACGCACGGGCGCGCGAGCAGGCCGCGGAGCTGGAGGCGCTCGGCGTCACCGTGCGCCTCGGCGACGGCGCGACCCTGCCGGAAGGCACCGAGCTCATCGTCACCGCGCCCGGCTGGAAGCCGGACAAGCCGCTGTTCCTCGCCGCGAAGAAGGCCGGGGTGCCGGTCTGGGGCGACGTGGAGCTGGCCTGGCGCCTCAGGGGGCCCGACGCGGCGCCCTGGCTGGCCGTGACGGGCACCAACGGCAAGACCACGACCGTGCAGATGCTCGCCTCCATCCTGGCGGCCGCAGGACTGCGCACCGCAGCCGTGGGCAACATCGGCGTCTCCCTGCTGGACGCGGTCCTCGGCGAGGAGCAGTACGACGTCCTCGCCGTGGAGCTGTCCAGCTACCAGCTCCACTGGGCGCCCTCCCTGCGCGCCCACTCCGCGGCCGTCCTGAACCTGGCGCCGGACCACCTCGACTGGCACGGCTCCATGGAGGCCTACGCGGCCGACAAGGGCCGTATCTACGAGGGCAACCGCGTCGCCTGCGTCTACAACGCGGCCGACAAGCTCACCGAGGACCTGGTGCGCGAGGCCGACGTCGAGGAGGGCTGCCGCGCCGTCGGCTTCACCCTCGGCACCCCCGCCCCCTCCCAACTCGGCGTCGTGGACGGCATCCTGGTCGACCGCGCCTTCGTGGAGAACCGGCAGAAGAACGCGCAGGAGCTGGCCGAGGTCTCCGACGTCAACCCGCCGGCCCCGCACAACATCGCCAACGCCCTTGCCGCCGCCGCACTCGCGCGCGCGTACGGCGTGCCCGCCACCGCCGTACGCGACGGCCTGCGGGCCTTCCGCCCGGACGCCCACCGCATCGCGCACGTCACGGACATCGACGGGGTGGCGTACGTGGACGACTCCAAGGCCACCAACACCCACGCCACGGAAGCGTCGTTGGCGTCATATGAGTCGATCGTATGGATTGCAGGCGGTCTGGCGAAGGGCGCCACCTTCGACGAGCTGGTCGCCAAGTCGGCGAAGCGGCTGCGCGGGGCCGTCCTGATCGGCGCCGATCGTGCCCTGATCCGCGAGGCCCTGGCGCGACACGCCCCGGAAGTACCCGTCGTCGACCTCGAACGGACCGACACTGGGGCGATGCTCCAGGCGGTGACGGAGGCGAAGCGGCTGGCCCGGCCCGGTGACACCGTGCTGCTGGCCCCGGCCTGCGCTTCCATGGACATGTTCACCAACTACAACCAGCGCGGCGACGCGTTCGCGGCGGCGGTCCGCGAACTCGGCGCCTGACCCGGCCGCCCGCCGGGCGGATCTTGGGAGGGACGCGTGGGACGGTCGACGTTCAGTGGAGGCGCCCATGCCCGGTAGCCGTACCGGCCGCCCGCCCGTCCAGCGGGCGTCGCGGCGCCCCGCGCTCCCCGGACCGCCGCGCGAGAACCCCGTGCAGCGGCTCTACACGCGCGCGCGGAAGGCCTGGGACCGGCCGCTGACCGCGTACTACCTGATCCTCGGCGGCAGCCTGCTGATCACGGTGCTGGGCCTGGTGATGGTCTACTCGGCCTCCCAGATCACCGCGCTGCAGCTCTCGCTGCCGGGCTCGTACTTCTTCCGCAAGCAGTTCCTCGCCGCGGCCATCGGCGGCGCGCTGATGTTCGTCGCCTCCCGCATGCCGGTGAAGCTGCACCGGGCGCTGGCCTATCCGATCCTGGCCGGCGCCGTCTTCCTGATGGTCCTGGTGCAGGTGCCGGGGATAGGGATGGCGGTCAACGGCAACCAGAACTGGATCTCGCTCGGCGGCTCCTTCCAGATCCAGCCCAGCGAGTTCGGCAAGCTCGCCCTGGTGCTGTGGGGCGCGGACCTGATCGCGCGGAAGCAGGAGCGCAAGCTGCTGACCCAGTGGAAGCACATGCTGGTGCCGCTGGTGCCGGCCTCCTTCATGCTGCTGGGCCTGATCATGCTCGGCGGCGACATGGGCACCGCGATCATTCTCACAGCGATCCTGTTCGGCCTGCTGTGGCTGGCGGGGGCGCCGACCCGGCTGTTCGCCGGGGTGCTCTCGGTCGCCGGCCTGATCGGTGTCGTGCTCATCAAGACCAGCCCCAACCGGATGGCCCGGCTGGCCTGCATCGGCGCCACCGAGCCCAAGTCCGGGGTGGCCGACTGCTGGCAGGCCGTGCACGGGATCTACGCCCTCGCCTCCGGCGGACTGTTCGGTTCCGGCCTCGGTGCGAGTGTGGAGAAATGGGGCCAACTGCCCGAGGCCCACACCGACTTCATCTTCGCCGTGACCGGTGAGGAACTGGGTCTGGCGGGCACGCTGTCGGTGCTCGCCCTGTTCGCGGCTCTAGGCTATGCGGGTATCCGCGTGGCCGGACGCACGGAGGACCCCTTCGTGAGGTACGCCGCGGGAGGCGTGACCACCTGGATCACCGCCCAGGCGGTGATCAACATCGGTGCGGTGCTCGGCCTGCTGCCGATCGCCGGCGTCCCCCTCCCGCTGTTCTCCTACGGAGGGTCCGCCCTGCTGCCGACCATGTTCGCCATCGGGTTGCTGATCGCGTTCGCGCGCGACGACCCCGCTGCGCGGGCGGCGCTTGCGATGCGGCAACCTCGCTTTGGTAGAAAGCGGGCAGGAGGCTCCGGTGCCGAGCGGGGGCCTCGGAGATGGAACACGATGCGACGGCGCGCCGCGGTGGCGCGCTCGTCCGGAGAGCGGTGAATTTCGGTGCATGTCGTACTCGCCGGCGGAGGTACCGCGGGCCACATCGAGCCCGCGCTCGCCCTCGCGGACGCCCTGCGCAGGCAGGACCCGACCGTGGGCATCACGGCCCTTGGCACGGAGCGCGGCCTGGAGACCAGGCTGGTCCCGGAGCGCGGCTACGAGCTGGCGCTGATCCCCGCGGTGCCGCTGCCCCGCAAGCCCACTCCCGAGCTGATCACCGTCCCGGGCCGGCTGCGCGGCACCATCAAGGCCGCCGAGCAGGTCCTGGAGCGCACCAAGGCGGACGCCGTGGTCGGCTTCGGCGGCTATGTCGCGCTGCCCGCCTACCTGGCCGCCAAGCGCCTCGGTGTGCCCATCGTGATCCACGAGGCCAACGCCCGCCCCGGCCTGGCCAACAAGATCGGCTCCCGGTACGCCGCCCGGGTCGCCGTCTCCACCCCGGACAGCAAGCTGCGCGACGCCCGCTACATCGGCATCCCGCTGCGCCGCACGATCGCCACCCTGGACCGTGCCGCCGCCCGCCCCGAGGCGCGCGCCCGCTTCGGTCTGGACCCGAACCTGCCCACCCTGCTGGTCTCCGGCGGCTCCCAGGGCGCCCGGCGCCTCAACGAGGTGGTCCAGCAGGTCGCCCCGTGGCTGCAGCAGGCCGGCATCCAGATCCTGCACGCGGTCGGCCCGAAGAACGAACTGCCGCAGGTGCAGCAGATGCCGGGAATGCCGCCCTACATCCCGGTAAGTTACCTGGACCGGATGGACCTCGCGTACGCCGCGGCCGACTTGATGCTCTGCCGCGCGGGCGCGATGACCGTCGCCGAACTCTCCGCCGTCGGACTGCCGGCCGCCTACGTCCCGCTGCCCATCGGCAACGGCGAACAGCGGCTGAACGCCCAGCCGGTGGTGAAGGCGGGCGGCGGACTCCTCGTCGACGACGCGGAGCTCACTCCCGAGTGGGTGCAGCAGAACGTCCTGCCGGTGCTGGCGGACCCGCACCGGCTGTACGAGATGTCCCGTGCGGCAAGCGAGTTCGGCCGCCGGGACGCCGACGAGCTGCTCGTCGGGATGGTGTACGAGGCGATCGCCTCACGCCGATAGGACCATATGACGAAGGGGCAGTGAGGGTGGCCGGATCGACTACCGCCGAGCGCGGTGAACGCCAGCAGGAGTCGTCCGGCCCGCCGTCCGCGCGACGGCTGAGGAAGGCCCGCCTTCGCGCGCTCCTCGTCCTCGCCGTCGCCCTGGTACTCCTCGGGGCGGGCGCCACTTGGGTGTTGTACGGCTCCTCGTGGCTGCGCGTGCGGCACGTCTCGGTCTCCGGCACCCGGATGCTGACTCCGGCCGACGTGCGGGAGGTCGCCTCCGTGCCGGTGGGGGCGCCGCTGGCCTCCGTCGACACGGACGCCGTCGAGGCACGGCTGCGCCGGAAACTGCCCCGGATCGGCACCGTTTCGGTCGTTCGCGCCTGGCCCCACGGCATCGCCTTGAAGGTGACCGAGCGGACTCCGGTACTGCTGGTCCGCAAAGCCGGGAACTTCGTCGAAGTCGACGACGAGGGCGTCCGTTTCGCCACCGTTTCGCAGGCGCCGAAAGGCGTTCCGCTACTGGAGATGACCGCGTCCCGGTCGGACCAGGCGGCCGCGAGCTTCCGGCGCTTCGGCGCCGAGCGTCTGGTGCGCGAGGCGGTGGGGGTGGCCGGCGTCCTCCCGGCCGCCGTCGCGCGGGACACCCGGACCGTACAAGTCCGTTCCTACGACGACATCTCGGTGGAGCTGACCGGCGGCCGCACCGTCGCCTGGGGCAGCGGTGAGAACGGCCGCGCCAAGGCACGGGCCCTCACAGCACTCATGAAAGCAGCTCCCGGCGCACGGCACTTCGACGTCAGCGTGCCCACCGCCCCGGCGTCAGCGGGGAGTTGACGGGTATCAGCGCAGGCCAGCACCCTGGTTGGGCACCGCTACGGCTGATCACATAGGGTGAAAAGAAAAACGGGAGGTTCGGCGTGTTCGTTGAACGCGCGCCACTTGTCGACTTAGTGTCCTGTTCAGAAGACTTCAGGGAACAGACACACTGGTAACCCTAAACTTCAAGGTTAGGGTTCGGGTCGGCGTTACGGACCGTCCCATTCGGCATACGTCGTCCCGGTGCGGGGAACCGCCCGGCGGCGACAACGTAATTCGAGGCGAGAGGCCTTCGACGTGGCAGCACCGCAGAACTACCTCGCAGTCATCAAGGTCATCGGTGTCGGCGGCGGTGGTGTCAATGCCATCAACCGGATGATCGAGGTCGGTCTCAAGGGCGTCGAGTTCATCGCCATCAACACCGACGCGCAGGCGCTGTTGATGAGCGACGCCGACGTGAAGCTCGACGTCGGCCGCGAACTCACCCGCGGACTCGGCGCCGGCGCCAACCCGGCCGTCGGCCGCAAGGCCGCCGAGGACCACCGCGAGGAGATCGAGGAGGTCCTCAAGGGGGCCGACATGGTCTTCGTGACGGCCGGTGAGGGCGGCGGCACCGGCACCGGCGGCGCGCCCGTCGTGGCCAACATCGCGCGCTCGCTGGGCGCCCTCACCATCGGCGTGGTCACGCGCCCGTTCACCTTCGAGGGACGGCGCCGCGCGAACCAGGCCGAGGACGGCATCGCCGAGCTGCGCGAAGAGGTCGACACCCTCATCGTCATCCCCAACGACCGGCTGCTGTCCATCTCGGACCGGCAGGTCTCGGTCCTGGACGCCTTCAAGTCGGCCGACCAGGTCCTGCTCTCCGGTGTGCAGGGCATCACCGACCTCATCACCACGCCCGGCCTGATCAACCTGGACTTCGCCGACGTGAAGTCGGTCATGTCCGAGGCCGGTTCGGCCCTGATGGGCATCGGCTCGGCCCGCGGCGACGACCGCGCGGTGGCCGCGGCCGAGATGGCGATCTCCTCGCCGCTGCTGGAGGCGTCCATCGACGGCGCCCGCGGCGTGCTGCTCTCCATCTCCGGCGGCTCCGACCTCGGTCTGTTCGAGATCAACGAGGCCGCCCAGCTGGTCAGCGAGGCCGCCCACCCGGAGGCCAACATCATCTTCGGCGCGGTCATCGACGACGCCCTCGGCGACGAGGTGCGGGTCACCGTGATCGCTGCCGGCTTCGACGGCGGTCAGCCGCCGGCCCGCCGGGACAACGTCCTCGGCTCCGCCTCCGCCTCCGGCTCGTCCGCGCCCCGCCGCGAGGAGCCCGCTCCGGCGCGGCAGCCCGAGAGCCGTCCGTCCTTCGGCTCGCTCGGCAGCGTGACGCCGAAGGAGGAGCCGGAGCCCGCGCCCGAGCCCGTGGCCGAGATCCCGGTCACCCCGTCGGTCCCGCCCGCGCCGCGCACCTACGCGGACAGCGCGGCCGAGGAACTGGACGTCCCGGACTTCCTGAAGTGATAGGTCAGCGCGAGAGCGTGAGCGGCGCGCACTTCGCCTTCACCGACCGGTGGGGCGGGGTGAGCGCCGCTCCGTATGAGGAGCTCAACCTCGGCGGCGCGGTCGGTGACGACCCCGGATCGGTCCGGGCGAACCGGGAACTGGCCGCGAAATCGCTCGGGTTCGACGCCGAATCGGTCGTCTGGATGAACCAGGTGCACGGGGCGGACGTGGCCGTGGTCGACGCGCCCTGGGGCGACCGTCCTGTGCCGGAGGTCGACGCGATCGTCACCGCTCGCCGGGGCCTCGCGCTCGCGGTCCTCACCGCCGACTGCGTGCCGGTGCTGCTGGCCGACCCGGTCGCCGGGGTCGTCGCCGCCGCCCACGCGGGCCGGCCGGGAATGACCAAGGGGATCGTCCCCGCCGCCGTCCGGGCCATGGTCGAACTCGGCGCCCGTGCCGAGCGGATCACCGCCCGCACCGGGCCGGCCGTCTGCGGCCGGTGCTACGAGGTGCCGGAGGCGATGCGCGCCGAGGTGGCCGCGGCCGAGCCGGCGGCGCACGCCGAGACGAGCTGGGGCACCCCGGCGGTCGACGTGAGCGCCGGAGTGCACGCCCAGCTCGAGCGGCTCGGAGTGCGCGACCGCGCACAGTCCCCGGTGTGCACCCTGGAATCGGGCGACCACTACTCGTACCGCCGCGACCGCACCACCGGGCGGCTCGCGGGCTATGTCTGGCTGGACTGATGGGGCATGACGGACCGTAAGACCGAACTCGCCGGGAACCTGGCGAACGTGGAGCGGCGCATCACCGCCGCGTGCGCCGCGGCCGGGCGCGAGCGGGACGAGGTGACCCTGATCGTGGTCACCAAGACCTACCCGGCGAGCGATGTGCGCATCCTGTCGGAACTCGGCGTGCGCCATGTCGCCGAGAACCGCGACCAGGACGCGGCGCCCAAGGCGGCCGCCTGTGCGGACCTGCCGCTGAAATGGCATTTCGTCGGCCAGTTGCAGACCAACAAGGTCCGTTCCGTGGTCGGTTATGCCGATTTCGTGCAGTCCGTCGACCGGGACCGGCTCGTCACCGCCCTTTCGAGGGAGGCGGATCGCGCCGGGCGGGGGGTCGGATGCCTCATCCAGGTCGCGCTGGACGCGGGGGCGAGCGGCCGGGGCGAGCGCGGAGGCGTGGCGCCCGGCGGGATCGAGGAGTTGGCCGGCCTCGTGGCCGGGGCGCCGGGACTGCGGCTCGACGGTCTGATGACCGTCGCACCGCTCACCGGGGAGTACGCGGGACGCGAACAGGCGGCGTTCGACCGGCTCATGGATTTGTCGACTGACCTGCGCCGGGCTCATCCGGCTGCAACCATGGTGTCGGCAGGGATGAGTGCGGACCTCGAGCAGGCCGTGGCGGCCGGAGCGACACATGTGCGCGTCGGCACTGCGGTACTCGGAGTCCGCCCCAGGCTCGGGTAACGTCGCCAGGAAGTCGGACCACAGCAGAAAATATGGTCAATGTCCGTGAAAGCGGGCACAAAGGCCACGTGGATCGCGGGCACTTGGCAGTCGCAGTCGATCCACCACAGAGCGGAGGACTCAGAGAATGGCCGGCGCGATGCGCAAGATGGCGGTCTACCTCGGCCTCGTGGAGGACGATGGGTACGACGGCCGCGGATTCGACCCCGACGACGACTTCGAGCCCGAGCTGGACCCGGAACTCGACCGGGACCACCGACGGCATGAGGTGTCACACCAGTCGCACGGTGCGCATCAGTCCCAAAGGGACGAAGAGGTGCGAATCGTGCAACCGCCCGCGCCGCGCGAGCCGGTGGCCCGTTCGACTTCGCTCGCCGCGGAATCCGGGCGCCCGGCGCGAATCGCGCCCGTGGCATCCATCACACAAGAACGTCAGTCCCTGGAGAAGAACGCACCCGTGATCATGCCCAAGGTCGTGTCCGAGCGGGAGCCTTACCGGATCACCACGCTGCACCCGCGGACGTACAACGAAGCCCGTACCATCGGGGAACACTTCCGTGAGGGCACTCCGGTGATCATGAATCTGACTGAGATGGATGACACAGACGCGAAGCGACTTGTCGACTTTGCGGCCGGTTTGGTGTTTGGTCTTCACGGCAGCATCGAGCGGGTGACGCAGAAGGTGTTCCTGTTGTCTCCTGCTAACGTCGATGTCACGGCGGAGGACAAGGCCCGCATCGCAGAGGGCGGGTTCTTCAACCAGAGCTGAGACGTACCACCGGGAAAAGCACGGAAACAGGGGAGAGGGAAAGCCAGGCCATGAGCGTGTTCGCGCAGGTGATCTACATCGCGCTGATGGTGTTCCTCGTCGTGCTGATCTTCCGGCTGGTCATGGACTATGTCTTCCAGTTCGCCCGCTCGTGGCAACCCGGCAAGGCGATGGTGGTCGTCCTGGAGGCCACCTACACTGTCACCGATCCACCGCTGAAGCTTCTGCGGCGGTTCATCCCGCCGCTGCGTCTCGGGGGCGTGGCGCTCGACCTGTCCTTCTTCGTACTGATGATCATCGTCTGGATCCTCATCTCCGTCGCACAGAGATTTGTGTGATGAGGATGGACGATACGGTCTTGCCGACTGCCGATGACTACGTTGAGGTGAAGAGATGCCGTTGACCCCCGAGGACGTGCGGAACAAGCAGTTCACGACCGTCCGCCTCCGAGAAGGCTATGACGAGGACGAGGTCGATGCCTTCCTCGACGAGGTCGAAGCCGAACTGACGCGCCTGCTGCGCGAGAACGAGGACCTGCGCGCCAAACTGGCCGCGGCCACGCGTGCTGCTGCCCAGAACCAGCAGAACATGCGCAAGCCCCCGGAGCAGGACCAGCAGCAGGGCGGCATGCCCCAGCAGGGCGGTATGCCTCAGCAGGGCGGCATGCCCCAGCAGGGTGGAATGCCTCAGCAGGGCGGTATGCCCCAGCAGGGCATGCGAGGTCCCGGCGCGCCGGTGCCCGCCGGCATATCGGGCCCGCCGCAGCAGCAGATGGGTGGCCCCATGGGTGGTCCGCCCCAGCTGCCGAGCGGTGCCCCGCAGCTGCCCGCCGGTCCCGGCGGTCAGGGCGGCCCGCAGGGTCCCGGCCCCATGGGCCAGGGTCCGATGGGTCAGGGCCCCATGGGCGGTCAGCCGCCCATGCAGCAGCAGATGGGCGGTCCGATGGGCGGCCCCATGGGCGGTCCGATGGGCGGCCCCGGTCAGGGCCCCGGTGGCGACAGCGCCGCCCGAGTCCTCTCGCTGGCCCAGCAGACCGCCGACCAGGCGATCGCCGAGGCCCGTTCCGAGGCCAACAAGATCGTCGGCGAGGCCCGCAGCCGCGCCGAGGGTCTGGAGCGTGACGCCCGTGCCAAGGCCGACGCGCTGGAGCGGGACGCGCAGGAGAAGCACCGCGTCGCGATGGGCTCCCTGGAGTCCGCCCGCGCCACGCTGGAGCGCAAGGTCGAGGACCTGCGCGGCTTCGAGCGCGAGTACCGCACGCGTCTGAAGTCGTACCTCGAGTCCCAGCTGCGTCAGCTGGAGACCCAGGCCGACGACTCCCTGGCGCCGCCGCGCACTCCGGCCACCGCCTCGCTTCCGCCGTCCCCGGCGCCCTCCATGGCACCGGCCGGCGCGAGCGCTCCGTCCTACGGAGGCAACCAGGGCATGGGCGGTCCTTCGGCGCCGTCCGCTCCGTCCTACGGCGGTCAGCAGCAGATGACCCCCGCGATGACCCAGCCCATGGCTCCGGTCCGTCCGCAGGGTCCGTCCCCGATGGGCCAGGCGCCCTCGCCGATGCGCGGGTTCCTGATCGACGAGGACGACAACTGACGGGCCGCGGCTCCTAGTACGACAACGGCGTCGGCAGCGTTCAGGGCGGGCCCTCGGACTTCGGTCCGGGGGCCCGCCCTTTTTACGCGTGTTGACGCACCCGTGTGTTACGCGTGTTGACGCACCCGTGCCGGTGTCGGGAGCGGCCGGTGACGCCGAAGGCCCGGCCCCCGCGACGGGGGCCGGGCCTTCGTACTTCTCCCGCGGCTACGCCTTGCGGAGCCGGAAGGTGAGGGACAGGCCCTCGTCCGTGAACGGCTCGCCGTAGCCGGAGTCGGCCTCGCCCTGGGCGAAGTCGGTCGCCAGGACCTCCTCGGCGATCAGACCGGCGTGCTCCGAGAGTGCCGCCAGGACCGCCGGATCGGTGGAGGTCCAGCGCAGCGCGATCCGGTCGGCGACGTCGAGGCCGCTGTTCTTGCGGGCCTCCTGGATCAGCCGGATCGCGTCACGGGCCAGGCCCGCCTGCCGCAGCTCCTCGGTGATCTCCAGGTCGAGCGCCACCGTGGCACCGGAATCGGAGGCCACCGACCAGCCCTCGCGCGGGGTCTCCGTGATGATCACCTCGTCCGGGGCCAGCGTGACCGTCTCCCCGTCGACCTCGACCGACGCGGTGCCCGAGCGCAGGGCGAGGGACAGCGCGGCCGCGTCCGCGTTCGCGATCGCCTTGGCCACGTCCTGCACCCGCTTGCCGAACCGCTTGCCCAGGGCGCGGAAGTTGGCCTTGGCCGTCGTGTCGACCAGCGAGCCGCCGACCTCGGAGAGGGACGCCAGCGAGGAGACGTTCAGCTCCTCGGTGATCTGCGCGTGCAGTTCGCGGTCCAGGGTCTCGAAGCCGGTGGCGGCGATCAGCGCCCGGGACAGCGGCTGGCGGGTCTTGACGCCCGACTCCGCGCGCGTGGCACGGCCCAGCTCCACCAGGCGGCGGACCAGGACCATCTGCCTCGACAGCTCCGGGTCGATCGCGGACAGGTCCGCCTCGGGCCAGGTCGCCAGGTGCACCGACTCGGGGGCGCCCGGGCTCACCGGCACCACCAGGTCCTGCCACACCCGCTCGGTGATGAACGGGGTGATGGGCGCCATCAGCTTGGTGACCGTCTCCAGCACCTCGTGCAGCGTGCGCAGCGCGGCCTTGTCGCCCTGCCAGAAGCGGCGGCGCGAACGGCGGACGTACCAGTTCGACAGGTCGTCCACGAACGCGGACAGCAGCTTGCCGGCGCGCTGGGTGTCGTACGCCTCCAGGGACTGCGTCACCTGGTCGGTCAGCGCGTGCAGTTCGGACAGCAGCCAGCGGTCGAGCAGCGGGCGCTCGGCCGGGGCCGGGTCGGCGGCGGACGGCGCCCACTCGGACGTGCGGGCGTACAGGGCCTGGAAGGCGACCGTGTTCCAGTACGTGAGCAGCGTCTTGCGCACGACCTCCTGGATGGTGCCGTGGCCTACCCGGCGGGCCGCCCACGGAGAGCCGCCGGCCGCCATGAACCAGCGCACCGCGTCCGCGCCGTGCTGGTCCATGAGCGGGATCGGCTGCAGGATGTTGCCCAGGTGCTTGGACATCTTGCGGCCGTCCTCGGCGAGGATGTGGCCGAGGCAGACGACGTTCTCGTACGACGACTTGTCGAACACCAGCGTGCCGACGGCCATCAGCGTGTAGAACCAGCCGCGGGTCTGGTCGATGGCCTCGCAGATGAACTGCGCCGGGTAGCGGGCCTCGAACAGCTCCTTGTTCTTGTACGGGTAGCCCCACTGCGCGAACGGCATCGAACCCGAGTCGTACCAGGCGTCGATGACCTCCGGCACGCGCGTGGCCGTCAGGCCGCAGCCGTCGTGACGGCAGGCGAAGGTGACGTCGTCGATGTAGGGGCGATGCGGGTCGAGGTTCGACTGGTCGGCGCCGGTCAGCTCGGACAGCTCCGTGCGCGAGCCGACGCAGGTGAGGTGTCCCTCCTCGCAGCGCCAGATGGGCAGCGGGGTGCCCCAGTAGCGGTTGCGGGACAGCGCCCAGTCGATGTTGTTGTTCAGCCAGTCGCCGTACCGGCCGTGCTTGACCGTGTCCGGGAACCAGTTCGTCTTCTCGTTCTCCTGGAGCAGCCGGTCCTTGATCGCGGTGGTGCGGATGTACCAGGACGGCTGCGCGTAGTACAGCAGCGCGGTGTGGCAGCGCCAGCAGTGCGGGTAGCTGTGCTCGTACGGCAGGTGGCGGAAGAGCAGGCCGCGCTGCTGGAGGTCCTCGGTGAGCTTCTCGTCGGCCTTCTTGAAGAAGACGCCGCCGACGAGCGGGACGTCCTCCTCGAAGGTGCCGTCCGGGCGGACCGGGTTGACCACGGGCAGGCCGTAGGAGCGGCAGACCTTGAGGTCGTCCTCACCGAACGCGGGGGACTGGTGGACCAGACCCGTACCGTCCTCGGTGGTCACGTACTCGGCGTTCACCACGTAGTGCGCCGGCTCGGTGAACTCCACGAGCTCGAAGGGGCGCCGGTACGTCCAGCGCTCCATCTCGGCGCCGGTGAAGGACTGGCCGGTGGTCTCCCAGCCCTCGCCGAGCGCCTTGGCGACGAGCGGCTCGGCGACGACGATCTTCTCCTGGCCGTCGGTGGCGACGACGTAGGTGACCTCGGGGTGTGCGGCGACCGCGGTGTTGGACACCAGGGTCCAGGGGGTCGTCGTCCACACCAGGAGCGCGGCCTCGCCGGCCAGCGGACCGGAGGTGAGCGGGAAGCGGACGTACACGGACGGGTCCACGACCGTCTCGTAGCCCTGCGCGAGCTCGTGGTCGGACAGGCCGGTGCCGCAGCGCGGGCACCAGGGGGCCACGCGGTGGTCCTGGACCAGCAGGCCCTTGTCGAAGATCTCCTTCAGCGACCACCACACGGACTCGATGTACTCGGGGTCCATCGTGCGGTACGGGTCCTGGAGGTCGGCCCAGTAACCCATGCGGGTCGTGAGCTCCTCGAAGGCGTCCGTGTGCCGGGTGACCGACTCACGGCACCTGGCGTTGAACTCGGCGATGCCGTACGCCTCGATGTCCTGCTTGCCGGAGAAGCCGAGCTCCTTCTCGACGGCCAGCTCCACCGGGAGGCCGTGGCAGTCCCAGCCGGCCTTGCGGGCCACGTGGTAGCCGCGCATGGTGCGGAAGCGCGGGAAGACGTCCTTGAAGACGCGGGCCTCGATGTGGTGGGCGCCGGGCATGCCGTTCGCGGTGGGCGGGCCCTCGTAGAACACCCACTCGGGGCGTCCCTCGGACTGCTCCAGGCTCTTGGCGAAGATCTTCTGCTCGCGCCAGAAGTCGAGCACGGCGTGCTCAAGCGCGGGCAGGTCGACCTGGGCGGGCACCTGGCGGTACGTCGGCGCTGTCATCTGCGAGCATCCTCCAACGGACTTGCTGCCTTCCGTCGGAGGGACGAGAGCTCTTTCCTGTCCACGCCGTGTGCGGCGCGCTCCCGCGGTACCACCCTCCTTGGCCCCCCGCCGCGCCGTCCGCGCCGGTGAGCCCCCTCATTGGGGTCGCGAAGCCGGTTCTACTCGCCGTGGCGGCTGCCACGGCTTTCCTCCGGCGGCTCCGGGGTGATCTTCACGTCGCGCTCGCCCCCGGGCTCACACCGTCCCCGGGTCGCTCTGCGCTGCGTACGCCGCTACTCGTCCCCATCCATGCTTCTCGCTCCGCCCAGTGTACGGCTCCGCGCGGACAGCGGCCGACCGCTTTTCCCGCGCGCGTGGGCAGGCCGCGTGGGCGGGCGCGGAGGGAGTGGGCGGGATGACCCGAATGGCGAGGGGGAGGCGCTCGCGCCGTGGCGCGTTCCGCTTCGCGGATTACCCGGCGGGGAGCTGGGCACAACGGTTGCAGGTCCGCTGCTCGGGGGATGCGGGCGGGCGAATCGGGCGGTGTGCCCCGTTGCCGCGGGACTCAAGTCGATTTATCGTCCCAGCACGATTCGCGAGCAAGATCACAATATGTGAAGGGGCCGCGGCCATGGTGGCGAAGAAGACCGCCGTACAGCAGCCGGCGTCCGGCCGCTCCAGTGGCGCGGCCGCCTCCGGCGGCGGGTCCGAGGGAGCCGGCGGCAGGAGGACGGCCCGTGCCCCGGCGGCCACCGCGAAGAGACACCACCCGGCGACACCCGCCGGAACACCGGCGTCCCCGGAGCGGGCAGCCGCCGCGGCACGCGGCGGCGACGGGGCGAAGCACGGCGCGTCCACCGGGAGCCGGGCGCCGGCTGGGGCCCCGGCTGGGACGACGTCCCGGCGGA
This sequence comes from Streptomyces sp. NPDC003720, assembly GCF_042875075.1. NCBI lineage: Bacteria > Bacillati > Actinomycetota > Actinomycetes > Kitasatosporales > Streptomycetaceae > Streptomyces > Streptomyces sp. NPDC003720. The sequence continues at coordinate 84,654 of NZ_JBIANZ010000009.1, forward strand.
AGTCCTCGGCCGGGGCTGCTCCAGCCGGGGCGACACGGGCGTCGGCCGGAAGGACGTCGGCTGGGAAGGCAACGAAGGAGACGTCGGCCGGGAAGGCTTCCGTCGGCAGGGCCTCGGCCGGGAGGGCGTCGGCCGAAGCGACGCAGGCGGGGAAGGCGGCCGCGAGGTCGGCGGCCGAGGGCGCGGCCGCCGAGGACGGCGTCGCTGGAACGGCGGTCAGGAAGACCGCGGCGCGGACGGGGGGCGCCAAGGGAGGCGCCTCCGCGGAGGGGACCGCTCAGGAGGTCGCCGCCACGAAGAAGGCGGCGGTCAGGAAGCCTGCCGGTGCTGCCAAGGAGGCAGCGGGCAAGGAGACGGCCGGCGAGAAGGCAGCCGTGGACAAGGCGAGCGCGAAGACGACGAACGCGAAGGCGACGAGCGCCGGGAGCAGGAGCGCGGGCCGACCGGACCGGTCGGCCACGCCGACGAAGGCCGCGTCCGACGAACCGGCCGGGAAGAAGCCGGCCCGCAAGCGCACGGCGGCCAAGGACGCGATGGCGAAGAAAGCCCCCGAGGACACGGCTCCGGCGGACGTGGCCGGGTCGCGGGCGGCCCGGAAGCGCACGGCGGCCAAGGAGGCAGCCCTGAAGCGCACGGCTGCCGGGGGTGTGGCCGGGGAGGACTCGGCGGGCGGTGGGTCGGCGCGGAAGCACGCGGTGGCCAAGGAAGCGGCTTCTGCGGACGGTGCCGGCGGGAGGTCGGCTCGGAAGCGTGCGAGGGGCGGGGAGGCGGCCGCGAGGGGCAGGGCCTCGGCCGATGTGGCCGGGGAGGACGGGGGGTCGGCTCGGGGGCACGGTGCGGGCAACGGGAAGGCCCCGAAGGAGGCCGCCGGTGGGAAGGCGGCCGCGCACGCCGTGGCCGGCGAGAAGGCGGACGCCGGGAAAGTGGTGGGGAAGGGCGCGGGAGGGAAGGGATCAGCCGTCGAGGGGGCGGCCGGGCAAGACGCGGCCGCCGAGAAGACGGGTGACCGGAAGGCGGCCGCGCACGCGGTGGCCGGGAAGGACGCCGCCGGGAAGACGGCCGGCGGGAGAGCGGCCGCGCACGCGGTGGCCGGTGGAAAGGCGGGCGGGAAAGAGGCCGTTCCTGAGCGGACGGCCGCCGAGGGCCCCTCCTCGGAGGCGGCCGGCAAGAGCACGGCCAAGAAGGCGGGTGCGGCGCGGGCCGCGAAGCAGACGGGAGCCACGACAGTGGTTGCGAAGAAGACTCCTGGCACGGCCGCGGCGAAGCAGAGCGCCGTTCCGAAGGCGCGGCTCGCCGCGGCGGAACCCGGCGATCTCGCGGTGCGCCCCGGCGAGGACCCCTGGACCCCTGAGGAGGTCGCCGAAGCCCGCGCCGAACTGTCGTCCGAGGTGGACCGGCTGCGCACCGAGATCAGCACGTCCGAGAGCGCCCTCGTCGGCCTGATGCGCGACTCCGGCGACGGCGCGGGCGACGACCAGGCCGACACCGGCACAAAGAACATCACGCGCGAGCACGAGATGGCGCTGGCCGCCAACGCGCGCGAGATGCTGACGCAGAACGAGCACGCCCTGGAACGGCTGGACGCGGGCACCTACGGACTGTGCGAGAACTGCGGCAATCCCATCGGCAAGGCCCGGATGCAGGCGTTCCCGAGGGCCACCCTCTGCGTGGAGTGCAAGCAGAAACAGGAACGCCGCTCCTGAGCGCCGGGGCCGGCGGGGGCGTGCCGTAGTCTCGTCCTCAGTCAGGCACCTAGGTTGAGGGACTCACGTGGCAGAGGCGGAGCGCGTCATCGGTACGCCGGACACCCCGGACGACAGCGGCGAGCACACGGCGGCGGCCGAGGCACCCGCCGGGTCCGGTGCGTCCGGCACCCCCGCGACCGGCGAGCGGACGGCGCCGGCGGGGCAGCGGAGCGGACGCGGGCGCCGGATCGCCGTGCTGTTCGCGGTGGCCGTGTTCGCCTACGCCCTCGACCTGGTCAGCAAGATGCTGGTGGTGGCGAAGCTGGAGCACCACGCGCCGATCCAGGTGGTGGGGGACTGGCTGGAGCTGCACGCCATCCGCAACCCGGGCGCGGCCTTCGGCTTCGGGGCCGCCTTCACGATCATCTTCACGCTGATCGCGGCCGCGGTCATCGTGGTGATCGTCCGCCTCGCCCGCAAGCTCTACAGCCTGCCCTGGGCGATCGCCCTCGGCCTGCTGCTCGGCGGTGCGCTCGGCAACCTCACCGACCGCGTCTTCCGGGCGCCCGGCGTCTTCCAGGGCGAGGTGGTGGACTTCATCGCGCCCAAGGGCTTCGCGGTGTTCAACCTGGCCGACTCGGCGATCGTGTGCGGCGGCATCCTGATCGTGCTGCTGTCGTTCCGCGGTCTGGACCCGGACGGCACCGTGCACAAGGACTGAGACCGCTTCACTGGGACCGGTCCTCGCGCGGGGCCGTTGTCCACAGGCCCGGTCGGGGCCGGCGGAGCCGTCCGGCATACTCGACGGGTGAGCACGATTCCCGAGATCCGTACCCTGCCCGTGCCCGACGGCCTGGAGGGCGAGCGCGTCGACGCCGCCATCTCCCGCATGTTCGGCTTCTCCCGTACGAAGGCGGCGGAACTCGCCGGGGCAGGCAAGGTGCAGGTCGACGGCACGGTGGTCGGCAAGTCCGAGCGGGTCCACGGCGGCGCCTGGCTCGAGGTCGAGATGCCGCAGGCGCCCGCGCCCGTGCAGGTGGTCGCCGAGCCGGTCGAGGGCATGGAGATCGTGCACGACGACGACGACGTGGTCGTGATCGTCAAGCCGGTCGGCGTGGCCGCGCACCCCTCGCCGGGCTGGAGCGGCCCGACCGTCATCGGCGGTCTCGCCGCCGCCGGCTACCGGATCTCCACCTCCGGCGCCGCCGAGCGCCAGGGCATTGTGCACCGCCTGGACGTCGGCACGTCCGGCCTGATGGTGGTCGCGAAGTCCGAGTACGCGTACACGTCGCTCAAGCGCCAGTTCAAGGAGCGCACGGTCGACAAGCGCTACCACACCCTCGTGCAGGGCCACCCGGACCCGACCAGCGGCACGATCGACGCCCCGATCGGCCGCCACCCCAACCACGACTACAAGTGGGCGGTGACCGCCGACGGCAAGCCCTCGGTGACCCACTACGACCTCATCGAGGCCTTCCGCGCCGCCTCCCTGCTCGACGTGAAGCTGGAGACCGGCCGCACCCACCAGATCCGCGTCCACATGTCGGCCCACCGCCATCCCTGCGTCGGCGACCTGACCTACGGCGCGGACCCGACGCTCGCCAAGCGGCTGGGCCTGACCCGCCAGTGGCTGCACGCCGTGCGGCTCGGCTTCGAGCACCCCGGTGACGGACGGTGGGTGGAGTTCGGCTGCGACTACCCCGAGGACCTGCAGCACGCCCTCGACCAGGTACGCGAGGAGACGTACGCGTGAGCACGCCCTACACCGTCCGGGTCGCGGAGGACCCCGCCGACCGGGAAGCCTGCTTCGCGGTGCGCAAGGAGGTGTTCGTCGTCGAGCAGGGCGTCGACCAGGACATCGAGTACGACGCCTACGACGCCGTGGCCGTCCATGTCCTCGCGGTCCGCGAGGACGGCGTGCCGCTCGGCACCGGACGCCTGCTGCACGGCGAGGCAGCCGCCGCCAAGACCGGCGGCGACGCCACGGTCGGCTCCCTCGGCCGGCTCGCCGTCGCCCGTCCGGCGCGCGGTCTCGGCGTCGGCGCGGCCCTGGTGCGGGCCGTCGAGGAGGCGGCACGCGCGCGCGGCCTGGCCGCGGTGGACCTGCACGCGCAGACCCACGCCCTGGGTTTCTACGAGCGTCTCGGGTACGAGGCGTACGGCCCGGAGTTCCCGGACGCGGGGATCCCGCACCGGGCCATGCGGCGCGTCCTGTAGACCCTCCGGTACGGCCGGGGCGCGAGCGTCGTGGCAGGCTGGAGACCTGCCGTGTGATCGTCGACTCCCGGAGCGCTTGCCGTGGACCAGCTGGCCCTGTTGTTCGTGGTGCTGCTCGGGGCCCTGCTGAGCGTTCCCGTCGGGAACCGGTTCGGGGTGCCGGCGCCGGTGCTGATGACCCTGCTCGGCGGCGTCCTCGCGGTGGCCGACTTCGTGCCCAACGTGGAGTTCCCGCCCGAGCTGATCCTGCCCGCACTGCTGCCGCCGCTGCTCTACGCCGCCGTACGCCGCACCTCCTGGCGGCAGTTCACGGCGAACAAGCGGCCGATCTTCCTGCTGGCCGTCGCCCTGGTCTTCGTGACGACGTTCTGCGTGGCCGCGGTCGCCCACACCATCGTGCCCGGGCTGCCCATCGCCGCCGCCGTGGTGCTGGGCGCGCTGATCGCCCCGCCGGACCCGGTCGCCGCCACCGCCGTCGCCGGGCAGCTCGGACTGCCGCGCCGCCTGGTGTCGATCCTGGAGGGCGAGGGGCTCTTCAACGACGTGACGGCCATCGTGCTGTACCACGTGGCCGTCGCCGCCGCCGTGAGCGGCGAGTTCTCCGCCTGGGACGCCGGACTCGACCTGGTGCTGTCCGCCGTGGTCGCGGTCGTCGTCGGGCTGGCGCTGGGCTGGTTCGCGAACAAGCTGATGGACTGGCTCGGCGACCCCACGCTGCAGATCGGGCTCACCCTGCTGGTGCCCTTCGCCTCCTACGTGCTCGCCGAGGAACTGCACGGTTCCGGGGTGCTCGCCGTGCTCACCACCGCGCTCTTCCTCTCCGAGTACGCCACCGACGCCGACGACGTGCTGACCCGGCTGGCCGGGCACACCTTCTGGGACATCATCGACACGCTCGTCACCGGCGTCGCCTTCGGGCTGATCGGGCTCGAGCTGCACAACGCCATCCGGACGGCGTCCGGGCGGTGGGGCGAACTCCTCGGCTGGGCGGCGGCGATCGCGGGCGTGGTGGTGGTCGTACGGCTGCTGTGGCTGCTGCCCGCCACCTGGCTGACCAAGCGGCTGCACGCCCGGCGGGACATCGAGGAGGAGATCCCCGTGAGCTGGCGGGAGACCGTCGTCATGTGGTGGTCGGGGATGCGCGGGGTGGCCTCGGTGGCCCTGGTGCTGGCCATCCCGCTCAAGACCGACGCCGGCAAGCCGTTCCCGGACCGGGACGAGCTCGTGTTCATCGCCTTCGGGGTCATCATCGTCACACTGGTGCTGCAGGGCCTGACGCTGCCGTGGCTGGTGCGGCGGCTGGGGGTGCAGGCCGACTCCGAGCGGGAGTCGGAGTTCGAGAAGGAGCTGGCGGTGCGGGCCGCCAAGGCCGCCAAGCGCAGGCTGCGGGAGATCGAGCAGGTGGAGGAGCTGCCCGAGGAGCTCTCCGAGCAGATGCTGCGCCGGGCCTTCGACATCGGCATCCGCATCAGCCCGGACATGGGCGAGGAGGACCGCCGGGAGGCGCATCACCAGCGGGCGCGGCGGCTGAAGCGGGTGCGGCGGATCCAGGGCGAGATGCTGAGCGCCGCGCGGCACGAGGTGCTGGCGGCGCGCAGCGAGCCCGGCGCCGATCCGGAGATCGTGGACCGGGTGCTGCGCCACCTCGACGTGCGGAGCCTGCGCTGACCGCTGCCGCCCCGCCGGACGGAACGTCCGGCGGGGCGGCAGCGGTAAGGGGCGAGCCGCCGCCGGCCGGCGGCGGGCACCGGTTCAGCCCCGGCCGGTGCGCGGGAACTCGTAGGCCTTGCGGAGCGTCGCGCGGTCCGGGGACGGGATGCGGTTCGGGGCGAGGACCGCGTCCGAGGTGTTGACCCGGGGAAGCGCGTAGGGGTGCTCGGCGGACAGCCAGGTGATCATCTGCTCGCGCACCGCGACCCGTACCGTCCAGATGTCGTCCGCGTCCTTTGCGGTGACCAGGGCGCGCACCTGGATGGTGTTCGGCGTGGTGTCGGTCACCACCAGGTTGTAGGCGCGGCCGTCCCAGGCCGGGCACTCGCGCAGGATGTCGCGGAGCTTCTCGCGCATCGCCTCGATCGGCGCGCTGTGGTCCAGGTGCCAGAAGACGATGCCCGTCATCTGCGGGGTGCCCCGCGACCAGTTCTCGAACGGGTTGGACGTGAAGTACGACACCGGCATCGTGATCCGCCGCTCGTCCCAGGTCCGCACCGTCAGGAAGGTGAGGGTGATCTCCTCGACCGTGCCCCACTCCCCGTTCACGACGACCGTGTCGCCGATCCGCACCATGTCGCCGAAGGCGATCTGCAGCCCGGCGAACATGTTGGACAGGGTCGACTGGGCGGCCACACCGGCGACGATGCCGAGGATGCCGGCGGAGGCCAGCAGCGAGGCGCCGGCCGCGCGCATCGCCGGGAACGTCAGCAGCATCGAGGCGGCGGCCACGACGATGACGATCGCCGAGACCACCCGCATGATCAGCTCCACCTGGGTGCGCACCCGGCGCACCCGGGCCGCGTCCCGGTGGACGCGTGCGTAGCGGCTGTACGAGGTCTCGACGATCGCCGCCGCGATCCGGATCACCAGCCAGGCGGCGGACCCGATGAGGACCAGCGTCAGCGTCCGGCCGATGCCGGCCCGGTGCTGCTCCAGCAGTTCGGCCTGGTCGTAGGAGCCTCTGAGCAGGGCGGCGCAGAGGACCAGCTGGTAGGGGATGCGGCCGCGCCGCAACAGACCCCACAGCGGGGTCTCGGGGTTGCGGGCGTCGGCCTTGCACAGCAGCCGGTCCGTGGCCCAGCCGATGACGAGAGTGAGCAGGACGGAGCTGCCGATCACGATCAGGGGGCGGAGTACGTTCTCCATGCCTCCGCTCCTAACCGGTGGTCGGCGCGGATGAACATGTGAGTTCGGCACGCATCTGGGTACGGCGGTTCCGGTCCCGTACCGCCCGGCTGGCACCATGGCCCCATGAACATCATGCTTTTTCACTCGACCTACGGGCTCAGGCCGGCGGTGCGCGAGGCCGCGGACCGGCTGCGCGCGGCGGGCCACGAGGTGTGGACGCCGGACCTCTTCGAGGGGCGCACGTTCGAGACGGTCGAGGAGGGCATGGAGTTCAAGGAGCGGATCGGCAAGGACGAGCTGCTGAAGCGGGCCGTGCTGGCGGCGGCGCCGTACTCCGAGCGCGGTCTCGTCTACGCCGGGTTCTCGCTCGGCGCGTCCGTCGCCCAGACGCTGGCCCTCGGCGACGAGCGGGCGCGAGGCCTGCTGCTCCTGCACGGCACCTCGGACATCGCGCCGAACGCGCGGGTGGACGAGCTGCCGGTGCAGCTGCACGTGGCCGAGCCGGACCCGTTCGAGACGGACGACTGGCTGAGCGCCTGGTACCTGCAGATGGGCCGGGCGGGCGCGGACGTGGAGGTCTACCGGTACGCCGGGGCCGGTCACGTCTACACCGACCCCGGCCTGCCGGACTACGACGAGGAGGCCGCCGAGGCCACCTGGCGGGTGGCGCTCGGCTTCCTCGACAGTCTGTAGCCGTGCAGCGGGCGGACGGCTACACCGGGTCGTAGGTGCGCTCGACCTTCTGCGTCCCGCTGCGGGTGCGGTACGAACGCACCCAGGCGGAGGTCGCGTTCGCGTCGGTGCGGTCGGACAGGACGTAGTAGTCCATCTGCGCGCGGTCGGCGGTGATGTCGAGCACGCCGTAGCCGTGCCGGTCGGTGTCCACCCAGTGGACGTGCCGGTTGGCGGCCCTGATGACCGGTGAGGCGACGGCCGAGACGGCGCCCTCGGGCACCTTCACGATGTCGTCGAGGTTGTCGGAGGTGACCGACGTGACCACGAACTCGGTGGCCGCCGACGCCGACAGCGGGTAGGTGCCCGCGTCCACCGGCACGTCGTTCGCCCACGCCATGTGGATGTCACCGGTCAGGAAGACGGTGTTGCCGATGGCGTTCGAGCGCAGATGGGCGAGGAGTTCGCGCCGGTCGTCGGTGTAGCCGTCCCACTGGTCGGTGTTGACGGCGATGCCCTCCTGCGGCAGGCCCAGCAGCTTGGCGAGCGGCTTGAGCAGGTCCGCGGAGAGCGAGCCGACGGCGAACGGCGAGATCATCACGGAGTTGCCGACCAGCCGCCACCTGGTGTCGGAGGCCTTCAGGCCCGCCTTGAGCCAGTCGAGCTGCGCGCGGCCGGTGAGCGTACGGTCCGGGTCGTCCACCGAGCCGCTGGCCGTGGCCGCCTGCTGGGAGCGGAAGGAGCGCAGGTCCAGCAGGGAGAGGTCGGCGAGCTTTCCGAAGCGCAGCCGCCGGTAGGTGGTGCCGGCGATGGCGGGGCGGACCGGCATCCACTCGAAGTAGGCCTGCTTGGCGGCGGCCTGACGGGCCGACCAGGCGCCCTCGGCGCCCTCGGTGTGGTTCACGGCGCCGCCGGACCAGGCGTTGTCGGCGAACTCGTGGTCGTCCCAGATCGCGATGACCGGCGCCTTCACGTGCAGGGCCTGCAGGTCGGGGTCGGTCTTGTACTTGGCGTGCCGGATCCGGTAGTCGGCGAGGGTGAGGATCTCGTTCGCCGGCGCGTGCGGCCGTACGACCTTGCCCCGGGCCGCGTACTCGCCGGACTTGTACTCGTAGATGTAGTCGCCGAGATGCAGCCAGGCGTCCAGGTCGCCGCGGGCCGCGAGGTGGCGGTAGGCGGCGAAGTAGCCCGCCTCCCAGTTGGCGCAGGAGACCACGCCGAAGCGCAGGGAGGACACCGCGGCGTCCGCCGCCGGCGCGGTGCGGGTACGCGCCACCGGGGAGTCGGTGCCGCCGGCGGTGAAGCGGAACCAGTAGTCGGTGGCCGGGGCCAGGCCGCGGATGTCGGCCTTGACGGTGTGGTCGGCCGCCGCGGTGGCGGTGGTCGAGCCCTTGGCGACGACGTCGGTGAGCGCCTTGTCCCGGGCGACGACCCAGCCGACCTCGGTGTCCGGGCCGACCCCGGAGCCGGGAGTCGCCTCGGGCACCGGCGTCACCCGGGTCCACAGCAGGATGCCGTCGGGCAGCGGGTCGCCGGAGGCGACGCCGTGCAGGAAGGCGGGGGCCTGGTCGGCAGCGCGCGCCGGAAGGGTGGCGGCGAGCGGGCCGGCCAGCACAGCCGTCGCCGCCGCGGCCTTGACGACCGTACGGCGGCGGGGCGAAAGGGAGTTGAGGCCTTGGTGTGCCTCGGATGATCTGTATCGACTGGTCACGACCGATCAGGTTACTGATCGGTATGCGCGAGAGCGGGCGAACTCCGAAAGTTCGCCCGCTCTTCACGCGGTGCTCCGTTTCTGACGGAGGGTCAGCCCTTGAGGGCCGCGTCCAGCACCCGGTTGTAGTCGGCCACCGTCATGGGCGGGTTGCCCTGGCTGTCGGCGGTCAGCTTCTTGCCGTCCATGACGAAGCTCGGCGTGCCGGACACGCCGTCCTTGTTGTCGTCGAAGGACTTGGACATCGCCATCGCCCAGGCGTCGTACGTGCCCTTCTTGACCGCGTTCTGGAACTTGGCGTTGTTCTTGAGCGCGGGGACGGTGTCGGCGATCTTGATGAGGTAGTCGTCGCTCTTGAACTTGTCGGTCTGCTCGTCCGGGTGGAACTTCGCCGAGTAGAGGGCGCCCTTGTACTCGAGGAACGCCTCCGGGCTGACGTTGAGCGCGGCGCCGAGCGCGCTCAGCGCGTTCTTGGAGCCCACGCCGTTGTCGTGGGCGTCGATGAACGTGGCGCCCACGAACTGGATCTTGTACTTGCCGCCGTCGACGTCCTTCTTCACCGTCGAGCCGACCGTCTGCTCGAACTGGGCGCACACCGGGCAGCGCGGGTCCTCGTAGACCTTCAGGGTCTTCTTCGCGGTGTCCTTGCCGATGACGACCGTGGTGCCCTTGGCGCCCGTGGTGTTGGCCGGGGCGGCGACACTGGAGGCGTCCTTCAGACCCTCCCAGTAGCCGGGCTTGTTGGCCTGGACGACGGCGTAGCCGATGCCGCCCGCGGCGGCCAGTACGGCCACGACCGAGCCGGCCACGATGATCTGCCGCCTGGCCTTGTCGCGCCTGGCCTGCCGCTCGCGCTCCTGGCGCAGCCGCTCCCGGGCCGCAGTCTTCGCCGACTGGCTGTTCCGCTTGCTCATAGTGATGATCTCCATGTGGGACGCGCACACGTCGTACGCGGGATACGTGCGGGGGACTGGTCGTGCTCAGCGGTCGCCGCTCAGACGAGGGCGAGGGCGCGGCAGCACGGCGGTCCACGCCGTCCCAGGGAGTGCGTGAGGAGCCGGTCGCGGGCGACGGCCGGCCAGGGGGCCGGGCGCGGCAGCCGGCGGGCCGGCGGCAGCGATACGGCGCCCGCTGCCGCCGCCAGCAGCAGGAGCGGACGGAAGGTGGTGGCCGTGACCGCGCCCAGCAGCTGGGCCAGCGCCCGCTCGCCCCGGCGCAGCCAGGCGGCGGCCAGCAGCCCCACGCCGAGGTGCGCGGCGAGCAGCAGCCAGGCGGCGGCCGGGCCGGCGTCCGCGAGCGGGACCACGGCGCCACGGCCGGGCGCGCCGGTGACCTGGGCCAGCGGCGTGCCCACGCTGCCGCCCCCGCACAGCACGTCGAAACCGAACGCGTGCAGGGGACCCGCGACCGGGCCGCCCGCCCTGCCGTAGCAGGACTGCTGGCCGGTGGTGAACACCGTGTCGGCGGCCAGCTCCAGCGGGATCAGCAGGGCCGCGATCCGGCCGAAGCCGCGCTCGCTGCCCGCCAGCGCGTACGCCGTGGCGAACACCGCGACGGCGACCGCGCACACGGTCGCCGCCGGCAGCGGGGCCCTGGACAGCAGAACGTGCGACGCGGTGCTGAGCGTCACGACCACTGCCGTGAACAGCGCCGCGCGTACGGCTCTGAGCTGAGTCCCGGAGATGTCCATGGTGACTACAGAGTCTGGCACGTACGCCGGTAAGGGACTCCTAAAGGACGCCTGTGAGTCCCGAAGGTCACAGCCCCGGGATGCGGCCGTTGCGGAACAGGTCGAGGAAGATCTGATGGTCGGCACGCGCGCGTGCGCCGTAGCCGTGCGCGAAGTCCACCAGGAGCGGCGCGAAGCCCTCCTCGTCGGCCGCGAGGGCCGCGTCGATGGCCCGCTCGGTCGAGAACGGCACCAGCGACTCGCCGGAGGTGTCGTCCGCCGCCGCGTGCATCGTCGCCGTGGCCCGGCCCAGGTCGGCGACGACGGCCGCGATCTCCTCCGGGTCGTCGATGTCGCCCCAGTCCAGGTCGACCGCGTACGGCGACACCTCGGCCACCAGCTGCCCCGCGCCGTCCAGCTCGGTCCAGCCCAGCCACGGGTCGGCGTGCGCCTGCAGGGCGCGCTGGGAGATCACCGTGCGGTGCCCCTCGTGCTGGAAGTACTCCGCGATCGCCGGGTCGGTGATGTGCCGGGAGACCGCCGGGGTCTGGGCCTGCTTGATGTAGATCACGACATCGTTCTCGAGGGCGTCGCTGTGCCCCTCCAGCAGGATGTTGTACGAGGGCAGGCCCGCCGAGCCGATGCCGATGCCCCGGCGCCCCACGACGTCCTTCACCCGGTAGGAGTCCGGGCGGGCCAGCGAGGTCTCCGGCAGCGTCTCCAGATAGCCGTCGAAGGCGGCCAGCACCTTGTAGCGGGTGGCGGCGTCCAGCTCGATCGAGCCGCCGCCCGGCGCGAACCGGCGTTCGAAGTCGCGGATCTCCGTCATCGACTCCAGCAGCCCGAAGCGGGTGAGCGAGCGGGCGTCGCGCAGCGCGTCCAGCAGCGGGCCCTGCGCGGTGTCCAGCGTGAACGGCGGCACCTCGTCGCTCTTGGCGCCCGTGGCCAGGGCGTGGATGCGCTCCCGGTAGGCCTCGGCGTAGATCGTCACCAGCTCGGTGATCTGCTCGTCGCTGAGCGCCTTCGCGTAGCCGACGAGCGCGACGGAGGCGGCGAAGCGCTTGAGGTCCCAGGTGAACGGGCCGACGTAGGCCTCGTCGAAGTCGTTGACGTTGAAGACCAGGCGCCCGTTGGAGTCCATGTAGGTGCCGAAGTTCTCCGCGTGCAGATCGCCGTGGATCCAGACGCGCGAGGTGCGGTCGTCCAGGTACGGGCCGCCGCGCTTCTCCGCGTCGAGATCGTGGTAGAAGAGGCACGCCGTGCCCCGGTAGAACGCGAAGGCCGAGGCCGCCATCTTCCGGAACTTCACCCGGAACGCGGCCGGGTCGGCGGCCAGGAGCCGGCCGAAGGCGGTGTCGAAGACGGCGAGGATCTCCTCGCCGCGCTGCTCGTCGTTGAGCTCGGGGACCGGCATCGCGAAGTGCCTCCTGGTGCGGGACGGTGGTGCGTGGATGTGCGTACGGGGAACGACGGCGTCTCCGCCGTCTTCAACGGGCGACGCCACGCGGGAGTGCCCGGTTCCCGCACGAAGGTACGCGGGGGATGCCCCTCGTGTGTCAGTGCCCGGGCATAGACTTCGACGCTGACCCCCCGACCGTCCGCCAGCCCGTCGCCGTGTTTTCCGTTGGAGGCCATACCGTGTCGAAGCCGCCCTTCACGCACCTGCACGTCCACACCCAGTACTCGCTGCTGGACGGTGCCGCGCGGCTCAAGGACATGTTCAACGCGTGCAACGAGATGGGCATGACGCACATCGCCATGTCCGACCACGGCAACCTGCACGGGGCGTACGACTTCTTCCATTCCGCGAAGAAGGCCGGAGTCACCCCGATCATCGGCATCGAGGCGTATGTCGCGCCCGAGTCCCGGCGCAACAAGCGCAAGATCCAGTGGGGCCAGCCGCACCAGAAGCGGGACGACGTCTCCGGTTCCGGCGGTTACACCCATAAGACGATCTGGGCGGCGAACTCGACGGGCCTGCACAACCTCTTCCGGCTCTCCTCGGACGCGTACGCCGAGGGCTGGCTGCAGAAGTGGCCCCGGATGGACAAGGAGACGATCTCCCAGTGGTCCGAGGGGCTGATCGCCTCCACCGGCTGCCCCTCCGGCGAGCTGCAGACCCGTCTGCGCCTCGGCCAGTTCGACGAGGCCCTGAAGGCGGCCGCCGACTACCAGGACATCTTCGGCAAGGACCGCTACTTCCTGGAGCTGATGGACCACGGCATCGAGATCGAGCACCGGGTCCGCGACGGTCTCCTGGAGATCGGCAAGAAGCTCGGCATCCCCCCGCTGGTCACCAACGACTCGCACTACACCTACGCGCACGAGGCGGCCGCCCACGACGCGCTGCTGTGCATCCAGACCGGGAAGAACCTCTCCGACCCGGACCGCTTCAAGTTCGACGGCACCGGCTACTACCTGAAGTCCACGGACGAGATGTACGCCATCGACTCCTCGGACGCCTGGCAGGAGGGCTGCCGCAACACCCTGCTGGTGGCCGAGCAGATCGACACCACCGGCATGTTCGAGGCGAAGAACCTCATGCCGAAGTTCGACATCCCGGACGGCTACACCGAGGTCACCTGGTTCAAGGAGGAGGTCCGCCGCGGCATGGAGCGGCGCTTCCCCGGCGGCATCCCCGAGGACCGCCAGAAGCAGGTCGAGTACGAGATGGACGTCATCATCCAGATGGGGTTCCCGGGCTACTTCCTCGTGGTCGCCGACTTCATCATGTGGGCGAAGAAGAACGGCATCGCCGTCGGCCCCGGGCGCGGCTCGGCGGCCGGCTCGATCGTCGCCTACGCCATGGGCATCACCGACCTCGACCCCATCCCGCACGGACTGATCTTCGAGCGGTTCCTCAACCCCGAGCGCGTCTCCATGCCCGATGTCGACATCGACTTCGACGAGCGCAGGCGCGTCGAGGTGATCAGGTACGTGACCGAGAAGTACGGCGCCGACAAGGTCGCCATGATCGGCACCTACGGCAAGATCAAGGCGAAGAACGCCATCAAGGACTCCGCGCGCGTGCTGGGCTACCCGTACGCCATGGGCGACCGGCTCACCAAGGCCATGCCCGCCGACGTCCTCGGCAAAGGCATCGACCTCGACGGCATCACCAACCCCTCGCACCCGCGCTACAACGAGGCGGGCGAGATCCGCTCGATGTACGAGAACGAGCCGGACGTCAAGAAGGTCATCGACACCGCCAAGGGCGTCGAGGGCCTGGTCCGGCAGATGGGCGTGCACGCGGCCGGCGTGATCATGTCCAGCGAGCCCATCGTCGACCACGCCCCCATCTGGGTGCGGCACACGGACGGCGTGACCATCACGCAGTGGGACTACCCGCAGTGCGAGTCGCTCGGCCTGCTGAAGATGGACTTCCTGGGCCTGCGCAACCTGACGATCATGGACGACGCCGTCAAGATGGTGAAGTCCAACAAGGGGATCGACCTCGACCTGCTGTCCCTGCCGCTCGACGATCCGAAGACCTTCGAACTCCTCCAGCGCGGCGAGACCCTCGGCGTCTTCCAGTTCGACGGCGGCCCCATGCGCTCCCTGCTGCGCCTGATGAAGCCCGACAACTTCGAGGACATCTCCGCCGTCTCCGCGCTCTACCGTCCCGGCCCGATGGGCATGGACTCGCACACCAACTACGCGCTCCGCAAGAACGGGCTCCAGGAGATCACCCCGATCCACAAGGAGCTCGAGGAGCCGCTCGAAGAGGTCCTGGCCGTCACCTACGGCCTGATCGTCTACCAGGAGCAGGTGCAGAAGGCCGCCCAGATCATCGCCGGGTACTCGCTCGGCGAGGCCGACATCCTCCGCCGCGTGATGGGCAAGAAGAAGCCCGACGAGCTGGCGAAGAACTTCACCATCTTCCAGGCCGGCGCCAAGAAGAACGGCTACAGCGACGAGGCGATCCAGGCGCTGTGGGACGTGCTGGTCCCGTTCGCCGGCTACGCCTTCAACAAGGCGCACTCCGCCGCGTACGGGCTGGTCTCGTACTGGACCGCGTACCTGAAGGCGAACCACCCCGCCGAGTACATGGCCGGACTGCTCACCTCGGTCAAGGACGACAAGGACAAGTCGGCCGTCTACCTCAACGAGTGCCGCCGCATGGGCATCAAGGTGCTCCCGCCGAACGTCAACGAGTCGGTGCACAACTTCGCCGCCCAGGGCGACGACGTGATCCTCTTCGGCCTCGAAGCCGTGCGCAACGTCGGCACCAACGTGGTCGAGTCGATCATCAAGAGCCGCAAGGCCAAGGGGAAGTACGCCTCGTTCCCCGACTACCTCGACAAGGTCGACGCGGTCGCGTGCAACAAGCGCACCACGGAGTCGCTGATCAAGGCGGGCGCGTTCGACACCCTGGGGCACACCCGCAAGGGCCTCACCGCGCACTTCGAGCCGATGATCGACAACGTGGTCGCGGTCAAGCGCAAGGAGGCCGAGGGCCAGTTCGACCTCTTCGGCGGCATGGGCGAGGAGACCAGCAGCGAACCCGGCTTCGGACTCGACGTGCAGTTCACCGAGGACGAGTGGGACAAGACCTATCTGCTCGCCCAGGAGCGGGAGATGCTGGGGCTGTACGTCTCAGACCACCCGCTCTTCGGCCTGGAGCACGTGCTGTCCGACAAGGCCGACGCGGGCATCTCCCAGCTCACCGGCGGCGAGCACGCCGACGGCGCGGTCGTCACCATCGGCGGCATCATCTCGGGCCTGCAGCGCAAGATGACCAAGCAGGGCAACGCCTGGGCGATCGCCACGGTGGAGGACCTCGCAGGCTCCATCGAGTGCATGTTCTTCCCCGCCACCTACCAGCTGGTGTCGACCCAACTGGTCGAGGACGCCGTGGTGTTCGTCAAGGGCCGCCTCGACAAGCGCGAGGACGTGCCCCGGCTCGTCGCCATGGAGCTGATGGTCCCGGACCTGTCCAA
The DNA here is from genome assembly GCF_042875075.1 of Streptomyces sp. NPDC003720. NCBI lineage: Bacteria > Bacillati > Actinomycetota > Actinomycetes > Kitasatosporales > Streptomycetaceae > Streptomyces > Streptomyces sp. NPDC003720. The sequence continues at coordinate 100,389 of NZ_JBIANZ010000009.1, forward strand.
CGCGGGCACCAACGCGCCGGTGATCCTCACCATCCCGGCGACCAGGGTCACTCCGCCCATGGTCAGCCGCCTCGGCGAGATCCTCAGCCACCACAAGGGCGACAGCGAGGTCCGGATCAAGCTCCAGGGCCCGCGCAAGACCACCGTGCTGCGCCTGGACCGGCACCGGGTCAAGCCCGATCCGGCGCTCTTCGGCGACCTGAAGGTGCTGCTCGGCCCGTCCTGCCTGGCCGGCTGAGCCACGACGCGGGCCGCGACGCCGCGCCGATGACGAAGGGGCGCACCCTCAGCGGGTGCGCCCCTCCTGTGTGCCTGGGCTTCACATGCCCTTTAGTTGTGACCGAAGCTCTTCTGCTTCTTACGGGAAGCATCGGAGGGGCTGCCCGCGACGCCCGCCATGGAGGTATCGGGTTCCTCCGCCGCCGGACGCTGAGCTCGCTCCGCCGTGTGCTCGGCCTGCGAAGCGCGGTTCTGCGGGCCACCCTGCTTGCGGTTCTTGTTCTTGGCCATGGTGATCTGCCTCCTGAAGGGGATCTAGGGGCCAGGGCCGGGTTCAGATTCACATACGCTGACATCAGCCGCATGTCGGATAATTACCGTGTGTGACAGGGGAGGTGGGCGAACGGGCTCCCTAAACGCCACGCCGAAGATCGAGTTCCGGCCGTTAACGCCCGTCCGTTCGGGCAGACTCGAAGGAAGTCCGAAGCAAAGCCTCCCGGGAAGAGGGTGAGTCGCGTGGACCGTTGCATCGTCCTGGTGGACGCCGGGTATCTGCTGGGCGCCGCGGCCAGCCTCCTCGCGGGTGAGCCCTCGCGGTCCCGGATCACCGTCGACCACGCCGCGCTGATCCAGGCCCTGCGCGAACGGGCGGAGTCCGAGACCGAGCGCCCGCTGCTGCGCATCTACTGGTTCGACGGCGCCCCGGACCGGGTCCCGCAGCCGGAGCACCGGCGGCTGCGTGTGATGCCCCGGGTCACCGTCCGGCTGGGCGCGCTGACCCGCACCGACGGACGCTGGGCGCAGAAGGGCGTGGACGCCGCCATGCACGCCGAGCTGACCGAACTGGCCCGCAACCGCGCCTGTTCCGACATCGTCCTGGTCACCGGCGACGGCGACCTGCTGCCCGGGATGATGTCCGCCAAGGAGCACGGCGTCGCCGTCCACCTGTGGGCCGTGCAGGCCGCCGACGGCGACTACAACCAGTCCGAGGACCTGGTCGCCGAGGCCGACGAGCGGCGGGTGCTGGACCGGGCCTGGATCACCCAGGCCGTCCGCGCCAAGGAGCTGACCGGCGTCTGCGCCCCGCCGCCCGCGCCCCGCCCCGAGATCGCCGCGATCCTCTCCGCACCGCTGCCGGACTCCGCCCTCACCGCCGGCGCCGAACGCTCCGCCGAGGAGGGCGCCCACCCGCCGGCCGCCGCCGAGCACAGCACCCAGGGCCGGGCGGCCGCACCCAAGGGAGTGCCCACCCCCAAGGACCTCGCCGCACTGCGCGCACCCGGCGTGCAGGCCGTGCAGCACCCGACCACCGCGACCCTCAGATGGTCCTCCGACAAGGGCTGGGTGGACCGGCCGGGAGCGGTCGCCGAGCCGCCCGAGGTCGCCTCCATGCCGACCCTCGCCCAGCTCACCACCGCCGAGCAGCGCTGGGCCGACCGGGAGGAGGACATCACCACCGTCGGCGGCGATCCGTACGAGGTGGGCCAGGTCTTCGCGCGCCGCTGGATCTCCCGGCTCGGCGACCAGAACCACGTGCAGCGGCTGTCCACGATGTATCCGCGCATCCCGCACCGCATCGACGGCGAGCTGCTGCGCTACGCCGCGCGCTTCGGCCTGCTCGCCCACAAGGACGACCAGATCGACGAGCACGACCGTTACGCCATCCGGGCGGGCTTCTGGCGCGAGGTCGACGTCCCGGCGGCCACCGAGCAGCACGCGCCCGCCGCCGACTGAACCCCGGTGGCCGCCCCCGAGGACGAGTAAAGGCCTCGGACCCCGTAGTCTCGTCACTTGTGAGTACGCACGCGGCACAGGCACTTCGGTACGACGACGTCGTACGCGTGCGCGGGCTCACCAAGACCTATCCGCCCGTGAAGGGGTGGCGCGGGACGCCGGGCACGCCCGAGGTGCGGGCCACCGACGGGGTGGAACTCGAGGTGCGGCGCGGCGAGATCTTCGGGCTGCTCGGACCGAACGGCGCCGGCAAGTCGACCCTCGTGCGCCAGCTCACCGGGCTGCTGCGGCCGGACGCGGGCAGCGTCGAGATCCTCGGCCACGACATCGTCAGGCACCCCCGGCTGGCCTCCCGCATCCTCGCCTACCTGGGGCAGGAGTCCTCCGCCCTGGACGAGCTGACCGTCTCGCTCGCCGCCGAGACCACCGGCCGGCTGCGCGGACTGGACGCGGGACGGGCGCGCGCCGAGCGGGACGCCGTGCTCGACGAACTCGGACTCACCCCGATCGCGGGCCGCGCCCTGAAGAAGCTGTCCGGCGGCCAACGGCGGCTGGCCTGCTTCGCCGCGGCCCTCGTCGGCGAACGGCCGCTGCTCGTCCTCGACGAACCGACCACCGGCATGGACCCGGTGGCCCGGCGCGCGGTGTGGGCGGCCGTGGACCGCCGGCGGGCCGAACGCGGCACGACGGTGCTGCTGGTCACCCACAACGTCATCGAGGCGGAGACCGTGCTCGACCGGGTCGCCGTCCTGGACCAGGGCCGGGTCATCGCCTGCGACAGCCCCGCGGGCCTGAAGGAACAGGTCTCCGGCGAGGTACGGGTGGAGCTGGTGTGGCGGGAGCGGGCGCCGCTGGACGTGCCCGAGGTCGCCGGCCTGCGCGAGCGGGCCACCGAGTCCGGCCGGCGCTGGACGCTGCGGCTCGCACCCGAGGAGGCCCGGGCCGCGGTCGCCACGGTCACCGGCGGAGCCGCCTTCGCCGCCCTGGACGACTTCACGCTCGCCACGCCCAGCCTGGAGGACGTGTACCTGTCCCTGGGCGGGGCCGCCCGGCAGGGGCTGGTGAAGGCGTGAGCGCGCGGGCCGCGGAATGCGTACGGGTGTGCGCCAGGGCCGTAGGGAAGAGGAGCAGCGCGTCGTGAGTGTCGTACCCGCGGAGGTCCTGTCCGGCGGCGCCCGGGCCGTTCCGGACGCGGCCCCGGGCGCGGCCGAGCTCGGTCCGCCCGCGCGGCTGTGGCCGTCGCTGGTGGCCGTCTACCGGGCGCAGCTCTCCCGGGCCCGCGTGGCCCGTATCCCGCTGCTGTTCGTGGCGACCTTCCAGTCCGTCGGCATCACCGTGATGATGCGGGGCGTCGTGGACAGCGGCAGCGAGGCCCAGTCCGTGGTCGCGGGGTCCTCGGTGCTGGTCGTCGCCTACGTGGCGCTGAACCTGCTGTCGCAGTACTTCGGGCAGCTGCGGGCCAGCGGCGGGCTCGACCACTACGCCACGCTGCCGGTGCCGCCGGCGGCGGTGGTGCTGGGCGCGGCCGGGGCGTACGCCTCCTTCACCGTGCCGGGGACGCTGGTGACCGCCGTCTTCGGCTGCCTGCTGTTCGGGCTGCCGCTGGCCAACCTGTGGATCCTGCTGGCCGTGATCCCGCTCGCCGGGGCCGCGCTCGCCGGGCTCGGCGCCGCCTGCGGCCTGCTCGCCCCGCGGCCCGAGCTGGCCACGCTGCTCGGGCAGCTCGGCATGTCCGCGGCCCTGCTGCTGGGGGTGCTGCCCGCCGACCGGATGCCGGAGATCATCCGTCTCGCCCGGGACCTGCTGCCGTCGACCTACGGTGTGGAGGCATACGCGCGCACCTTCGGGGCACACCCCGACTGGGCCGTCGTCCTGGCTGATCTGGGGGTGTGCGCCGGTGTCGGAGTGGTCTCGCTGGCGGCGGCGGCCTGGGCGTACCGCAGGGCGGCCGTCCGGTGACGCGGCTCACGGCACGACCTGGCACGATGTCAGGGTGACCGCACCGCTGACTCCGCCTCCGCCGCCGCACGACGACTCCGCGCACCAGGTCCGGCAGGCCCCGCCCGCCGCGGCCCCGTTCGCGGGCATGTACGAACAGGACGGCCCCGGTATGAAGACCGAAGTGCGGGAGGCCGCGGTGGTCACCGTGGCGGTGACCCTGGGCGGGGTGCTGCTCGGGCTGCTGTGGTGGTGGCTGGCGCCGCACGTGCCGCTGATCGCTGACCAGGTCGACAAGAGCTGGGTCGTCTACATCAAGGACACCGAGGGCGAGCAGGCGGTCGGCGTGGACGGCACGTTCACGCTGCTGGGGCTGGCCTTCGGCCTGGTCAGCGCGGTCGTGGTGTTCCTATGGCGACGGCGTGGCGGCGTGCCGCTCGTGGTCGCGCTGGGCCTCGGCGGGCTGCTGGGCTCCCTGCTGGCGTGGCGGCTCGGCGTCTGGCTCGGCCCCGAGTCCGACGTCATAGCCCACGCCAAGGCGGTGGGCAAGGGCGTCACCTTCTCGGCCCCGCTGAAGCTGGGAGCGAAGGGCGCGTTGCTGGCCTGGCCCCTGGCCGCACTGCTGGTCCACCTGGGCCTCACGGCCCTGTTCGGCCCCCGGGACCCCGAAGAGGCGTACCCGGCCTGACACCCCTGGCTTGCGGCCCGACCTCTGTGAGTCGCGCCCGGCCTGATGCGCCGGAATGCATGAGCCGTGCCCGGCCCGATGCCGCCCGACCCTCGGCGCCCGCAACCGCCCGGCGTACCCGGGTCGCCCGGTCGGGTCAGTCGCGGCCGATCGGCGCCAGTACCGCTTCCGTGAGCGTGGCGAGGTCCGCCGGCGCGAGTTCGACCTCCAGCCCGCGGCGGCCCGCCGAGACGCAGATGGTGGCGTGGGCCCCGGCCGAGTCGTCCAGGACCGTGCGGAGTCTCTTGCGCTGGCCCAACGGGGAGATGCCGCCCCGGACGTAGCCGGTGGTGCGTTCGGCGAGGGCCGGGTCGGCCATGGCGGCCCGCTTGCCGCCCACTGCCGCCGCCAGCGCCTTCAGGTTCAGCGTGCCGGAGACGGGGACCACCGCCACGGTGAGCGTGCCGTCGACGTCGGCCACCAGGGTCTTGAAGACCCGGTCCGGGGAGACGCCCATCGCCTCCGCCGCCTCCTCGCCGTAAGAAGGGTGGGAGGGGTCGTGGTCGTAGGCGTGCACGGTGTGGTCCACGCCGGCCGCGGTCAGCGCCACGGTCGCGGGCGTGCCGCCGGACTGCTGCTTCTTGGACTTCTTCGCCATTCGGGGTGCCGGGCCTCGGTTCGGTTCGCTCAGTTCATGCTGGTCGGCGTCCGCGTCAGCTCGAACGCGGGCAGGGACGGCAGACTACGGATGATCGCCGCCTCCGAGCGAAGGAGTTTCAGCTCGTCCCGGAGGCGGGACGCGGTGTCCGGAGCCTGGAGCAGCCGCTGCTTCGTCGGCGTGTCCAGCACCATGGCGGCGGCCACCAGATAGGAGACCACCGAGGGGTCGTCGGGCAGCTCCGTGCCCGCCAGCGAGCGCTCACGGGCGCCCGCCAGGCGCTTCTGGTACTGGCGGAACGAGCGCAGGACGCCCTCGGCCAGCGCGCCCGCCTCGTCGCCGGGATCCTCGGTCAGCTCCTCCAGCTCCGCCGTCAGGAACGGACCCGAGGCCTCCACGGAGAGCAGCCGCACCCGGGTCGTCCCGGTCGCGAGCACCTCGAAGGTGCCGTTGTCGCGCTCCCGGATGGTCGCCGCGTCGGCCACGCAGCCCACGCCGTGGAACGACGCGAGGGGGTCCGGGCCGAAGCCCGCGGCCGGGCCCCGTTCGGGCTGCGCCGTCGGATCCGGCATGCCCGGAGCGCTCGGTGCCACCTCGTGGCCGTCGCGGATCGCCACCGCGGCGAACCGGCGCGGCTCGTCCTCGGGGGTCTTCAGGAGCTCGCGCATCATGGCGCGGTACCGCTCCTCGAAGATGTTCAGGGGCAGCACGAGCCCCGGGAACAACACCGAGTTCAGCGGGAACAGGGGCAGACGGACGGTGGTCACGGCGACCCAGCCTAATGGTCGGCGGCGGCAGCCCGGCCCCGGTGCCCGTCCAGCGGCCGCGGCGGCGTCCGCACCAGCCCCGCCGGGAAGGCGGGGGGAGTGGGTCCGAGGAGCCCCTCGCGCAGCCGGAGGAACTGGCCGAGCGGGTCGTCGGAGAAGCGGTCCCAGGGGAACGAGGTGGCGTACGGGCCGATCAGGCCGAGCTGGGCGCGGGCGTCCTCCCACCGGCCCAGCCGGACGAGCACGTACAGCAGCTTGTTGCGCATCGGGGCCGGCCCCGGGGTGGCGGACGGGAAACGGGCTGACAGCGACACCGCACGGTCGGCGGCCGCGTCCAGCCGCTCGCGCGGCACCTCGGGCCCGCAGTCGTCGGTCAGGTAGCCGAAGGCCGCCCGGGCCGGCAGCGCCTGGACCAGGGACCCGGCCGGGGCGTCCTGCGCGGCGAGGTCGGCGAAGTCGAAGCACTCGCGGTGCGAGCCGTGCCAGAAGGTCGCCAGATACCGCAGGGCAGCCACATGGCAGCCGTAGTGGTGCGGGGCGCGCCGGATCGCCGCCTCCCACAGCTCCTCGAAGTAGCGGTGCCCGGCCCGGGAGCCGCGCGCGTGGTCGAGGGCGATCCGCCAGGGCACCGGGTCGCGGTCGTCGGCCCGGGCGGCGGCCGTGATCAGCGGGCTCACCTCGCGCAGCAGCTCGGCGCGGGCCGGCGACGGCCAGGCGCGGTCCACCGCGAGCTGGGCCGCGACCAGTGCCGCGTCGGCGTCGGCCGGGGCGGCCGCGCGCCATGCGTCGAACCACTCGGGGCGGGAGCGGGCGAAGGCCGCGAGCCCCCTGGTGTAGCGGTCGCGGTCCTCCCACCGGCCGGCCGCGCGCGTGGTGGCGAGCAGGGCTGAGGCGGCGCCGTACTCGCCCCGGCCGGCCGCGACCAGGGCGGGCGAGAGGAGGTCGTCGGGCGCGTCGAGGACCGCCTCGAAGCCGCCTTGGGGCAGGGCGGCGGGGTACGAGGCACGTCGTGTCGTCCGGGTGGGGCGGAGGAACGCCGGCAGCAGAGCCATGGTGTCGACCATTGAAAGACCGCAGGTCGGCGAGCGCCAGAGGGTCTGGCCAAGTCACGAAAGGTTGTACGACATAAGGTCAAGGACGGGCAAAGGGTGACGGTTCAACTATTGTGATGTACCTGCCCCCGGGCTGTGGGCTGGGAGCTGTGAGAGCTGTGGGCCGTCGCCCGCCCGCCGTCAGCTCCGCCGCAGCAGCCGGGTGGCCCCCGCCGCCACGGTGGTCGCCAGTATCCAGCCCATGATGATCATCGCGGCGGACAGCCACTGCCAGCCGCCGCTGAGCTGCCACTGCCCGACCTGGCCCAGGTCGATCACCGGAAGCAGCAGGTCCAGCGTGAACAGGGCGGGACTCCAGGAGGGGTGCTCGCCCGGGTCCACCGGCGGATGCCCGGCGTGCGCGAAGGCGAGCGTGCCCGCCGCCCACAGCACCGCCATCCACACCGCCGCCCGGCCCGGCCGGTAGCCGTAGGCCACGGCCCAGTCCTGCACGAAGCCCCACACCTTGCCCGCCGGCGGCAGCGTCTCGCGGCGCCGGCGCTGCTTGGCCAGCAGCACCTCGCGGGCGTCCTCGTCCTCCCCGGCGGCGCGCAGCACCGAGGCCAGCCGCTCGTACGGCTCCGGGTTGTACTCGGCGGTCGCCGCGGCCACCCAGTCCAGCCGCCGGGTCAGCGGGAACGGACCGCGCGGGACCAGGCTCTCGTAGGCGAAGCCGCCCATGTGCAGGTTGCCCGGGCCCGGCCAGCTCCCCGCCCGGTCCACCAGGTTGACGACTCGCGCGCCGGACAGCTTCACCTGCCCGCGCTGCGGCCCCTCGCCGAGGAAGCGCAGCTCCGGCGTCTGCACCCGGCGCAGCGACAGGTCCTGGTCGTCGGTGAGGACGAACCGGGCCCGCTCCAGGTCCACGGCGTCCCCGAACCGGCCGTCGTCCAGCCGCACCCCGCCCTGGCACTCGAAGCGCTGGATCCGCGTCCCGCGCGCGGGCGTCGTCCCGCTCAGCAGCGGATTGCCCACCCCCGCCGGGGTCAGGTACAGGGTGCGCTCCACCGTCAGCTGGGGCGCGTTCAGGGCGAGGCGGGCGTACGGATTGGCCAGTTTCGCCCCCCGCAGGCTCAGCGAGCCCCCGACCTGGGCGCCGCGCAGGCTCAGCTCGCCGTGCGACTCCAGCAGTTCCGCCTGCAGGTCCTGGCCGACGCTCATGCCGTCCGCGGCGATGGAGCGGCCGCTGCGGTCGGGGTGCACGACCGCCTGGTTCAGCAGCAGGTCGGTCCCGATGTGCGCGTCGGTGAGCCGCACCCCGTTCTGGAAGCGGCAGCGCGGCAGGTGCAGGTCGCCCTCGGTGGTGACCCGGGCCGCCTCCAGCCGGGGCAGCGCGCAGTTCACCATGCGGACGGTCGTGAACCGGGCCTCGGGCAGCAGGACCTGGTCGTCGAAGCGGCAGTCGCGCATCTCCACGTACGGCGTGACCGTGCCGCCCGCCAGCTCCAGCGTGCCGGTGATCCGCACACCGGCCAGCTTCAGCGCGGACACCCGCCCCGCGAGCGCGGGCGGTCCGTCCAGCAGCAGCCAGCAGACGGCGCGCGCCCTGACACTCCGCTCCGGGCCCCAGGGATGCCCGCCGTGCGGATCGTCCACCACCGGGTCCCCGCTGCTCAGGTCGTACGTGCTGCCGTTGCGGAAGGCCTGCCACATGCCGGCCTCGGTCGCCGTCAGGTCCTCCGGCAGATCTCCGGCGTCGCCGCCGGCCCCCTCGGTCACCGCTCCTGCCTTCTTCCCGCGCTACTCGCGTTCCGTCCGCCTCGTACACCCGTTCATGCCCGCTGGGTGACGCCCGGCACACCAGGCGTGCCGGCCTTTCCGGGGTGATACCCCTCAGGCAGCCCCGTGATCTTCCACGTTCCGGCCACGTTCTGTATCAGCCATTGATACGCGCGGACGGTCACGGACGCGGGTCTGAGAGAATTGAGTACGTGATCTCCCGAATCGATCTGCGCGGCGACGCCCTCCCCGAGGGCCCCGCCCTGCGCGACCTGCTGCCCCGAGCCGACTTCGACGTCTCGGCCGCCCTGGAGAAGGTGCGTCCGATCTGCGAGGCCGTGCATCATCGTGGCGACGCGGCGCTGATCGACTTCGCCGAGAAGTTCGACGGGGTACGGCTGGAGTCCGTGCGGGTCCCGGCCCAGGCGCTGACCGACGCGCTCGCGGCCCTCGACCCGGCCGTACGCGCCGCCCTGGAGGAGTCCATCCGCCGGGCCCGCCTGGTCCACCGCGCACAGCGCCGCACGACGCACACGACCGAGGTCGTGCCCGGCGGCTCCGTGACCGAGAAGTGGGTCCCGGTCGACCGCGTCGGGCTGTACGCGCCCGGCGGCCGGTCGGTCTACCCCTCGTCCGTGATCATGAACGTGGTGCCGGCGCAGGAGGCCGGGGTCGAGTCGATCGCGCTCGCCTCCCCGGCGCAGGCCGACTTCGGCGGACTGCCGCACCCGACGATCCTCGCCGCGTGCGAGCTGCTCGGCGTGGACGAGGTGTACGCGGCCGGCGGCGCCACCGCCGTCGCGATGTTCGCCCACGGCACCGAGTCCTGCCCGCCCGCCGACATGGTCACCGGCCCCGGCAACATCTGGGTGGCCGCGGCCAAGCGCTACTTCACCGGGAAGATCGGCATCGACGCCGAGGCCGGCCCGACCGAGATCGCGATCCTCGCGGACGACACGGCCGACCCGGTGCACGTCGCCTCGGACCTGATCAGCCAGGCCGAGCACGACCCGCTCGCGGCGGCCGTGCTGGTCACCGACTCCACCGAGCTGGCCGACGCGGTGGAGAAGGAGCTGGAGCCGCAGGTGGCGGCGACCAGGCACATCGAGGACCGGATCCGCCCGGCCCTGGCCGGCAGGCAGTCCGCGATCGTGCTCGTGGACGGCGTCGAGGAGGGCCTGAAGGTGGTCGACGCCTACGGCGCCGAGCACCTGGAGATCCAGACCGCCGACGCCCCCGCGGTCGCCGACCGGGTCAGGAACGCCGGCGCGATCTTCATCGGCCCCTGGGCGCCCGTCTCGCTCGGCGACTACGCCGCCGGGTCCAACCACGTCCTGCCCACCGGCGGCTGCGCCTGCCACTCCTCGGGCCTGTCCGTCCAGTCCTTCCTGCGCGGCATCCACATCGTCGACTACACGAAGGACGCGCTGGCCGAGGTCGCGCACCACGTGGTCACGCTGGCGGAGGCGGAGGACCTGCCCGCGCACGGCGCGGCGATCAAGGCACGGTTCGGCTGGAAGGTACCGACGAGCAAGTGACCGGCATCGACGATCTGCCCGTACGGGACGAGCTGCGGGGCAAGACCCCCTACGGAGCGCCCCAGCTCGACGTCCCCGTACGGCTGAACACCAACGAGAACCCCTACCCGCTGCCCGAGCCGCTGGTCGAGCGGATCGTGGAGCGGGTCCGGGAGGCCGCCCGCGACCTGAACCGCTATCCCGACCGGGACGCGGTCCAGCTCCGCACCGAGCTGGCCAAGTACCTGACGAAGACCGGCAAGTACCCGCTCGGCATCGAGAACGTCTGGGCGGCCAACGGCTCCAACGAGGTCATCCAGCAACTGCTGCAGACCTTCGGCGGACCCGGCCGCACGGCCATCGGCTTCGAGCCGTCGTACTCCATGCACGCGCTCATCGCACGCGGCACGGGCACCGGCTGGATCTCCGGGCCCCGCGGCGAGGACTTCGGGATCGACCTCGACGCCGCCCGGCGCGCGATCGCCGAGCACCGGCCCGACGTCGTGTTCGTCACCACCCCCAACAACCCCACCGGCAACGCCGTTCCGCCCGAGACGGTCCTCGGGCTGTACGAGGCGGCCCAGGCGGCCAGGCCGTCCATGGTGATCGTGGACGAGGCCTACATCGAGTTCAGCCACGGCGAGTCGTTGCTGCCGCTGTTGGAGGGCCGGCCCAACCTGGTCGTCTCGCGCACCATGTCGAAGGCGTTCGGCGCCGCGGGACTGCGCCTCGGCTACCTCGCCGCCGACCCGGCGGTCGTCGACGCGGTACAGCTCGTCCGGCTGCCGTACCACCTCTCGGCGATCACCCAGGCGACCGCCCTGGCGGCCCTCGAGCACACCGACACCCTGCTGGGCTACGTCGAGCAGCTCAAGTCCGAGCGGGACCGGCTCGTCGCCGAACTGCGCTCGATCGGCTTCGAGGTGATCGGGTCCGACGCGAACTTCGTGCAGTTCGGCCGGTTCGACAGCGCCCACGAGGCCTGGCGGAAGATCCTCGACCGGGGCGTGCTGGTCCGGGACAACGGAGTACCGGGGTGGCTGCGGGTGTCCGCCGGCACCCCGGAGGAGAACGACGCGTTTCTCGACGCCGTCCGTGAGTTGCAGAAGGAGACCCAGTCATGAGCCGCGTCGGACGCGTGGAGCGCACCACCAAGGAGACCTCGGTACTGGTCGAGATCGACCTCGACGGCACCGGCAGGACGGACATCGCCACCGGGGTCGGCTTCTACGACCACATGCTCGACCAGCTCGGCCGGCACGGTCTGTTCGACCTGACCGTGAAGACCGACGGCGACCTGCACATCGACTCCCACCACACCATCGAGGACACCGCCCTCGCGCTCGGCGCCGCCTTCAGGCAGGCGCTCGGCGACAAGGTGGGCATCTACCGCTTCGGCAACTGCACGGTCCCGCTGGACGAGTCCCTCGCCCAGGTCACCGTCGACCTGTCCGGCCGCCCCTACCTCGTGCACACCGAGCCCGAGAACATGGCGCCGATGATCGGCGAGTACGACACCACGATGACCCGGCACATCCTGGAGTCCTTCGTCGCCCAGGCGCAGGTCGCCCTGCACGTGCACGTGCCCTACGGCCGCAACGCCCACCACATCGTGGAGTGCCAGTTCAAGGCGCTCGCCCGGGCGCTCCGCTACGCCTCCGAACGCGACCCGCGCGCGGCCGGCATCCTCCCCTCGACGAAGGGCGCGCTGTAACCCCATGACCGGTCTGTCCACCGTCCTGATCGTCGTCGGCCTCTTCCTGGTCGGCGGCATCATCTCCTTCGCCAAGCAGAAGATGCCCACCAGCCTCATCGTGCTGCTCTCGATCGGTGCCGCGATGTGCCTGGTCGCGGGCGTCATGCGGCTGGAGGTGTGGAATTGAGCGGCAAGAGGGTCGTCGTCTTCGACTACGGCTTCGGCAACGTCCGCTCCGCCGAGCGAGCCCTCGCGCGCGTGGGAGCCGACGTCGAGATCACCCGCGACTTCGACAAGGCGATGAACGCCGACGGCCTGCTGGTGCCGGGCGTCGGCGCGTTCGCCGCCTGCATGGACGGCCTGCGCGCGGCCCGCGGTGACTGGGTCGTCGACCGCCGGCTGTCCGGCGGCCGGCCGGTGATGGGCATCTGCGTCGGCATGCAGATCCTCTTCGCGCGCGGCATCGAGCACGGCGTGGAGGCCGAGGGCCTCGACGAGTGGCCCGGCACGGTCGCGCCGCTCGAGGCCGACGTCGTGCCCCACATGGGCTGGAACACGGTCGACGCGCCGGAGGACTCCGAGCTGTTCGCGGGCCTCGACGCGGACGCCCGCTACTACTTCGTGCACTCCTACGCCGTCCACGACTGGGCCCTGGAGACGCACAACCCGCTGATCGCGGCCCCCAAGGTCACCTGGTCGACGCACGGCAGGCCCTTCGTGGCGGCCGTGGAGAACGGCGCCCTGTGGGCCACCCAGTTCCACCCCGAGAAGTCCGGCGACGCCGGCGCCCAGCTCCTCACCAACTGGATCGGAACCCTGTAGACCATGGCCAAGCTCGAACTCCTCCCCGCCGTCGACGTCCGCGACGGCCAGGCCGTGCGCCTCGTGCACGGCGAGTCCGGGACCGAGACCTCCTACGGCTCCCCGCTGGAGGCCGCCCTCGCCTGGCAGCGCTCCGGCGCCGAGTGGCTGCACCTGGTCGACCTCGACGCCGCCTTCGGCACCGGCGACAACCGCGAGCTGATCGCCGAGGTCGCCAGGGCCATGGACATCAAGGTGGAGCTGTCCGGCGGCATCCGCGACGACGACACCCTCGCCGCCGCCCTCGCCACCGGCTGCACCCGCGTCAACCTCGGCACGGCCGCCCTGGAGACCCCGGAGTGGGTCGCCAAGGTCATCGCCGAGCACGGCGACAAGATCGCGGTCGGTCTGGACGTGCGCGGCACGACCCTGCGCGGCCGCGGCTGGACCCGGGACGGCGGCGACCTCTACGAGACGCTGGCGCGCCTCGACAAGGAGGGCTGCGCCCGCTACGTCGTCACCGACATCGCCAAGGACGGCACCCTGCAGGGCCCGAACCTGGAGCTGCTGAGGAACGTCTGCGCCGCCACCGACCGCCCGGTCGTGGCCTCCGGCGGCGTGTCGTCCCTGGACGACCTCCGCGCCATCGCCGAGCTGGTACCCCTCGGTGTCGAGGGTTCCATCGTCGGCAAGGCCCTGTACGCGAAGGCGTTCACCCTGGAAGAGGCACTGGAGGCAGTGGCGTCATGACATCCGAGGCCGTACGGCGCGTGCAGAGCGGAAGTCCCTGGGAAGAGAGCTTCGGATTCGCGCGCGCCGTCGCGGCGGGTGACCGGGTGCTGGTGGCCGGCACGACGTCCTTCAAGGGCACCGTGCTGTACGGGGAGGGCGACCCCTACGAACAGGCCAAGGTGGCCTTCACCAGCGCCCTCGAGGCGATCGGTGAGTTCGGCCTCGGCATCGGGTCCGTGCTGCGCACCCGGATGTACCTGACCCATGTGCGGGACGTGGACGCGGCGGGCCGCGCCCACAAGGAGCTCTTCGACTCCGTCCGCCCTGCCTCGACCCTGCTGGTCGTGCAGGGCTTCGTCGACCCGCGCATCCTGGTCGAAGTGGAACTAGAGGCATTCAGAGGAGACGTGACCTCATGACCCTGGCGGTCCGAGTCATCCCCTGCCTGGACGTGGACAACGGCCGGGTCGTCAAGGGCGTCAACTTCCAGAACCTGCGCGACGCGGGCGACCCCGTCGAGATGGCCAAGGTGTACGACGCCGAGGGCGCGGACGAGTTGACCTTCCTGGACATCACCGCGTCCTCGGGCGACCGGGAGACGACCTACGACGTGGTGCGGCGCACCGCGGAGCAGGTCTTCATCCCGCTCACGGTCGGCGGCGGCGTCCGCACCGCCGAGGACGTCGACCGGCTGCTGCGGGCCGGCGCCGACAAGGTGGGCGTGAACACCGCCGCCATCGCCCGCCCCGAGCTGATCCGGGAGATCGCGGAGCGGTTCGGCCGGCAGGTCCTGGTGCTGTCGGTGGACGCGCGCCGCACCGAGGGCGGCGCCTTCGAGGTGACGACCCACGGCGGCCGCAAGGGCACCGGCATCGACGCCGTCGAGTGGGCCCACCGCGCGGCCGACCTGGGCGCCGGGGAGATCCTGCTCAACTCCATGGACGCCGACGGCACCAAGGACGGCTACGACCTGGAGATGATCGCGGCCGTCCGCAAGCACGTCACCGTCCCCGTGATCGCCTCCGGCGGCGCGGGCCGGCTGGCGGACTTCCCGCCGGCCGTCGACGCGGGCGCGGACGCGGTTCTGGCCGCCTCCGTCTTCCACTTCGGCGACCTGCGCATCGGCGAGGTCAAGCAGACCCTGCGGGAGGCGGGCCACCCCGTGCGGTGACACCGTCCCACAGCTGCCGGCCCCGGCCGCCCGACCAGGGCGGCCGGGGCCTTCTCAGGTCCGGACGTCCTCGCCGCAAGATGCGAAAGGAAAGTTGCGCAACATCTGTTGTGCAATTTTTCTTTCGCATCTAGGGTTGGAGGCATGACAGCCAAGGGAAGCCGTCCCATCACGGACGTGGGGACGCTCAAAGCGCTCGCCCACCCGCTGCGGATGAAGCTGTACCGAGCCCTGTGCGTGGCCGACAAGGCGACCGCCTCGCACCTCGCCGACCAGGTCGACGAGGCCGTGTCGCTGGTCAGCTACCACCTGCGCAAACTCGCCGAGCACGGCCTCGTCGAGGAGGCCCGGCCGCAGAGCGCGGACGGCCGGGAACGCTGGTGGCAGCCGTCCTCCGAGGGCGTGAGCATCCGGGACCAGGACTTCCGGGACGCCCCCGAGAAGGCGGCCGCGCATCTCGCGGCGACCCGGCTCTTCCACGACCAGCGCACCGACCTCTACCGCCGCTACCTCGACGAGCGGCCCACGTGGAGCGCCGAGTGGAACACGGCCGCGGCCGACAGCGAGTCCCTGCTCCGCCTCACCGCACCCGAACTGCGCGCGCTGAAGGACGAGATGCTCGCCCTGATCCGCAGGTACGACGAGCTGGGCCGGTCCGCCGAAGCCGAGGGCGGCACCGAAGGGCGCGAGCACGTCGCGCTGCACGTGTACGGATTCCCGTTCCGCGTCTGAGAAGGGCCCGACGTGACCGACACCCTCATGGCCCCGGCGACCGCCGCCGAGGACCGCGCCGCCCACCGCGACCCCAACGTGCTGCGCTGGCTCGGCGCCTACACCGCCTCCATGCTCGGCGACAGCGTCTACTACATCGCCCTGTCCTGGGCCGCCGTCCAGGCCGGCACCCCCACCGAGGCCGGCGTCGTGATGTCCGTCAGCGCACTGCCCAGGGCCGTGCTGATGCTCGGCGGGGGAGTGCTCGCCGACCGGCTCGGCCCGCGCCGCGTCGTCATCGGCAGCGACGCCGTGCGCTGCGCGGCCGTCCTGGCGGTGGCCGCCCTGCTGTTCCTCACCGGTCCGGGACTGTGGCCGCTCGCGCTGCTGGCCCTGCTCTTCGGCACCGTCGACGCCGTCTTCATGCCGGCCGTGGGCGCCCTCCCGGCCAGGATCACCGGCAAGGGGCAGCTCGCCCGCGTGCAGGGCATGCGCGGCCTCGCCATCCGCTGCGCGGGCGTGGCCGGCGCCCCGCTCGGCGGGCTCGGCGTGGCCCTGGGCGGCGCACCGGCCGCCTTCGCCCTCGCCGGGCTGCTGATCGCCGTCTCCGTGCCGCTGCTGATCTCCGTGCGCCTGCTCCCCCTGCCCGGCGACGACAGGCCCGGCGCCCCGCGCACCACCGCCTGGGCCGACCTGGCCGGCGGCCTGCGCTACATCCGCGGCCACCGCGTCCTCGCCCCGCTCATGCTCGCCATCGCCCTCGGCGACTTCGGCTTCGTCGGCCCGCTCAACGTCGGCCTGACCCTGCTCGCCGACCGGCGCGGCTGGGGCGCCGCCGGCATGGGCTGGGTGCTCGCCGGATTCGGCGCCGGAGCGGGCGCCGCCTCGCTGCTGCTCGCCGTCCGGGGCCGGGTGCCGCGCGCCGGGCTGGTCGCCGCCTGGGCGATCCTCGCCGGCTCCGTCGCCATCGGCACCCTGGCCTACGTGCCCCGGCTCGTCGGCGCCGTCGGCGTCGCCCTGCTCATCGGGCTGCTCGCCGGGCTCAGCGGAGTGCTGTGCGGGGCCCTGCTGCAGACCCTGTCCGACCCCGCCTACCTCGGCCGGGTGACCGCCGTCGCCAGTGTGGTCAGCCTCGGCCTCGCCCCGCTGAGCATGCCCTTCGCGGCCGCCGCCGTCGGGGCCTTCGGCCTCGGCCCGGTGTTCGTGACCAGCGCGGCCGTCTGCGGGCTCGGCGGGGTGGTCGCCCTGTGCGTCCCCGGGCTCCGCCGCGCCGAACTTCCCCGCTGACGCTCACACCCCCGGCTGGGTGAGCTGCACCAGGTTGCCGACCGAGTCGTCGAACACCGCCGCGAGCACCGGGCCCTGCCTCCGCGGGGGATGCGGGAAGCGCACACCCAGCCCGCGCAGCCGCTCGTACTCCGCCGGCAGGTCGTCCACGGAGAAGACGATGCACGGGATGCCCGCCTCGTACAGCGCCGTGCGGTACGGCTCCGCGATCGGGCCCTGCCCGGGCTCCAGCAGCAACTGGAGATCCGGCTGGGCCCCCTCGCGCGCCCCCACCGTGACGAACGGCGTGGCGTCGCCCGGATCCAGGTGCTGCCGGGTCTCGAACCCGAGGACCTCCGTGTAGAACGCGTGCGCCTTCGCCACGTCGTCCACGAACACGCTGGTCATCGCGACCTTGATCATGCGGCGCCTCCCGGCTGCCCGGTCCCGGCGGCCCGGTCTCCCGGAACCCCGGTCAGAAGCCGAGCTGCTTCGACTCGTGCAGGGTGGCGATCGCGTTCTCGTCGCCGTCCAGCTCCACCTTCGCCTCGTTCTGCCGGCCGAAGGCGAACATCAGCAGCTCCGAGGGCTCACCGGTCACCGTCACCACCGGAGTGCCCCGGTGCGCCACCGCCGTCTGGCCGTCCGGGCGGCGCAGCACCAGACCGGTCGGCACACCCCGGCCCAGCAGCCGGGCGGTGCGCTCCAGACGCGACCACAGCGCGTCCTGGAACACCGTGTCCAGCTCGCGCGGGCCCCAGTCCGGCTGGGCCCGGCGGACGTCCTCGGTGTGCACGTAGAACTCGACCGTGTTGGCGGCCTCGTCGACCTGCTTGAGCTGGAACGGCGAGAAGCGCGGCGGACCGGTCCTGATGAGCTGGATCAGCTCCTCGTACGGCTTCGCGGCGTACTCGCCCAGCACCTTCTCCAGCCGGGAGGCCAGCGGCTTGATCAGCGCTCCGCCCGCCGCGTCCGGGCGGCGCTCGCGCACCACCACGTGCGCGGCCAGGTCCCGGGTCCGCCAGCCCTCGCAGAGGGTGGGGGCGTCCGGCCCGACGGTTTCCAAGAGGTCGGCGAGCAGGAGCCGTTCACGCTTGGCGAAGGTCGACATGGAGTCAGCCTACGACTCCGTAACCGGTCCGCCCACCCGTCACCCGGCCACCCGGACCAGTCCCGGGTGGCGTCCACCCGGTGCCCATCCCCTGGACAGGAACCCGGAAGCGGCCGGCCCACGCGGCACAATGGCACCCATGACCAGCACTCTCGACCCCGAGATCGCCGCGCGCCTGAAGCGCAGCGCCGACGGACTCCTCCCGGCCATCGCCCAGCAGTACGACACCGGCGAGGTGCTCATGCTCGGCTGGATGGACGACGAGGCGCTGCACCGCACCCTGACCACCGGCCGCTGCACCTACTGGTCGCGCAGCCGCCAGGAGTACTGGGTCAAGGGAGACACCTCCGGCCACGTCCAGTGGGTGAAGTCCGTCGCCCTGGACTGCGACGCCGACACCGTGCTCGTCAAGGTGGACCAGGTCGGCGCCGCCTGCCACACCGGCGCCCGCACCTGCTTCGACGAGGACGTCCTGTTCCAGGACGACCCCGGCGCGAGCGTCCCGCGGGGCCGCGCGGCGTCCGCCGGTCAGTAAGGTCTGCCGCCATGGACCTCGAGACCTTCCGCAAGCTCGCCGCCGACCGGCGTGTCATCCCGGTCACCCGCAAGCTCCTCGCCGACGGCGACACCCCGGTCGCGCTCTACCGCAAGCTCGCCGCCGAACGCCCCGGCACCTTTCTGCTGGAGTCGGCGGAGAACGGGCGCTCCTGGTCCCGCTACTCCTTCGTCGGCGTGCGCTCCGCGGCCACCCTCACCACCCGGGACGGCGAGGCGCACTGGCTCGGCACGCCGCCCGTCGG
Source organism: Streptomyces sp. NPDC003720 (assembly GCF_042875075.1). Classification (NCBI taxonomy): domain Bacteria; kingdom Bacillati; phylum Actinomycetota; class Actinomycetes; order Kitasatosporales; family Streptomycetaceae; genus Streptomyces; species Streptomyces sp. NPDC003720. The sequence continues at coordinate 118,987 of NZ_JBIANZ010000009.1, forward strand.
CGTCCCCGTCGAGGGCGATCCGCTCGCCGTCCTGCGCGCCACCGTCCAGACCCTGCACACCCCGCCGCAGGAGGGCATGCCGCCCTTCACCGGCGGCATGGTCGGCTACCTCGGCTACGACATCGTCCGCCGGCTGGAGAAGATCGGCCCCGGCGAGGTCGACGACCTCGGGCTGCCCGAGCTGACCATGCTCCTCACCAGCGACCTCGCCGTCATGGACCACTGGGAGGGGTCGGTCCTGCTGATCGCCAATGCGATCAACCACAACGACCTCGAGACCGGCGTGGACGAGGCGTACGCCGACGCGGTGGCCCGCCTCGACGCCATGGAGGCCGACCTCGGCCGCGCGGTCGCCCAGCCCCCGGCCGTGCTGCCGCCCTCCGAGCTGCCCGAGTACACCGCCCGCTGGGGCGGCCCCGACTTCCGCCGGGCCGTCGAGGACGTCAAGGAGCGCATCCGCGCGGGCGAGGCCTTCCAGGTCGTGCCGTCGCAGCGCTTCGAGACCCCGTGCACGGCGAGCGCGCTGGACGTCTACCGCGTGCTCAGGGCCACCAACCCCTCGCCGTACATGTACCTGTTCCGCTTCGACGGGTTCGACGTCGTCGGCTCGTCCCCCGAGGCGCTGGTGAAGGTCGAGGACGGGCGCGCGATGGTCCACCCCATCGCCGGCACCCGGCACCGCGGCGCCACCCCGCAGGAGGACCAGGCCCTCGCCGACGAACTGCTCGCCGACCCCAAGGAACGCGCCGAGCATCTGATGCTCGTCGACCTCGGCCGCAACGACCTCGGCCGGGTCTGCGAGCCCGGTTCGGTGGAGGTCGTCGACTTCATGTCCATCGAGCGCTACTCGCACGTCATGCACATCGTCTCCACGGTCACCGGCCGGGTCGCCGAGGGCCGTACCGCCTTCGACGTGCTGACCGCGTGCTTCCCCGCGGGCACCCTCTCCGGCGCCCCCAAGCCCCGCGCCATGCAGATCATCGACGAGCTCGAACCGTCCCGGCGCGGCCTGTACGGCGGCTGCGTCGGCTACCTCGACTTCGCCGGCGACTCCGACACCGCCATCGCCATCCGTACCGCCCTGCTCCGGGACGGCACCGCGTACGTGCAGGCGGGCGCGGGCATCGTCGCCGACTCCGACCCGGCCGCCGAGGACCAGGAGTGCCGCAACAAGGCCGCCGCCGTGCTGCGGGCGGTGCACACGGCCAACCGGCTGGGCGGCTAGCACGGCCCGTGCCGAACCCCGGGTGACGGTTCACCCGGGGTTCAGGCGATAGTGGAGTACGTGACTGCCGTACCTCAACCCCGTTCCGAAGCCGCCGCACCCAGCCGGTCCGGCCGGCGGAGCCTCGCCGTGGCCCTGCTGTGCGGTGCGCTCGGCGCGGCCGTGACCCTGCTCGCGACCCGGCAGCGCTGGTCGGAGGGCACCGCCACGGTGGCCGGCGGCGCGTTCCCGCTGACCGCGAAGGGCAGCGACGTCACGGGCGTCCCCGCGGCCCTCGCCATAGTGGGCCTGGCCGCGCTCGTCGCCGTCTTCGCCGTCCGCCGGGCCGGCCGCCTCGCCGTCGCCGCGCTGCTCGCGCTCAGCGGCGCCGGCATCGTCGCCGCCGCGTTCACCGGCGCCTCCGACGGCTCCGCGCTGGACGAGAAGGCCGCCGAGACCACCGGCGACACCTCGGCCGCGGTGACCGCACTCACGCACACCGGCTGGCCCTGGGTGGCCGCCGCAGGCGGCGTCCTGATCCTGCTCGCCGGACTGCTGGCGCTGCGCTACGGCACCCTGTGGCCCGCCATGTCCGGCCGCTACGAGCGCGGCTCGGAACGCCCGCGCCGCAAGGCGGCGCCCGCCGACCCCGACCGCCCCGAGGAGATCTGGAAGGCCCTCGACCGCGGCGAGGACCCCACCGGCGCCTGAGGCCGCGCCCGCCGCCCCCGCCGGATGTGGCGAACCAGACGCCACCCCCGCGTCCGGCACGCGTGTGCGTACGGGACAATGGAGTAAGAGCGCCCGGCACGGACGGTGACGCGCTCGGAACCGTACGGACACGTACTTCGACACGTACAAGCAACGAGGAGCAAGTCATGGCGGGCAGCAGCCACGGTCACACCCCGGCCGCCTGGACCGGCGTCATCATCGCCTTCATCGGTTTCTGCGTCGCGGGTGCCTTCATGGTGATGGCCCAGCCGGTCGGCTTCTGGGCGGGCATGGTGATCGTGCTCCTCGGCGGCGTCGTCGGCGCCGCCATGCGCGCCATGGGCCTCGGCCAGCCGAAGCAGTCGCACACCACGCCGCACGTGGCCCGCGCCGCGACCCGCGAGCCGGCCGGCGTCGAGGGCTGAGCCCCACCGCAGCGCATCCCGCGAGGGGCGGCCCCGCCGGACGCGGTGGGGCCGCCCCTCGCGCGCGTGCCGCCGGCACGCGGGGCACAATGCCGACGTGAACCCCGACAGCGGCATCGCCCCGCGCACCACGCCCAGCACCCCCTGGAGCCGGCTCGCCGTCCCGGCCGGTGTCCTCGCGGCCGTCGCCGGGGCCTTCGCCTACGTCGGCACCGTCGACCCCAACGAGCCCGGCCACTACCCGGTGTGCCCGCTCTACTACCTGACCGGGCTGTACTGCCCCGGCTGCGGCGGACTGCGCAGCGCCCACGCCTTCGTCCACGGCGACTTCCTCACCGCACTGCAGGACAACGCGGCGGGGGTGACCGCCTACCTGGGCTTCGCGGTGCTCTGGACCGTCTGGGCGGTGCGCGCGGCGCGCGGCCGGGCGGTGCGGTTCGAACCGGGGCGGGTCCGGATGTGGGCCGTCGGCGCGCTGCTGCTGGTGTTCACCGTTGTCCGGAACCTGCCGTTCGGCGGCTGGCTGCATCCTTGATCGACGGTGAACGTCCAGGTAATGGGACCGGCGTCCACCGGATGCGGGGCCTCGGCCGTCGTGCGGATACCATCGCAAGTGACCACAGGTTTCGGAACCTGAAGGAACGACCGTCTGAAAGGGGGCCGCTCGCGTGAGTGTGCTCGACGAGATCATCGACGGAGTCCGTGCCGACCTCGCGGAGCGGCAGGCGCGCGTCAGCCTCGACGAGCTCAAGGAGCGCGCGGCGAAGGCCCGCCCCGCCAAGGACGGAGTGGCCGCGCTCAAGGGCGACGGCGTCAAGGTCATCTGCGAGGTAAAGCGGTCCAGCCCCTCCAAGGGCGCGCTGGCGGCGATCGCCGACCCGGCCGGGCTCGCGGCGGACTACGAGGCGGGCGGCGCCGCCGTCATCTCTGTCCTCACCGAGCAGCGCCGCTTCGGCGGCTCGCTGGCCGACCTGGAGGCGGTCCGCGCCCGCGTGGACATCCCCGTCCTGCGCAAGGACTTCATCGTCACGTCGTACCAGCTCTGGGAGGCCCGGGCGTACGGCGCCGACCTCGCGCTGCTGATCGTCGCCGCCCTGGACCAGCCGGCCCTCGAGTCGCTGATCGAGCGCGCCGTCTCCATCGGACTCACCCCGCTGGTCGAGGTGCACGACGAGGACGAGGTCGAGCGGGCGGTGGACGCGGGCGCCAAGGTCATCGGCGTCAACGCGCGCAACCTGAAGACCCTGCGCGTCGACCGCGGCACGTTCGAGCGGGTGGCCCCGGAGATCCCCGACCACCTCGTCAAGGTCGCCGAGTCCGGAGTGCGCGGTCCGCACGACCTCATCGCCTACGCCAACGCCGGCGCCGACGCGGTGCTGGTCGGCGAGTCGCTGGTCACCGGCCGCGACCCGAAGGCCGCCGTGTCCGACCTGGTCGCCGCCGGCGAGCACCCCGCGCTCCGGCACGGGCGGGGCTGACCTCCGGCTAAGCTGGTTCCGATGACGCTTCCGATCACCCCGGCGACGCGGGACGCCTATGCCCGCCTCGCCCGCGGCTGCCGGCCCCGTGGCTGCCGTGCCCCCGCGCGGCGGGTGCACGGGCGGCGGGTCCGCTATGTGATCGGCGACGAGCCCGGTCAGGTGAACGGCATGCGATGGCGTCCCTCCGCGTGCGCTTCACCTGCGGTGAGCTGAGCCGACGGTTCTTGTGAACGCCGTCTGATCCGCACCCTCGGTCGGGCGGACCGCCCAGGGGGCTCCCCCCCGAACCCCGGCCTTCGCCCACCCACCACCCGACTCGGGCCCTTGAGGCAAGTGCCTCGCCGGCACCGACCGGCAGGCGCGGGTGTCGTGGGAGGCACCGCTGAGGGCAGCGCGCGCGTACTCGTACCCCAAGTCCAGCAACCCGGGGCCTGAGCCCCTGCGAGGTATCCGTATGCCCAGCGAGTTCTTCATTCCCGATCCCACCGGCCAGGTGCCCAGCGCCGAGGGCTACTTCGGGGCGTTCGGCGGCAAGTTCATCCCGGAGGCGCTCGTCGCCGCCGTGGACGAGGTCGCCGTCGAGTACGACAAGGCCAAGGCCGACCCCGAGTTCGCCCGCGAGCTCGACGACCTGATGGTGAACTACACCGGCCGGCCCAGCGCGCTGACCGAGGTGCCGAGGTTCGCCGAACACGCCGGCGGCGCCCGCGTCCTCCTCAAGCGGGAGGACCTGAACCACACCGGCTCGCACAAGATCAACAACGTGCTCGGCCAGGCCCTGCTCACCAAGCGCATGGGCAAGTCCCGCGTCATCGCCGAGACCGGCGCCGGCCAGCACGGTGTCGCCACCGCCACCGCCTGCGCGCTCTTCGGCCTCGAATGCACCATCTACATGGGCGAGGTCGACACCGAGCGGCAGGCCCTCAACGTCGCCCGCATGCGCATGCTCGGCGCCGAGGTCGTGGCCGTGAAGTCCGGCAGCCGCACCCTGAAGGACGCCATCAACGAGGCGTTCCGGGACTGGGTCGCCAACGTCGACCGCACCCACTACCTGTTCGGCACCGTGGCCGGCCCGCACCCCTTCCCGGCCATGGTCCGCGACTTCCACCGGGTCATCGGCGTGGAGGCGCGGCGGCAGATCCTGGAGCGCGCCGGGCGGCTGCCCGACGCCGCGATCGCCTGCGTCGGGGGCGGCTCCAACGCCATCGGCCTCTTCCACGCCTTCATCCCCGACGAGGACGTGCGCCTCATCGGCTGCGAGCCCGCCGGGCACGGCATCGCGACCGGCGAGCACGCGGCCACCCTCACCGCCGGCGAGCCCGGCATCCTGCACGGCTCCCGCTCCTACGTCCTGCAGGACGACGAGGGCCAGATCACCGAGCCGTACTCCATCTCGGCCGGTCTGGACTACCCGGGCATCGGCCCCGAGCACTCCTACCTCAAGGACTCCGGCCGCGGCGAGTACCGCGCGGTCACCGACGACGCCGCCATGCAGGCGCTGCGCCTGCTGTCGCGCACCGAGGGCATCATCCCGGCCATCGAGAGCGCCCACGCCCTCGCCGGCGCCCTGGAGGTCGGCAGGGAGCTGGGTCCGGACGGCCTGATCGTCGTCAACCTGTCCGGCCGCGGCGACAAGGACATGGACACCGCGGCACGCTACTTCGGCCTCTACGACACCGACGCCGAGGTGGCCGCCAACGAAGCCGACACCGCAGAGATCGAGGGGGACGCCAAGTGAGCGGCAACATCCGGCTGTTGACGGACACCCTCGCCGCCGCGAAGGCGGAGGGCCGGTCCGCGCTCATCGCCTACCTGCCGGCCGGGTTCCCGACCGTGGACGGCGGCATCGAGGCGATCAGGGCCGCGTTCGACGGCGGCGCGGACGTCGTGGAGGTGGGCCTGCCGCACAGCGACCCCGTCCTGGACGGCCCGGTCATCCAGACCGCCGACGACATCGCCCTGCGCGGCGGGGTCAGGATCGCCGACGTCATGCGCACGGTCAGGGAGGCCCACGAGGCCACCGGCAAGCCCGTGCTCGTGATGACGTACTGGAACCCCATCGACCGCTACGGCGTCGAGCGCTTCACCGCCGAGCTGGCCGAGGCGGGCGGCGCGGGCTGCATCCTGCCCGACCTGCCGGTCCAGGAGTCGGCCCTGTGGCGGGAGCACGCCGACAAGCACGGCCTCGCGACCGTCTTCGTCGTCGCCCCCAGCAGCAAGGACGAGCGTCTGGCGCGGATCACCGAGGCGGGCAGCGGCTTCGTCTACGCGGCCTCGCTGATGGGCGTCACCGGCACCCGCGCGTCCGTCGGCGCGCAGGCGCAGGACCTGGTGGAGCGCACCCGCGCCACCGGCACCGGGCTCCCGGTGTGCGTGGGACTCGGCGTCTCCAACGCGGCCCAGGCCGCCGAGGTCGCCGGGTTCGCCGACGGAGTCATCGTCGGCTCGGCGTTCGTCAAGCGGATGCTGGACGCCCCCGACCACGCGGCCGGGCTCGAAGCGGTGCGCGCGCTCGCCGGCGACCTGGCCATGGGCGTGCGCGGACAGGCGTAAGCGTCCATAGGCGGAGTGATCCGTTCACAACGGAAGAATCGGTCACCCGAACGGGTGGACCTCGGGTCGGGGAGGCGCGCTGCGCCTCCCCGGTTCGTTCTGGGGGTGTGAGCGAGAAGAACCGTGACGGAAAGCGCACCGCCCGTGAGCGGATTGCGGCGGATCGCAAGAAGCAGAAGGCCGCCGAGCGGCGGCGCCGCACGCTGATCGTGGGCGCGAGCGTCGTCTGCGTCCTGGGGCTCGCGGCGGTGATCGGCGTGATCGCCGCCAACTCGGGCAAGGGCAAGAAGAGCAGCACCGCCTCCGGGCCCGTCGTGGTGCCCTCCGGCGCCCGGGGCCAGAACAGCCTCGCGATCCCGGTCGGCAAGGACGGCGCCAGATCGACGCTCACGGTCTGGGAGGACTTCCGCTGCCCCGCCTGCATGGCCTTCGAGGCGCGGTACCGGCCGACGCTGCACGAGCTGACCGACGCGGGCAAGCTCAAGGTCGACTACCACCTGGTCCGGCTGATCGACGGCAACCTCCGCGGCACGGGCTCGCTGCGCGCGGCGAACGCCGCGGCCTGCGCCCAGGACGCCGGGAAGTTCCGCGACTACCACGACGTGCTGTACGCGAACCAGCCCCAGGAGACCGACGACGCCTTCGGGAACAACGCCAAGCTGATCCAGCTCGCCGGAAAGGTGAAGGGCCTCGACACCCCGGCGTTCCGCGCGTGCGTCAACAAGGGCACCCACGACGGCTGGGTGAACAAGTCGCACCAGGCGTTCCAGACCGGCGGCTACGGCAGCACGCCCACCGTCCTGCTGGGCGGCAAGAACATCTACGCCGACCAGACGATGACCCCGGAGAAGCTGAAGCAGATGGTGGAACAGGAGAACAAGGGGTGAGTGTTTCCCACGCCCCCGTTATGGACCCGTAGCCCGTCCGCTTGCCGTCCGCCCGGGCCGGCACGGTAGCGTCGACCCTGCCATGGAACTTGCCTACATCCCCAGCCCGTCGCACGGGGTGCTGTATCTCGGCCCCATCCCGCTGCGCGGCTACGCCTTCTGCATCATCATCGGCGTCTTCATCGCCGTCTGGCTCGGCAACAAGCGCTGGGTCGCGCGGGGCGGACGGTCCGGCACGGTCGCCGACATCGCCGTCTGGGCCGTGCCCTTCGGCCTGGTCGGCGGCCGCCTCTACCACGTGATCACGGACTACGAGCTGTACTTCGGCGAGGGCCGTGACTGGGTGGACGCCTTCAAGGTGTGGGAGGGCGGCCTGGGCATCTGGGGCGCGATCGCACTGGGCGCGCTCGGTGCCTGGATCGGCGCGCGGCGCCGGGGCATCCCGCTGCCCGCCTACGCCGACGCCGTCGCGCCCGGCATCGCCCTCGCGCAGGCCATGGGCCGCTGGGGCAACTGGTTCAACCAGGAACTGTACGGGCGTGAGACGCACGTCCCCTGGGCGCTGCACATCACCTCCTCCGAGGGCGGCCGGGTGCCGGGCTACTACCACCCGACCTTCCTCTACGAGTCCCTGTGGTGCATCGGCGTCGCCCTCCTGGTCATCTGGGCCGACCGGCGCTTCAGGATGGGCCACGGCCGGGCCTTCGCCCTGTACGTCGCCGCGTACTGCGTGGGCCGCGCCTGGATCGAGTACATGCGCGTCGACGACGCCCACCACATCCTGGGTCTGCGCCTCAACGACTGGACCGCGCTGATCGTCTTCCTGCTCGCGGTCGCGTACATGGTCGTGTCGGCCAGGAAGCGGCCCGGACGCGAAGCGGTGGTCGAGCCGGGCGTCTCCGACGGCGGGACCGCGGGCGCCGAGGCCGCGACCGAGGACGCCGCCGGCGAGGGCACCGTGGCCAGGGCCGCGGACGGGACGGGCGACGGCACCGGGCACAAGGCCGAGGGCACAGCCGAGGAGAAGGACGGTGGCAAGGCCGCGGTCAAGGCCGCGGACGACCCCCGGGATCCCGCCGATGCGGATGCCGTGCCGGCGAAGGACGAGGCGGAGTCGGCGAAGAAGAGCTGACGGCCGATGGGCAGTCGCCGAAGGGCGCTCCGGATCTTCCGGAGCGCCCTTCGCCGTGTCCGGCCCGCGTGTGCCGCCGGACCGGCGGCGGTCAGTCCCGGCGCGCCAGCGACAGCGTCCGCCGCGCGGCGGCCACCACCGCCGCGTCGACGAAGCGGCCGTCGGGCAGGGCCTGGGCGCCCTGGTCCGCGGCCGCCGCCTTGATGATCGTCTCCGCGTGCTCCAGCTCCGCCGGGGTGGGGAGGTAGGCCCGCTCGATCACCGGGAGCTGCCGCGGGTGGATCGCCGCGCGGCCGAGGAAGCCCAGGGCCCGGCCCCGGGCGCAGGAGGCGGCGAGGCCGTCCAGGTCGCGGATGTCGGGGTGGACGGACTGCGGCGGTGGGGGCAGCCCGGCGGCCCGGGCGGCGACCACCACGCGGGAACGCGGCCAGTCGAGGCCCGCGTCGGCCCGTACGCCCAGGTCGGCGCGGAGATCGGACTCGCCGAGCGAGATGCCCCGCAGGGACGGGTGGGCGGCGGCGATGGCGTAGGCGTGCTCGATGGCCAGGGCCGACTCCAGCAGCGCGTACAGCGGGCGGGCGGCGGCCACGGCGACCTGTCTGACCTGCCCGGCGCAGCTCACCTTCGGCAGCCGCAGCCCGGTCACGCCCGGCAGCGCGGCCAGGGCCGCGAGATCCGCGGCCGCCCAGGGGCCGTCCAGGGCGTTGACCCGGACGTGGACCGGGACCCGCTGCGGCTCGGCCAGCCGCTCGGCCGTGGCCGCCCGGGCGTACTCCTTGCGGTCGGGGGCGACCGCGTCCTCCAGGTCGATCACCACCACGTCGGCGCCCCAGGCCAGCGCCTTGGTCACGACGTGCGGACGGTCGCCGGGGGCGTACAGCCAGGTCAGCGGGAACGCTGTCACAGCGCGCCCTCCTCACGCAGGGCGCGCAGCTCGTCCGGGCCGAGGCCCAGCTCGCCGAGGACCGCGTCGGTGTCGGCGCCGTGCGGGCGGCCGGCCCAGCGGATCGCCCCGGGCGTGCCGGACAACCGGAAGAGGACGTTCTGCATGCGCAGCGGACCGAGCTCCGGGTCGTCGACCGTGGTGACGGTGTCCAGGGCCTGGTACTGGGGGTCGGCCAGGACGTCCCGGACGTCCTGGACCGGAGCCACCGCCGCCTCCGCCTTCTCGAAGGCCGCGAGCACCTCGGCGCGGTCGCGGACCGCGATCCAGCTCCCGACCGCCTCGTCCAGCACGTCGGCGTGCGCGGCCCGCTGCACGCCCGTGGCGAACCACGGCTCCTCGATCAGCTCCGGGCGGCCCACCAGCCGCATCACCCGCTCCGCCACCGACTGGGCGGAGGTGGAGACGGCGACCCAGGCGCCGTCGGCGGTGCGGTAGGTGTTGCGCGGGGCGTTGTTCGCGGACCGGTTGCCGGTGCGCTCCTGGACGTAGCCGAGCTGGTCGTACCAGGTGGGCTGGGGGCCGAGGACCGCGAGGATCGGCTCGATGATCGCCATGTCCACGACCTGGCCCTCACCGGTGCGGTCCCGGCCGGCCAGCGCTGTCAGCACCGCGTAGGCCGTGGCGAGGGCCGCGATCGAGTCGGCGAGGCCGAAGGGCGGGAGCGTCGGCGGTGCGTCGGGTTCGCCGGTGAGCGCGGCGAAGCCGCTCATCGCCTCGGCGAGCGTGCCGAAGCCGGGCCGGTGCGCGTACGGGCCGAACTGGCCGAAGGCCGTGACCCGGGCGAGGACCAGCCGCGGATTGGCAACGGACAGCTCAGGCCAGCCCAGGTCCCACTTCTCCAGGGTGCCGGGGCGGAAGTTCTCGATCACCACGTCGGCGGTGGCCGCCAGCCGCAGCAGGGTGGCGCGGCCGCCGGGCCGGGACAGGTCGAGGGTGATCGCGCGCTTGTTGCGCCCGAGCACCTTCCACCACAGGCCGACGCCGTGCTTCGCCGGGCCGTGGCCCCGGGACGGATCGGGCCGCCCCGGATGCTCCACCTTGATCACCTCGGCGCCGAAGTCGCCGAGCAGGGTGGCCGCCATGGGGCCGGCGAAGAGGGTGGCCAGGTCCAGGACCCGCAGGCCGTCGAGGGGACGGGGGCGCTTGTTCTCGGGGTGCGTGCTCATGCGTGGTACTGCGCCTCGATCTCCGGGCGGTACGGCATCGACGCCGACGCGCCCTCCCGCTGCACGGACAGGGACGCGGCGGCCGCCGCCCAGGACAGTGCCTCGCGCACCGGTTTCTCCTCGGCCAGGGCCACCGCGAGCGTTCCGGCGAAGGTGTCGCCCGCCCCGGTGGTGTCGACGGCCCTCACCTGCGGCGCCGGCACCACCAGCGGCTCGGCGCCCCGGGCCAGGTACAGGCAGCCGGTCGCGCCCAGCGTGACGACGACCTCCGGGATCAGCTCCGTCAGCGCGGCCGCGGCCGCCTGGGGGTCGGTACGGCCGGTGAGGGTGACGGCCTCGTACTCGTTGGCGACCAGCAGGTCGGTGGCCTCCAGGAGATCGGGGGGCAGCGGCTGGGCGGGGGAGGGGGTGAGGACCGTGCGGACCCCGTGCCGTCGTGCCGCCTCCGCCCCGGCGACCACCGCGGCCAGCGGGATCTCCAGTTGGAGCAGCAGGGCGTCGGCGGAGGCGATGACGCCCTCGTCGCCGGGGGCGAGGTGGTCGACGGTGCCGTTCGCGCCGGGGATGACGACGATGGAGTTGCCGCCCTCGTCGTCCACCACGATGTGCGCGGTGCCGGACGGGCCCTCCACGGTGCGCAGGAAGTCGGTGTCCGCGCCCGAGTGTTCCAGCGTCTCGCGCAGGCGGACGCCGAAGGCGTCGTTGCCGACCGCGCCGATCATCGAGACGGTGGCGCCGGCCCGCGCCGCGGCGATGGCCTGGTTGGCGCCCTTGCCGCCGGGGACGGTGCGGAACTCCCGGCCCGTCACGGTCTCGCCGCGCTGCGGGGCCTTGTCCACATAGGTGACGAGGTCCATGTTCGTGCTGCCGAGGACGGCGATGTGGGTCATGGGCGGGTCGCCTCCAGATGCGTGAGCCGGGCGAGGGTGTCGAAGCCGGTGCCGTCGAAGTCGCCGACGGTGGTGGCGAGCCGGTTCTTCAGCGGGGCCCGCCAGCGGTCGGGGAGCGCCTCCGGGGTGCCGGCCAGGAGGCCGGCGACGCTGCCGGCGGCCGCCCCGTTGGAGTCCGTGTCCCAGCCGCCGGACACGGCACGGCACACGGAGCCGCCGAAGTCGCCGTCCGCGTGGCTGAGGGCGGCGACGGTCAGGGCGGTGTTGGGGATGGCGTGGACCCAGTGGTGGGTGGCCGCGTAGGCGGCGTGCAGTTCGTCCACCACGTCGTCGAAGTCCTCGTGCCGCGCGGCCAGCCCGAGCGCGTGGTCGATGGCCCTCGCCAGCCGTGAGCGCTCCGGCACCACCGTGCGGCCGGTGCGCAGGCAGGCGTGCACGTCCGTGTCGCCGCCGGCCGCCGCGGCGAGGGTGGCGGCCGTGAACATCGCCGCGTACACGCCGTTGGCGGTGTGGGTGAGCAGCGCGTCGCGGTGCGCCTGTTCGGCGGCGGCCGCGGGGTCGCCGGGGTTGGTCCAGCCGTGGACGTCGGCGCGGATCAGGGCGCCGATCCACTCGCGGAAGGGGTTGCGGTGCCGCGCGGTGTGCGGGGGCTCGATGCCGCTGAGCAGGTTGCGGAAGGCGACGCGCTCGGCGGTGAAGGCGCGGCCGGGCGGGAGTTCGTCCAGCCAGAGCGCCGCCACGTCGGCGGTGCTGAAGCCCCGGCCGTGGCGGCGCAGCAGGAGGAGCCCCAGCAGCGGGTAGTTGAGGTCGTCGTCCTCGGGCATGCCGTCGATGTTCTCGGCGAGGGACGTCGGCGCCGAGCGGCGGTTCCACGGGTACTGGGCGAGCAGGTCCGCGGGGACGCCGCGGGCGGTGAACCATGTGGTCAGCGGCCAGTTGCCGGTGGCCCTCGCGAGGGCCCGGATGCCGTCGAGGGGGAGTTTCTCGACGGGCTTGCCGAGGAGGCAGCCGGCCGCCCTGCCCAGCCAGGCCGCCTCCAGGGCGAGGGGCGTGGTCCGCCCGCGGGGCCGCGCGGCGGGCCAGTCGGGGCAGGCGGCCCGGATGCCGGCCAGGTCCGTCGGCTCGTCCTCGGCCAGCCTGCTCGGCAGGTCGGCCAGCTCGTCCAGCAGGTCCTCCGCCAGGAGGCGCAGATAACGCGAGGCGCGCTGCGGCGAGGCCCCCGCCCGCTCCGGGGCCGCCGGGCCCCCGGCCGCCCGCCACCGCGCCTCGATCCGCGCCGGCTCCCGCCCGTCCAGGCGGGCCTGGACGAGTTCGTGGCCCAGCAGGTCCTCGGGCTGCACCCAGGTCAGTCGGAGCACGAGGTGCCTCCCAGCGCCGCGAACGCCCGTTCGTGCGCCCGCCTGCGGTCCACATCCCGCCGGAAGATCTCGCGGGCGACCCCGGCGAGCGTGCGGGCCGGTTCCCACAAGTCCAGGCGGCTGGCCTCCGCCACCGTCTTCGCCCAGTCCTCGGGGACCGGCGAGCCCAGCGCTCCGGCGAGCGCGCCGGCCATCGTGGCGATCGAGTCGCAGTCGCGCCCGTAGTTGACCGAGCCCAGCACCGCGTGGCGGTAGTCCCCGCCGGCGACCAGCAGCATGCCGAGGGCCACCGGGAGTTCCTCGATGGAGTGCAGCCGGGAGGGACGCCGGGCGCCGAGGGAGGGGGAGCGGTAGTCGGGGCCGACCGTGTCGTACGGGGCCACCGCCGCCCGCAGCGGGGCCAGCGCCGACTCGAAGTCCCGGTGCCCGCGCGCCGCTTCGCAGACCTTCTCGATCGCCGCGCGCGTGCCGTCCTTCGCCAGGCCGAGACAGGCGGTCACCACGGAGTCCGGGGTGGCGTCCGGAGCGACGGCGGCGGCGACCGCGGCGGCGAAGACCCCGGCCGCCTCGCGGCCGTACGACGACTGGTGCGCACCCGCGACGTCCAGCGCCTCGGCGTACGCGGCGGCCGGGTCGGCCGCGTTGACCAGGCCGACGGGGGCCATGTACATCGCCGCTCCGCAGTTGACGATGTTGCCGACGCCCGCCTCCCGCGGATCCACGTGGCCGTACGCCAGCCGAGCCACCAGCCACTTCTCGGCGAGGAAGAGGCGGTGCAGCGGCAGCGTCTCGGTCTCCAGCTCCGGGATCCAGCGCGGGTTCGTCATCAGGTCCGGGACGAGGTGGTCGGCGACCGCGTACGCGTCGAGGTGGTCGCGGACCCGGGCGTAGACCCGGACCAGCGCGTGGGTCATCAGGGTGTCGTCGGTGACGTGGCCGTCGCCCTTGTGGTACGGGGCGATGGGGCGGGCGGTGCGCCAGTCCTCGCCGTGCCAGGGGCCGACGACGCCGTGGACGCGGCCGCCGTGGCGGTCGGTGATCTGTTCCGGGGAGTAGCCCTCGACGGGGCCGCCGAGCGCGTCGCCGACGGCCGCCCCGACCAGGGCGCCGGTGATCCGGTCGTCGAGGCCGCTCAGCCGCGCCGGACCCGGCCCGCTGCTTTCTTCTCCTTTGGGCGTCATGCCCGAATCATCCTCCCGGTCGGGCCCGGTGCGCGGCTTCCAGGAGCCCGGCGAGTTCCACCAGGTCGGTGCCGGTGAGCCGGGGCAGGGCGCAGCCGGACAGGGTGCGGCAGGCCTCCCGCCAGGCGGCCGGGACGGCCGCGCCGCCCTCCAGGGCCCCGGTGAGCGCGCCGGCGAGGGCCGGGGCGGAGTCGGCGACCCGGGACAGGCACGCGGCGGTGGGGACGGCCTCGGCGATACGGCCGCGGGCGGCGGTGGCGAGGGCGAGCGCGACGGGGACCGTCTCGGCGGCGGCGATGCCGTAGCTGTAGACGTGGTCGACGATCTGGTGCTCCAGGAGCGGGACGAGGGCGAAGGCGCCGTCGCTGTCCCGGGCCAGGGCGAGGGCGTGCCGGGCGTTGCGGCCGATCTCCGTCCCCTCGGGGAGCTCGGCGAGCGCGGCCGCGACGCAGGCGTCCGTGTCCGCTCCGGCGAGGGCGAGGGCCACGGCCGCCGCCATCGCGCGGGCGCCGTGCACCCCGTCGCCGTCCTGGGTGTAGCGGGCGTCGAACTCGGCCAGGTCCGCCGCGCGTTCCGGGTCGCCGGGATGGGCCACGGCGAGCACGCAGGCGCGCACACAGGCCGCGTCGTCGAAGTAGTGCGGGTTGTCGTGGCCGGTGGCGGGCGGGCGCAGCCCGGTGGCGAGGTTGCCGAGACCGGCCCGGACGGAGATACGGGCGCGCAACGGGAGCACGGCCGACTCGATCTCGGGGGCGCGTTCCGCCGCCGCGGCGACCTCGGCGGCGACCGCGGTCCAGGTGAGGTCGATCGCGGCGCGCATCCGGCGCTCCCGGCTGAGGTCCCCGAGCACGTCGTCGTCACCGGCCCGCAGGACGGCCTCCGCGGCGAACGCCGCCCACTCGGCGTCGTCGGAGGGGCCGAGGCGGAGGGGTTCCGGCGGCTGGTTGAGGGCGATCGGCACCGGCAGGGTGGTGGTGGCGTTCTGCTCGGCGAACGTGTCCAGCTCGCGGGTGAGGCGCCGGGTCCACTCGGGCATACGGGCAGCCCGGTGCCGCGCGGCGGGCCAGCCGGCGGCGTCCCCGGCGGCGAGCCCCAGCAGCAGCCCTTCGACACGGCGCCCGGTCATGCCCGGCCCTCGCCGTCTGGCTGCCCGGGGTTCCCGGCCGTCCGCGCGGTGACGGCCTGCGGCGCCGTCGCCGCCGTCCCGGTACCGGCGGTCTCGCGTGGTGCGGCCACGCGCACGGCCGCCGGGCCGGCCCCCGCCGGGGCCGGCGGGAGGGCGGGCGCGGTGTCGCCCGCGTCCCGCGTCGCGGTCACCCGCACCACCTCCCGGATCGCCGTCGGAAGGGAGCCCGGCAGTACCAGCCCCGCCCCCCACTTGCCGCCCTCCTCCGGTACCAGCAGCTCGGCCACGTCCAGCACGTGGTGCCCCGCCATCGAGGGCAGGCAACGGCCGCGGGCCGGGCCGATGGCGGCGGCCCAGTCGGCCGGGATCGCGGCGATGCCCTGGGTGGCGCCGGCGAGGGCGCCCGCCACCGCCGCCGTCGTGTCCGCGTCGCGCCCCATGTTCACCGCCGTGAGCACCGCCGTGCGGAAGTCGCCGTCGGCCGCCGCGTACGCGCCGAAGGCGAGGGCGACCGCCTCGGGGGCCAGGTCGGTCCACGGATAGCCGCCGACGACCACCGCCGAGCGCACCGCCCGTTCGCCGCGGTGGGCGACGGTCACCGCGCGGCGCAGCGAGCGGGCGGTCCAGGAGTCCTCGGGGACGACGGCGAGCGCCGAGGCGATGACCACCGCGGGCGTGGCCCCCGCCATCGCGGCCGCCACGCCCCCCGCGACCGCCTGGCCGCCGTAGATGCCCTCGCCGTCGTGGCTGACCGAGCCGTCGATCGCCACCAGCCGGGCCGCCTCGCCGGGGCGCCCGGCGGCGAAGACGCCGAACGGCGCCGCGCGCATCGCGAGGCCGTCGCTCCAGGCGTGCCGGTGCTGGGCGGAGATCGGCGCGGCCAGGCCGCGGCGGAGGTTCTCCAGCGTGCCGCGCTCACTGAAGCCGGCGCCCCGGAACGGGCCCTCGGCCCGGTCGGCGATCCACTCGTGCCAGGCGCTCTCCACGTGGGCCGGGGTGAGCGCCGAGCCGTGCCGGGCCAGCAGCAGGCCCGAGAACAGGGCGTACTCGGTGTCGTCCGTGCCGCTCGGCCGCTCGCTCACGTACCCGGTGATCCGGCCCCAGCGGGCGCGGATCTCGGAGGGCTTCAGGTTCTCCGCCGGCGCCCCGAGCGCGTCGCCGACGGCCAGGCCGAGCAGCGCGCCGCGGGCCCGTTCGCGCGGCCCGGGGGCGTCCCCCGGCGCCGGGGACGGGGGAGTGCAGGCGATCGACGCCATGGGCGGCCTCTCCTTCCGCAGGGCCACGGGCCGTCCGCGGGGCCACGGCCTCGTCGCGGATTCCCGTGCGGATGCCCTTTGCGGATGTCTGCCACGGTGACGCCGCGCACGAGCCTGGGACGCCTCCCTGTCACCCGCTCGGCAACTGAGCGCTCATGATCACTGATGAGCGATTTTCGGGGAAAGCGCAGGTAAGCCCAGCCTTTCCTTGCTGGCGCCCGGGAAATTACCGGCGTACGTTCGGTGTTGTCGAAAAATAGAACTCATCCAAAGTTAGCTTTGGCTAAGCTACCTGGGGGACCCCGCGATGGCGATCATCGAGACCGAGGCCGCGCTGCACGAGGCGCACCGCGACAACCACACGCACCGCGACGTCAACGGCGGCTGGCTGCGCCCCGCCGTCTTCGGCGCGATGGACGGCCTGGTCTCCAACCTGGCCCTGCTGACCGGCGTCGCGGGCGGCTCCGTCGGCCACCAGACGATCGTCATCACCGGTCTCGCGGGCCTCGCGGCCGGCGCCTTCTCCATGGCCGCCGGCGAGTACACCTCCGTCGCCTCCCAGCGTGAGCTGGTCGAGGCCGAGCTCGACGTCGAGCGGCGCGAGCTGCGCAAGCACCCGCAGGACGAGGAGGACGAGCTGGCCGCGCTCTACGCGGCCCGCGGCGTCGAGCCGGAACTGGCCCGCGAGGTCGCCCGGCAGCTCTCGAAGGACCCCGAGCAGGCGCTGGAGATACACGCCCGCGAGGAGCTGGGCATCGACCCCGGCGACCTGCCGTCGCCGCTGGTCGCGGCGGTCTCGTCGTTCGGGTCGTTCGCGCTGGGCGCCCTGCTCCCGGTCCTGCCGTACCTGCTCGGCGCGACCGCGCTCTGGCCCGCCGTGCTCCTCGCGCTCGCCGGACTGTTCGCCTGCGGCGCGGTCGTGGCCCGGGTGACCGCGCGCAGCTGGTGGTACAGCGGCCTGCGGCAGCTCGCCCTGGGCGGCGCGGCCGCCGGTGTGACGTACGCCCTGGGCAGCCTGTTCGGAACGGCCGTAGGATGACCCGACTGGAACTTATGCGTCGGACCGCATAAGTAGCCGTTACTCGCTGGTTTCGAACGCTTAACCACCGGGCATGAGCCGTAAGCGCTGGGGGCAATGACGCCTGCGGCGCACTCACGGGACGGGTGAAGACGCTCGCTCCCGTCCCCCAGGGCCGATGGACGCCGATCTGATCGATCTTGTCCCGTTCGGTCCCCACACACTTTCCGTCGCCGGTGCGCGGTACCCGCCGTGACCCCGCGACACCCCCGCCGCAATCCGTGGCGTCCGCATGTTGGAACGGAGTATCCGATTCCCGGGAACCGCTCCATCATGTAACCTGCACGAAATTTCGCACTCCGCAGAGGGCCAACGTCGTCCCTCGGCACCATCACATGCCACATGACGACGACGGGAGAGCCGATGCGTACGCCGCGCCAGCCGTCCCAGCATTCCGCGAATGGCCAGAACTGGTCCTTCATGGATGCTCGCCCTGCTGCGCAGGGTATGTACGACCCCCGCAACGAGCACGACGCCTGCGGCGTCGGCTTCGTCGCCACCCTCACCGGCGAGGCGAGCCATGCGCTGGTCGAGCAGGCGCTGACTGTTCTGCGCAACCTCGAGCACCGCGGCGCCACCGGCTCCGAGCCCGACTCCGGCGACGGCGCGGGCATCCTCTCCCAGGTCCCCGACGCCTTCTTCCGCGAAGTGGCCGGTTTCGACCTTCCCGCGGCGGGCTCCTACGCGGTGGGCATCGCCTTCCTGCCGGAGGACGGCACCGCGGACGTCGTCTCACGAATCGAGACGATCGCGGCCGACGAGGGCCTGACCGTCCTCGGCTGGCGCGAGGTCCCCGTCGCCCCCGAACTGCTCGGCGCGACCGCCCGGTCCACCATGCCGGTCTTCCGCCAGCTCTTCGTCGCCGCCGGCGACGCCGAGGGCATCGCGCTCGACCGCCGGGCCTTCGTGCTGCGCAAGCGCGCCGAGCGGGAGGCCGGTGTCTACTTCCCGTCCCTCTCCGCCCGCACCATCGTCTACAAGGGCATGCTGACCACCGGCCAGCTCGAGCCCTTCTTCCCGGACCTGTCCGACCGCCGCTTCGCCTCCGCGATCGCGCTCGTGCACTCCCGGTTCTCCACGAACACCTTCCCGTCGTGGCCGCTCGCGCACCCCTACCGGTTCGTCGCGCACAACGGTGAGATCAACACCGTCAAGGGCAACCGCAACTGGATGCGCGCCCGCGAGTCCCAGCTCGTCTCCGACCTGTTCGGCTCGGACGAGAAGGCGATCGAGCGCATCTTCCCGGTGTGTACGCCGGACGCCTCCGACTCCGCCTCCTTCGACGAGGTGCTGGAACTGCTGCACCTCGGCGGCCGCTCGCTCCCGCACTCCGTGCTGATGATGATCCCGGAGGCGTGGGAGAACCACGACTCCATGGACCCGGCCCGGCGCGCCTTCTACCAGTTCCACTCCACGATGATGGAGCCCTGGGACGGCCCCGCCTGCGTCACCTTCACCGACGGCACCCAGGTCGGCGCCGTGCTCGACCGCAACGGCCTGCGCCCCGGCCGCTACTGGGTCACCGACGACGGCCTCGTCGTCCTCGGCTCCGAGGTCGGCGTCCTCGACATCGACCCGGCCAAGGTCGTCCGCAAGGGCCGGCTGCAGCCCGGCCGCATGTTCCTCGTCGACACCGCCGAGCACCGCATCATCGAGGACGACGAGATCAAGGCGTCCCTCGCCGCCGAGAAGCCGTACGCCGAGTGGCTGGAGGCCGGCGAGATCGAGCTGGCCGACCTGCCCGAGCGCGAGCACATCGTCCACACCCACGCCTCGGTCACCCGCCGCCAGCAGACCTTCGGCTACACCGAGGAGGAG
This sequence comes from Streptomyces sp. NPDC003720, assembly GCF_042875075.1. NCBI lineage: Bacteria > Bacillati > Actinomycetota > Actinomycetes > Kitasatosporales > Streptomycetaceae > Streptomyces > Streptomyces sp. NPDC003720. The sequence goes on from NZ_JBIANZ010000009.1 coordinate 138,199, forward strand.
CTGCGCGTCATCCTCGCGCCGATGGCCCGCACCGCGGCCGAGCCGATCGGCTCCATGGGCACCGACAGCCCGATCGCGGCCCTGTCCGAGCGCCCGCGGCTGCTCTTCGACTACTTCACCCAGCTGTTCGCGCAGGTCACCAACCCGCCGCTGGACGCGATCCGCGAGGAGCTGGTCACCTCGCTGCGCTCGTCGCTGGGGCCGGAGGGCAACCTGCTCGAGCCGACCGCCGCGTCCTGCCGCAGCGTCCTGCTGCCCTTCCCGGTGATCGACAACGACGAGCTGGCCAAGCTCATCCACATCAACGCCGACGGCGACATGCCCGGCTTCAAGGCCGCGACCCTCTCCGGCCTGTACCGGGTCTCCGGCGGCGGTGACGCCCTCGCCGCGCGCATCGAGGAGATCTGCGCCGAGGCCGACGCGGCCATCGAGAACGGCGCCCGGCTGATCGTCCTCTCGGACCGCCACTCGGACGCCGAGCACGCGCCGATCCCGTCGCTGCTGCTCACCGCGGCCGTCCACCACCACCTCATCCGCACCAAGCAGCGCACCCAGGTGGGCCTGCTGGTCGAGGCCGGCGACGTCCGCGAGGTCCACCACGTCGCCCTGCTCATCGGCTACGGCGCCGCCGCCGTCAACCCGTACCTGGCGATGGAGTCGGTCGAGGACCTGGTCCGCGCCGGCACCTTCCTGTCGGACATCGAGGCCGAGCAGGCCATCCGCAACCTGATCTACGCCCTCGGCAAGGGCGTGCTGAAGGTCATGTCCAAGATGGGCATCTCCACCGTCGCCTCCTACCGCGGCGCCCAGGTCTTCGAGGCCGTCGGCCTCGACGACGCCTTCGTCGAGAAGTACTTCAACGGCACCGCCACCAAGATCGGCGGCGTCGGCATCGACGTCATCGCCAAGGAGGTCGCCGCCCGCCACGCCAAGGCCTACCCGGCCTCCGGCATCGCTCCCGCGCACCGCGCGCTGGAGATCGGCGGCGAGTACCAGTGGCGCCGCGAGGGCGAACCGCACCTGTTCGACCCGGAGACGGTCTTCCGGCTGCAGCACTCCACCCGCAGCGGCCGCTACGACATCTTCAAGAAGTACACCGACCGCGTGAACGAGCAGTCCGAGCGCCTGATGACGCTGCGCGGCCTGTTCGGGTTCGACTCCGGCCGGGCCCCGATCCCGGTCGACGAGGTCGAGCCCGTGAGCGAGATCGTCAAGCGCTTCTCCACCGGCGCCATGTCGTACGGCTCCATCTCCAAGGAGGCGCACGAGACCCTCGCCATCGCCATGAACCAGCTGGGCGGCAAGTCCAACACCGGTGAGGGCGGCGAGGACCCGGACCGTCTGTACGACCCGGCGCGCCGCTCGGCGATCAAGCAGGTCGCCTCCGGCCGCTTCGGCGTGACCTCGGAGTACCTGGTCAACGCCGACGACATCCAGATCAAGATGGCCCAGGGCGCCAAGCCCGGCGAGGGCGGCCAGCTGCCCGGCCACAAGGTCTACCCGTGGGTCGCCAAGACGCGTCACTCGACGCCGGGCGTGGGCCTCATCTCCCCGCCGCCGCACCACGACATCTACTCCATCGAGGACCTGGCCCAGCTCATCCACGACCTGAAGAACGCGAATCCGCAGGCGCGGATCCACGTGAAGCTGGTCTCCGAGGTCGGCGTCGGCACCGTCGCCGCCGGCGTCTCCAAGGCGCACGCGGACGTGGTGCTGATCTCCGGCCACGACGGCGGCACCGGAGCCTCCCCGCTGACCTCCCTGAAGCACGCGGGCGGCCCCTGGGAGCTCGGCCTCGCCGAGACCCAGCAGACCCTGCTGCTCAACGGCCTGCGCGACCGCATCGTCGTGCAGACCGACGGCCAGCTCAAGACCGGCCGCGACGTGGTCATCGCCGCGCTGCTCGGCGCCGAGGAGTTCGGTTTCGCGACCGCGCCGCTCGTCGTCTCCGGCTGCGTCATGATGCGCGTCTGCCACCTGGACACCTGCCCGGTCGGCATCGCCACCCAGAACCCGGTGCTGCGCGACCGCTTCGCCGGCAAGGCCGAGTACGTCGTGAACTTCTTCCGGTTCATCGCCGAGGAGGTCCGCGAGATCCTCGCCGAGCTGGGCTTCCGCTCCATCGAGGAGGCCGTCGGCCACGCCGAGGCGCTCGACGTCACCCGGGCCGTCGACCACTGGAAGGCGCAGGGCCTGGACCTGGAGCCGCTGTTCCACGTGCCGGAGCTGCCCGAGGGCGCCGTCCGCCACCAGATCGTCGGCCAGGACCACGGCCTGGAGAAGGCCCTGGACAACGAGCTGATCAAGCTCGCCGCCGACGCGCTCGCCGCCTCGGACGCCACCGAGGCGCAGCCGGTGCGCGCTCAGGTCGCCATCCGCAACATCAACCGCACGGTCGGCACCATGCTCGGCCACGAGGTGACGAAGAAGTTCGGCGGCGCGGGCCTGCCCGAGGACACCGTCGACATCACCTTCACCGGCTCCGCCGGCCAGTCCTTCGGCGCGTTCCTGCCGCGCGGTGTCACGCTCCGCCTGGAGGGCGACGCCAACGACTACGTCGGCAAGGGCCTCTCCGGCGGCCGGATCATCGTCCGCCCGGACCGCGCGGCCGACCACCTCGCCGAGTACTCGACCATCGCGGGCAACACCATCGGCTACGGCGCCACCGGCGGCGAGCTGTTCCTGCGCGGCCGCACCGGCGAGCGGTTCTGCGTCCGCAACTCCGGCGCGCTGGTCGTCTCCGAGGGCGTGGGCGACCACGGCTGCGAGTACATGACCGGCGGTCACGCGGTCGTCCTCGGCCCGACCGGCCGCAACTTCGCGGCGGGCATGTCCGGCGGCATCGCCTACGTCATCGACCTCGACAGCGACAACGTCAACGCCGGCAACGCCGCGGCGGTCGAGGCGCTGGACGACACGGACAGGCAGTGGCTGCACGACGTGGTGCGCCGCCACGCCGAGGAGACCGGCTCCACCGTCGCCGGGAAGCTGCTCGCCGACTGGGACACGGCCGTGCAGCGGTTCAGCAAGATCATCCCCAGCACGTACAAGGCAGTGCTCGCCGCCAAGGACGCCGCCGAGCGAGCCGGTCTCTCCGAGACCGAGACCACCGAGAAGATGATGGAGGCGGCGACCAATGGCTGACCCGAAGGGCTTCCTGAACCACGGCCGCGAGGTCGCCAAGACCCGTCCTGTCGGTGAGCGCGTCAAGGACTGGAACGAGGTCTACGTCCCCGGCTCCCTGCTGCCGATCATCAGCAAGCAGGCCAGCCGGTGCATGGACTGCGGCATCCCGTTCTGCCACAACGGCTGTCCGCTGGGGAACCTGATCCCCGAGTGGAACGACTACGCCTACCGCGAGGACTGGGCGGCCGCCTCCGACCGCCTGCACGCGACCAACAACTTCCCGGAGTTCACCGGTCGCCTCTGCCCCGCCCCCTGCGAGTCGGCGTGCGTGCTCGGCATCAACCAGCCGCCGGTCACCATCAAGAACGTCGAGGTCTCCATCATCGACAAGGCGTGGGAGACCGGGGACGTCGCCCCGCGGATCCCCGAGCGCCTGTCCGGCAAGACCGTCGCGGTCATCGGCTCGGGCCCGGCGGGCCTCGCCGCCGCCCAGCAGCTCACCCGGGCCGGCCACACGGTCGCCGTCTACGAGCGCGCCGACCGCGTCGGCGGACTCCTGCGGTACGGCATCCCCGAGTTCAAGATGGAGAAGCGGCACATCAACCGCCGCATCGAGCAGATGCGCGCGGAGGGCACCCGCTTCCGCACCGGCGTGGAGATCGGCCGCGACCTCGGCGCCCGCGACCTCAAGAAGCGGTACGACGCGATCGTCATCGCCGCCGGCGCCACCACCGCCCGCGACCTGCCGGTTCCCGGCCGCGAGCTCAAGGGCGTCCACCAGGCGATGGAGTACCTGCCCCTGGCCAACAAGGTCCAGGAGGGCGACTACGTCACCACGCCGATCTCGGCCGAGGGCAAGCACGTCGTCGTCATCGGCGGCGGCGACACCGGCGCCGACTGCGTGGGCACCGCCCACCGCCAGGGCGCCGCCTCGGTCACCCAGCTGGAGATCATGCCCCGCCCGAACGACGAGCGGCACGCCATCAACCAGCCCTGGCCGACCTTCCCGATCCTCTACAAGGTCACCTCGGCGCACGAGGAGGGCGGCGAGCGGATCTACGCCGCCTCCACCACCCACTTCGAGGGCGACGAGGAGGGCAACGTCCAGTGGCTGCACCTGGCCGAGGTCGAGTTCGTCGACGGCAAGCTGACCTCCAAGCCGGGCACCGAGCGCAAGATCCCGGCCCAGCTGGTCACCCTCGCGATGGGCTTCACCGGCACGGACCGGGAGAACGGCCTGGTCGAGCAGTTCGGCCTGGAGCTGGACGAGCGCGGCAACATCGCCCGCGACGCCGACTTCCAGACCAACGTGCCGGGCGTCTTCGTCGCCGGTGACGCGGGCCGCGGCCAGTCCCTGATCGTCTGGGCGATCGCGGAGGGCCGCTCGGCCGCCCGCGGCGTGGACCGCTTCCTGACCGGCGCCAGCGAACTGCCGGCCCCGATCCGCCCGACCGACCGCGCGCTGGCGGTCTGACGGGCCCCGAGAAACGTCCCGTACAAAGGCGTACGGAACACCTGACGGCGCCCGCCCCGTCCCCGACCGGACGTGGGGCGGGCGCCGTCGCACGTCCGCCCGCGCCGGCTACGGCACCGTGTACGTCTCCCCGTACACCTGCCAGGTCAGCGGGGTGCGCAGCCCCAGGTTCCCCTCGTCGAGGAACCGCCGCTGGGCCGTGTCGACGCGCGTGGTGTCGATGGTGGCCTCCCGGTCCTTCATCGCCGCGCGGCGGATGTCCAGGAAGACGCCGAGGTACTTCTTCTCGCTGCCGCCCAGGGACGGGGAGCCGGCCTTCTCCAGCGCGCGTTCGCGCAGGCCGTAGAAGCCGTCGCGACCGGTGCCGGGGCCGTGGAAGACCATCGCGTCGTAGTAGACGAACTGGCCCAGCGTGCCCAGCCCGTCGAGCTTGGCGAGGCGGACGGCCGGGTCGAAGTAGACGCGGTCGCGCTCCGCGTCCTGCGCCTCGCGGAACGCCGGGAGCCTCGCCTCCGCCTTCCAGGCCGCGGTGAAACCAGGGTCCAGGCCCCGGTGGGAGCCGGTGCCGTCGACCTTTCGCAAGGCCGGCAGATACGGCGCGAGGCCGTTGCCGGGGTGGGCCTTCGTGTACCGCTCGACCAGGGTGAGCAGGTCGTGGGTGCCGGTGCAGAACCCGATGATGCCGGCGGTGTAACCCCGCCCGTCGCCGATGTCCTCGATGTAGCCGTACGCGCTGCGCCAGTCGAGCGTGGAGTTCTCCGCGCTCGCCACGATCTTCTGCGCCAGCTCCTTCGCCGCCGGCGCCGCGAGCCCCGGCGGCGCGTCCGCGATGACCTCCTCGTCCCGGGCCCGCTCCGACTCCGCCCGGGACTTGGCGTCCTCCGGCTCCCGCTGCACGGCGGAGACCCGCTTGTCGACCGCGTCCGAGGAGCCGGAGGAGCCGGCGCCGAGGGCGTAGACCACCGCCGCGAGGGCGACCGGAACGGCCGCGAGCAGCAGGATTCCGGCTCGTCTCATGACAGGTCCCGTCTCTCCATGGCAGTCACCGTACGGCCCGGATCAGGCCGCCCCTCCCGTGAGCGCCGGTTCCACCGCCAGCGACGACACCCTGACCGCGGTCAGCGCCACCAGCAGCACCAGCAGCGCCACGCACACGCCCGCCTGGACGAGCGTGCGCCGGCCGTCCCGGGGCGCGTAGGCGTACGCCAGCGTCACCGTGCCGCCGGCCAGCAGGCCGCCGAGGTGCCCCTGCCAGGAGGTCATCCAGGCGGAGACCACCAGCCACACCAGCAGGCCCGTCATGTACTGGTTGACCGCCCGGCGGTCGTAGCCGAGCCGGCGGCCCATGATGTAGTACGCGGCGCCCAGCCCGAAGACGGCGCCGGACGCGCCGACCGTGCGGGTCTCCGGGGCGAGCAGCAGCACCAGCACCGAGCCGCCCAGCGCCGACAGCAGGTACAGGGCGAGGTAGCGGACCCGGCCGAGCTGCGCCTCCACCACCCGGCCGACGTTCCACAGCGCCAGCATGTTGAACAGGATGTGCGTGATGCCGAACGCGCCCTCGGCGGGCGTCAGATGCAGGAACGCGCCGGTCAGCAGCCGGTACCACTCGCCGTGCGCGACGCCCTCGGGCAGATAGCCCGGCGGCACCGAGCCCAGCATGTCGAACCGGTACTCGACCGAGGGCCGGGCCAGCTCGGCGAGATAGGCGAGCACGTTCAGGCCGATCAGCACGTACGTCACCACCGGCACCGCGCTGATCCGGCCGCCGAACGCCGTCCGCGCCTGCCGTACCGAGCGCGTCCCCTCCTTCACGCACTCCACGCACTGGTGACCGACGGCGGCCTCCCGCATACAGGAGGGGCAGATGAAACGGTCGCAGCGGGTGCAGCGGACGTGCGACTCGACCTTGGGGTGACGGAAGCACGTGGTCACGGCGGACTCGGCGGTCACGGCCGGCTCCTCGGGGGTTCACGGGGACAGGGTGAGCCGGTGGGGACGGCGGCGAACAAAATAGCGAACGGCTGTGACGTGAGTGACACCAGGGGGCGGTGATCACGTAGGCTCGGCGGCCTGCCGGAGCCGAGGGGGGACACCATGGCCGTGATCAGCCTGCGCAAGGTGGAGGAGACCGCGCCCGCGCTCGTCGAGCAGTACCGCACGGCCGGCATCTCGCTGCGCAAACACGGACTGGACGGTCTCACCGCCGCCGTGTACCTGGTGATCGACCACTCGGGCTCGATGCGGCCCTACTACCAGGACGGCAGCGTGCAGGCGCTCGCCGACCGGGTGCTCGGCCTGTCCGCGCACCTCGACGACGACGGCCGGGTGCCGGTGGTCTTCTTCTCCACCGACGTCGACGCCGTCACCGACATCGCCCTCGACGGCCACGAGGGCCGCATCGCACGGATCGCGGCCGGACTCGGGCACATGGGCAGGACCAGCTACCACGTGGCCATGGACGCCGTCATCGACCACTACCTCGACAGCGGCGCCACCGACCCCGCCCTGGTCGTCTTCCAGACCGACGGCGGCCCCACCAGCAGGCCCGCCGCCGAACGCCACCTCTGCAAGGCCGCCCGGCTCCCGCTCTTCTGGCAGTTCGTCGGCTTCGGCGACCCGGACAGCCGGCAGTTCGACTTCCTGCGCCGGCTCGACGAACTGCCCGTGCCCGCGAAGCGCGCCGTGGACAACGCCGGCTTCTTCCACGCCGGGAAGGACCCGCGCGGGGTCCCCGACGCCGAACTGTACGACCGCCTCGTCGGCGAGTTCCCGCGGTGGCTGGCGGCCGCACGCGCCGCGGGCATCGTGACCGGCTAGCTCCCGGCACCGCGCCGCCTTCTACGTGTCGCACTCCAGCACCGTCCGGCACAGCCCGCACCGGGCCCGCACCCGGCCCTTGACCGGCAACCGGATCCGCTGCAGACACGTGGGGCACGGAAAGGACACCCGGAGGTCACCGCCCGGACCGGGACCGGCACTGAAGACGTACCCCGCGGCCGGCCGGCCCCCGGACGGATGACGCCGGTCATGGGCGTAGCGGCGCCGGCCCGCCCAGCCCGCCCCGGTCAGCGGCGGCTGCTGCCCGTCCCGCAGCGCCAGCTCCCGGCCCCTGACGTACGCCGAGTACGCCTGCGCACTGGTGAACCACACCCGGGGATCCTCGTCGAACAGCAGCGCCCGCTTGGCGAGGACGTACCCGAACTCCTCCGGCGTGAGATAGCCCAGCTTCTGCGAGGACACCCCGTCCTCGCGGAACGCGTCCAGCAGCAGCCAGCCCGCGCCCAGATAGGCCGCCACCGTGTCCGTCAGGATCTCGTTCTCCGCCGTGGTCGGGAACGCGAGATCCAGACGGTGCAGATACACATGGGTCACCTCGTGGGCGAGCGCCGCTCCGATGTCCCCGCGATGCGTACGGAACCGGTCGTTCAGCTCCACGAAGTACTCCGGGCCCGCCGCCAGTTCGACGTTCGCGGCGTGCGTCATCTCCCGGAAGCCCACCACCAGCCGCGCGTCCGGCAGCCTGAAGTGCCGCACGATCTCCCGCGCCACCCGCTGCGCGCCCAGATGCAGATCGTCGGTGTCACAGAAGGCCACGTCGGCCGGCGGCACGCTCGCCGAGAACGTCCGCACGGTCTCGTACGACAGCCGCCTGTACAGCGCGGTCACGGCGGCCCGCACCGTCTCCAGATGCGGGTAACCGTGCTCGACCGGTCCGCCGTCCGCCACCTGCGACCCCCAAAGACGCCCGGAACTCCCTCCCACTGTATGCGGGCGCCCACCGTGTCGCCCCGCCCGCGACACGCCGTCCCGGCACGGACTGATCGCATGCTGGTCACGCACGATCGCCGGACCGCGCGGCCCTTAGGGTTGACCGCCATGACCATCAGCAACACCGGTACCGGTGACGTCGACCCCGCGGTCCGCCAGGAGCTGGAGCGGCTGCGCGACAGCATCGACAACATCGACGCGGCCGTCGTCCACATGCTCGCCGAGCGCTTCAAGTGCACCCAGCAGGTCGGCCGGCTCAAGGCACGGCACCAGCTCCCGCCCGCCGACCCCGCCCGCGAGGCCCGGCAGATCGAACGCCTGCGCCGCCTCGCCGAGAACGCCAAGCTCGACCCGGCCTTCGCCGAGAAGTTCCTGGGCTTCATCATCGCCGAGGTGATCCGGCACCACGAGTCCATCGCCGGGGACACGGTCGGCGGTGCGTCCGCCACGGCCGGCTGACCCTCCCCGGCGCCGGCCCGCGGGCGCACGGAGCGTGGCCACGGCGGCACGGGGCGCGACACCGGACATATGCCGTGTACCGATCCGCCCCTGTCCGCTGTGGATGCCATCAGGCAGCATGACGTCCATGTCCGTCATCACGCGCGACGAAGCGCAGCTCCGAGCACAGCTCCTCGACGTCCACCGCTACACGGTCGAACTCGATCTCACCACAGGGGACGAGACCTTCGACTCCCGCACCGTGATCAGGTTCACCGCGCGGTCCGCCGGGGACACGTTCGTCGAGCTGAAGCCCGCCTCCTTGCGCACCGTCACCCTCGACGGGCAGCCCCTCGACCCGGAGACCCTCGACGGCAACCGGCTGCCGCTGCGCGGCCTCACCGCCGGCGAGCACGAACTGCGCGTCGACGCCGCCATGCGCTACTCCCGCACCGGCGAGGGCATGCACCGCTTCACCGACCCCACCGACGGCGAGACCTACGTCTACACCCAGATGTTCCTGGACGACGTCCAGCGCGTCTTCGCCGCCTTCGACCAGCCCGACCTCAAGGCCGTCTTCGAACTCACCGTCACCGCCCCCGACGGCTGGAGCGTCCTCGCCAACGGCATCACCGAACACCTCGGCCAGGGCCGCTGGCGCGCCGCCGCCACCCCGCTGATCTCCACCTACCTCGTCGCCGTCGCCGCCGGCCCCTGGCACTCGCTGCACACCGAACACCGCGGCCTGCCCTTCGGCATCCACTGCCGCCGCTCCCTCGCCGCGCACCTCGACACCGACGCCGAGGAGATCTTCGACGTCACCCGCGCCTGCTTCGACCGCTACCACGAGAAGTTCGAGGAGCCCTACCCCTTCGACTCCTACGACCAGGCGTTCGTCCCCGAGTTCAACGCCGGCGCCATGGAGAACCCCGGCCTGGTCACCTTCCGCGACGACTTCGTCTTCCGCTCCGCCGTCACCGACACCGAACGGCAGACCCGCGCCATGGTCATCGCCCACGAGATGGCCCACATGTGGTTCGGCGACCTCGTCACCCTCAAGTGGTGGGACGACATCTGGCTCAACGAGTCCTTCGCCGAGTACATGGGCTACCAGACCACCCTCGAAGCGACCCGCTTCACCCAGCCCTGGGTTGAGTTCGGCGTCACCCGCAAGGCCTGGGGCTACGACGCCGACCAGCGCCCCTCCACCCACCCGGTCGCCCCCGAAGCCGTCGACGACACCGCCGCAGCCCTGCTCAACTTCGACGGCATCTCCTACGCCAAGGGCGCCTCCGCACTGCGCCAGCTCGTGACCTGGCTCGGCGAGAAGAACTTCCTCGCCGGCATCAACATCCACTTCGAACGGCACCGGTTCGCCAACGCCAACCTCGCCGACTTCATCGACTCCCTCGCCGCCGCCACCGACCGCGACGTGCACGCCTGGGCCGAGGCCTGGCTGCGCACCACCGGAGTCGACACCCTCAGCCCGCGCGTCGCCGCCGCCGACGGCACCCTCGCCCTCACCGTCGACCGCGCCGGCAGCCGCCCGCACCGGATCACCGTCGGCCTCTACGACCACGACCTCACCGACGAGGGCCGCCTCACCCCGCGCGAGCACGTCAGCCTCGACGTCCCGCAGAGCGCACCGCAGCCCATCGGCAAGCGCCCCGCGCTGATCCTCACCAACGACGGCGACCTCACCTACGCCAAGATCCGCTTCGACGACGAGTCCTTCGAAGCGGTCCGCACCGGCCTGTCCGGACTGCCCGAGCCCCTCACCCGCGCCGTGGTCTGGAACGCCCTCCGGGACGCCGTACGCGACGGCGAACTCCCGCCCGCCGCCTACCTCGAGACGGCCCGCACCCACCTCCCGCGCGAGACCGACCTCGCCGTCGCCGAAGGCGTCCTCGCCTTCGCCGCCCACGAGGTCACCGACCGCTACCTGCGCCCCGAGGACCGCCCCGCGGCCCTCGCCACCCTCGGCTCCCTCTGCCGCGACCTGCTGCGCCGCACCGAGGACGGCGACAACCCCGGCCTGCGCCTGATCGCCGTACGCCACTTCATCAACGTCGCCGCCCACCCCGACACCATCGCCGCCTGGCTCGCCGACGACACGGTCCCCGGCGGACCCGAACTCGACCCCGAACTGCGCTGGCGCATCCTCGGCCGGCTCGCCGTCCTCGGCGCCACCGACGAGGCCGCCATCGCCGCCGAACTCGACCGCGACCCCTCCGCCAACGGCCAGGAAGGCGCCGCGACCTGCCGCGCCGCCCTCCCCGACCCGGAGGCCAAACGCGCCGCCTGGGACGCGATGTTCGCCTCCGACGACCTCTCCAACTACCTCTTCACGGCCACCGCGCGCGGCTTCTGGCAGCCCGAACAGGCCGACCTCGTCCGCGCCTACGTACCCCGCTACTACCAGGACGTCGTCCCGCTCGCCGCCCGCCGCGGCCCCGCCATCGCCGCGGCCGCCGGACGCTGGGCCTTCCCGTACCACGCGGTCGACGCCGAGAACCTCGCCCTCGGCGAGGCCTGCCTGCGCGAGGCGGAACCCGTCGCCGCGCTGCGCCGCAAACTGGTCGACGAACTCGACGACCTGGCCCGCGCCCTGCGCGTCCGGGACGCATAGCACCGAAGTCCCAAACGGCGTGGTGCCCTCGCTCCCCTCCCGAGGGAGGGGAGCGAGGGCACCACGCCGTCCGGGAGGCAGCCCCTAGCCGTTCCCCACCCGCAACTCCGCCCGGCGCACGCCCCCTTCACGCGGGCCCGCCCGCCGGTTGCCCACCGCCTCACGCGCCGGAACGGCCGCACCCAGCAGGAAACCGAGCCGCTCCAGGAAAGCCTCCCCGGAGCGCCAGCCGGCCGGCACCGACGCCGTCACCAGGGACACCGAGCCCGCCCGGGCCAGCAGGGACTCCGCCAGCGCCCGGCCCAGCCCCCGGCCCCGCGCCCAGGGCGCCAGCAGGAACAGGCCCACCGCCACCGCACCCGGCTCCGGATGGTCCAGCACCGCGTCCACCAGACCCGCGACCACGCCGTCCCGCTCCAGCACCAGCAGCACCTTGTCCTCCGGACTCGCCCCCTCCGGCAGCGCGTAGAACAGGCTCTGCACATCACCCGGCCCCGACGGCAGCCCCGTCGCCGCCACGAACCAGTCCTCGCACTCCTCGAACAGCGTCAGCAGCGGCACCTCGTCCCGCGGACCGGGCTCACGCACCACCACCCGCTCACCGGGCACCTCGATCATCCACGCGTCAACCATCCGAACGACGGTAGCCGCGGCGCCACCACGGCTCCACCGCTCCAACGCGTTTTCCCCGTACGGCAGTACCCACGACCGGGTCCCGATCGTTGAACCTCCCGGACGGGTGGACCCCCGCCACGGCCGCCCCCCTCCCCGCGCCCCGGAGGACAGCCCATGAGCACCCCGCCCCTCGCCTCAGGACCCGGCGGACCCACAGCCCTCCGTCCCCTCCTGGACACCGTCCTCGACGCCCTCGCCACCGGCCGCCGGGCCCGCGGCGGCCCCCTGCCGGCCGGCGGCCCCGAAGCCGTCACCGCCCGCATGACCACGGCCCTCGGAAACGGCGTCCTCCCCGACGCCCCGGACCCCGACGCCCTGCGCACCCTCGTCCACGCCCTGGCCGAAGGCGCCGCCGACCCCGCCGACCCGCTCTGCGCCGCCCACCTGCACTGCCCGCCGCTCGCCCTCGCCACCGCCGCCGACCTCGCCGCCAGCGCCCTCAACCCCTCACTCGACTCCTGGGACCAGGCCCCCGCCGCCTCCGCCCTGGAAACCGAGGTCACCCGCGCCCTCGCCCGGCTCATCGGCCTCCGCGACGCCCTCGTCACCACCGGCGGCACCGAATCCAACCAACTCGCCCTGCTCCTCGCCCGCGAGACGCACGGCCCCCGCCTCCGGCTGGTGCACGGCGCCAACGCCCACCACTCCCTGCCCCGCGCCGCCTGGCTGCTCGGCCTGCCCCACCCGATCGTCCTGCCCACCCCGCGCGGCACCCTCGACCCCGCAACCCTCCACCACACCCTCAGCACCGAGCCCGGCCCCCTGCTCGTCGCCGCCACCGCCGGCACCACCGACGCCGGACTCATCGACCCGCTGCCTGAGGCCGCCCGCCTGTGCGCCACCCACGGCGCCCGCCTGCACGTCGACGCCGCCTACGGCGCCGGCCTCGCCTTCAGCGACCGGCACCGCCACAAACTCGCCGGACTCGAAACCGCCCACACCGTCACCCTCGACCTGCACAAACTCGGCTGGCAGCCGGCCGCCGCCGGACTCCTCGCCGTCGCCGCGCCCGGCGAACTCACCGCACTCCACCACCACGCCGACTACCTCAACGCCGACGACGACACCGAAGCAGGCCTCCCCGACCTGCTCGGCCGCTCACTGCGCACCACCCGCCGGCCCGACATCCTCAAGATCGCCGTCACCCTGAAGACCCTCGGCCGCACCGGACTCGGCGCCCTCGTCGACCAGGTCTGCGCCCACGCCGACGAGTTCGCCGACCTCGTCCACCGCCACCCCGGCCACGACCTCTACGACCGGCCCGTCATCAGCACCGTCCTGTTCCGGCCCGCCGGCGCCCCCGACACCGCCGTCGCCGCCGTACGCCGCCGCCTGCTGCACGAAGGCCGGGCCGTCCTCGGACGAGCCCGCCCCGACGGACGGCTCTGGCTCAAGGCCACCTTCCTCAACCCCCACACCCGGCCCCACGAACTGGCCGCACTCCTCGAACTCGCCGAAGGAGCCACCCCCGCATGACCAACCCCCCACACCACCGGCCCGGCGCCCCCCGCGACCTCGTCGGCATCGGCATCGGCCCCAGCAACCTCTCCCTCGCCGCCCTCGCCCACCCCCTCGCCGAACTCGACGCCGTCTTCTACGAACGACGCCCCCGCTTCGACTGGCACCCCGGCCTGCTCATCGAAGGCGCCACCATCCAGGTCCCCTTCCTCGCCGACCTGGTCACCCTCGCCGACCCCACCAGCCCCTGGAGCTTCCCCAACTACCTGAAGACCCACGAACGGCTCTTCCCCTTCTACTTCGCCGAGCGCTTCCACATCCAGCGCGCCGAATACGACGCCTACTGCCGCTGGGTCTGCGAGCACCTGCCCGGACTCCGCTTCCACCACCAGGTCGACGCCGTCCGCTGGAACCCCGAACACGACGTCTTCGAGATCGACCACACCCGCCACGACCCCCACGGCGGCACCCCCGCCCACGGCCGCACCCACACCCGCAACATCGTCCTCGGCATCGGCACCACCCCCCATGTGCCCGACGCCCTGCGGCCACTCGTCGAAGCACCCGGCGTCCCCGTCATCCACGCCGCCGACTACCTCGACCACCGCGCCACCCTCCTCACCGCGGGCCACATCACGGTCGTCGGCTCGGGACAGTCCGGCGCCGAGGTCTTCCTCGACCTGCTGCGCCACCGCCCCGCCGGCCACGAGAAACTGCACTGGATCGGCCGCACCGAAGCGTTCGCACCGATGGAGTACTCCAAACTCGGCCTCGAACACTTCACCCCCGACTACACCCGCTACTTCCACGCCCTCGCCGAACCCGTCCGCGACCGGCTCACCACCGCCCAGTGGCAACTGCACAAAGGCATCGACGCGGACACCCTCGCCGCCATCCACGACGAGCTGTACCGGCGCACCCTGAACGGCGGCTGGCCCGACACCGTCCTCACCCCCGGCGTCCGCGTCCGCACCGCCGGCCGCATCGCCGCCGGCCAGGTCGAACTCCACCTCGAACACCTCCAGCAGGGTGCCCGCAGCCGGCTCACCACCGACGCCGTCGTCCTCGCCACCGGCTACCGCGAACGCCCCCTCGGCGGCCTCCTCGCCGGACTCGACCCCTACATGCGCCGCGACGGCAGCGAACGCCCCCGCATCGACGAGAACTACCGCCTCGTCCTCGACCCCGCCGTCACCGGCTCCGTCTACGTCCAGAACGCCGAACTGCACACCCACGGCGTCGGCGCCCCCGACCTGGGCCTCACCGCCTGGCGCAGCGCCACCATCCTCAACTCCCTCACCGGCAAGGAGCAGTACCCCCTGCCCACCCGCACCGCCTTCACCACCTTCGGACTCCAGGACCCCGCCCCCCGCATGCCGCACGCCAGACAAGCCGGGCAACTGGTCCCCCTCCTCGAATAGGCCCCACGCACGACGGCGGCGCCGGTGCGGGAACCCGCACCGACGCCGCCGACACACCTCGACCGGAGACTCAGAACACCGGGGTGCCGTCCCGCGTCAGCTTCCAGTCCACCGACGCGAAGTCCTTCGGGTCCAGCACACCCTTCGCCGTCACCCACTCCGCGATCCGGGTGCGGATCTCCGTCGACTCCGACCACAGCTCCTTCGCCGACGCCACGTGCGGGAAGGCGCCACCGCCGTTGGCGCGGTAGTTGTTCACCGCCAGCACGAACTGCTGCGCGTCGTCCAGCGCCGCACCACCGAACGTCAGGTTCCTGATCCGCGAACCCGCCGGCTGCGCCACGTCGATGTCGTACGACAGACCCGACACGTAGTCGTAGTTGTAGTCCGGACGGCCACCCGCGTTCGTCAGCTTCTCCACGTCGACCGCCGCGCCCGCCGCCGTCTGCACGTAGTACGCCGCCGAGTACTCCAGGTACGCCCGCACCTGCGCGCCCGTCATCAGCTTCGCGACCAGCGTGTTGTCGTACACGTACAGACCCGACAGGTCCCGGATCGTCACATCGCCGGCCGGGATCTGCGACGTCCGCGAGAACGGCGACGCCTGCGCGATCACCGGCAGCGACGCGTACTCCGTGCCCGCCAGCGCCGCCTTCACCACGTCCTCCTGGACCTTGGTGATCAGATCGATGATCGGGGCGTCCTTGTACCGCGCCTCGACCGTCGTCAGGGTCTGCGTCGCCCGGCCCACCACCTGGTTGACGTACGCCACGACCTTGTCGTGCTCGTCCTTCAGCAGCTTCGTGATCCGCGGGTCGTCCGCCACCGTCCTCGAGTCACGCAGCGAAGCGGAGACCGACTCCACCTCCCACCGGCCCTTGTCGAACACCAGCTCGATGTCGAAGACGCTCAGCCGTTCCGCGAAGCACAGCGGCTCCGACAGCACGACCGTCCGGCCCGACTTCTCGTTGACGACCTTCAGCTCCGGAATCTCCAGATGCGCGTGCCCCACCAGGATCGCGTCGATACCCGGCACCTGCCGCGCCACGTTCGCCGCCGCGTCCTCCACGTACGGCAGCTGGTCACCGTACGAGGAGTTCCCCGACGTACCCGAGTGCGCCGACACCACGACCACGTCCGCGCCCATCGCCCGCAGCTTCGGCACCCACTTCGCGGCCTGCTCCTCCAGACCCGGGAACGCCAGCTTGCCCTGCACGTACGCCTTGTCCCAGATCGCGATGCCCGGGTTGGTCAGACCCAGCACGGCCACCTTCACCGGCGGAGCGCCCGGCACGTGGAACTTCTTCATGAAGTAGGGCGGGAAGGCCGGCTTCAGCGTCTTCGCGTCCACCGCGTTGGCCCCCAGCAGCGGGAAGTCGAGCTGGTCCTCGAACTTCCGCAGCGTCTCGATGCCGTAGTTGAACTCGTGGTTGCCGAGCGCCGCCGCGTCGTACCCGATCGCGTTCATCGCCTGCGCCATCGGGTGCACCGGACCGCCCTTGGCGGTGATCGGGTCGACCTTCGCGTAGTAGTACGTCAGCGGCGTGCCCTGGATCGTGTCACCGGCGTCCAGCAGCAGCGTGTTGCAGCGGCCCTTCTCCTCGCGGATCGACTCGACCAGCGTCGAGACACGCGCCAGGCCCTGCGCGTTGCCCGCCTTGTCGGAGTACTCCGCGTCCTTGAAGTAGTCCCAGTTGAAGACGTGACCGTGCAGATCCGTGGTGCCCATGACGGTCAGCGAGTACCGCTTCGGGTGCTTCCCCGGCCCCTTCGCCTCCGCGGCCTCGGCCGCCGGAGCCGCTCCCGCACCGGCGATCGCCACCCCCGCCCCGGTCACGGCGGACTTCTTCAGGAACTTCCGGCGGTTCAACGGCATCTCTCGGTCTCCTCGGGGAAACAGCCAACAACGCGCGTAGATTCTGACCCGGGCATGACCGAAAGCAACAGGTCCATTCGGTTTCGATCTGGTGACCTGTCGCCCCAACTCCGGCCACAGAAGCGGAAACCCCATGACACAGTGGGACGTATGACCCCACCGGCGACCTCACCCCACGGCACCCCCGACGCCCCCCTCCTCACCGTCCGCGGCGAGGCCGAGATCGACGCCGAACCCGAGATCGCCCGCATCGGCGTCACCGTCACCGCCCGCGGCCGCGACCGCCGCACCACCCTCGACGACCTCACCCGCCGCAACACCGCCGCCCTCGACCTCGTCAAGTCCTACGGCGACGCGGTGGAACACGTGACCACCGGCAGCATCTCGATCACCCCCGAACTCACCCCCCACGGCCGCGGCGAACGCCTACGCGGCCACCACGGCCGCGTCCACCTCACCGCCGAACTCACCGACTTCACCGCCCTCGCCGAACTCACCACCCGACTGGCCGACTTGGAACTCACCCGGATCGACGGCCCCTGGTGGTCCCTGCGCCCCGACTCACCCGTGCCCGCCCAGGCCCGCCGCCAGGCCGTCCACGAGGCCCTCCGCCGGGCCCGCGAATACGCCGACGCCCTCGGCACCACCGTCGCCGCCCTCGTCGAACTCACCGACACCGGCGACGACCACACCCGCCCCGGACGCACCCCCCTCGAACGCGGTGCACGCAGCACCGCACTCGCCCAACCGGAGGAACCACCCCGGCCCCTCGACCTCGAACCCCCGCGACTGCGCGTCGGCGCACAGGTCACCGCCCAATTCACGATGCGGCCCCCGCGGGTCTGAAGACCGAAAACCCACGACGTGAAGATTTCGCTCAAAGGAGCGGGCCTTCGCACAGTTCAACAGTTGTCAATATCCCTTTACCCAACGGTTGTTGGGCAGTCATGAACCCCGGATTCACTACCCGTGGGTAAGGCCTAGGCTCGACCTATGCGCCGAGCAAAGATCGTCTGCACTCTGGGCCCCGCCACCGACTCGTACGACCAGATCAAAGCACTCGTCGAAGCCGGAATGGACGTCGCCCGCTTCAACCTCAGCCACGGCACCCAGACCGAGCACGAGGTGCGATACCAGCACGTCAGAAAAGCCGCCGACGAAACCGGCCGCAGCGTCGGAATCCTCGCCGACCTTCAAGGCCCGAAGATCCGCCTCGGCCGATTCAGCGAAGGCCCCGTACTCCTTGAACGCGGCGACACCTTCACCATCACCGTCGAGGAAGGCGTCGAAGGCGACCGCCACATCTGCGGCACCACCTACGCCGGCCTCGCCGCCGACGTCACCCCCGGCGAACGCATCCTCGTCGACGACGGCAAGGTCGGCCTCGAAGTCACCGCCGTCGACGGCCCCCGGGTCCACACCCGAGTGGCCGAAGGCGGCGTCATCTCCGACCACAAGGGACTCAACCTCCCCGGCGTCGCCGTCTCCGTACCCGCCCTGTCCAAGAAGGACGAGGACGACCTGCGCTGGGCCCTGCGCACCGGCTTCGACGTCGTGGCCCTCTCCTTCGTCCGCAGCGGCAAGGACGCCCACGACGTCCACCGCATCATGGACGAGGAAGGCCGCCGCCTCCCCGTCATCGCCAAGGTCGAGAAACCCCAGGCCGTCGAGAACATCGACGACATCGTCGCCTCCTTCGACGGAATCATGGTCGCCCGCGGCGACCTCGGCGTCGAAATGCCCCTCGAACAGGTGCCCATCGTCCAGAAGCGCGCCATCAAACTCGCCCGGCGCAACGCCAAACCCGTCATCGTCGCCACCCAGATGCTCGACTCGATGATCGAGAACTCACGCCCCACCCGCGCCGAGGCCTCCGACGTCGCCAACGCCGTCATCGACGGCACCGACGCCGTGATGCTCTCCGGCGAGACCAGCGTCGGCAACTACCCCGTCGAGACCGTGCGCACCATGGCCAAGATCGTCGCCGCCGCGGAGGAGGACATCCTCGCCAGGGGCCTGCCGCCGCTCACCGAACGCAACAAACCCCGCACCCAGGGCGGAGCCGTCGCCCGCGCCGCCGCCGAGATGGGCGACTTCCTCGGGGCCAAGTTCCTCGTCGCGTTCACCCAGTCCGGCGACACCGCCCGCCGGCTCTCCCGCTACCGCTCGCCGATCCCCCTGATGGCCTTCACCCCCGAGCCGGCCACCCGCTCCCAGCTCAGCCTCACCTGGGGCGTGGAGACCTTCCTCGGCCCGGAGGCGGACTCCACGGACGCGATGGTCGCCCAGGTGGACGAACTCCTCCTGCGGTACGGCCGCTGCGAGAAGGGCGACATCGTGGTCATCACGGCCGGCTCACCCCCCGGCGTCCCCGGCGCGACCAACATGGTCCGCGTACACCACATCGGCGAGGACGACAGCCCCAAGTAGCGAAGGCTCAGTACTTGGGGCCCACGTGCACGTCCATGAGGGCTACGGAGGCTTTTCGGGCGACGGAGATGTTGTACGGGTCGCCGTTGCGGGTGCAGTGGGTCCACGTGATCCCGAGCCTGTCGAGTGTGTCCGTGTAGAGCCGCCGGATGTCGTCGGAGACGTTGGTGAAGAAGTAGCGGGGATACTCGTAGCGCCTGCGCTCACCGCCGACCAGGCGAGTCGTCCAGTTGGTGACACGGCATCCGTCGGAGTGGATCAGGCCGCGGACGAACTCCCAGGGGTACTCGTCGACGATGTCCTGCTGCCAGGGCTCCAGGACGATCCGTCGCTCGTGCTTCTTGCCGGGACCGTGCTGGGGGAACAGGACGGGCCAGTGCCGGTGGTAGCTGGTCACCATCGCACAGCCCTGTTTGCGGAGCGTATGGACCCGCACCCCGGGGCGTACACGTGCGATGGCCTCGCAGCACATCCGCATGAGCCCGGGCCATGTGTCGGCGCACGCGATCCTGAGGTAGTAACCGCCGCCCGGGTGCGGGCTGATGCACCCGTCGCCGAGATAGAGGCCCAGCAGGTACGCGTATGCGCGGGCGTCGGAAGGCGGCCCGGGCGGAGGCGCTGGGCGGGACAGCGGTTCGAGACGGACCTGCCATGAACGGATCGCGGCGCGCGAGATACCGGTCTCGCGGCTCACCGCGTTCAGGCTGCGGCCCTGCGCGACAAGCGCGAGAGCCTGCTTACGGGTGCTGACGTCGTACATGCGGCCACTCTGCGAAGGCGATCGCTGTGACACGCGGAGAAGAGTGGAGCTTCACGGGAATGTGGAAATCCGCTCGTGAATGGTGACCTTCGGATCGAAGGAAAAGTGCCCCGGGTCGGACTCGAACCGACACTGTATGGGTTTTGAATCCATTGCCTGCTGCCAATTGGGCTACCGGGGCCCGGTGAATCGAAGGTTTACCTCGACCCGCTGCCTGACCACCTTACCGCAGCTGGGTAGGCTCTTGTCAGCAGTACCGACCTGCCTCGTAACAAGGAGCCCGAGTGACCTCCCCCGAGTCGCCCCAGCCCGTAGACGTGCCCGACGACGACAAGTCGCACGTGCCTCCGCTGACGACCCGTGTCGTCATCGCCGAGGACGAGGCCCTGATCCGGCTCGATCTGAAAGAGATGCTGGAGGAGGAGGGCTACACCGTCGTCGGCGAGGCCGGGGACGGCGAGCAGGCCGTCGAACTGGCCCGCGAGCACCGCCCGGACCTGGTGATCCTCGATGTGAAGATGCCCAAGCTCGACGGCATCTCCGCGGCCGAGAAGATCGCCGAGGAGTCCATCGCCCCGGTCCTGATGCTCACCGCGTTCTCGCAGCGCGACCTGGTGGAGCGGGCCCGGGACGCCGGTGCCATGGCGTACCTGGTGAAGCCGTTCAGCAAGAGCGACGTCGTCCCGGCGATCGAGATGGCCGTGTCCCGGTTCACCGAGCTGCGGGAGCTGGAGAAGGAGATCGCGGACCTCACCCAGCGGCTGGAGACGCGCAAGCTGGTGGACCGCGCGAAGTCCATCCTGCAGACGGAGTACGGGCTGACCGAGCCGGCCGCGTTCCGCTGGATCCAGAAGACGTCGATGGACCGGCGTCTGTCGATGCAGCAGGTCGCCGAGGCGGTCATCGCGGACAACGACGAGAAGAAGTCCGCGAAGAAGGGCTGAGCCCCCCCGCGCACAGGACGAGGCCCGCGCCCCGGAGAAGGGGGACGCGGGCCTCGTCGTACCGGCGGTGCGCGGCGGGGTCAGTCCTCGCCGAGGTACGCCTTGCGCACGGACTCGTCGTGCAGCAGGTCCTGTCCGGTGCCGGAGAGGACGATGCTGCCGACCTCCATGACGTGGCCCTGGTCGGCGAGCGAGAGCGCCGCCTGGGCGTTCTGCTCGACGAGCAGGATCGTGGTGCCGGAAGCCTTCAGCTCGACGATCGTCGCCATGATCTTCTGCATCATGATCGGCGACAGGCCCATGGAGGGTTCGTCGAGCATCAGCAGCTTGGGCTGGGACATCAGCGCCCGGCCCATGGCCAGCATCTGCTGCTCACCGCCGGAGAGGGTGCCGGCGGCCTGCTTCCTGCGCTCCCCGAGGATGGGGAAGAGGTCGTAGGCGCGCTGGATGTCCTTCTCGATGCCTTCCTTGTCCTTGCGGAGGAAGGCGCCGAGCTGGAGGTTCTCGGCGATGGACAGGCGCGGGAAGATGTGCCGGCCCTCGGGGGAGTGGGCGAGTCCGAGGGCGACGATCTTGTGCGCGGGGACGCCGGCGAGTGGCTTGCCGTCGAAGAGGATCTTTCCGGAGCTGGGCTTGAGCAGTCCGGAGAGGGTGCGCAGGGTGGTCGTCTTGCCGGCGCCGTTGGTGCCGATGAGGGTGACGACCTGGCCGGCTTCGACGCTGAACGAGATGCCCTTGACGGCTTCGATCTTGCCGTAGGCGACCCTGAGGTCCTCGACCTCCAGCAGTGCGGTCACTGGGTGTCTCCCTTGGTGGTGCTGGTGCTCTCCGCGCCGCTCTCCGGGCCGCCGGTGGTGCCGGCGTCGGCGGGTGCGGCGTCGTCCGGGCCGGTGGACTCGGCCTGCGCGGGCTCGGGCTCGGCGTCGGTCTTCGGGGCCGCGGCCGGGGTTCCGGCGTCGGCGGCGGTCTCCGCCGCCTCGACCTCGGCGGCCTCGACCTCGGCGGCCTCGGCCTCGGCCGCCTCGGCCTGGCCGGGGTCGCCCTCGAAGGGTTCGCCGAGGTAGGCGGCGACGACCCGGTCGTCGGCCTGGACGACGTCGGAGGTGCCCTCGACGAGCTTCTCGCCCTGGACGAGGACGGCGACGCGGTCGCAGAGGTTGAAGATGAAGCGCATGTCGTGCTCGATCACGAGGACGGCGATGCCCTTGTCCCGGATGGCGAAGACCAGTTCCTCGGTGGTCCGGGTCTCCTGCGGGTTCATGCCGGCCGTCGGCTCGTCGAGGAGCAGCAGGCCGGGCTCGCTGGCGAGTGCGCGGGCGATCTCCAGCTTGCGCTGTTCGCCGTAGGGCAGGTTGCGGGCGAGGTGGTCGCGCTTGGCGGCGAGGCCGACGAACTCGAGGAGTTCCATGGCCTTGGCCTCGGACTCCTTCTCGGCCTTGCGGAAGCCGGGGCCGCGCAGGAGGGCGGACCAGAGGCCCTCCTTGGTGCGGGTGTGGCGGCCGACGAGGACGTTCTCCAGGACCGTCATGTTGGCGAAGAGCCGGATGTTCTGGAAGGTCCGGGCGATCCCGGCCTGGGTGACCAGGTGCGGCTTGGGCGGGAGCACCTTGCCCCGGAAGGCGACGGTGCCCTCGGTGGGCACGTACAGGCCGGTGAGGCAGTTGAAGAACGTGGTCTTGCCGGCGCCGTTGGGGCCGATCAGGCCGACGATCTCGCCGCTGTTGACGGTGAAGTCGACGGATCGGACGGCGGTGAGGCCGCCGAAGCGCATGGTGACGTCACGGGCTTCGAGTACAGGTGTCGTCATGGTTCTTTACGCCCCTGCCTTGGTGGCGGCCGGTTCGTCGGTGAGCGTTCTCTGTTCGGGGACGTCGAGTTGGCCGATTTCGTGGAATTCGAGCTGGCGGCGGCGGTTGGCGATGATGCCCTCCGGCCGGAAGCGCATCAGCAGGACGAGCGCGATGCCGAAGGCCAGCAGTTCGTAGTTCTGCAGGAACTGGAGCTTCTCGGGGACCAGGTAGAGGACGCTGGCGCCGAGGAGGGGGCCGCTGACGGTGCCCATGCCGCCGAGGACGACGGCGGCGAGGAGGAAGGCGGAGTTGGGCGGGGCGGCGCCGGCGAACTGGTAGGGCTGCGGGTTGACGCTGTAGTTGACGTGGGCCATCACGGTGCCGGCGAGGCCGGCGAGGGAGGCGCCGAGGGCGAAGGCGATCAGCTTGACGCGGAAGCCGTTGATGCCCATGGCCGTGGCGGCGGTCTCGTCCTCGCGGATGGCGATCCAGGAGCGGCCGATGCGGGAGTCGGCGGCGCGGGTGAAGACGAGCACGACGATGGCCGTGACGATGAGCATCAGGAAGAGGTAGTTGGCGAAGCGGCCGAGTGTGAACCCGGCTATCTCGTGTGCTTCGCCGAACTTGAACCCGAGGATGTCCAGGTCCGGGATCTGGGTGATGCCGTTGGGGCCGCGGGTGATGTCGGGTCCGGAGTCGCCGTCGAGGTTGTTGACGGTGATGCGGAAGATCTCTCCGAAGCCGAGGGTGACGATGGCCAGGTAGTCGCCGCGCAGTCGCAGGGTGGGGGCGCCGATGAGGACGCCGAAGACGAGCGAGGCGGCCATGCCGGTGAGGGCGGCGGCCCAGAAGGGGAAGTGGACGCCGGAGAAGCGGGAGTACTCGGAGCCGGAGACGAGTGCGGCCGCGTAGGCGCCGACGCCGAGGAAGGCGACGTAGCCGAGGTCGAGGAGGCCGGTGAGGCCGACGACGATGTTCAGGCCGAGTGCGACGGTGGCGAAGATGAGGATGTTGACGCCGACGTTGGCGTTGTGGTCGTCGCTCTGGGTGAACGGGAAGATCACGGCGGCGAGGAAGGCCAGCGCGGAGGCGAAGCCCTTGTGCTGGGCGGCCATGGTCGCGTAGCGGTCGACGAGGCCGGTGTGCATCAGGCCCCAGGCGGCGAAGATGACGAGGAGGAGGAAGCCGATGAAGGTTTCGCTCGCGTCGTTGTCGATGCCGATGCCGTAGGTGAAGGCGATCAGGGCGATGGCGGTGCCGGCGGTGATGACGCCGCGCTCGAGGAGCGGGGACAGGGTGCCGGGGCGGGGCTGCTGGGGCTTGGTGAGGTAGCCGCGCAGTCCGGTGCCGGGGGCCGGGTGGGGCAGGGCGAGGGCGCCGACGACGGGCAGTGCGGAGGCGGCCATGGCGACGTAGGCGCCGGGGTCGAGGTTGACCAGGCCGTCGAGGTCGACGGCGATGGCGATGCCGGTGAACCAGCAGACGGTGAACGCCGACAGGGCGGTGAGGAACACGGGGGAGGTGGCGCCGGCGGGGTTGAGCCAGCGCAGGCCCTTGATGTTCCACAGGGTGAGGGAGAACAGCAGGGTGAGGGCGCCGGCCACGAGGGCGAGGATCTGCAGGCCCGCGGGGTAGCCGTAGACGGTGAGGTCGCCGGGGAACGCGGGGGTCCAGGTCCAGCTCATGAAGGTGCTGGCGATGGTGCCCACGGCGCCGATGGCGATGAGCAGTCGGGCGGCGGCGGGCGGCAGCGGGACGGGCCCGTGCGTGGCCGTGGCGGGTGCTGCGGTGGTGGTGTCGGTCATGGTGCTCACGCCCTGTCCGCGACGCGCTCGCCGAGCAGGCCTTGTGGTCTGAAGAGGAGTACGAGGATCAGCAGGACGAAGGCCCAGACGGCGGCCCAGCCGCCTCCGCCGAGCTGCTGCATGCCGGGGATGTCGGCGATGTAGGCGGTGGCCATGGCTTCGGCGAGGCCGAGGACGAGGCCGCCGAGCATGGCGCCGTAGATGTTGCCGATGCCGCCGAGGACGGCCGCGGTGAAGGCCTTGAGGCCGGCGATGAAGCCCATGTCGTAGGAGACGGAGCCGTACTTGAGGCCGTAGGACAGGCCGGCGACGGCGGCGAAGAAGCCGCCGATGGCGAAGGCGATGACGATGATGCGGTTGGTGTCGATGCCCATGAGCTGTGCGGTGTCCGGGTCCTGGGCGGTGGCCTGCATGGCGCGGCCGGTGCGGGAGAGCCGGACGAAGAAGGCGAGGACGGCCATGCACAGCGGGGCGGCGATGATGAGGAAGACGTCGCCGCTCTGGACGGTCACGGAGCCGAGGTGGAGCGGGCCGAACGGCAGCTGGGGGAAGACGCGCGCGGACTTGGCGTCGGGGTACCAGTTGAAGACGGCCTGCTGCAGGGCCAGTGACAGGCCGATGGCGGTGATGAGTGGCGCGAGGCGTGGTGCGCCGCGCAGGGGGCGGTAGGCGAAGCGCTCGGCGCCGACGGCGATGAGCACGGCGACCAGTGCGCCGCCGATGAGCATCGCCGGCAGGGCTATCCACATGGATATGCCGTCCGGCAGGGCGAGGTAGACCGTGAGTGCGCCGAAGCCTCCGGTCATGAAGATCTCGCCGTGGGCGAAGTTGATGAGCTGGACGATGCCGTACACCATCGTGTAACCGATGGCGATCAGCCCGTACATCGAGCCGAGGAACAGCCCGTTGGCCAGCTGCTGCGGCAGGGTGTTCACCGCATGGCCTCCATGTGGTGGGGAGAGTCAAGGGGGGCGTAGAAGGCGGGCCGCGCGGTGACGGTGGTCTGCGCCGCGCGGCCCTGGTGGTGCGGTGTGTCCGGCTGGACTACTTCGGGTTGGCGACGCCGCTCTTGGCGGACTTCCACTCGCCGTTGGTGACCTTGTAGACGGTCAGCTGCTTGTTGGTGGTGTCGCCGTACTCGTCGAAGGAGATCTTGCCGGAGATGCCGTCGAAGGAGCTCTTCTGGACGGCGTCGACGACCTGCTGGCGGGCGTCGGAGGGCACCTTGCCGTCCTTCACGACCTGGCCGACGGCCTTGATGATGGCGGTGGTGGCGTCGTAGGAGTACGAGCCGTAGGTGCCGTAGTCGCCGGGGTACTTCTTGGCCTTGTAGGCGGCGACGAAGTCCTTGGCGGCGGGCAGGGTGTCGACGGGGACGCCGATGGAGGTGACGAGGTCGCCCTCGGCGGCCTTGCCGGCGGTCTTGATGTAGGTCGGGGTGAACATGCCGTCGCCGCCGAACAGCGGGATCTTGGCGCCGGCGTCCTTGAGCTGCTTGGTCAGCACCTGGGACTCGTCGTACTGGCCGCCGTAGTAGAGGATGTCGGCGCCCGAGTTCTTGATCTTGGTGGCGAGGGTGGAGAAGTCGCGGTCACCGGTGTTGACGTGGTCGGTGCCGACGACCTTGCCGCCCTGCTTGGCGAACTGGGCCTTGAAGATCTTGGAGAGGCCGGCGCCGTAGGTCTGCTTGTCGTCGACGACGAAGGCCTTCTTCTTCTTGAGGCCGTTGTACGCGTAGTCGGCGGCGAAGGCGCCCTGGAGGGCGTCGGTGGTGGCCGTACGGAAGTAGGACTTGAACGGGCGGGACTTGCTGGTCTGCCAGTTCTTGCCCTGGGTCAGCTCGGGCGCGGTGTTGGAGGGGGAGATCTCCACCAGGTTGGCCGAGGCGAGGGTCTGCTGCATCTGGGTGGCCACGCCCGAGTTGAGCGGGCCGACCACGCCGAGGACGTCCTTGTCGGCGACGAGCTGGGAGGCGTTCTGCTGGCCGGTGGCCGGGATCGCCTTGTCGTCCAGTGCCTTGATCTTGAAGGTGACGCCGGGGACGGTCTTGTTCTTGTTGGCGTCGTCGACGGCGATCTGGGCGCCGTACTGGATGCCGAGACCCGTCGCGGAGTTCTGGCCGGTCAGCGGGGCGTCGACGCCGATCGTGACCGTCACGTTGCCGCTGTCGCCGCCCTTGCTGTCGTCATTGCGGGAGCCGCAGGCGGTGAGGGTCAGAGCTCCGGTGGTCAGAACGGAGGTAAGAATCACCAGAGAACGCTGTCGCACAATCGATCCTTTCCGCAGGCACGTTCGCCCCGAGTGGTGGGGTGTTGGGTGCCGCGCCGGTACCGAACTCCCGATGGAGCGGTGACTGGCCGTGACTCTAGGCGTGTGTGGACAACGTGGAGGAGTGCTTGTCCAAGGCTGTGACGCTCTTGTTATGACACGAGGTAATGCAGAGCGGTACGGCGTGGGGGGAACGCATGAATTCAGGTCGATTCGCCCCGTCCGCATTCTGAGAACCCGCAGGACCGCGTCGGCGCGTTCAGGCGTCTCGACGGTTTTGGTAATTACACAACTCTGTTGCTGCAGGCGACTTTCGGGACTGCTGTGCGGCCCTGGGACGGGTGGACGCGATGGCCGAAACCGAGAATCTGGATTGCGCGCGTATTACATAGAGTTACTGCAAGGGAAAGGAGCTCGACGGCTTCGGCGCTTTTCCGCATTCCGCCCATGGGGACGGTTGTGGTGATCTTGCGGGGGAAGCGTCCCTTTGTCCCGGAAAGGGGCGGCGCGGTGTGGCGCGGCGCGGTGTGGCGCGGCGCCGTCCGGACGCGCTCGGGCGCGCGGCGCGGAGGCCGGCGGGGGAGGGGCGGGGCGAGTGGGCCCGCGGCCTGCCGGGCTGTCAACTCGGCGGCGGAGAAAGGGCGGTGACGGGGTCCCGCTGTCGGGGCCGCGGGTGGGGGCAAGGGGCCGGCGGGGCCTCGGCGGCCCCGCCGGACAGCGGTCAGGCGCCGGTGTGCGGCACGTGCGCCTCGTCGCCCTTGCGGACGTCGCGCAGCAGGCAGGTGAGCCGGGCGGTGCAGACCCGGCGCTCCTCCTCGTCGCTGATGACGATCTCGTACGTCGCCGTGGAGCGCCCCCGGTGCACGGGGGTGGCCACACCGGTCACCAGGCCCGAGCGGGCGCCGCGGTGGTGGGTGCAGTTGAGGTCCACGCCGACCGCGATCTTCGAGCTGCCGCCGTGCAGCATGGAGCCGACCGAGCCCAGGGTCTCCGCCAGCACCGCGGACGCGCCGCCGTGCAGCAGCCCGTAGGGCTGGGTGTTGCCCTCGACCGGCATGGTGCCGACGACCCGCTCCGCCGACGCCTCCAGGATCTGCACGCCCATACGGGTCCCGAGGTGGCCCGCGGAGAACAGCGCGGGCAGGTCGACGCCGAGCGCGGCGTACTCGTCGACGACCTCCTGCGGGAATGTCACCTGCTGCTGCTCACCCATGGGCGCGGCTCCGTTCTCGTACAGCTGTCACGTCACTGAGCAAACGCTCAGTCGGTCGCCGATTGTTCCAGACGCCCTTCCGGGCGGGCCTGCGGGCGGCGCTCGCCCGGGACGCCCCCCGCCGCGCCCCCCAGGGCGTGCTCCAGCCGGACCACGACGGACTTGCTGGCCGGGGTGTTGCTGGTGTCGGCCGTGGCGTCCAGCGGCACCAGGACGTTGGTCTCCGGGTAGTAGGCGGCGGCGCAGCCCCGCGCCGTCGGGTAGTGCACGACGCGGAAGCCGGGCGCCCGCCGCTCCACGCCGTCCCGCCACTCGCTCACCAGGTCGACGTACGCCCCGTCGGCGACGCCCAGGGCGCGCGCGTCCTCGGCGTTCACTAGCACCACCCGGCGGCCGCCCGTGATGCCCCGGTAGCGGTCGTCCAGGCCGTAGATGGTGGTGTTGTACTGGTCGTGCGAGCGCAGCGTCTGCAACAGCAGCCGCCCGGCGGGGAGTTCCGGGTACTCCACGGGGGCCGCGGTGAAGTTCGCCTTCCCGGTCGCGGTCGGGAAGCGGCGCTCGTCGCGCGGGGCGTGCGGCAGCGCGAAGCCGCCGGGTCGGGCCACCCGCGCGTTGAAGTCCTCGAAGCCGGGGACCACGCGCGCGATGCGGTCCCGGATCGTCGCGTAGTCCTCCTCGAACTCCTCCCACGGCACCTTGCTGTCCGCGCCCAGCAC
Source organism: Streptomyces sp. NPDC003720 (assembly GCF_042875075.1). Lineage (NCBI taxonomy): Bacteria > Bacillati > Actinomycetota > Actinomycetes > Kitasatosporales > Streptomycetaceae > Streptomyces > Streptomyces sp. NPDC003720. Next base: position 166,993 of record NZ_JBIANZ010000009.1, read on the forward strand.
CCGGCGCGCCAGCCGGCACACGATCGCCGGCTCGGACAGCAGGTGCCGGCTCGCCGGCTCCAGACGGCCCCGCGAGGCGTGCACCATGCCCATGGAGTCCTCGACGGTCACGAACTGCTCGCCGCCGCCCCGCACATCGCGCTCGGTGCGGCCCAGGGTGGGCAGGATCAGGGCACGCGCGCCCGTGACCACGTGCGAGCGGTTCAGCTTGGTCGACACGTGCACGGTCAGCCGCGCGCGCCGCATGGCCGCCTCGGTGACCTCCGTGTCGGGGGAGGCGGAGACGAAGTTGCCGCCCATGGCGAAGAACACCTTCGCCTCGCCGTCGCGCAGCGCCCGGATGGCCCGCACGACGTCGAAGCCGTGCTCGCGCGGCGGCGCGAACCCGAACTCCTTCTCCAGCGCGTCCAGGAAGGCCGGCGCGGGCCGCTCGAAGATGCCCATCGTGCGGTCGCCCTGCACGTTGGAGTGACCGCGCACCGGGCACACGCCCGCGCCGGGACGGCCGATGTTCCCGCGCAGCAGGAGGAAGTTGACGACCTCGCGGATGGTCGGCACCGCATGCTTGTGCTGGGTGAGGCCCATGGCCCAGCAGACGATGGTCCGCCGCGAGGCGAGGACCATGCCGAGCGCCTGCTCGATCTCCGCGCGCGTGAGACCGGTGGCCGCGAGCGTTCCCTCCCAGTCGGCGGCGCGGGCGGCCTCGGCGAACTCCTCGTACCCGTGCGTGTGCTCCCGCACGAACTCGTCGTCGACCGCGCCCTCGGTCTCCAGGATCAGCTTGTTCAGGAGGCGGAACAGGGCCTGGTCGCCGCCGATGCGGATCTGCAGGAACAGATCGGTGAGCGCGGCGCCCTTCAGCATGCCCTGCGGGGTCTGCGGGTTCTTGAACCGCTCCAGTCCGGCCTCGGGCAGCGGGTTGACGCTGATGATCCGCGCGCCGTTCGCCTTGGCCTTCTCCAGCGCGGAGAGCATCCGCGGGTGGTTCGTCCCGGGGTTCTGCCCGGCCACGATGATCAGGTCGGCCCGGTGCAGGTCCTCCAGCAGGACGCTGCCCTTGCCGACGCCGATGGTCTCCGACAGCGCCGAACCGGACGACTCGTGGCACATGTTGGAGCAGTCCGGCAGGTTGTTGGTGCCCAGTTCGCGCGCGAAGAGCTGGTAGAGGAACGCGGCCTCGTTGCTGGTGCGGCCGGAGGTGTAGAAGACCGCCTCGTCCGGGGAGGCCAGCGCGGAGATCTCCTCGGCGACGATGCCGAAGGCGCGCTCCCAGGTGACCGGCTCGTAGTGCGTGCCGTCCTCGGCGAGGTACATGGGATGGGTGAGCCGGCCCTGCTGGCCCAGCCAGTACCCGCTGCGCCCGGCGAGATCAGCGACGGGGTGCGCGGCGAAGAACTCCGGGGTGACCCGGCGCAGGGTGGCCTCCTCGGCCACCGCCTTGGCGCCGTTCTCGCAGAACTCCGCCCTGTGCCGGTGCTCCGGCTCCGGCCAGGCGCAGCCCGGGCAGTCGAAGCCGTCCTTCTGGTTCACGCGCAGCAGGGTCAGCGCGGTGCGCCGCACGCCCATCTGCCGCTGGGCGATGCGCAGGGTGTGGCCGACGGCCGGCAGGCCCGCCGCCGTGTGCCTGGGCTCCGCGACCTGCGGCGCGTCCTGGACCGGATCACCCTTGGGCGGCTTCGTCGCCATCGCCCGCTCCCCTTCGACTGCGTGTGAGACGTACGCCACCGATCCTCCCACGGGGCGCCGACAGGCCGCCGGGGCGGCCACTGCGGGCGCGCGGGCCCCCGGCCGCCGCCCGCGACGGCGGTGTGCCGGGTCGCTCCGGCGCCCGCCGCGGGTCGGACCGGTCCCGGCTGTCAGTGGGGCGTGGCAGGATCGGGGACGTGGCAGACACAGCATCGAAGAAGACCGACAGCACCCCCGGCGGCCGTCCCCGGCTGATGCTCATGGACGGGCACTCGCTGGCCTACCGCGCGTTCTTCGCGCTGCCCGCGGAGAACTTCACCACCGCGACGGGCCAGCCGACGAACGCGATCTACGGCTTCGCGTCGATGCTGGCCAACACCCTGCGTGACGAGGCGCCCACCCACTTCGCGGTGGCCTTCGACGTGTCCCGCAAGACCTGGCGCTCCGAGCGGTTCACCGAGTACAAGGCGAACCGCTCCAAGACCCCCGACGAGTTCAAGGGGCAGGTCGAGCTGATCGGCGAGCTGCTCGACGCCATGCACGCGCAGCGCTTCGCCGTCGAGGGCTTCGAGGCGGACGACGTCATCGCCACCCTCGCCACCCAGGCCGAGGCCGAGGGCTTCGAGGTGCTGATCGTCACCGGCGACCGGGACTCCTTCCAGCTCGTCACCGAGCACACGACCGTGCTGTACCCGACGAAGGGCGTCTCTGAGCTGACCCGGTTCACCCCGGAGAAGGTCTTCGAGAAGTACGGGCTGACGCCCGCCCAGTACCCGGACTTCGCCGCCCTGCGCGGCGACCCGTCCGACAACCTCCCCGGCATCCCCGGCGTCGGCGAGAAGACCGCCGCGAAGTGGATCAACCAGTTCGGCTCGTTCGCGGAACTGGTCGAGCGCGTCGACGAGGTCAAGGGCAAGGCGGGCCAGAACCTGCGCGACCACCTGGAGTCCGTCAAGCTCAACCGGCTGCTCACCGAGCTGGAGCGCGAGGTGGAGCTGCCGAAGACGGTCACCGACCTGGAGCGGGCGCCGTACGACCGCAAGACCGTCGCGATGGTCCTGGACACCCTGGAGATCCGCAACCCGTCGCTGCGCGAGCGGCTCTTCGCCGTCGACCCCGGCGGCGAGGAGGCCGAGGCCACCCCCATCGTGGCGGAGGGCGTGGAGCTGGACGGCGCCGTCCTGCGCACCGGCGAGCTGGCCGGCTGGCTCACCGAGCACGGCACCGGAACCCTCGGCGTCGCCACCGTCGACACCTGGGCGCTGGGCACCGGCTCGGTCGCCGAGGTCGCCCTCGCCGCGGCCGGGGGGGCGGCCGCCTGGTTCGACCCGGCCGAGCTGGACGAGGCCGACGAGCGCGCCTTCGCCGGCTGGCTCGCCGACGCCGCCCGCCCGAAGGTGTTCCACAACGCCAAGGGCGCCATGCGGGTCCTCGCCGAGCACGGCTGGCGCGTCGACGGCGTCGCGATGGACACCGCGCTCGCCGCGTACCTGGTCAAGCCGGGCCGCCGCTCCTTCGACCTGGACGCCCTGTCCCTGGAGTACCTCCACCGCGAGCTGGCCCCCGCCGCCGCGGCCGACGGCCAGCTCGCCTTCGGCGCGGACGACGGAGCCGAGGCGGAGGCCCTGATGATCCAGGCCCGCGCCGTCCTCGACCTGGGCGAGGCCTTCGAGGGCCGCCTCCAGGAGGTCGGCGCCGCCGACCTGCTGCGGGACATGGAACTGCCCACCTCCGCCCTGCTCGCCCGCATGGAACGCGACGGCATCGCGGCCGACCGCGCCCACCTGGAGGCGATGGAGCAGACGTTCGCGGGCGCCGTGCAGCAGGCCGTGAAGGAGGCCCACGCCGCCGCCGGCCACGAGTTCAACCTCGGCTCGCCCAAGCAGCTCCAGGAGGTCCTCTTCGGCGAGCTGGCGCTGCCGAAGACGAAGAAGACCAAGACCGGCTACACCACCGACGCCGACGCCCTGGCCTGGCTCGCCACCCAGACTGACAACGAGCTGCCGGTCATCATGCTCCGGCACCGCGAGCAGGCGAAGCTCCGCGTCACCGTCGAGGGCCTGATCAAGACCATCGCCGCCGACGGCCGCATCCACACCACCTTCAACCAGACGGTGGCCGCGACCGGCCGGCTGTCGTCCACGGACCCGAACCTGCAGAACATCCCGGTCCGCACGGACGAGGGCCGGGCCATCCGCCGCGGCTTCGTCGTCGGCGAGGGCTTCGAGTCCCTGATGACCGCCGACTACAGCCAGATCGAGCTGCGCGTCATGGCCCACCTGTCCGAGGACGCGGGCCTGATCGAGGCGTTCACCACGGGTGAGGACCTGCACACCACGGTCGCCTCCCAGGTCTTCTCGGTCGGGCGGGACGCGGTGGACGCGGAGATGCGCCGCAAGATCAAGGCGATGTCGTACGGCCTGGCCTACGGACTGTCCGCCTTCGGCCTCTCCCAGCAGCTGAACATCGAGGCGGCCGAGGCCCGCGGCCTGATGGACACCTACTTCGAGCGCTTCGGCGGTGTCCGCGACTACCTGCGCCGCGTCGTCGACGAGGCACGGGCCACGGGCTACACGGCGACGCTCTTCGGACGCCGCCGCTACCTCCCCGACCTCAACAGCGACAACCGCCAGCGCCGCGAGGCCGCAGAACGCATGGCGCTCAACGCCCCCATCCAGGGCACGGCCGCCGACATCGTCAAGATCGCCATGCTCGACGTCGACCGGGCCCTGCGCGAGGCGGACCTGAAGTCCCGCCTGCTCCTGCAGGTGCACGACGAAATCGTGCTGGAGATCGCCCCCGGCGAGCGCGCGGCCGTGGAGGAACTGGTCCGCCGCGAGATGGCCGGCGCCGTCCAGCTGCGCGCCCCGCTGGACGTCTCGGTGGGCGTCGGCCGCGACTGGGAGTCGGCGGCACACTGACGCCGGTCCGGTGTCCCGGATGGGGCACCGCACCGGCGTAGGCACCCCTGACCGGTCCGACACCGGCAGGGGCGCCGCACCCCTGACCGGCGGAGCCCCGGCGGGGTTCTTCACTCACGTGGACCCCGCCAGAACGCAGCCCCGTGCCCGCAGCCGCAACACTGCGGGCATGGGTATACGCATGCTCCACCGCCGGACCCACGAGGTACGGGGCGGCGCCCGGGCCGAGACCGGCAGCGGTGCCGGCGCGCCCGCGGCCGCCTCACCGGTCCCGGCCCTCGCGCCCGGCGCAAGCACCGCCCGCATCCCCCTCGTCCGGACCGCGGCCGCCCGCGAAGCCGTCGCCGGCCTGCTGCGCCGGCCGCGCGCCCGACTCCGCCGCACCGCCGACCGGCGCGCCTGGGCCGACCTCGCCCGCGCCTACCTGGCGCTGCTGCTCACCGCGATCCCCCGGGCCCGCCCCAGACACACCCTCACCGTCTTCGTGGCCGCCCTCACCGAGCCGCCGACCGGTCCCGGCCCGCACCGACCACCCCGCCAGGACCGCCCGGAACCCGGACCGGACGCCACACCCTGACCCCGGCCGCGTACAGCAGCACCCCGAGCAGCAGCCCGGCCCCGACCCCGAAGCACAGGGTCGGCACCAGATCCAGCGGCCGCACCGACGTACCCCAGTACGCCCACCACCGCGCCGCCCGCTGCACCGCTCCTGCCAGGGCACAGCCCCCGATCACGGCCGCCGCCCACCACCGGTCCCGCACCGACAGCGCGGGCACCCCTGCCGGTGCCCCGGCGGGCGCCCGCCGCAGCGCCCCCACCAGGAACACGGCGATCACCACGGCCGCCAGCGCCGACGAGCCGTACTGCAGCCACGTGTACCGCGGCAGGCCCGCCACCACCCCGCCCAAACCGGCCAGTCGCGACCCCCACCGGTCGTGGTGCGTGAACGCGTCCCACACGACGTGCGTCAGGGCGCCGAGCACCGCCGAGACGTAACCCCACAGCAGCAAGCCCGCGCTGACACGCGCGCGTGGCGCGCCGCAGCGCAGCAGAGCCGCCACACGCCCCTGGCGGGCCCGGGGGAGCAGCGCCACCAGCGGCTCCCGCACGAACAGCCACAAGCCCACCAGCGCCCAGGCGATCAGGGCGTCCACGCCGACCACCCCGGGCAAGGAGTGCGTGACCGTCCCGAACTCCATCGCGTCCCGCCGGACGCTCGCCGCGTAATAGGTGACGTCCGGCGCGAAGGACCCCGCGACGAGCACCGAGGGCACCAGCCGGCCCCGTCCGCCGCCGTCCCGGCGGACGGCGGGCAGTACGGCCGCCGCGTGGCTGAGTGTGAACGGCAACAGGGCCCCCTCGGGCGGTCGTCGGCCGCGGCTTCGCGACCGGTGATCACGTCCGCTCCAGTATGCGTCGGCGCCCTTCGCGGTCCCCCCGGCCGGACAGTGTCGGCCAACCGGTGAAAAGCGGACGCGAACGGGTGCCCACGGCAAACAAGTTGTCGTAGGGTCACCTGGGTTGCCGTGTCCGGCGGCACGAGCGCACACCCGTCGCACGAACGGAAAGTCGGAACAGGGGCAACCAGAGCACCGGGTCAACCGTCACACCAGAGCGAGGCGGACAGACGGAGACGGACGCGGCAGGCGTCCACGGGAGGGGTTCACTCTATGGCGGCGCACATCGGCAGGCGGCTGCGCAAGGGAGCGGCGAGCACCGCCGTGGCCGCGGCGGCGGTCGCGGCACTGTCCGCGTCCCAGGCTCCGGGAGCGGCCGGCGACGACCACGGCAGACCGGCCTCGGCCGGCTCCAGCAGCCCCGCACCCGATGCCGCGTCCGGCGGCGACGCCACCGGCAACTCGCCGTACTACACGGACCTTCCACCGCTGAAGAGCCCCAACCCCGGCCCCTCGTCGACCGTCGGCGACCCCGTCGCCCGGGGCGAGGCGGAGGCGGGCATCCCCGCGACCGTCCTCGACGCCTACAAGAAGGCCGAGGCCGAGCTGCGCTCGTCCAAGCCCGGCTGCAACCTGCCCTGGCAACTCCTCGCCGCCATCGGCAAGGTGGAGTCCGGCCAGGCCCGCGGCGGCCGCGTCGACGCCGACGGCACCACGATCGGCCGGATCCTCGGCCCGCAGCTCGACGGCAACGGCTTCGCGCTCATCAAGGACACCGACCACGGCGCGTACGACGGCAACAGCCACTACGACCAGGCCATCGGCCCGATGCAGTTCATCCCGTCCACCTGGGCCTGGGCCGGCCGCGACGGCAACGCCGACGGCAAGGCGGACCCGAACAACGTCTACGACGCCGCGCTCGCCGCGGGCCACTACCTGTGCCGCAACGACTGGGACATGTCCACCGACGCCGGTCTGCACAGCGCGATCCTCAGCTACAACAACTCGCAGGACTACCTGAACCTGGTCCTCAACTGGCTGCAGTACTACCGCAAGGGCACCCACTCCGTGCCCGACGGCACCGGCGGCGTCCCCAGCCACCGCAGCGACGACGGCGCCCCGCGCACCCACACCCCGGCGCCGTCCAGCCCGCCGGCGACGAACCCCGGGCACAAGCCGGACCACAAGCCCGACCCGAAGCCGACCCGGCCGGGCAGCGGCGGCGAGAGCCCCGAACCCCAGCCGCCGAAGCCGCCCGTCCCCCCGACGCAGCCCACCCCGTCCGAGACCGTGGACCACCTCGAGGACGCGGGCACCGCACAGCTCACCGCGATGGCCGGCGAGGCGTTCGGACAGCGGATCGGCACCCGCGCCGAGACCAAGGCGGGAGCGGCCGTCGCCAAGGTCAGGATCCGGTTCACCATCACCGGCGACACCGACGCCACCTTCGCCGGCGGCGAGAACGTCGCCACCGTCGCCACCGACGCCAAGGGCGTGGCGCTCGCACCGGCCCTCCAGGCGGGCGAGAAGACCGGCGACTTCAAGATCACCACGGCTGTCGTCGGCCACCAGGTCAAGAGCGTCGGCTACACCGCCACCGTCACGCCCCGGGCCGCCGACACCCTCACCCGCACCGGCGACACCGCGATGATCTGCACCCCGGGCGGCGAGTTCGGCGAGAAGATCCAGGTGAAGGCGACCTACAAGGGCGCCGCCGCCGACCGGGTCGCGGCCACCGCCACCCTGATCAAGGCCGCCGACGACGCCACCGAGAACGACAAGGGCCCCTACTTCAAGGACGCCGACGGCAAGGCAGTGCGCACCCTCACCGGGCTGCAGACCGACGCCGAGGGCCGGCTCACGCTGCCCGCGCTGTACGCGGACGACACCACCGGCACCTTCCTGCTCCGGGTCACCACCCCCGGCGGCGGCACCGTCACCGTCGAACTGAAGGTCGCCGCCGCCGACGCCTCGGCCGACCCCTCGCCGAGCCCGTCCGCGACGTCCTGACACGACCGCCGGACAGCGCCGAGGGCGCCCCTCCGCTCCACCGGACGGGCGCCCTCGGGGCACCGGCGGTCAGCGCTCGAGTCGTGCGCTGGCGTGCGGGTCGGCCCGGCCGTCGCCCGGTCCTCGGGTCACGGGTGCTTCGGTCAACGCCCGCGCAGCCCGGGGCGGGAGGGCGGCACGGCATACGCGGCCGGTAGAGGACGGCGAGGGCGTCCCTCGGCTCCGGCGGGCGGTTCCCTTCGTGCACCGGCGGTCAGCGTCCAGGCCGTGCGTTGGTGTGCCGGGTCGGCTCCACGGTCGCCGGGTCCTCGGGCCACGGGTGCTTGAGGCGGGCCCGCGTGGCTCGGCCCGCACGGCTCGGAAGGCCGGCACAACCCGCCGAGGCCGTCCCTCCGCCCGGGCAGACGGGCGCCCTCGGCGCAGCACAGGTCAGCGCTTGAGGCGTGCGTTGGTGTGCCGGGTGGGCTCCGCCGTCGCCGGGTCCTCGGGCCACGGGTGTTTCGGATAGCGCCCGCGCAGCTCGGCGCGCACGCCCCGGTAGCCGTCCCGCCAGAACGAGGCGAGGTCGGCCGTGACGGCGGCGGGCCGCCCGGCCGGCGAGAGCAGGTGCACCAGCAGCGGCACCCCCGCCACGGCCGGCGTCTCGCGCAGCCCGAACATCTCCTGCAGCTTCACGGCGAGCACCGGCCGCTCCGGATCCCGATAGTCGATCCGGATCCTGGACCCGCTCGGCACGGTGATCCGCTCCGGCGCCAGCTCGTCCAGCCGGGCCGCTTCCCCGCTCGCCCACGGCAGCAGCCGCGTCAGCGCCTGCCCGGCGTCGATCCGCCCCAGATCGGCCCGCCGCCGCGCCCGGCCCAGCTCCGGCTCCAGCCACTCGTCCACGCGCGCGTGCAGCGCCTCGTCCGAGACCTCCGGCCACGGCTCACCGGCATGCGCCCGCAGGAACGCCAGCCGCTGCCGCAGCGCCGCCGCGTCCGGCGACCAGCGCAGCAGCCCCAGCCCCTCGGCCCGCAGCCCGTCGAGCAGGGCCGCCCGCACCAGCGCGGGATCGGCCTCCTTCAGCGGACGCACGGCCAGCTCCACGGCGCCGAGCCGTTCGACATGCCGGGCCACGACGTCCCCGCCGGCCCAGCGCACCTCGTCCCGTTCCTTGAGGAGCGCGCCCGCGGCGGCCCGGGCCACCTCCTCGGAGACGGCCGCGCCGAGCCGCACGCGCGCGTGCCCCTTCCCGGCGGCCCGGTCGGCCACGGCGACGACGATCCAGGGCGCACCGCTCAACGCCGACCCGTCGCCCAGCTCGGCCCGGGTCCCGGAGACCATGAGATAGGAGCCGCCGTCCAGCCTCGCGACCCGCTCCGGGAACGCCAGCGCGACGGTCGGCCCGACCAGCCCGTCCGCCCCGCCCCCCGCGCCCGGGGCGGCCCCGCCCACCCGCGTCCGGCGATCGGCGGAGGCCGCGGGCGGGGAGTCCGCCGAGACGGCCCGCAGCCGCCGCACCTCCGCGGCCCACCGCCCCGCGTACGCGTCACCGCCCCGCCGGGCCCGCCGCAGCGCCCCGGCGAGATCGTCCCCGTACTCCCGCGGCACCTCCTCGGAGAGCAGGGCGACGGCCTCCGCGCCCCTGCCAGCCGTGTCCAGCAGGGCGCGTCCCAGCCGCGGATGCACCCCCAGCCGGCCCAGCCGCACCCCGAGCCCGGTCGCCCGCCCCGCCGCGTCCACCGCGCCCACGGCGGTCAGCACCTCCCGCGCCGCAGCCATCGCGCCGCCCGGCGGCGGATCCAGCAACGCCAGTCCCGAGGCGTCGGGATCACCCCAGCAGGCGGCCTGGAGGGCGAACGCCGTCAGGTCCGCCACCTTGATCTCCGGCGCCGGGAAAGCCGTCAGCCGGCCGTCCTCCGCCTCCGTCCAGCACCGGTACACCACACCCGGCGCCTCACGCCCGGCCCGCCCCGCCCGCTGCCGCCCGGCGGCCCGCGACGCCCGCACCGTCACCAGAGCGCTCAGCCCGCGCGCGTGATCCACGCGCGGCTCCCGCGCCAGCCCCGAGTCCACCACCACCCGCACCCCGGGCACCGTCAGCGACGACTCCGCCACCGACGTCGTCAGCACCACCCGGCGGCGCTCCCCGGGCGCCAGCACCGCGTCCTGCACGGCGGCCGGCGCCCGGCCGTGCACCTGGAGCACGTCCACGCCGTCCAGGTCCCCGAGCTGCCCGGCCACGCGCGCGATCTCCCCGACGCCGGGCAGGAAGCACAGCACGTCCCCCGCCCGCTCGGCCAGCGCCCGCCGCACCACCGAGGCGACGTGGGCGAGCAGCGCCGGGTCGACCCGCATCCCGTGCGGCGGCCGCACAGGCCGCGCCGGAGGCGCCCACACGACCTCCACCGGATGCGCGACGCCCGCCGCCTCCACCACCGGCGCCCCGCCCAGCAGCCGCGCCCACCCCTGGGCGTCCGTGGTCGCGGAGGCGGCCACCAGGCGCAGCTCCGGACGCAACGCCTGCCGCACGTCCCACAGGAACGCGGCCACCGTGTCGGCGTCCAGATGCCGCTCGTGGCACTCGTCCAGCACCACCACGTCGACGCCCGACAGCTCCTGGTCCCGCTGCAGCCGCTGCAGCAGCACACCCGTGGTCACGACCTCCACACGCGTGTGCCGCCCCACGGCCCGCTCACCGCGCACCGTGTAGCCGACGCTGCCGCCGGTCCGCTCGCCGAGCAGCCACGCCATCCGGCGGGCCGCCGCCCGCGCCGCGATCCGCCGCGGCTCCGCCACCACGACACGCCGCGCCGGCCCGTCCCCGACCAGCCCCGCGAGCACAAGCGGCACCAGCGTCGTCTTGCCCGTGCCGGGCGGCGCCACCAGCACGGCCGTACCTTCCGCGTCCAGGGCGTCGGTCAGAGCGGGCAGGGCGGCCCGCACGGGCAGCACGTCCAGGGCGTCGTAACGGATCACGCCCCCAGTGTCGTACGGCGGCGGGAACGCCCTCCACGGGCGTACGTGCCCGGACGGCTGCCTCTCGCGCGGGCAGGGACACGCGCGCGCACGTAAGGAACGGAGACAGCGGAGACGAACGCCCCGCTCAGTCCCGCTCGCACACGAAGATCGCCGTGCCCGGGATCAGGTTCCCCCGCAACGGGGACCAGCCGCCCCACTCCGAGGTGTTCCACGCCGGCCACTCCGGCTCCACCAGGTCCACCAGGCGCAGGCCCGAGGCCACGATGTCCCGCACCCGGTCCCCGAGCGTCCGGTGGTGCTCGACGTACACCGCCCGGCCCTCCTCGTCCTGCTCCACGTACGGCGTGCGGTCGAAGTAGGACGCGGACACCGAGAGCCCCTCCGGGCCCGGCTCGTCCGGGAAGGCCCAGCGGACCGGGTGCGTCACCGAGAAGACGAACCGGCCGCCCGGCCGCAGCACCCGGCGCACCTCGCGCAGCACCAGCCGCGGATCGGCGACGAACGGCAGCGCCCCGTACGCCGAGCACGCCAGGTCGAAGGAACCGTCCGCGAACGGCAGCGCGCCGGCGTCGGCGCAGACGAGCGGGATCGATCCGCCGATCCGCAGCGAGTGCTGGAGCTGGCGGTGCGAGAGGTCCAGGGCCACCGGCCGGGCGCCCTGGGCGGCCAGCCAGCGCGAGCACTGGGCGGCTCCCGCGCCGATCTCCAGGATCTCCTTGCCCTTCAGCTCCTCCGGCGGTCCCAGCAGCTCCGCCTCCACCTCGTCCAGGCCCTCCGGACCCCATACGAAGCGGTCGTCGCCCAGGAACGTCCCGTGCTCGACCTGGTACTCGTCCGCGTTGCGGTCCCACCAGCCCCGGTTGGCGCGGCTGCTCTCCGCGACCCCGGCGTCACGCCGGGTGGCTTCCGCCTCGAACCCGTGGGGATCGGGCTGTTCCGGCTCTTGGATGATCGGCTCCCTCGTCGTACTCTTCCGTCCAACCCGCCGGGCGCGACACGGCGGGACGAAGGCCTGTGCGGCCTCGCGGGACGTTTCCTGTGCCGGTTATGCGGCGATCCGCCCCGGGTGTGCGCCTTCGCGCATTGACCATGCCCGGCTGCCCCCGTATGCTACAAGTTGCGCTGCGGGCCTGCGCACCTCAGACGTAGCAGGCTGCGCTCGCATCTGTTGTATGTCCCCTCGGTTGTCGAGGCGCCATCACCAGTTCCTGGTGGGGCGCTTCCTTGGCTGTCCGGCTTCTGCAGAGCGATACGGGCTCCCGGCGTAGCAGTACCTACGACTTCAATGTCCGTACCGGAGCCCTTTCCCACATGACGAGCAGCACCGAGACCACCGCCACCACCCCGCAGGTTGCGGTCAACGACATCGGTAACGAGGAAGCCTTCCTCGCCGCGATCGACGAGACGATCAAGTACTTCAACGACGGCGACATCGTCGACGGCGTCATCGTGAAGGTCGACCGGGACGAGGTCCTGCTCGACATCGGTTACAAGACCGAAGGTGTCATCCCGAGCCGCGAGCTCTCGATCAAGCACGACGTCGACCCCAACGAGGTCGTCGCCGTCGGTGACGAGATCGAGGCCCTTGTTCTCCAGAAGGAGGACAAGGAAGGCCGCCTGATCCTCTCGAAGAAGCGCGCCCAGTACGAGCGTGCCTGGGGCACCATCGAGAAGATCAAGGAAGAGGACGGCATCGTCACCGGTACCGTCATCGAGGTCGTCAAGGGTGGTCTCATCCTCGACATCGGCCTCCGCGGCTTCCTCCCGGCCTCCCTGGTCGAGATGCGCCGTGTCCGCGACCTCCAGCCCTACGTGGGCAAGGAGCTCGAGGCGAAGATCATCGAGCTGGACAAGAACCGCAACAACGTGGTCCTGTCCCGCCGTGCCTGGCTCGAGCAGACCCAGTCCGAGGTCCGCCAGACGTTCCTCACGACCCTCCAGAAGGGTCAGGTCCGCTCCGGCGTCGTCTCCTCGATCGTCAACTTCGGTGCCTTCGTGGACCTGGGTGGCGTCGACGGTCTGGTCCACGTTTCCGAGCTGTCCTGGAAGCACATCGACCACCCGTCCGAGGTCGTCGAGGTCGGCCAGGAGGTCACCGTCGAGGTCCTCGACGTCGACATGGACCGCGAGCGCGTCTCCCTGTCGCTGAAGGCGACCCAGGAAGACCCGTGGCAGCAGTTCGCCCGCACCCACCAGATCGGCCAGGTCGTGCCCGGCAAGGTCACGAAGCTGGTTCCGTTCGGTGCGTTCGTCCGCGTGGACGAGGGCATCGAGGGTCTGGTCCACATCTCCGAGTTGGCCGAGCGCCACGTGGAGATCCCGGAGCAGGTCGTCCAGGTCAACGACGAGATCTTCGTCAAGGTCATCGACATCGACCTCGAGCGTCGTCGCATCAGCCTCTCGCTGAAGCAGGCCAACGAGTCCTTCGGTGCCGACCCGGCCTCGGTCGAGTTCGACCCGACCCTGTACGGCATGGCCGCGTCCTACGACGACCAGGGCAACTACATCTACCCCGAGGGCTTCGACCCCGAGACCAACGACTGGCTCGAGGGCTACGAGAAGCAGCGGGAGGAGTGGGAGCGCCAGTACGCCGAGGCGCAGTCCCGCTTCGAGCAGCACCAGCAGCAGGTCATCAAGTCCCGCGAGGCCGACGCCGCCGCTGCCGCCGAGGGCGGCGAGGCTGCCGCTCCGGCCGCGTCGGGTGGCGGTTCGTACTCCTCCGAGGGTGCGGACACCTCCGGTGCCCTCGCCTCGGACGAGGCGCTGGCCGCGCTGCGCGAGAAGCTGGCCGGAGGCCAGAGCTGACCGCCAGCCGCTAGGGCTCGCTGATAGCCACTGAGGGGCCGCACCTTTCGAGGTGCGGCCCTTCGGGGTTTTCCGGGGCGGGCCGGCCGCTCTCCCGCCGCGGCTGCTGACAGGGCGTCAAGACGGCGTCCGGGAGATGCCTGATCAGCGCGGTGACCCGGGAATGCCCACGCTCCAGGGCGCGTTGTCCAGGGGGAACACGAGGAGGAGCGGTCACAGTGCTTGATCCGCAGGGTTTGTACGCATGGGAGCCGAAGGGCCTCGCCGTGGTCGACATGGCGCTCGCCCAGGAGTCGGCCGGACTTGTCATGCTCTACCACTTCGACGGATACATCGACGCGGGTGAGACCGGCGACCAGATCGTCGACCGGCTCCTCGACTCTCTGCCCCACCAGCTCGTGGCACGCTTCGACCACGACCGGCTCGTGGACTACCGGGCCCGCAGGCCGCTGCTGACCTTCACCCGGGACCGCTGGACCGACTACGAGGTCCCGGCCATCGAGGTCCACCTCGTCCAGGACGCCACCGGCGCCCCCTTCCTGCTGCTGTCCGGGCCCGAACCGGACATCGAGTGGGAACGGTTCGCGGCGGCCGTACGGCAGATCGTGGAACGGCTCGGCGTCCGGCTGTCCGTGAACTTCCACGGCATCCCCATGGGCGTCCCCCACACCCGTCCCGTGGGCCTCACCCCCCACGGCAACCGCTCCGACCTGGTCCCGGGACACCGCAGCCCCTTCGAGGAGGCCCAGGTGCCCGGCAGCGCCGAAGCGCTGCTGGAGTACCGCCTCATGGAAGCCGGCCACGACGTGCTCGGCGTCGCCGCGCACGTCCCCCACTACATCGCCCGCTCGCCCTACCCGGACGCGGCGCTGACCGTACTGGAAGCCGTCACGGCCGCCACGGGCCTGGTACTGCCGGGCGTCGCGCACACGCTGCGCACCGAGGCCCACCGCACCCAGACCGAGATCGACCGGCAGATCCAGGAGGGCGACGAGGAGCTGACGGCGCTCGTCCAGGGACTCGAGCACCAGTACGACGCGGCGGCAGGCGCCGAGACCCGGGGCAACATGCTCGCCGAACCGGTCGACATCCCCTCCGCCGACGAGATCGGCCGCGAGTTCGAACGCTTCCTGGCGGAGCGCGAGGGCGAGAACTGAAGCCGCCGCCCCGTCGCACGGCCCACACCGGCCGCGGCGCCGTCACCGACAGGGCCTAGGCTTCCTCTCATGCTGAAAGTGGGCCTGACCGGCGGGATCGGCGCCGGCAAGAGCGAGGTGTCACGGCTGCTCGTGGAGCACGGGGCGGTACTGATCGACGCCGACCGCATCGCACGCGAGGCCGTGGCGCCCGGAACACCCGGGCTCGCCGCCGTGGTGGACGCCTTCGGCGCGGACATCCTCACCGCCGACGGCAGCCTGGACCGGCCCCGGCTCGGCTCCATCGTCTTCGCCGACCCCGGGAAACTGGCCGTGCTCAACGCGATCGTGCACCCCCTCGTCGGCGCCCGCTCCAGCGAACTGGAGGCGGCGGCGGCCGAGGACGCCGTCGTCGTCCACGACGTCCCGCTGCTCACCGAGAACGGGCTGGCCCCCCTGTACGACCTGGTCATCGTCGTCGACGCCAGCCCCGCCACCCAGCTCGACCGGCTGGTACGGCTGCGCGGCATGACCGAGGACGACGCACGCGCCCGCATGGCCGCGCAGGCGACCCGCGAACAGCGCCGGCAGATCGCGGACGTCGTGATCGACAACGACGTGCCCCTCGACGCCCTGAGGAAGCGCGTGGCGGAGGTCTGGGACGGCCTCGTACGCCGGGCACGCGGACCCCGCACGGCAGCCCCGGACGACGCACCGCGGACGGACGGCACGGAATAGCGGACCGCGCCCGCGCGTTGAACCCCTCCAGCAAGGGAAGGACTCAGCCGTGCCCGAGACCAGTGGTTCGTCCGGACGTACTCCGGAGACGCATGTCATCGACTTCCGCGCGGCCGAACAACTGCTCAACGCGCGGGACCCGCGGGGCGCGGTGAAACTGCTCGACGGCGTCGTCGCCGCACACCCCGAGAACACCGCGGCCCGGCTGCTGCGCGCGCGTGCCTTCTTCGCGGCCGCGCAACTGCGGCCCGCCGAGCTGGAGTTCACCATCGTGCTGGAGCGGGAACCGGACAACGCCTTCGCGCACTTCGCGCTCGCCCGCACCTACGAACGCCAGGGCCGCCCCGACCAGGCGAAACGACACTTCCGGCTGGCCGCCGCACTCGACCCCAACCCCGAGTACCTCAAGGCCGCCCGCTTCGACTCCTGATCCCGGCGACCGCCGGCTGCCGTCACGGGCGGCGGATCCCCGCCCGTCAGCCGTGCCGGTACGGAGGGACGTCCGGACCCGGCTGATAGTGCGGGCCCTGCCGCAGATGCCTGAGGATCACGGCCAAGTCCACCGTGGCCACCAGCCACAGCACCCCGCAGGCGGCGGCCCAGCCGGGACGCCCGACCAGCGAGAACACGGCCGTGCCGAAGATCGCCCAGACGATCCCCCACAGGCTCAGCCAGAACCGCGCCCGCAGCGCACTGCGCGCGGTCACCGGCTCACTGCCCGTACGCATCCGGATCACCGTTCCCGACTTCAACGTACTCTTCCCCCAGGACGCGACCAAGGGGGTCACCGCTTGCTGCCCGACGCCGACGAACTGGCCGAGGAACTGCTCGACCTGGCCGTACCCCACGAGGACATCGACGACCTGGTACGCGTGGGCCGCCACGTCCGCGACGACCCGGAACTGCGGCAGTCGCTGGAGAACGCCGTCGCGGATCTGGTGCGCGACATGGGGGCGACCCACGGCGGCGCCGATCTTCCCGACCCCGACGTGCCCACCGACGCGCTGCGACGCTGCTTCCCAATCCACGTCTTCGTCGCGGCCCTGCCCCACGTCCGCCGGTACCACCGGGAACGCGGCATCCCGGCCGACGTCACCCGGCGCACCCTCGCCGACCTCGGCCGGAACATGGCCGCCCACCGGGCCCGCCACGGAACGGCCGGCATCCTGGCGCCGCGCTGGCTCACCCTGCACTTCCGCGGCGAGCTGTACCGACTGGGACGCCTGCAGTACCAGCGTGCCCCGCTCGGGGAGCCCACCGCGGCGGCTCTCACGGCGGCCGGGCTGGACGTGACCCCGCAAACGCCCTGCCTGAGCCTGCACATACCCGGCTGCCACGGCCCGCTGACACCGGCCGCCTGCGACCGCTCACTGGCGCTGGCGGGGGAGTTCTTCGCCCGCCACTACCCGGAGGAGAGGCACCCGGCCGCCGTCTGCCACTCCTGGCTGCTCGACCCCCAGCTCAAGCGGTACCTGCCCGCACACTCCAACATCGTCCGCTTCCAGGAACGCTTCCGCACCGCCCACCAGGACACCGAACCGGCCGACACCACGCCCGTCCGGTTCGTCTTCGGCGACCCGGACCTGCCGTACGCCGACCTGCCGCGGCGCACCCCCGTCGAACGGGCCGTCGGCGACCACCTGAGAGCCGGACGCCACTGGTACGTCGGACACGGATGGTTCCCGTTCCCCAGTACCTGACTCGAACGAGTGAACCGCCACCCTCCCGGGAACGCCCGTTCCCGCCCCACCCGTTCTCCCGGCATGACGGTCGAAATGCGTGAGGGATACGAAGGAACAGGACCCGGTGCGATCACCCCGGACGGCTGCGCGGTCGAGCTCTACACGCGGCTCCCGGTCGGCGGCGAACCGGACGTCATCACGAGCGCCGTCCCCGCCGGGGCGCACATCCTCGAACTGGGCAGCGGAGTGGGCCGCGTGACCCACGCCCTGCTCGAACGCGGCTTCACGGTCACGGCGGTCGACGAGTCCGCCGAGATGCTCGCCCGCGTCCGCGGGGCACGCACGATATGCGGGCCGATCGAAAAGCTGGAGCTGGACGAGAAGTTCGACGTGGTGATGCTCGCGTCGTTCCTCGTGCACGCCGGCGACATCGAGGTGCGCCGGGGCCTGCTGCGCACCTGCGCCCGGCACGTGGCGGAAGGCGGCTGCGTGCTCATTCAGCGGGAGGGCGAGGACTACCACTCCGACGTACCGAGAGAGCGGGTCGACCCGAGCGGCTTCACCGTGCGGATCGCGTCGGACGAGCCCGTCGGCGACGGAGTGCGCGCGGTACGCGCCGAGTACGTGTTCCCGGACGCGGTCTGGACGCAGACGTTCCGGAGCCGGCCGCTGACCAAGGAGCAGTTCGAACAGGCGCTGGCGGAGGCGGGACTGGAGGTGGACACGTATCTGACCCCGGACCGGACATGGGTGAGGGCGATGCCGGTGGTCCAGGAGCGATGAGTTCGCGGGACGAGGCCGGTCTACCTCTGTGACAGCAATCGGGACCGCTTCACCCAGGAGACCACCATGTCCGAGACCGCCGCCCCCAGCACCTCCGCCGCCACCTCCACCACCCGCGGCCGATTCGCCAGGATCGCCCTGCGCTCGGTGCAGGTGCTGCTGGCCCTGTTCTTCGGGATCGCGAGCGCGCTGCCCAAGCTGATCGCCCACCCGTCGGCCGTCGAGTCCTTCGACAGAATGGGATGGGGCAGTGCGGCCATGTACGCCATCGGCGCGCTCGAACTGGCAGGCGCGGTGGCGCTGTTGGTGCCGGTCCTGCAGTCGGTGGCGGCGATGGCGCTGAGCGCGCTGATGGTGGGCGCGTTCATCGTCCAGCTCACCGTCTTCGACGGTCAGAACGCGGCGACCCCGCTGATCCTGATCGTGCCGCTCGCACTGATCGCGTGGACCCGGCGTGCCCACAACCGGGACCTGGTGGCACTGCTGCGGCGCGGGGGACGCCGGGCCTGATCTCGGCCCCCGGGGGAGACGAAACTACCGCCCCCGTGAACGCCCGCCCGTTCCTCCGGTCCCGCCCGTCCTGCCGCGCCCGCGGGAGCCCTGCGCTCGTCCCGTACCGGGCCCACTCGGGCCACCGGACCCGACAGACCCACCAGGCCCGCCCAGGCCACCCATCCCGCCCGGTGCCCCCGGTCCGCCCAGCCCGCGCAGTCGTTCCAGCTCGCGGCGGTCCCGCTTGGTGGGGCGGCCGGTGCCGCGGTCGCGGAGGCCGGCCGGAGCCACGGCCTCGCGGGGCGGCGGAGGCGGGGAGTTGTCGATGTAGCACTGCACGGCGACCGGGGCGCCGACGCGTTTGCGGATCAGCCGCTTGACGATCACGACGCGTTCCCGGCCCTCGTGCCGCAGGCGCACCTCGTCGCCGACCCGCACGGAGTAGGCCGGCTTCACCCGCTCGCCGTTGACGTGCACGTGCCCGCCCCGGCAGGCGGTGGCGCCCAGGGACCGGGTCTTGATCAGACGGACGGCCCAGATCCAGCTGTCGATCCGTACGCTCTCGCCCTTCCCCGGACCGGCCGCCTCGGCGGCGGCCACCGCGGCGGCGACCTTGGGATCGAGCGGCTGGGAGTCCGCGGCCCCGGAGCCATCGGCGGCCGGGACGGGAGCCGGTTCGCCCGGCCCGCCGCTGTCACGGTGCACGTTCTCGTCCGCATCCTCGGAAGCCATGCCCCGACCCTAACTCGCCGGACCCGGCAGGCCGGGCGGATTTTCCGGCGGCCGTTCCGCGTACGAACCCGCCTGTCCATCGGCGGGGCGCGGTGCGCGAGTCTCCGGGGTTGACGCCCCGCCGCACACGGTCCGCCGGCCGCGTCGCCCATGCATGGGACACGCATACGACGGGCATACGGTGGCGGCATGGACGACAGCAGCGACCTGGCCCGGCTCGACCGGCGCGTCGCGGAGTGCCGGGCCTGCCCCAGGCTCGTCGAGTGGCGTGAGGAGGTGGCCCGGACCAAGCGGGCCGCGTTCGCCGACTGGACGTACTGGGGGCGGCCGGTGCCCGGCTTCGGCCCGCCCGACGCGCGACTCGTGATCATCGGACTCGCGCCGGCGGCCCACGGGGGCAACCGCACCGGACGCATGTTCACCGGTGACCGCTCCGGCGACGTGCTGTACCAGGCGCTGTACGACGTGGGCCTCGCCTCGCAGCCCACCTCCGAGCGGGCCGGCGACGGTCTGGAGCTCTACGGAGTCCGCGTCACCGCACCCGTGCACTGCGCCCCGCCCGCCAACAAACCCACCCCCGGCGAGCGTGACACCTGCCGCCCCTGGCTGGTCCAGGAGCTGCGGCTGCTGCGGCCCACGCTCAGGGCCGCCGTCGTGCTCGGCGCCTTCGGCTGGCAGGCTGCGCTGCCCGCGTTCGCCGAGGCGGGCTGGCCGGTGCCGCGCCCGCGTCCCGCGTTCGCCCACGGCGCCCGGGTCGCCCTCGGCGGCCTGGACGTCTTCGGCTGCTTCCACGTCAGCCAGCGCAACACCTTCACCGGCCGGCTCACCGCCGAGATGCTGCGCGAGGTGCTGCGCACGGCCGCGGACACGGCCGGGCTGCCCTGACCGCTTCCCCGTAGCCCGGGCCCGGCCTCATGCCAGGACTGAAGGCCGCCACGTCTCAGGGCTGCCACGTCTCAGGGCCGCCACACGTACCTGCCACGTCTCAGGGCCGCCACACGTACCGCACGTCCGGCTCGCGCTCCTCGTTGCCGCTGCCGTCCGTGTGCTCGACGGCGACGAAACCGTGCCGTTCGTAGAAGCGGTGTGCCGGCTTGTTGACCTGGAAGGTCCACAGCGTCAGCCCCTGCGGACTGCGCTCCTTGGCCAGGGCGACGAACCGGTCCCCGACGCCTCGCCCGCGCCACCCGGGATCCAGGTAGAGCTGCGACAGCAGGTCGCCGTCCAGGACCATCACGCCGACTGTCCGGCTCTCTGCCGCCGTCTCCACGGCGATCCAGGTCTCCCGCAGCGGTACCACCACGTCGCGGAAGTGGCCCCGCACGTCGTCGTCGGTGCGGGGCCGGACGACCGTGGGCAGGGCGGCGGCGAAGGACCGCAGCCAGACGTCGGCGGCCGCACCCGCGTCCGCCGCCACCGCCCGCCGCAGCACGATCCCGTCCCCGGACGTCATCGGTCCGCTCCCGCGTCCGGCACGGCGGCCGTCGCCGTGATCTCCACCAGCTGCCCGGTGTATCCGAGGCAGGCGACCCCGAGCAGCGTCGACGAGTGCGGCCCGCGGCTCAGCCCCGAGGCCTCGACGACCTCCCACACCGAGGACAGCACGGCGGGCTCGCCGCTGACGACGTACACCTCCGTCTGCAGCACGTGCTCCAGGCCGCTGCCGACGGCGTGCAGCTGTTCCGTGAGGTTGGCGATCACCTGCTCCGCCTGCCGCACCGGATCGCCGGGACCGACCACCTCGCCCTTCTCGTCGAGCGGGACGGCCCCGGCGAGGAAGGCGAGCCTGGTGCCGGCCTCGACCACGGAGGCGTGGGAGTAGGCGGGCGGCGGGAAGAGCGCGGGGGAGGTCACACGCCGGATCATGGCGGCTCCTGGGGTGGTGGGCGGACAACCTCCCGATCATCCGAGGACCACGCGGCCCGGCGCACCCGAATTTCCGGCCCGACGGCCGAGGCACGGGAACCCGCGAGGTCCTCACGGGATTCACCGCCCCGAAACGTCGTCGTCCCAGGCGTTCGGGACGGGCCCCGTATCCTGGTATCCGCACTTGAAGCGCCCGGCCACTGTCGTCCGAAGGCCCAAGCCGCCCTCGTATGGACAGGAGCCCCGTGTCGCGCCCCGCCGCACTGCCACTGCCGCTCTGGCTCACGCATGCCCTGCGCACCCAGCGGGGGCCCGTCCCGTGGAGCGCGCTGACACGGGGCGCGCTCGCCGCCGGGCCGCTGCTGCTCGCCGGAATGCTCGCGGGCCGGACTCCGCTGGGCGTGCTCGCCGCCATCGCCGCGATGCTCGCCGGCATCAACGACCGGCCCGGCAGCAGGCGGGCCTCCGTGAAGCGGCTCGGGGTGCCCGCGCTGGCCGGGACCGTCGGGCTGCTCGTGGGCTCGTACGCGGGGCAGCAGTTGTCCGCGGTGCCGCTGACCCTGGTCCTCACCGGGCTAGGACTGGCCGCCGGAGGCGTCAGCGCCGTCGGGCCGGTCGCCTCGGCCGCCGGCACGCAACTGCTCGTCACCGCCGCCGTCGGCGCCGGGACGCCGCCGGCCGGGAGCGGCTGGCAGCAGGGCGCGGCCTTCCTGGCCGGAGCGGGCTGGCTGCTTCTGCTGCGCCTCGTCCTGCCCACGCCCGGCTCGCTCGCCGGTGACTTCCGGTTCGACGGCGAGCGGACGGCGGTCGCCGACGTGTACGACGCCATCGCCGCGCTGATCGACGCCACCGGAAGCACGAGCGCCACGGCCCGGCGGGCCGCGCTCACCGCCGCCCTCGACCACGCCCAGGACGCGCTCGCCGGACCCCGCTTGCGCCGCCGCGCCAGTTCCGCCGCCGAGCGCCGGCTGCACGCCCAGTTCACCGCCGCGCTGCCCCTCGCCGAGGCCGCCACCGCCCTGGCCTGGGCGGGCGAGCCGGTCTCCGCGCGGGCGGCCGAGGGCCCCCGGCGGCTCGCCGCCGCCGTCCGCGGCAACACCGGCACCGGACCGCTGCCGGCGCCCAGCCGATCGGCGCCGGCGCTGCGCGCCCTGGACGACGCCCTGCTGCGTGCCGCCGAGACCTTCGACCGGGCCGGGGACGGCGCACAGCGGCTGCCCGCCCGGCGCCGGGGGGTCAAGGCCGCGGTCCGGGCCGTGTTCGGCACCGGCGGGCGGGAGTACGGACTGCGTGTCGCCGTCTGCTTCGGGGCGAGCGCGGCCGTCGCCCAGGCGCTGCACGACGCCCGCTGGTACGGGCAGCACCAGCACTGGTACTGGCTGCCCGCCACGACCGTCTTCCTGGTCAAGCCCGACCTCGGGCCGCTCGCCTCCCGGGTGCTGTGCCGGGCCGCCGGTACCGTGCTGGGCGCCCTCGTGTTCGCCGGGTTCGCCGCGCTGCTGCCCCGGCCGGAGGGGCTGGTCGTCCTGGTGACGGTGTGCGGGGCGCTGGTCCCCCTCTCCACCCGCAACTTCGCCGCGCTGACCGCCGTCATCACCCCCCTGGTGCTGGCGCTGGTCATGATCGGCGGCGAGCGGCAGGCCTCGCTGAGCCGCATCGCCGAGACCCTGCTGGCCTGCGCGATCGTGCTGATCGTCGGTCATCTGCCGATGCCGGGGAAGCGGGGCGGCGGGGTACGGGCCCGGCTCGACACCGCCGGGAGCGCCGCGCACGCCTACCTGGTGCACGTGCTGAGCGAGTCCGGCGACCGCGCCGAACGGTGGGCGCTGCGCCGCGAGGCGTACCGCGCCCTCGCCGAGGCCCGTACCGCCATCGCGGTCTCCGCCGCCGAGCTGCCCGCACTGGCCCGGCACACCGAGGGCACGGACACCGTCGCCGTCGTGCTGGAACGTCTCGTGGACACCACCACGGCCTGCGCGGTGCACCTCGACGACACCGGACGGCTCACCGCCCGGCACACCGAACTGCTGCGGGACCTGCTCGACGAGCTGGAGCGGCGCGAGGCGTGGACCGTGCCGCCCGCCGCGGCATAGCTACAGCTCCCTCAGGGGCTCGTGACGCGCGCGTCCGGCCGCGGAAGGAAGAAAAACCACGCGCCGGAAAAAATCCTCGCGGGCTCCGATGAGTTCCGTGTCCGCCGCCGGTCACCACCCGGAACCGACCTGATACAGGCCGTAGGACAGGAGGGCCCATGTCGCTTCCGGAGATCGTCTCGCGCGAGCGGTGGCGCGCGGTACGGGAGGCGTTGCTGCTCAAGGAGGAGGCGGTGCGCAGGGCGCGGGAGGTGCTGAGCGCCGAGCGGCGGCGGCTGCCCATGGTGGAGGCCGACCCGGAGTACGTGCTCGAGGGCGGCGACGGCAAGGCGACGCTCCTCGACCTCTTCGAGGGCCGGACGCAACTCGTCGTCCACCACTTCATGTTCGACCCCGAGTGGCAGGCCGGCTGCCCCTGCTGCGCCGCCTTCCTCGACCAGGTCGGCCACCTCGCCCATCTGCACGCGCGCGACACCTCGTTCGCGGCCGTGTCCCGGGCCCCCTTCACCCGGATCCTGCCGTTCAAGGCGCGGATGGGCTGGGCGGTGCCCTGGTACTCCTCCTGCCACAGCGATTTCAACCGCGACTTCGAGGCGACCGTGGAGCGGGCCGGGGCACTCGTGGAACGGCCGGGGCTCAGCTGCTTCCTCCGGGACCGGGACCGGGTCTTCCACACGTACTCGGTCCACGACGACGGCCTGGACACGCTGGGCACCACCGCGGGCCTGCTCGATCTGACCGCGCTCGGCCGCAGCCCGCTGGGCAGCGACCGGCTCCGGTACCACGACGAGTACGCGGACTGACCGAGCCGCGGATCCGGCACGCGCCCGGCACGACGACTGCCCGGCTCGCCGGCACGACGGCCGGCGGTGCGACGCGCGAGCCTGACACGGAATGCGCCGAACCCGTCGCCGAACGTACGGTTCGTGTCGCAAGGTGCACGGATCCTCACGGTCCGCGCTGAACGGGTGTCGACATGGTCTCAGTCGGGTCACTGGGCGAGGCGTTCGCCCTCCTCAGAGCGTTAACTCCTACGAGTACAACGCTTCTGGAGGTGCGAGATGGTGAACGGGCGAACGGTGCTCGAACGCTTTCCCGCAGGCGGCCCGCGCGGATCGTGGCCCGCCGAGGAATTCGCGCACGCGCGACGTCTCGAGGGCCTGCCCGCCGAGGTCGTGATGGACCTGGCGACGGACACGTTCCTGGTGATCGTGCGCGGCGGGGACGGCGCTGAGTGAGGCCGCTCAGGCCGGCTTCGGGGCCGGTATCCGCGCCGTGAACTGCTCCGCCTGCAGCGCGTACAGTTCGGCGTAGACACCACCCCTGGTCAGCAGCTCCTCCGGGGTGCCGGACTCCACCAGCCGTCCGTGCTCCAGCACGTGCACCAGGTCGGCGTGACGGACCGAGGCCAGCCGGTGGGTGATCAGCACGACGGTCTGCCCGCTGCCCGCCAGTGCCCGGATCTTCTCGAACACCTCCAGCTCCGCCCGCGCGTCCAGCGCCGCGGTGGGCTCGTCCACGATCAGGATCCGCCCGCGCCGGTACGCGGCCCGGGCGATGCCCAGTCGCTGCCACTGGCCGCCGGACAGCTCGTGGCCGCCGCTGAACTCGCGGGCGAGCAGGGTGTCGAGACCGCGCGGCAGCTCGGCGACCACGTCCTCGGCGCCGGCCTCGGCGAGCGCCGTGGCCAGCCGCTCCTCGGTCAGGGCGGCGGAGGGCCAGCCGATGGCCACGTTCACCCGGGCGGTGAAGGGCCAGCGCTTGAAGTCCTGCGCCACCATCGCGACGCGCTCGGCGAGCAGCCTCCGGTCGGCGTCCGCCGCGTCGACGCCGTCCCACAGGATCCGCCCCCGGTCCGGGGTGTAGAGGCCCGCGAGGAGCTTGACGAGGGTCGTCTTGCCCGAGCCGTTCTCGCCGACGAGCGCGATGATCCGGCCGAGGGGGAACGTGAGGGACACGTCGTCGAGGGCCGGACGGGTCGTGTCACCCGGGTAGCTGAACGTGACGTGCTCGAACCGGATCTCCTCGGGCTCCTCGGGCAGCGGCCGGCCGCCGGCCGGGATGGCCCGCTCGGCTCCCTCGGCGTACAGCCGCTGCAGATCGCCCACGAACAGCGCCTCCTCGTGCAGCTCGTTGATCTCGAGCACCAGAGTGTCCAGGCTCGCCGCCCCGGTACGGATGGCGATCACCGCGGTGCCGGCCACCGCCAGCGCCATCGCGCCGGTCAGCAGCAGCGCGCCCAGCGTGGCGTACGTCGCGACGGTCGCGAGGCCCGTCCAGGCGGCCGCGATCAGGCCGGTGCGGGCGGCCAGCCGGGACAGCCGGGCCTGTTCGGCCTCCGCGGACTCCGACATGGACCGGTAGTGCCGCAGCAGGAACGGGCCGACGCCGTGCACCCGGATCTCCGGGGCGGCGGCCGGTTCGGTGAGCAGGTGGCCGATCAGGTGGCCGGCGCGGGAGTGCTGAATCCAGACGTGGAAGGACTCGTAGCGGCGGCGGGCGTTGGTCAGGGCGCTCCAGGCGCTGGGCAGGGTCATGGTGACCAGCAGCGGGAGCAGGGCCGGATGCAGCACGGTGAGCACTCCGGCCGCGGCGACCAGGGAGATCACCGCATTGATCACCCGGGCCCCGTACATGATCATGCGGCGGGCGGACTGGGCGCCGTACCGGGCCGTGTCCAGCAGTTTGTGGAAGGCGTGGTCCTCGATCGCGGCCAGTTCCACGTTGGCCGCCCGCTCCAGGTACAGCTCGGTCGCCACCCGTTCCACCTTGGGCTCCAGCCGTCCGGTGGCATACGTGGAGGCCGCCCGCAGCAGCGCCGCGACCAGCATCATGGCGGCGACGACGGCCAGGGCGGGGACGGCGTCGCGCAGCCGCCGTTCGATGTCGGCGCCGGCCAGCAGCCTGCCGAGCGCGCTGTTCACGGCCAGCAGGCTCACCGCCTGGGCCACGCCCCGGCCCGCCTCGGCGACCAGTACGGTCCGCGCGGCCGACGGATCGGCCTGCCGGGCCAGCCGCAGGCTGGAGGCCAGCATGCCGGGCAGCCGCACCACCATCGCCCGGAAACCGAGCTCCAGGAAGGCGTCGGCGTGCTTGTTCCATCCCATGTCGTAGCGCAGCGGCCCGCCGAACAGCAGCCGCTCCGACGCCGAGACCTCAGGGCCGGCCGCCGTACGCCTCTTCCGCACCTGGAACCTCCCCCGAGGGCGCCGTGGACCGCCCCTGGCTCTCCGTGAACCACCGAGGGCCGGCCGCGGCGCGCGGCCGGCCCGGGCGGCTGGCCTTACGGTCACGGCCACTATCGCGGCCGGGGCCGGCGGCGGGGCAGGGCGCGAGCGGGGGTACCGGGGGCGCGCGGGGAGCACTGGCGGGGGAGCGAGGGCTCGGCTCGGGGCTGTGCGGGGTGTGGGGTACGGGAGGCTGGCCGCACGCGGAAGGCCTACCGTCTCGGGGGAGCCGGTGGCGCTACGCCGAGACGGCCCGGGACCAGTCCGGGGTCGTGCCGGTCACCCGGCACAGGGCCAGGTACAAGGGGATCGGCGGGGTGTACGGGACCGTGCTCTCGGGGCGGTGGATCAGCCGGGCGGCGTCGGGGACGGGGGCGCCGGTGGCGTAGTGGGCGGGGACGGGCCAGCGGAGGGCGTAGTCGGAGTCCGACGGAACGATCCACCACCAGTGCGCCCCGTCGGCGTACACGCAGCCCACCCGGGGCAGCCGCGGCACGATCAGCGGTCCGAGGCGGTCCGGCACGGCTACGGCGTCGCAGCCGAGCGGGGCCGTCATGCCCTCCGGGACCACCGGGCGGCGGACCTGGGCCGGTATCCGCCGGTGGCGTCCGAGACGGACCAGGGTGTCCAGGCCGAGCGGCCTGCCGCACGCGTCGGCGCCGTTCACCGGTGCTCCCGCGTCCGGCGCCGTTGCGCCGGGGCCCGGTGCCGCCCCTGCGCCTCCTCCTCGTCGCCGGGGCCGGGCGGTGGGCCGCCGGGCTTGGGGCGGGTGCCCCAGCCCAGGTCGTTGCGCGGTTCGGAGAGATCGTGGGCCGCGTCGGTCTGGCGGGCCAGCTCGGCCCAGACCAGCAGCCCGGGCCCGTGCTCCTGGGCGCCCCAGGCCCGGCACAGCGTGTCCACCAGCAGCAGCCCCCGCCCGTGCTCCTCATCGGGCCGCTGCGGGGAGGGATGGGGTTCGCCGGGTGCGCAGCCCTCGTCGTGCACGGCTATGCGCACGGTGTCGTCGTGGTCGTGCAGCTCGCACACGACACGGCTGCTCGCGGTGTGCACGATCGCGTTGGTGACCAGCTCGGATATGACCAGGGCCGCGGTGTCGCAGGTGTCCTCGCACACCGACCAGCCGGTCAGCCGGGCGCGTGCCAGACGCCTCGCCTGCGCGGCGGAGCCCGGGTGCGCGGCCAGCTCGAAACGGAACCGGCGCCCGCCGGTGTTCCTGTCAGGGGTCGCCGCCTCGCCCGCACTCGAACCTGCTCGAGCGGGGGAACCGCCATCGGCGCCGAGACGCGGGGCGTCTGCGGCGGTGTCTGTTCCTAAGGGCGCGGACGGAATCACGCTTGCCACTATCTCCCCGGCGTGAACACTTGGCAAGTGTCACTCTGAAAAATGCAGAGTGCTGTGTGACTCGGTGGGAGGCCGTGGCACACTGCTCGCAACAGCACCTCGCGCGGCGCCAATTGGGACCGTCGACGATCCCCCGGATCATCGAACGGGTCTTCGAACGGCGCCGCAGGGCTGTCGGGAATCTTTTGTCCCGGACTCTTTTGTCATGGCGGATCGTGCCGGAGGTGGAGCGTGAGCGAACCGCGGTCCGCGCCGACCGTGGGCCAGGTGGTCCTCGGCAGGCGCCTGCTGGACCTGCGGGAACGCGCCGGGCTGAAACGCGAGGAAGCCGCCCGCGTCCTGCGTGTCGCCCCCGCCACCATCCGCCGGATGGAGATGGCCGAGGTCGCCCTCAAGATCCCGTACCTGCAACTGCTGCTGAAGGCCTACGGAGTCCCCGACGACGAGGCCGAACTCTTCGTCCAGCTCGCCGAGGAGGCCAACCGGCCGGGGTGGTGGCAGCGGTTCCACGACATCCTGCCGGGCTGGTTCTCGATGTACGTCAGCCTCGAGGGCGCGGCCGGCCTCATCCGCTCCTACGAGCCGCACTTCGTCCCGGGCCTGCTGCAGACCGAGGACTACGCGCGCGGTGTGCTGAAGTCGGGCGCCATCGGCCAGACCAGCCCCGACGACATCGAGCGCCACGTCGCGCTGCGCATGCGGCGCCAGAACCTGCTCACCCGCCCCGACGCGCCCCGTTTCTGGGCGGTGATGGACGAGACCGCCCTGCGCCGCCCGGTCGGCGGTCCCGAGGTCATGCGCGCGCAGATCGACAAGTTGCTCGAGGCCACGAAGCTGCCCAACGTCACGCTCCAGGTCGCCCCGTTCGCCAACGGGCCGCATCCGGGGACGTACGGGCCCTTCGTGCTCTTCCGGTTCGCCGTGCCCGAACTTCCGGACATGGTCTACAGCGAGTACCTGACCGGCGCGGTCTACCTGGACGCGCGCTCCGAGGTGGCGACCCACCTGGAGGTCATGGACCGCATGGCGGCGCAGGCCGCCACTGCACAACGCACGAAGGAGATCCTCCGGGATCTCCGCAAGGAGCTGTGAATGGATCGCATCACGCCGCGCAGTCGCGTCTACAACGGCATGCCCGCGGGGGAGTTGGGCAGCGAGGGGTGGCACAAGCCCTGGAGCGGCGGCAACGGGGGGAACTGCCTGGAGGCGATGAAGCTCGCCGACGGCCGGATCGCCGTACGCCAGTCGACCGACCCGGACGGGCCCGCGCTGATCTACACCTCGGACGAGATGACCGCCTTCATCGAGGGCGCCAAGGCGGGGGTGGCCGACTTCCTGCTCTCCTGAACGACTGATGATTGCCTTTTAACCAACTTGTTCATGGTGAGCTCGACTTGATTGTCCGACGCGTCAGACGCTCACGGATCGCCGTATGACAGGGCCACGGAGAAGCTCAAGGCGGCCGGAGTCACCCTGGCCCTGCGCTCCCGCGAGGAGTTCGCCCGCTTCTTCGACGGCCTCGACCTGCTGGAGCCGGGCGTCGAGGTCGTGCACAAGTGGCACCCCGAACTGGGCGAACCGGTGCCCGGTCAGGACGACGGGATGATTCCGGGGTACGGGGCGGTGGCACGCAGGCGATAGGCCCGCCGGTCGCCGGTCGGTTCACGGGGCGTCGGTCGTGGGCCGGCCGGCGACCGGCGATGGGGCTAGGCGGTCATCGGCCGGTCGTGCGCCGATATCGGCGCCGGGAGGCGGGAGCCGCCCGTCAGGTAGTGGTCGACGGCCGCCGCCACCGCCCGCCCCTCCGCTATCGCCCACACGATGAGCGACTGACCGCGCGCCGCGTCCCCGGCGGCGAAGACACCGGGGACGTTGGTGGCGAAACCCTCGTCCCGGGCGATCGTGCCGCGCGGCTGCATGGCCAGTCCCAGCTGCCCGACGAGCCCGTCCTCCCGGTCCGGCCCGGAGAAGCCGAGGGCGAGCAGGACGAGGTCCACGGGCAGGGTGCGCCCGGTGCCCGGCACCGGCTGCCGCCGCTCGTCGACCTCGACCAGGTGCAGCGACCGGACGTGCCCGCTGTCGTCACCGGTGAAGCGGAGCGTGGACGCCGCGAACAGCCGGGCGTCCGCGTCCGCCGCCGGAGCCGTCCGCAGCTCCCCCGCCTCCTCGTGCGCGGCGGACAGCCGGTAGATCTTCGGATACGTCGGCCACGGCTCGGTGTCCTCGTCCCGCTCGGCGCCGGGCTGCGCGTAGATGTCCAGCTGGCTCACGGACGCCGCGCCCTCACGTACCGCCGTACCCAGACAGTCGGCGCCGGTGTCCCCGCCGCCCACGATCACCACGTGCTTCCCGGCCGCGGACAGCGGCGACGCCTCCAGGTCCCCCGCGCACACCCGGTTGGCCAGCGGCAGGTACTCCATCGCCTGGTGTATCCCACGCAACTCCCGCCCCGGCACCGGAAGTTCCCGCCATGCCGTCGCACCCGTGGCGAGCACCACCGCGTCGTACCGCGTGCGCAGCTCGTCCGCCGGGACGTCCCGCCCGACCGCCGTCGACGTACGGAACTTCGTCCCCTCGGCCCGCATCTGCTCCAGCCGCCGCTCCAGATGCCGCTTCTCCATCTTGAACTCGGGAATGCCGTAGCGCATGAGCCCCCCGAGCCGGTCGTCCTTCTCGTACACCGCGACGGTATGACCGGCCCGGGTCAGCTGCTGCGCCGCGGCGAGCCCCGTCGGCCCCGACCCGATCACGGCGACGGTCCTGCCCGACAGCCGTTCCGGGGGCCGCGGCGGGGTGAATCCGTCCTCCCAGGCCCGATCGGCGATCGCGCACTCGACGTTCTTGATGGTGACCGCCGGCTGGTTGATCGCGAGCACGCACCCCGCCTCGCAGGGCGCCGGGCACAGCCGCCCGGTGAACTCCGGGAAGTTGTTCGTCGCGTGCAGCCGGTCGCTCGCCGCCCGCCAGTCCTCCCGGGAGACCAGGTCGTTCCACTCGGGGATGAGGTTGCCCAGCGGACAGGCCTGGTGGCAGAACGGAACGCCGCAGTCCATACAGCGGTCGGCCTGCTTGCTGATGATGGGCAGCAGCGCTCCGGGGACATAGACCTCGTCCCAGTCCCGGACCCGTTCCTCGATGGGCCGCCGCGGCCACTCCTGCCGCGGTGTGGTCATGAACCCCTTGGGATCGGCCATGGTCGTGTTCCTCGCGTACGGGTACCCGGGGTACTCGGTGTACGACGGGCCGTGCGTCATCGGGCGGCACCCTTCCGGCCACGATACGTCCCCCTCCCCACCCCCGCAGAGTGGCCGACAGCGCTTTCTCGGAGCCCGTCTCGACGGGGAGCCGGCCGTTTCCTCCCGGCCCCCGGCGCGGGCGGAAGCCGGAACCGGGAACCTCAGCCGGCGTCGGCGGCCCCCGCCCATTCCCGCAGCACACCGGCCAGGGCCGGCGCGATCCGCCGGCGCGCCTCGTACCTCGGCACTCCGCTCATGAGGAGCTGGTCGTACGGCGTGTCCACATGCCGTACGGCGGCCACGACCGCCGAGGTCACCGCCCCCTCCGTCAGCGCCCGCCCGGCCGCGCTCCGCCCCACCCTGCCGCTGCCCCGCGCCGACGCGTGTGCCGCGATCGCCCGAGCCCGATCGGCCGGGCACCCCGGGAACAGGCGAACGATCTCCGCCGCGAACGCCGCCGTGAACCGCTCGTCCTCCACCGCCCGGCGCCGGGCGTCCCGGGCCCGCCGCCGGCGTCGTGCCTCCGCGTCCGCCAGGCAGCGCGCCTCGGCCCGGGCGAGCGCCGGCTCCTCCACGAGCAGGCCCCGCCGGTCGTAACGGCCCCGGCGCCGGTCGAACCGCACCACCACCGCCCACAGCGCGCTCTCCTCCCGCGCCCTGCGGGTCAGCGCCGTGTCACCGCGCGGCAGGAAGACCAGGTGCCCGAGGTCGGCGCAGTCCAGACAGCGCGGCACGCCGTCCTCCAGCACGAGCAGCGGCAGCGGACCACGCCTGCACCCCGCGCAGTGTTTGCGCCGCTGGGGCTGGACCACGACAAGCCCACCCGGATACAGAGGAATTGGAGATACCGCCATGGGTGGTTCCTTCCCCGTGCCGCCCGCCCTCTCCCGCCCTCCGGGGCCGCACCCGGCATCATGGGCCTGTGCGACTCGAAGCGATCACCTGGGACCGGCTCGCCGAGCGGCTGGCCGACCGGCTCCTCGAGCTGGAACCGGCCGACGGCGGCGCCTGGCCGCGAGCCGGCTTCGACGGAGCACCGGCCGCCCACCCGGGCGACCTGGCCGAGCGCGTCGCCCAGGCGCTGCGCGTACGGGGGCGGCCCTCGCTCGTCGTCGGCGCGGAGGACTTCCTGCGCCCCGCGTCCCTCCGGCTGGAGCACGGCCGCCGGGACGCCGAGTCGTACTACGGCGGCTGGTTCGACACCGGCGCCCTGTGGCGTGAGGTGTTCGGCCCGCTCGACCCCGGTGGAAGCGGCCGCGTCCTGCCCGACCTGTGGGACCCGGTCACCGACCGCGCCACCCGCAGCCCGTACGTCCAACTCCCGCCCGGCGGAATCCTGCTGATGCACGGCCCCCTCCTGCTGCGCCACTGGTTCCCGTTCGACCTGACCGTCCACGTCCTCCTCTCTCCGGGCGCCCTGCGCCGCCGCACCCCGGAGCCCGACCACTGGACCCTCCCCGCGTTCGAGCGCTACGCGGCCGAGACCGCACCCGACGCCGCCGCCGACGTCCTCGTGCGCGCCGACGACCCCCGCCACCCCGCCTGGAACGGCTGAACGGGCCGGCCCGGCGCCTGCTCCACGAGAGGCCGCGGCCTCTCCGCCGGTACGGTCACAGCCAGCCGTTGCGCCTGAAACCCCGGTACAGCACGAGGCAGGCCAGTGCCATCACACCCATGACCAGCGGATATCCGAACCGCCAGCGAAGCTCCGGCATGTGGTCGAAGTTCATGCCGTAGACGCCGCACACCATCGTCGGCACGGCGACCACGGCCGCCCACGCCGTGATCTTCCGCATGTCCTCGTTCTGCGCGACCGTCACCTGCGCGAGGTGCGCCTGCAGGATCGAGTTGAGCAGTTCGTCGAACGCGGCTATCTGCTCCTTGGCCCGCATCAGGTGGTCGGACACGTCCCTGAAGTACGCCTGTATCTCCGGGGGGACCGCGCGTATCGGCCGGGTGGCCAGATCCTCCACCGGACGTCCGAGCGGCACCACCGCGCGCTTCAGCTCCAGCAGCTCACGCTTGAGCTGGTAGATGCGCCCCGGGTCGGCCCGCGCGCCGCCCTCCGAGAACACGTCCGTCTCCACCTGCTCGATGTCGGCCTGCACCGCGTCCGTGACGTTCAGATACTCGTCGACGACATGGTCGGCGATCGCGTGCAGCACCGCCGCCGGGCCCTTGGCGAGCTGCGCCGGATCCGCCTCCAGCTCCTCGCGCAGCGGCCCCAGCGACCCGTGTCGGCCGTGCCGTACCGTGATGACGAAGTCCTCGCCGACGAACACCATGATCTCGCCGGTGCCGACCACCTCGCTCGTCGCCGTCAGCTGCTCGTGCTCCACGTAGCAGACGGTCTTGAACACGGTGAACAGGGTCTCCGCGTACCGCTCCAGCTTCGGACGCTGGTGGGCCTCCACGGCGTCCTCCACCGCCAGCGGATGCAGGTCGAAGAGCCGGGCGACGTCCGTGAACTCACTGTCCGTCGGCTCGTGCAGCCCGAGCCAGACGAATCCCTCGCCGCTCTTGCGCACCTTGGCCACGGCGTCCACCAGGTCGGAGCACCCGGGAACCCGCACCCCGTCCTGATAGGTCACGCAGTTCACCACCGACGAACCGAGCGGTGACCGGGCGGGATGGCTCAGGTCCACGCGCGGCCGCCGTCGGGCCAGCCGCGCCACCTTGCGCAGCCCGCCGGCCCTGCCCAGTCCGGTGACCTTCCGCAGATTCCCTGCCATGGACATCTGGATCTCCTCGCGTGGATCTCCTCGCACAACGTTCTCGCGTCCTGCCCGGCAAGTGTGCCAGTCACGCGAAAAGTCCGTGCGGGCCTGTGGGAACGGTGACTTCCGCTTTGTTCCCGCCTGTGGACAGTGCCCGTTCCCGCAGGCCGGCCCGCCGAGTGCGATGCTCGCGGCATGACATCATCCGACGGATATCTCCTGGACAACCAGCAGGACGAAGCGGAGGAGCGCTTCCACGCCTTCGCCTCCCTCTTCGACCCCGCGACGTTCCGGCACCTCGAAGCCCTCGGCGTCGGTCCCGGCTCGCGGTGCTGGGAGGTCGGCGCCGGCGGCACCTCCGTGGTGTCATGGCTCGCCGAGCGTGTCGGCCCCACCGGCGAGGTCGTCGCCACCGACATCGACACCACCCGGCTCGCCGCCGCTGCCCGGCCCCCGGTCGAGGTGCGCGTCCACGACGTGGGCGGCGAGGAGCCGCCGGGTGCCGGCTTCGACCTGGTGCACGCCCGGCTGGTGCTGGTCCACGTCCCGGACCGGGAAAGAGCCCTGCGGTCCATGATCGAGGCGCTGCGGCCCGGGGGACACCTGCTGATCGAGGACGCCGACCCGGCCCTCCAGCCGCTGCTCTGCCCCGATGAGCAGGGCCCGGAGCAGCGGCTCGCCAACCGGCTGCGCAACGGCTTCCGCAGCCTGCTCGCCGAGCGCGGCGCCGACCTGTCGTACGGCCGCAAGCTGCCGCGTCTGCTCCGTGAGGCCGGACTGCACGACGTCGAGGCCGACGCCTACTTCCCCATGACCTCGCCGGCCTGCACCGCCCTGGAATCCGCGACGGTCCGTCAGATCAGGGGCCGGCTGGTCGCCGCGGGCCTCGCCACCGACGAGGAGATCGACCGTCACCTGGCCAACGTGCGGACCGGCGGGATGGACCTGGCCACCGCGCCGATGATCTCCGCCTGGGGACGCAAGGGCTAGGCCGTGTCCGCAAAGTCGCGTCTGCGTCACGACGCCCGGCACGCACTCTCGCCGCACCGGCCGAAAGCCCGAGTACACCCAGTACGAGGGCATCCGGCCGGCACTCCCCCAGCCTTCGGCCGGGGGGACCCCCAGAGCACGCACCGGACGCCGCGACGCCCGCCCTGCGGGCGAACGACGCGACTTTGCGAACACGACCTAGGCCGTCCCACGGTGTGCGGCCACCGCGCCGACACCGAGGAGGCGCGGCGCCGGGCGCCCCGGTGCGGACCGAGCGGAAGGCCCTGGTCAGCCAGGTGTGGACGGCACGCCGGTGTCCCGCCGCGGTGGTCTGCCGCCCACCCGCCGCACCGCCAGCGCGCCCGCCCCGCAGCCGCTCGCCGCCGCCTCCTCGGGAGCCGCGCCCGCCAGCAGGGCGGCCAGGAACGCGCCGGTGAAGGCGTCGCCCGCGCCCGTCGTGTCCACCGGATCGGCCGGCACGGCGGGAACCCGGGCCACCACGGCCCCGGCACGCGCCACCACCGCACCGTCCACACCCGCCTTGGCGGCCACCAGCGGGACCAGCCGGCTCAACTTGGCCGCCGCGTCGCCCGGTTCGGGCAGTCCTGTCAGCAGACACGCCTCGTCGCGGCTGGGCAGGAGCACGTCGACGCCCTCCGCGAAGGCCAGGAAGCGGTCCACTCCGAAACGCACGAGGAAGCCCGCCGACGCCGGGTCCAGACTGACCGGCACGCCCCGCGCGCGGGCCGCGGCGAGAGCCACCCCGGCCAGCGCCCGGCTCCGCTCGGAGAACAGCAGATAGCCCGACAGGTGCAGCCGGGCCACGCCCTCGAGCAGCGCGTCGGACCAGTCGGCGGGTTCGAGCCGCAGCGACGCCCCGCTGTCCGTGAGGAACGTGCGCTCGGCCGAGGCGCCGTTGTCGACGAGGCAGATCACCGTCCCCGTCGGGGCCTCCGCGTCGATCACCAGCCGGGGCCGCACCCCCGCCGCCACCAGCTCCCGCTCGTGCCACCGGGCGGCGTCCGCGCCCACCCGGCCCAGCAGCCGCACCTCCGCGCAGCCCGCGTGCGCCGCCCAGCAGGCCACGTTGGCGCCCGCGCCACCCGGCAGGGCCCGGATCGCGGCGGCCGTGTCCGTGCCGGCCGCGAGCGGCCCCCGGTGCCGGGCGACGACGTCGGTGACGACGTCCCCGACGACCAGCAGCGCTCCGCTCCCGCCGGAGTTCACCCCCTGGCCCACGCGGTGGCGATCCGCGTCGCCAGCCGGACGTTGCCGCGCACCGCCGCCAGGTTGGCGCTCAGCGAGGCCCCGTCCGTGTGCCGGACCAGATAGTCCAGCAGGAAAGGCGTGACCCCCTGCCCGGTGACCCCCTCCTCCTCGCAGGCGCGCAGCGCGTCGGCGAGCACGCGCGCGTGCAGCCCGGGATCGAGCTGCTCGTCCTCCGGGACGGGATTGGCGACGATCAGCGCGGAATCCGGCCCGTGGAGCGCGTCCTGCGCCCGCATGACCCGCGCGACCTCCTCCGGGCCGTCCAGCGTCCAGTCGACCGGATGCCCGGAGTCGGACAGGTAGAAGCCGGGGAACCGGCCGGTGCGGTACCCGGCGACGGCCACGCCCAGAGTCTCCAGCCGCTGCAGCGTCGCCGGCACGTCCAGGATCGACTTCACCCCCGCGCACACCACGGTGATCCGGGTCCGCGCCAGCAGACCCAGGTCAGCCGACTCGTCCTGCGTCACCGTCCACTGCCGGTGCACACCACCGAGACCGCCCGTGGCGAACACCCGGACGCCCGCCAGCGCCGCGAGCTGCGCCGTGGCCGACACCGTGGTCGCCCCGCTCGCCCCCGCCGCCACGGCCAGGGGCAGGTCGCGATGGCCCAGCTTGCGGATGCCGTCCTCGTTCGCGACCCGCTCCAACTGCCCCTTGTCCAGGCCGACACGGGGCCGTCCGTCCAGCAGGGCGACGGTCGCGGGAACGGCGCCCGCCTGCCGCACCACATCCTCCAGTTCCAGCGCCACCGCCAGATTGCGCGGACGCGGCAGCCCGTGCGCGATGATCGTCGACTCCAGGGCCACCACCGGCCGCCGGGCGTCGAGCGCGTCCCGGACCTCTTCCGACACCACCAGCACCACGTGCCCGCCTCCTGTCCGTCGGTCCTCTCTCATCCCTGGCGGGCGCCGGACCCGAATAAACGCTTGCGGTCTGTGGGGGACACCACCAGCCTGGGCCGCATGACCGACCACACCACGCGTCTCGACCATGTCGTCCTGTGGGTCGCCGACCCCGCGGCGGCCGCGGCCTTCTACGAGAACGCCGTCGGCCTCCAGCCCCTGAGGCTCGCCGAGTACACCGACGGAAAGGTGTCGTTTCCCTCGGTACGCGTCAACGAGGAGACGATCCTCGACCTCGCGCCGCGGACCCTCGCCGAGCGCATGAACATGCTTCCCGGCGCCGCCGACAGCGCCGGCCACCCCGTGAACCACGTCTGCCTGTCCCTGCCGTCCGCCGGATTCGACGCCCTGCGCGCCCGTCTGGACGAGCGGGACGTCCCCCTGACCGACATCGGGTACGGCTCCTTCGGCGCCCGCGGAGAGGCCACGCGCAGCTTCTACTTCCGGGACCCCGACGGCAACGTCATCGAGGTCCGGCACTACGGATAGCCCGCCCGGCCCCGTCAGAACAGCGGCTCGGGCAGCACGCCCTCCAGCGCGAGCAGCTTCCGCTTGGTCTCCAGCCCGCCTCCGAAGCCGCCGATGCCCCCGCCGCTCTCCACCACCCGGTGGCACGGCACGACGACCGGAAGGGGGTTGGCGCCCATCGCGGCGCCCACCGCCTGCGCACCGCCGGGTTGCCCGACCCGCCCCGCCAGATCCCCGTAGCCGACCACCGTGCCGTACGGCACCGAGCCGGCCAGTTCGCGCAGCACCTGCCGGTTGAAGCCGGAGATCAGCGACCAGTCCAGGGGCAGGTCGAAGTCGTGCCGCCGGCCGGCGAAGTACGCCTCGAGCTGCCGTATCGCCTCGTGCAGCAGCGGCGACCGCGGGTCCTCGACCGGCTCGGCGCCCATCCGGGCGGTCAGCCGTTCCAGGGCCCGCTCGCGCACTCGGTCCGAGGCGTGGAAGACGACGTTGACCAGACCCTCACGGGTCGCCGCCAGCATCAGCGGGCCGATGCCGGTGTCCACGACGGCCCACACGACCCGCTGCCCGTCCTGCCCATGACTCTCCATGCGGTCACCGTACGACCCGGCACTGACAACGCCCCACCGCCCGCGACGGCTCCCGGTCAGTCCGCGTCCAGGGCCGCCCGGACCACGTCCGGCTTGTTGGTGATGATGCCGTCGACGCCGTAGCGCGCGACCTTCCGGGCGGTGGCGGCGTCGTCCACCGTCCAGGCGCACAGCCCGAGCGGTCTGCCGTGCGGTCCGTCGAAGGCGCGCAGGGCGGTCACGTAGGTCCCGGTGATCGACCCGTACGAGGGATTGATCAGATTGGTGAAGCGTGCGTACCGCTGCAGCTGGGCAACGGACGGCCTGCCGAGGTAGGCGGTGGTGAGCGCCGGCTTCAGCTCGTGCACGGTGCGCACGCTGTCCGCGCTGAAGCTCTGCACGACGAGCCGGCCCAGATGCGCCCGGTCCAGCCAGCCCTCGTTGCCGAGCAGCTTCAGGGTCTGCCCCTCGATCCCCGGGTACAGCTCCGGGTTCTTGATCTCCAGGAGCAGCTTCTCGTGGTTGTGCTCCACCCGGCGCATGTACTGCTTCAGGGTCGGCACGCGCGTGCCGGCATACGAGGCGGAGAACCAGCTGCCCGCGTCCAGCCGGGCGATCTCCGCGGCGGTGAAGTCCTTCACCTTCCAGGGAGCCCGGCCGGGGAAGACCCTCTCCGCGTTCGTGGTGCGCCGCAGACTGTCGTCGTGGATCACGACCAGCTGGCCGTCCTTGGTGCGCTGGACGTCGTTCTCGACCCAGGAGAAGCCCAGCCGGGCCGCCTTGTCGATGGAGGCCAGGGTGTTCTCCGGGGCGTAGGCCGAGGCGCCGCGGTGGGCGATCACCACCGGCCCGCGGGCCTCGCCCGCCCGGGCGTCGGACGTGGGGGTCAGCAGCACCGCCGCCCCCAGGATCGCGGTGGCCGTGGCGGCGACTGCGCGCGCGTGCATGGGCGGACTCCTCCCGTCGAACGAATACCGACAGCACCAGAGTGGCAGCAGAGAGTCAACGGCACCCGGGCGCGGGAGGGTCACACGGTGAACGGGGGCGGCCGATTCCGCACACCGGTGCGGCACATGTGGGGCAAGGGCGTGTTTCTTTGCCGGAAAATCGTTCGACCATTCCGGTGCGGGTCATACTCTCTGCGTCAACCCTGGCCGCCCGCGCGGCCCGGTACGGGGGCGCAGTTCGGATATTCCGGGACGCAACAGGACGGAAGGGCTGCCGCGCATGCAGGGCACGGTCGACGGATTCAGCTACGGGGTCGTCACCCCGCTGGTGGCCTATGTCATGGCCTGCCTCGGCGGCGCCCTCGGCCTGCGCTGCACCACCCGCGCCCTGCTGGTCACGCACTCCCGGCGGCCCGCCTGGCTCGCCCTCGGCTCGGCCGCGATCGGCTCCGGCATCTGGACGATGCACTTCGTCGCGATGATGGGCTTCCGCATCGAGGGGGCGCCCATCCACTACGACCAGCCCATCACCTACGCGAGCCTCGGCCTCGCCATCGTGATGGTGGGCGTCGGGCTGTTCATCGTCGGCTACCGGGGAGCCACCGGCGCCGCCCTGTTCACCGGCGGCACGATCACCGGTCTGGGCGTCGCCTCGATGCACTACCTGGGCATGGCGAGCATGCGCTTCGACGGACGGTTCGCCTACAGCACCGTCACGGTGGCCGCGTCCGTCGTCATCGCGGTGGTGGCCGCCACGGCCGCCCTGTGGGCCGCCGGACGCGTCCGGGGCGTGCTGTGGAGCGTCGGCGCGAGTCTGGTGATGGGGCTCGCCGTCACCGGCATGCACTACACCGGCATGGCCGCTCTGAACGTCCACCTGCACAGCGCCTCCGCGACCGCCGCGGGCGGGCCGCCGGCCTCGGTACTCGTGCCGATGCTGATCGGCCCGCTCGCCTTCCTGCTCCTCGCCGGCGCCGTCATGATGTTCGACCCGCTGATGGTCATGGGCCGGCCGGCCCAGGCCCCGGTCGAGGACAGGCCGGGCGTCCCGGCCGCCGCCGTCGCCTCCCACCCGGCCCGGCACGCACAGCTCCGCCCCGGCCGCCGGTCCGTCGGTCACCCGCGCCAGCACGCCTCCGGGACCCCGCAGAAACGCTGACCGGGACCCGTTGTCAGTGGGGGGTCGTACGGTTGATGGCATGCGGCCCGTTTCCCACATCGAACGCACGGTGGCGCCCATCGAGGTCGTCAGCCCCTACCAGCCCAGCGGTGACCAGCCGGCGGCCATCGCCGACCTGGCCAAGCGCATCGAGGCCGGTGAGAAGGACGTCGTCCTGCTCGGCGCGACCGGCACCGGCAAGTCCGCCACCACCGCGTGGATGATCGAGAAGCTCCAGCGCCCCACCCTCGTGATGGCGCCGAACAAGACGCTGGCCGCGCAGCTGGCCAACGAGTTCCGCGAGCTCCTGCCGAACAACGCCGTCGAGTACTTCGTCTCGTACTACGACTACTACCAGCCCGAGGCCTACGTCCCGCAGTCGGACACCTACATCGAGAAGGACTCCTCGATCAACGAGGAGGTGGAGCGGCTGCGCCACTCGGCGACGAACTCGCTGCTCACCCGCCGCGACGTCGTCGTGGTCGCCTCCGTGTCCTGCATCTACGGTCTCGGCACCCCGCAGGAGTACGTGGACCGGATGGTCCCCCTCAGGGTCGGCGACGAGATCGACCGCGACGACCTGCTCCGGCGCTTCGTCGACATCCAGTACACCCGCAACGACATGGCCTTCGCCCGGGGCACCTTCCGCGTCCGCGGCGACACCATCGAGATCTTCCCGGTCTACGAGGAGCTGGCCGTCCGCATCGAGATGTTCGGCGACGAGATCGAGGCCCTGTCCACGCTCCATCCGCTCACCGGCGAGATCATCAGCGACGACCAGCAGCTGTACGTCTTCCCCGCCTCCCACTACGTCGCCGGACCCGAGCGCATGGAGCGTGCGGTCAACGACATCGAGAAGGAGCTCGGGGAGCGCCTGGCCGAGCTGGAGAAGCAGGGCAAGCTCCTGGAGGCGCAGCGCCTGCGCATGCGCACCACGTACGACATCGAGATGCTCCGCCAGATCGGCACCTGCTCCGGCGTGGAGAACTACTCGATGCACTTCGACGGCCGCCTGCCCGGCTCGCCGCCCAACACGCTGCTGGACTACTTCCCGGACGACTTCCTGCTCGTCATCGACGAGTCGCACGTGACGGTGCCCCAGATCGGCGCCATGTACGAGGGCGACGCCTCCCGCAAGCGCACCCTGGTCGACCACGGTTTCCGGCTGCCCTCGGCCCTGGACAACCGGCCGCTGAAGTGGGAGGAGTTCCAGGAGCGCATCGGGCAGACCGTCTACCTGTCGGCGACCCCGGGCGCCTACGAGCTGTCCCGCGGGGACGGGGTCGTGGAGCAGATCATCCGTCCGACGGGTCTGGTCGACCCGGAGGTCGTGGTCAAGCCCACCGAGGGGCAGATCGACGACCTGGTGCACGAGATCCGCAAGCGCACCGAGAAGGACGAGCGCGTCCTGGTCACCACGCTCACCAAGAAGATGGCCGAGGACCTCACCGACTACTTCCTGGAGCTCGGCATCCAGGTGCGCTACCTGCACAGCGACGTCGACACCCTGCGGCGTGTCGAGCTGCTGCGCGAGCTGCGTTCCGGCGAGTTCGACGTCCTGGTCGGCATCAACCTGCTGCGCGAGGGCCTCGACCTGCCCGAGGTGTCCCTCGTGGCGATCCTCGACGCCGACAAGGAGGGCTTCCTGCGCTCCGGTACGTCCCTGATCCAGACCATCGGCCGCGCGGCGCGCAACGTCTCCGGCCAGGTCCACATGTACGCGGACAAGATCACGCCGGCGATGGAGAAGGCCATCGACGAGACCAACCGGCGCCGGGAGAAGCAGGTCGCCTACAACAAGGCCAACGGCGTCGACCCGCAGCCGCTGCGCAAGAAGATCAACGACATCGTCGCCCAGATCGCCCGCGAGGAGGTCGACACCGAGCAGCTGCTCGGCTCCGGCTACCGCAAGCTGAAGGACGGCAAGGGGGCCAAGGCTCCCGTCCCCGCGCTCGGAGACAAGGCGGCCAAGGGCGCGAAGGCGGGCAAGGCCGCGAAGTCCGCCAAGGGCAAGGCGGCGGCCGGCGTGCCGACGGACCGCCCGGCTGCCGAACTCGCCGGGCAGATCGAGGAGATGACCGAGCGCATGCGCGCGGCGGCCGCCGAGCTGCAGTTCGAGATCGCCGCCCGGCTGCGCGACGAGGTGTCCGAGATGAAGAAGGAGCTGCGGCAGATGCGTGAGGCGGGCATCGCCTGAGGACCCTTCAGGGCCCGCCCTGTGACGCTCCTGTGGTGCCGGACCTCGGCATATGCGCCAAGTGTTGCAACACCGACACAAAGCGCGGTCCGGGGTTCGGCACTGTCAGTGCCCCTGCGTAGGGTTCTGGCAACCGCGCAGTGCGCGGCAACCGGGGAACACGAGAGGGGAATCAGCCGTGACCGTCAACTTGTCCAAGGGTCAGGCCATCAGCCTGGAGAAGAAGGACGGGGCCAGTCTGAGCGCGGTCCGCATGGGTCTCGGCTGGCAGGCGGCTCCCCGCCGCGGCCTCTTCGGCTCGCGTACGCGGGAGATCGACCTCGACGCCTCAGCGGTGCTGTTCGCGGACCGGCAGCCGGTCGACGTCGTCTTCTTCCGGCACCTCGTGAGCGACGACGGCTCCGTGCGGCACACCGGTGACAACCTCGTCGGCGGTGCGGGCCAGGGCGGCGACGACGAGGCGATCCTCGTCGACCTGCAGCGCGTCCCGGTCCACGTCGACCAGATCGTCTTCACCGTGAACTCCTTCACGGGCCAGACCTTCCAGGAGGTGCAGAACGCGTTCTGCCGCCTCGTCGACGAGACCACCGGCCAGGAACTCGCCCGCTACACGCTGGCGGGCGGCGGCGAGTACACCGCCCAGATCATGGCGAAGGTGCACCGGTCGGGCTCGGGCTGGACGATGACCGCCCTGGGCGAGCCGGCCAAGGGCCGTACGTTCCAGGACCTCATGCCGGCGATCCAGCCGCACCTGTAGGACCGCCGCCGGAAGCGGCGCGCACGACATCACGACACAGGGGGGACGGCGATGACGGCCGAACTGGTGCGGGGACAGAACCACCCGCTGCCCCAGGTCCGGCTGGAGATCCGCATCTCGGCCGGATCGCCGGTCCTGGCGGGTGCCGCGCTCGGCGACGAGCACGGCACCGTGCACGGCGCCGAGTGGGTGGCCCATCCCGGCGCTCCCACCCTGCCCGGCATCGAGGTGTCCCCGCAGGCGGCCGCCGATCACCGCCTGGCCGTCGACCTGGCCGCGCTGCCGGAGGCGGTGCACCGCGTCACGGTGCTGCTCGCCCTGCCGGAGCGGCCGGGGGGCCCGCTCCGGTTCGGCTCGCTGGCCGCACCGACGGCGGCGGTCACCGGTCTCGACGGCGCCGAGATCGCCCGCTTCGTCCTGACCGGTCTGGACGCCGAGTCGGCCGTGGTCGCTCTGGAGCTGTACCGGCGGCAGGGCGCCTGGAAGGTGCGCGCGGTGGGCCAGGGCTACGCCGGCGGCCTCACCGCCCTGCTCGCCGACCAGGGCCTGCCCTCGGCCGCCGAACTCGCCGCGGACGTCGAGGAGGCGGTCGCCCGTGGCCTGGCACGGGCCGTACCGGCACCGCCCACGCCGTCCACGCCGGGCATCCCGGCCGTCCCCGATTCCCCGGAGCCCCGGCGGGTCGGGGCGGACGCCAGCCGCGACCCGGCCGGTGGGCGGGCTCCCGGTGGCCCGATCGACTACACCCACCCCGGCCGCCGTCCCGGCGCCACCCCGCCGCCCGCCCGGTCGCCGGCCGCGTCCCACGCCGCCTCCGACGGGCAGCCGCCGCGGCCCGTCGCGGGCGACGCCGTGGGCTGGTCGATGGACGAACGGCTGTACAACCAGGTCTGGGGCATGTTCGAGGACCTGGCCCGCACCACGGCCGCGTACCGCAGCGCCGTCGACTTCGCAGACTCCCGCCTGGAGAAGGAACTCGACCAGGCCCTCGCCGACCCCCGCGCCCGGCTCGGCGCGGCGGGCGACGCGGCGCGGGAGGCGGCCCAGGCACGGCACACCCAGCTGGTCGACCAGGCCCAGGCCGCGCTCGACCGCGACGTCGCGCAGCTCGCCGCCGAGTCCGAGGTGGTCGAGCCCGCACTTCCCCCGGCCTGTGCCCGCTGGGACAACCCCGTCTGGCACGGATACCGGGTGCCGGCCGAACCGCCGATGGCCATGCGGCTCGGCGACCTGCACCTGCCGGAGAGCGCCCCGCTGTCCATACCGCTGCTGGTCAG
This sequence comes from Streptomyces sp. NPDC003720, assembly GCF_042875075.1. NCBI lineage: Bacteria > Bacillati > Actinomycetota > Actinomycetes > Kitasatosporales > Streptomycetaceae > Streptomyces > Streptomyces sp. NPDC003720. The sequence goes on from NZ_JBIANZ010000009.1 coordinate 211,351, forward strand.
GCTCCCGCTCGAACGCGGCCTGTGGATCGACAGCGGCCCGGCGCCGGGAGCCGACGACGTCTTCCTGGACTCCGCGGAGACCCGCCGGCTCGCCATGGACGCCGCGGTGGCGCTCGCCGTCCGGCTGCTCGCCGTCCATCCGGTGGGGGAGTTCACCGTTCAGGTCCTGGACCCGGCCGGTACGGGGGCGCAGGCGCTCCTGCCACTGACCCGGACGGGAGTCGTCGCCCTGCCGTCCCTGGCCGGCGCGGCGGGCGTGGCCGACGTCCTGGGACGGCTCACCCGGCGGGTCGACCTGGTCCAGATGGCGCTCCGCGGCGGGGCGGCCGAGTCACTGCCGCCCGACTTCGACCCCGCCCAGCAGCTGCTGCTCGTCAACGACTTCCCGCACGGCTTCGACGACCGGGCGGTGACCCAGTTGCGCTACCTCGCCGACGAGGGGCCGGCCGTCGGCGTCCACCTTCTGATGGTCGCGGACCGTGAGGACGCCGCCGCCTACGGGCCGTTGCTCGATCCGCTGTGGCGTTCGCTCATGCGACTCACCCCCGTCCCCGACGACCACCTCGCCGACCCCTGGGTCGGCCACGCGTGGACGTACGAGCCCTCGCTCGTGCCGTCCGGCAGCGGTGTCCTTCAGCAGGTGCTCACCGAGGTGGCCACAGCCCGCACCAAGCGTAAGTAAAGTGCTCCTGGCCAGCCACTTTGGGATTCCCTTTACCAATCACTTTACCTTTCCTTGGTGATTGAGGTACTGTTTTCCGTGCGGAGGGGAGTACTCCCTGATTGCGGCGCACCCGTCAGTACGGACCGTTACGGATCCCGGGGCGCCGGCCCACGCGGGTGGAAGAGACCTCCGGCAATGACAACGCAGATGTGTTTGCCATGACCTATGCCGGAGGTGCAGTGCAAGTCTCCCCGACCCTGTGGGTCCTCACCATCGTTGGCCTCGCCGTCCTCATCGCGGTCGACTTCTTCATCGGGCGCAAGCCTCATGACGTGTCGATCAAGGAGGCGGGCATCTGGACGGTCGTCTGGATCGCCCTCGCCGGGCTCTTCGGCCTCGGCCTCCTCCTGTTCGGCGGCGGCGGGCCGTCCGGCGAGTTCTTCGCCGGCTTCATCACCGAGAAGTCGCTGAGCGTCGACAACCTCTTCGTCTTCGTCCTGATCATGGCGAAGTTCGCGGTGCCCTCGCGGTACCAGCAGCGCGTGCTGCTCGTCGGTGTCCTCATAGCCCTGGTGCTGCGTGCCGTGTTCATAGCCGCCGGCGCCGCGATCATCGCCAGCTTCTCCTGGGTGTTCTACCTCTTCGGCGCCTTCCTGATCTGGACCGCCTGGAAACTCGTCCAGGACGCCCGGGCCGACGAGGAGGAAGAGGAGTTCGAGGAGAATAAGCTGCTGAAGGCCGCCGAGCGAAGGTTCGGCGTGGCGGACCGGTACCACGGCACCAAGCTGTGGATCCAGCAGAACGGCAAGCGGGTCATGACCCCGATGCTGGTCGTGATGCTGGCCATCGGCACCACGGACGTGCTCTTCGCGCTGGACTCGATCCCCGCGATCTTCGGCCTGACCCAGGACCCGTACATCGTCTTCACCGCCAACGCCTTCGCCCTGATGGGACTGCGTCAGCTGTACTTCCTCATAGGCGGCCTGCTGAGGAAGCTGGTCCACCTGTCGTACGGCCTGTCGATCATCCTGGGCTTCATCGGCGTCAAACTGGTGCTGCACGCCCTGCACGAGTCCGGGGTCCACGTCCCCGAGATCAGCATCCCGGTGTCGCTCGGCGTGATCTGTGCCGTCCTGGCCATCACCACCGTCACCAGCCTGATCGCCTCGCGCAAGCAGGCGGCGGCCGAAGTGGCGGACCCCCGGAGCGGCGAACCGGCCGAGCGCATAGACGCCTGACCGGGACCGGCGCGACAACCGACACCGAACCCGCGAGGCGCCGGCCGCACCGTGACCGGCGCCCCGTGCAGGAAGGATGACAAGGGATCCGGAAAGAACGGAATGCGAATCCTGTACGTGTCTGCCACGATCGCAGCATGATCGCTCGGCTCAGACCGCTCACCACCCAGTGGACGTTCCTCGTGCCGGTACTCGCGGTCGTCCTGCTCGTCCTCACCTGGGGTCGCGCCCTCCCCGGCCCGCTCGTCGCGCTGGTCACCCTGGTCCTCGCCGGGTCCGTCCTCGCCGCCGTGCACCACGCCGAGGTGGTCGCACACCGGGTGGGCGAGCCCTTCGGCTCGCTGGTGCTGGCCATCGCCGTCACGATCATCGAAGTGGCCCTGATCGTCACCCTCATGGTCGACGGCGGCGACAAGAGCGCCTCCCTGGCCCGGGACACCGTCTTCGCCGCCGTGATGATCACCTGCAACGGCATCGTCGGACTCAGTCTTCTCGTGGCCTCCCTGCGGCACGGCACCGCGGTCTTCAATCCCGAGGGCACCGGCGCCGCCCTGGCCACCGTGGCGACCCTCGCCACGCTCAGCCTGGTGCTGCCGACCTTCACCACCAGCAAGCCCGGCCCCGAGTTCTCCACCGTCCAGCTCACCTTCGCCGCGTTGTCCTCGCTGATCCTGTACGGACTGTTCGTGGCCACGCAGACCCTGCGGCACCGTGACTACTTCCTGCCGGTCAGCCGGCAGGGCGATGTGATCACGGGGGACGACCACGCGGTGCCCCCGTCCGCGCGCACGGCATGGATCAGCCTCAGCCTGCTCGGCCTCGCGCTGGTCGGGGTGGTCGGTCTGGCCAAGGGGGTGTCCCCGACCATCGAGTCCGGGGTGGAGGCGGCCGGCCTGCACCAGGCGGTCGTCGGTGTGATCATCGCCCTGCTCGTACTGCTGCCCGAGACCATCGCGGCGCTGCGCGCGGCCCGCCGGGACCGGGTGCAGACCAGCCTCAACCTGGCGCTCGGCTCGGCGATGGCCAGCATCGGCCTGACCATCCCCGCGGTCGCCCTGGCCTCCATCTGGCTGTCCGGCCCGCTCGTCCTCGGCCTCGGCGCGACCCACATGCTGCTGCTGGCGCTGACCGTGGTGGTCAGCTCCCTGACGGTGGTTCCCGGCCGGGCCACCCCTCTGCAGGGCGGTGTGCACCTGGTGCTGTTCGCGGCCTATCTGGAACTGGCGATCAACCCCTAGGCGCGTCGGGGGACGGCGCCGGCCCGGGGCCGGTCAGCCGGCGGCCGGGTCCATGGCGGGCGCGGGTGCGGGCGCGGGCCGGGTCTCCGGCAGCAGGGCGAAGCAGACCAGGCTCACCAGGGCGATCCCGGTCAGATAGGCGCCCACCCCCCACGGGACGCGACCGCCTCGGTCCGCCAGGGCCGTCGCCACGATCGGGGTGAGGGCGCCGCCCAGGACGCCGCCGAGGTTGTAGCCGACCGCGGCGCCGGTGCAGCGCACCCGCGCCTCGTACAGCTCGGGCAGGTACGCGGCGATCACCGCGAACATGGTGATGAAGGCGATCAGCGCGCCCAGGATGCCGAGGAACATCAGCAGCGGTTCACCGGTCGCGAGCAGCGCGACCATCGGCAGCATCCACAGCGCGCAGCCCGCGCAGCCCGCCAGGCACAGCGGTCGCCGGCCGTAGCGGTCGCCGAGCAGCGCCATGAGGGGCGTCAGCGCCCCCTTCACCGCCACGGCGGCCATGACGCAGGTCAACATGACGGTCCGGCTCACCCCGAGCCGTCCGGTGGCGTACGCCAGCGACCAGGTCGTCACCGCGTAGAACACCGCGTACCCGGCGGCCAGCGCCCCGGCCGTCAGCAGCACCAGCCGCCCGTGGCGCCGTACCACCTCCACGAGCGGTACGCGCGCGTGATCGTCGATCTCCAGGAAGCGGGGACTCTCGGTGAGCGAGGCGCGCAGCCACAGCCCGGCCAGGGCCGGCACCCCGGCCGCCCAGAACGGCACCCGCCAGCCCCACTGGGCGAACTGGTCGTCCGGCAGGGCGGCCGACAGCGCGAGCATCACGCCGTTGGCGAGCACGAAGCCCACCGCGGGCCCCACCTGGGGGAAGCTCGACCACAGGGCACGCCGTCCCGGCGGCGCGTGCTCGGCGGTCAGCAGCACCGCCCCGCCCCACTCCCCGCCGAGCCCCAGCCCCTGCAGGAAGCGCAGCAGGAGCAGCAGCACGGGGGCGGCCGCTCCGATCGTCTCGTACGTCGGCACACAACCGACCGCCACCGTCGAGGCGCCGGTCAGCAGCAGCGAGGCGACCAGTACCGGCCGCCGTCCGCGCCGGTCGCCCAGGTGTCCGAACAGCACCGAGCCGAGCGGCCGCGCCACGAAGCCCACCCCGAACGTCCCGAACGCCGCGAGCGTCGCGGCCAGCGGGGAGAACGACGGGAAGAACAGCGGCCCCAGCACCAGGGCCGCCGCCGTGCCGTAGACGAAGAAGTCGTAGAACTCGATCGCGGTCCCGGCGAGCGAGGCGGCCGCCAGCCGCGGCATGGAAGGCGCCCTCACAGGGCGTACGGGCTGCATGTCGCGTCAACCACCCGCGGTGATCTTGGGTTACGGGGGCGCGCGGAGCTGATCCAAGACCGGGGCGTGAGCCGGACCACCGGCGTACGCCGCCCTCGCCCACGCCTCATCGGTCCGTCGCCCGCGTCTCGCCGGCCCCCGGCCACTCCTCGCCCGTCCTCCGGCCACTCCTCGCCCACCCCTCGGCCGCCCGTCCCACCGTGATAGACCGGGTCCGAGCAGCGGTGGTGAACGCGCCGCCCCGAACGGACCGGAGGAACCGTGCCCCGCACCCTGGCCAACGCCCCGATCATGATCCTCAACGGGCCCAACCTGAACCTCCTCGGTCAGCGTCAGCCCGAGATCTACGGCAGGGACACGCTCGCCGACGTGGAGGCGATGTGCGCCAAGGCCGCGGCCGCGCACGGCGGGACGGTGGACTTCCGCCAGTCCAACCACGAGGGCGAACTGGTCGACTGGATCCACGAGGCGCGGCTGAACCACTGCGGCATCGTCATCAACCCCGGTGCCTACTCGCACACTTCGGTGGCGATCCTGGACGCGCTCAACACCTGTGACGGCATGCCGGTGCTGGAGGTGCACATCTCCAACATCCACCAGCGCGAGTCGTTCCGGCACCACAGCTACGTCTCGTTGCGCGCCGACGGCGTGATCGCGGGCTGCGGGGTGCAGGGTTACGTGTTCGGCGTGGAGCGGGTCGCCGCGCTGGCGGGGGCGGCTCGGGCCGACGCGTAGTCCACCGCGCGTCTCGTCCAGGGGCGGCCGCCGGGCACGCGGCGTGCCGACGCCGGACGTTGCCGCTGCCCGGGCCGCCGGTCGAGGGCGGGGTTGGAGACCGGCGGCCCCTACCGCCCAGGAGCCGTCGTCCTGTGCGGCGCTGCTACCAGTTGACCGCGTGTCACGTGGCCCGGGGAGCGCGCACGAGCACCCGGAGCGTGTGAAGAGTTCACACGGGGCGCGTGCCATGGAGTGCACGCCGGGCGTGCCTCAAGGGCGTGCGCCCGGCGTGCGTCGTGCCCTCGCGGCTACCACCCGCGCGCGTGCCACTCCGGCAGGTGCGGCCGTTCCGTGCCGAGCGTGGTGTCGTTGCCGTGTCCGGGGTAGACCCAGGTCTCGTCCGGCAGCACGTCGAAGATCTTCGTCTCGACGTCGCGGATCAGGCTGGCGAACGCCTCGGGATCCTTGTGGGTGTTGCCCACACCGCCGGGGAACAGGCAGTCGCCGGTGAAGACGTGCGGATGGCCGTGCGGGTCGTCGTAGACCAGGGCGATGGAGCCCGGGGTGTGTCCGACGAGGTGGCGGGCGGTGAGTTCCACGTGGCCGACCCGGATGACGTCGCCGTCGTCGACGAGGACGTCGGTGGGCACCGGGATGCCGGGCGCGTCCTCCCGGCCGGCGTACGTGCGCGCGCCCGTGGCGGCGACGACCTCGGCGAGCGCCTGCCAGTGGTCGCCGTGCCGGTGGGTGGTGACGACGGACGCGATGCCGTCGTCACCGATGGTGCCCAGCAGCGCTCCCGCGTCGTTGGCGGCGTCGATCAGCAGCTGCTCGTCGGTGGCCCGACAGCGCAGCAGATAGGCGTTGTTGTCCATCGGGCCGACCGCGACCTTGGTGATCATCAGGTCTTTCAGCTCGTGCACGTCCGCGGGTCCGCCGACCCTGACCTCTCCGCTGTACGTCATGGTGATCAGCCTATAGCGGGGCGGCGCCCGGAGGACCGTGTCGCGCTACAGCGGAGGCAGCTTCGGCAGCGTGCCGCCCGTCACCTCCAGCGCGGACCCGTCGCGGCGTCCGGCGAGCCAGCCCAGCAGGTCCGCCGGCGCTCCGCTCACCGTGACCTCGGCCACGTCCGCCTCGCGCCCGGTGCGCCACGCGCGCGTACCGTCCGTGATCCGTGTCGCCGGAATCTCGGGGTGCCCGGCGAAGCGGTCCGCCAGGAAGCCGGTCTCGCGCTCCGTGAACTCCGCCGGAAGGTCCTCCAGCTCGTAGCCGATCCCCAGGTCCACGTGGTGCAGGTCGACCTCGGCCCACCGCCGGAACGGCAGTCGGGCCGCGGAGTCGGTGACGCCGTTGCGCAGCTCCACCGTCCGCGCCCAGTCCGCCGGCACCGCTCCCGCCCGCTGGAAACGGGCGGCGCTCTCGCGCACATCGGCGAGCTGGGCGGCCGGCGGCCGCGGGGCGTCCCGCTCGATGTCGGCGTCCCGGGCCTCGGCGCTGACGTACATGGGCCGGCCCTCGAGGACGTTCACGAGGGCGTCCGCGTTGCGGGCGAGGTGGGCGAGGACGTGGCCGCGCGTCCAGCCGGGCAGCCGTGACGGCTCGGCCGTCGACGCGTTGTCCAGCTTGGCGACAGCGGTGAGGAGCCGCTCGGTCGCGTCCTGCACACATGCCAGGTCATGAACGTGATCAATCATGGCCCTGACCCTAGCCTCGCCACCCCTTCGGGTGAAGGTGGTGAAGCTCGCCCCTTAATCGAAAGCACGTGCTATATCGTCGAAGACGGCGCCGGGCATGTAACAGGGCCCGCGATTGTTATGCATCCCGGAATCCGACCGGCGCTGTCAGTGGCTCCCCCTAGTCTCGAAAGAAGCACCGGGGGCCCCGGCCCCTGTCACTTCTCTCAAGAAAGGTGCGGACCCGGCGTGGCCGACCGTCTCATCGTCCGTGGAGCGCGCGAGCACAACCTGAAGAACGTCTCGCTCGACCTCCCGCGCGACTCGCTCATCGTCTTCACGGGCCTGTCGGGGTCGGGCAAGTCCTCGCTGGCCTTCGACACGATCTTCGCCGAGGGGCAGCGGCGCTACGTGGAGTCGCTCTCCTCGTACGCCCGGCAGTTCCTCGGCCAGATGGACAAGCCGGACGTGGACTTCATCGAGGGTCTGTCCCCGGCCGTCTCCATCGACCAGAAGTCGACCTCGCGCAACCCGCGCTCGACGGTCGGCACCATCACCGAGGTCTACGACTACCTGCGTCTGCTCTTCGCGCGCATCGGCAAGCCGCACTGTCCCGAGTGCGGCCGGCCCATCTCGCGGCAGTCGCCGCAGGCCATCGTCGACAAGGTCCTGGAGCTGCCGGAGGGCAGCCGCTTCCAGGTGCTGTCGCCGCTGGTGCGCGAGCGCAAGGGCGAGTTCGTCGACCTCTTCTCCGACCTGCAGACCAAGGGCTACTCCCGCGCGCGTGTGGACGGCGAGACGATCCAGCTCTCCGAGCCGCCCACGCTGAAGAAGCAGGAGAAGCACACCATCGAGGTGGTCGTCGACCGCCTCACGGTCAAGGACTCCGCCAAGCGCCGCCTCACCGACTCCGTCGAGACCGCGCTCGGCCTGTCCGGCGGCATGGTCGTGCTCGACTTCGTCGACCTCCCCGAGGACGACCCCGAGCGCGAGCGCATGTACTCGGAGCACCTGTACTGCCCGTACGACGACCTGTCCTTCGAGGAGCTGGAGCCGCGCTCCTTCTCCTTCAACTCGCCCTTCGGCGCCTGCCCCGAGTGCACCGGCATCGGCACGCGCATGGAGGTCGACCCCGAGCTGATCGTCCCGGACGAGGACAAGTCCCTCGACGAGGGCGCCATCCACCCCTGGTCGCACGGCCACACCAAGGACTACTTCGGCCGTCTGATCGGGGCCCTCGCGGACGCCCTCGGCTTCCGCACCGACATCCCCTTCGCAGGCCTGCCCCAGCGGGCGCGGAAGGCCCTGCTGTACGGCCACAAGACCCAGATCGAGGTCCGCTACCGCAACCGGTACGGCCGCGAGCGGGTGTACACCACCCCCTTCGAGGGCGCGGTGCCCTTCGTCAAGCGCCGGCACAGCGAGGCGGAGAGCGACGCCAGCCGCGAGCGCTTCGAGGGCTACATGCGCGAAGTGCCCTGCCCCACCTGCGAGGGCACCCGCCTGAAGCCGATCGTCCTGGCCGTCACGGTCATGGGGAAGTCCATCGCCGAGGTCTCCGCGATGTCGATCAGCGACTGCGCGGACTTCCTGGGCGAGCTGAAGCTGACCGCCCGTGACAAGAAGATCGCCGAGCGGGTCCTGAAGGAGGTCAACGAGCGGCTGAAGTTCCTGGTCGACGTCGGCCTGGACTACCTCTCGCTCAACCGCGCGGCCGGCACCCTCTCCGGCGGCGAGGCCCAGCGCATCCGTCTCGCCACCCAGATCGGCTCCGGTCTGGTCGGCGTCCTGTACGTGCTGGACGAGCCGTCCATCGGCCTGCACCAGCGGGACAACCACCGGCTGATCGAGACCCTGGTCCGGCTGCGCGACATGGGCAACACGCTCATCGTCGTCGAGCACGACGAGGACACCATCAAGGTCGCCGACTGGATCGTGGACATCGGCCCCGGCGCCGGCGAGCACGGCGGCAAGGTCGTGCACAGCGGTTCCCTGAAGGAACTGCTCGCCAACACCGAGTCCGAGACCGGCCAGTACCTGTCGGGCCGCAAGGCGATCCCGCTGCCCGACGTGCGGCGCCCCCGCGACCCGTCCCGGCAGCTGACCGTGCACGGCGCGCGGGAGAACAACCTCCAGGACATCGACGTGTCCTTCCCGCTGGGCGTCTTCACGGCCGTGACGGGCGTGTCCGGCTCCGGCAAGTCGACGCTGGTCAACGACATCCTGTACACGCACCTGGCGCGCGAGCTGAACGGCGCGCGCAACGTCCCCGGACGGCACACGCGCGTGGACGGCGACGACCTGGTCGACAAGGTCGTGCACGTCGACCAGTCGCCCATCGGCCGCACCCCGCGGTCCAACCCGGCGACCTACACCGGCGTCTTCGACCACATCCGCAAGCTGTTCGCCGAGACCACCGAGGCGAAGGTCCGCGGCTACCTGCCCGGCCGCTTCTCCTTCAACGTCAAGGGCGGCCGCTGCGAGAACTGCGCGGGCGACGGCACGATCAAGATCGAGATGAACTTCCTCCCGGACGTCTACGTCCCGTGCGAGGTCTGCCACGGCGCCCGGTACAACCGGGAGACCCTGGAGGTCCACTACAAGGGCAAGTCCATCGCCGAGGTGCTGAACATGCCGATCGAGGAGGCGACCGACTTCTTCGAGGCGGTTCCGTCCATCTCCCGGCACCTGCGCACGCTGAAGGACGTCGGCCTCGGCTACGTCCGGCTCGGCCAGTCCGCGACCACCCTGTCCGGCGGTGAGGCGCAGCGCGTCAAGCTCGCCAGCGAGCTCCAGAAGCGCTCCACCGGCCGCACGGTCTACGTCCTGGACGAGCCGACCACCGGTCTGCACTTCGAGGACATCAGCAAGCTGCTGAAGGTCCTGTCCGGCCTGGTCGACAAGGGCAACACGGTCATCGTCATCGAGCACAACCTCGATGTGATCAAGACCGCCGACTGGCTCGTCGACATGGGCCCGGAGGGCGGCGCCGGCGGCGGCCTCGTGGTCGCCGAGGGCACCCCCGAGGAGGTCGCCGGGGTTCCGGCGAGCCACACCGGCAAGTTCCTGCGCGAGGTCCTCGGCGCCGACCGCGTCAGCGACGCGGCACCGGTGAAGGCGCCGCGCGGCACGGCGGCCAAGCGGACCGCCGCCGCCCGGTCGACGGCGAAGAAGACGGTGACGGCCAAGGCCAACAACACGGCCACCGCGAAGGCCACCGCCAAGAAGGCGTCGCCGGCGAAGACCGCACCGGCGAAGAAGACGACCCGGGCCCGCAAGGCCTGAGGTCACCGGCGGCGCTCCTGACGCGCCGGCCGGCAGACGGCGCCCCGCGATGACGCATCGCGGGGCGCCGCCTGTGTACGAGTGGGGCTACAGCTCGCCCAGTTCGGCCGCGAACGGCGGTTCCGCCCCCGCCCGCGAGCAGGTGATCGCCGCCGCGCGCGCCGCGAACCGCAGCAGCCGCCGCCAGCCGTCCGGGCCCAGGGCCGCGAGGCCCCCGGGCGACAGCGCGTCCCGGGCGGCCAGTCCGTGCAGCAGGGCCGCGTTCACGGTGTCGCCGGCGCCGATGGTGTCCACGACCTCGACCTTCTCACCCGGTACGGAGTACTCGGCGCCGTCCCGGGTGTGCACGGTGAGGCCCTCGCCGCCCCGGGTCACCACGACCGCCGAAGGCCCCGCGGCCAGCCACTCCTGCGGGGTGCCGCCGAGCCACTCGGCGTCCTCGGCGGACAGCTTCAGCAGCGTCACCGAGGGCAGCCAGCCGCAAAAGCGCGCCCTGTAGGCGTCCGCGTCCGGGATCAGTCCGGTGCGGATGTTGGGGTCGAGGGCGGTGAACAGGCCCTGCGCGGCCGCTTCGCGCATCAGCTTCTCGTAGGCGCTCGCCCCGGGCTCCAGGACGAGCGAGCAGGTACCGAAGGACACCGCGCGCGTGCCCGCCGGGAGAGCGGCGGGGGCGGTGAAGAGGCGGTCGGCGGTGCCGTCCACGTAGAACGAGTAGGCGGCCGAGCCGTCGGTGTCGACGGTGGCGACGGCCAGGGTGGTCGGCTCGGGACCGCGCTGCACGTCCGACACCTCCACCCCGGCCCGCCGCAGCCCGTCCAGCAGGGCCTCCCCGAACGGGTCGCGCGAGGCGCGGGAGCAGAAGGCGGTCCGGGAGCCGAGACGGCCGAGGGCCACGGCGGTGTTGTACGGGCCGCCGCCCAGCGCCGGCTTCAGGTCGGCCAGGGCGCCCGGGCCGCGCGGGACCAGGTCGATCAGTGCCTCTCCGGCGACGACGATCACGAGGCGGTTCCCCTCTCCAGAGGCGTGGATGGTTCCGTGGTCCCGCCGGTTCCGGCCGGCGGGGAGCCCACGGCCTCGTCCCGCCGTTCCGGGCATCCGCAGGAGGTGCGGTGGACGAAGGCGCAGGGCAGCCGGACGGTCCTGGGAGGCCGGCCCGGCTCGGCCAGCCGCTCCAGGAGCACATCGACGGCCCGCGCGCCGATCTCCCTGCTGGGCTGGGCGATGGCGGTGAGCCGGGGCGAGAACAGGTCGGCCCAGGCGAAGTCGTCGAAGCAGCCCAGGGCGATGCCGCCCGGTACGGCCAGATTCCGCTCGCGCAGGGTGCGCAGGGCTCCGATGGTCATGGCGTTGTTGGCTGTGACGAGGGCGGTAGGCGGAGCGGGCAGGGCGAGCAGCGCGGCCGTGGCCCGCTCGGCGCCGGCCGACTCCGACAGACCGGACACCACGAGATCCTGGTCGAAGGCCAGTCCGGCGGCCGCGAGGCCCTGCCGGTAACCGGCGATCCGCTCCTCGGTGGTGCTGAGGCCGGGCAGGCCCGCGACCAGTCCGATCCGGCGGTGGCCGAGACCCGCGAGATGACCGGTGAGATCCGCCATCGGGCCGGCGTTCTCGGCGCACACCTGGTCGAACAGGCCCCGGCCGGGGGCTGTGCCGCCGGCCACGGGTTCGGTGGCCGGGAGCACCCGGTCGAGGAACACGGCGGGCACGGCATGACGTCCGAGGTAGGCGACGAGGTCGTGCGGGCGGGCGGACGGGGCGACGATCATGCCGTCCACCCGGCGTTCGTGGAGGAGCTGCACCACCTTGCGCTCGTGCGCGGGGTCGTCGTGCGGATCGGCGATGAGGAGGCTGTAGCCGGCCGCGAGGGCGGCTGCCTCGACTCCCTGGAGGATCTCCGTGAAGTAGGGGTTGCTGATCGCCGACACCGCGAGACCGATGGAGCGGGTGCGGGACGTGACCAGTGAGCGGGCCAGGGTGTTGGGGGTGTAGCCGAGGGCGTCGACGGCGTCGAGCACGGCCTGCCGGGTGGAGGGCAGCACCGGGCGCGTGCCGTTGAGCACGTGGGAGACGGTCGCCACGGAGACTCCGGCGCTGCGGGCCACGTCCGCCATGGTGGGCATCGAGTCGTCCCTTCTCTCCGGCCGTGGCCGGGAAGGTATCGCATCCGCGCGGCCCACGTAAACGCTTGCGCAAACGTTTACGTCTTCCGGTCCTCGCACCTCAGTCACCGTCCCTCCGAAGGCTCCCCTACGGACAGCCGCCTCCGGAACGCACGCCGGACGCACGTCGGACCGGCCCCGGAACACACCCCGGACTCGCCCCCGACCACACCCCATACGCACGTCGGGCCCGCCCCCCGGCTCTCGGCCGTCCCCGGGTATCGTCGGGCTGCACGCCCCCTGACCAGTGGAGATCTGATGCCCGCCCGATCGTCAGCGAGCCGCCGTACCGTCCTCCGCGGAGCCGCCGTGGCCCCGGCCGCGGGGCTGGGCCTCGCCGCCTGCTCGGCCCCGGGCGACGACTCGGCCGACGCGAGCCCGACCACGCCGGTCGACCTCGGCGCGGAGAGCGAGATCGCGAAGGGCGGCGCCAAGCTCTACCGGGACCGGAACGTCGTGGTCAGCAGGGACGCGGGCGGGGCGCTCAAGGCGTACAGCACCGTCTGCACCCACGCCGGCTGCGTGATCAACAAGCTCCGGGGCACCACGCTCGTCTGCCCCTGTCACGGCAGCGAGTTCGACGCGGTGACCGGCGAGGTGCTGCAGGCCCCGGCCACCGAGCCGCTCGGCGAACTCCCCGTCCGCGCCTCGAAGGGGCGGATCATCGCCGGTCCTGGCGCCTGAGCCGGTTCATCCCTGCGGATCACTCCCACTCCCACGCGATGCCCACCAGCCCCGGCCGGATCCGGGGCTCGACCACGTGGACGCCGTGGTGCGGCGCGCTGATCCGCAGTTCCTGCCTGCCGCCGCGCGGGGCAGCCGGGCTGTGCTGGGTGAAGCGGTGGCAGCGGGCCGGCAGCGCCGCCGCGTCGAAGCTCACCTGGAGCGCGTACTGGCCGCCCGGGAAACCGAACCGGTGGACGTACTCGCCCGAGACCCCCGCCGTGCCGTCCTCGACGCCGTAGCGGAAGAGGAACGTGTCGCCGGAGCGCAGCCGGGTGCCGAACAGCAGCTCCGTCACCAGCACACCGGTGTCCTTGTCCCAGCGCGTCCGCCCGGTGCGGCAGTTCTCCAGCGCGCGCACCGTCATCGCGCCCGGACTGCAGCCGGGGTCGCCGTGGTGGACTGCCACGAAACGGTCGACGCCGTCGCGATGGGCCCGCACGATGTGGTGGGACTCCAGGCCGGCGAGCTCGCGCCGGGCGCCGATCCGGACGCGCTCGTGGTGGCCCAGGGTGTGCAGTCCCCCGTCCAGGTGCCAGTCCAGATCGGCCCGCAGCCGGTTCCCGGCGTCACAGGCCGCCGCCCGGGAGCGGTAGGAACGGGCCGGGCGGCCCGGCCCGGCCTCGTCCGGTTCGGTGAGCAGCCGGATCAGCGACTCGTCCGGCAGCCGCAGGATCTCCTCGAGGGCCCGTACCGCGCGCAGCGACTCCGGGCGCTGCGGGCGCCGGGCCCCCTGCTGCCAGTAGCTCAGACTCGTGATGCCGACCCTGACCCCGTGGCGGGAGAGATGGTGCTGCACGCGCTGGAGCGGCAGTCCGCGGGCGGCGATCGCGGCGCGCAGCGCCACATGGAAGGGGCCGCCCCGCAGGGCCGTGTCGAGTTCGGCGGTGGGGACGTCCGCGTGCTCTGTGGCGTGCCGCATGGACAGAGGCCTTTCTGTGAGGTGTCACGACGGCTGGTCAGACCGCTGGCGCGGGCGCGGGTCCACCCCCGTGGGCGCCCGGGCACGCCCGTCTCCGCGCACGTCGCGTCCGTGCCCGGTGGGCACGGCCCCGAGTTCCCACGCATTGAAGCGTGTTGACCATGCCCCGACAACACCGCGGACCGGTCGCGGTCGGCTCTGGCCGGGTCACGGCCCCCGCACGCGCTGTTTCCGGCCGACCCCGCCCGCCCGTCGAGCCCGACCCCGTCCGTCCGGCGAGTTGCTGACCCGGGTGCGCGGCCCACGGGCCCGACGCGCTGTCGGTCCTCGCCAGTAGGGTGTGAAGCATGGCCGACCCCTCCAGCTACCGCCCCAGGCCGGGTGAGATCCCGGACTCTCCGGGGGTGTACAGGTTCCGTGACGAGCACCGCCGGGTGATCTACGTCGGAAAGGCGAAGAGCCTGCGCCAGCGCCTGGCGAACTACTTCCAGGACCTGGCGGGCCTGCACCCCCGCACCCGGACGATGGTGACCACCGCCGCGTCCGTGGAATGGACCGTGGTGTCCACGGAGGTCGAGGCGCTGCAGCTGGAGTACTCCTGGATCAAGGAGTTCGACCCCCGGTTCAACGTCAAGTACCGCGACGACAAGAGCTACCCGTACCTCGCGGTGACGATGAACGAGGAGTTCCCGCGCGTCCAGGTGATGCGCGGTCACAAGAAGAAGGGCGTCAGGTATTTCGGCCCGTACGCGCACGCGTGGGCCATCCGGGACACCGTCGACCTGCTGCTGCGCGTCTTCCCGGTGCGCACCTGCTCGGCCGGTGTCTTCAAGAACGCCGCCCGCACGGGCCGTCCCTGCCTGCTTGGCTACATCGGCAAGTGCTCCGCCCCCTGCGTCGGCCGGATCAGCCCGGAGGACCACCGGGAGCTGGCCGAGGAGTTCAGCGACTTCATGGCCGGCCGCACCGGCACCTACCTCCGCCGTCTGGAGAACCGGATGACGGAGGCGGCGGAGGAGATGGAGTACGAGCGGGCCGCCCGCCTGCGCGACGACATCGGGGCCCTGAGAAAGGCCATGGAGAAGAACGCGGTCGTGCTCGCCGACGCGACCGACGCCGACCTCATCGCCGTCGCCGAGGACGAGCTGGAGGCGGCGGTGCAGATCTTCCACGTCCGTGGCGGCCGGGTCCGCGGCCAGCGCGGCTGGGTGACGGACAAGGTCGAGGACGTCACCACCGGCGCCCTCGTCGAGCACGCCCTGCAGCAGCTCTACGGCGAGGAGAGCGGGGACGCCGTGCCCAAGGAGGTCCTGGTCCCGGCCCTGCCGGAGCCGGTCGAGCCGGTCCAGGAGTGGCTGGCAGTCCGCCGCGGGGCGAACGTCTCGCTGCGCGTGCCGCAGCGCGGCGACAAGAAGGCGCTCATGGAGACCGTGGAGCGCAACGCCCTGCAGGCCCTCGCCCTGCACAAGACCAAGCGCGCCTCCGACCTGACCACGCGCTCGCGCGCGCTGGAGGAGATCGCCGAGGCCCTCGACCTGGACAGCGCGCCGCTGCGGATCGAGTGCTACGACATCTCGCACCTCCAGGGGGACGACGTGGTCGCCTCCATGGTCGTCTTCGAGGACGGACTGCAGCGCAAGAGCGAGTACCGCCGCTTCCAGATCAAGGGCTTCGCCGGGCAGGACGACGTCCGCTCCATGCACGAGGTGATCAGCCGCCGCTTCCGGCGCTACCTGGCCGAGAAGGAGCGGACGGGGGAGTGGACCGACGGCGAGCAGGCGACGACCACCGATGGCGCGCTCGCGCTCGGCGACGGCGGTCCGGCACTCGCGGACGAGGCGCCTGCCCTCGCTGTCGGGGGTCCGGAGCTCGCGGACGAGGGGGCCGCGCCCGCTGTCGGCGGTCCGGAGCTCGCCGACGAGGCGCCTGCCCCCGCTGACGGCGGTCCGGCACTCCGGGGCGAAGGAACCACGCCCGCTGACGGCGGCCCCGCGCTCCCCGGCGAGGGAGCCGCCCCCGCTGGCCCCGCGCTCCCCGGCGAGGGAGCCGCGCCCGCCGAGGGCGGTACCGCGTCCGCAGGGGGCGCGGCGGCTCCACTCGGCGGTACGGACGTGATCGACGGCGCACTCAAGGACGACGACGGACGTCCCAGGAAGTTCGCCTACCCGCCCCAGCTCGTGGTCGTCGACGGCGGGCAGCCGCAGGTCGCCGCGGCGCGCCGGGCGCTGGACGAGCTGGGCATCGACGACATCGCCGTGTGCGGGCTCGCCAAGCGCCTGGAGGAGGTCTGGGTGCCCGGCGAGGACGACCCCGTTGTCCTGCCCCGCACCAGCGAGGGGCTGTACCTGCTCCAGCGCGTCCGCGACGAGGCCCACCGCTTCGCGATCACCTACCAGCGCACCAAGCGCGCCAAGCGTTTCCGCGCAGGACCCCTGGACGACGTGCCCGGCCTCGGCGACACCCGCAAACAGGCGCTCATCAAGCATTTCGGCTCGGTGAAGAGGCTGCGGTCGGCGACAATCGAACAGATCCAGGAGGTGCCCGGGATAGGCCGGAAGACGGCCGAGACCATCGCCGCGGCCCTCGCCGGGGCGGTCCCGGCCGGACCCGCCGTGAACACGGCGACCGGAGAGATCATTGAGGACGAGGAACCCGTGACGGCGGCGGGTTCCGCGGGGGAGCCCGTGAGCGCGGGCCCCCCGGACGAACGACGGGGGCAGGAGACATGACCGAGCACGACGCACAGCCCACGCCACGACGAGAACAGGCGCCTGGGGAAGCGGGCGGGAACCAGCCGCGGCAGGCGGCCGGAGCACACCCGGGGCAGCCGGTCCAGGACAACGGAGGACAGGTGAGTACGGACGTCACACCGGCCGGCCCCGCCGAGGCGGCCATCCCCGAGCTGGTGATCATCTCCGGCATGTCCGGAGCGGGCCGCTCGACGGCGGCCAAGTGTCTGGAGGACCTCGGCTGGTTCGTCGTCGACAACCTGCCGCCCGCCCTCATCCCGACCATGGTCGAGCTGGGCGCCCGCTCCCAGGGCAACGTGGCCCGGATCGCGGTCGTCGTCGACGTGCGCGGCCGCCGCTTCTTCGACAATCTGCGCGAGTCCCTCGCGGACCTGGAGGCCAAGCACGTCACCCGGCGGATCGTCTTCCTCGAGTCGTCCGACGACGCGCTGGTGCGCCGCTTCGAGTCGGTGCGCCGGCCGCACCCGCTGCAGGGCGACGGCCGGATCGTCGACGGCATCGCCGCCGAACGCGAACTGCTGCGCGAGCTGCGCGGCGACGCCGACCTGGTGATCGACACCTCCAGCCTCAACGTGCACGAGCTGCGCGCCAAGATGGACGCCCAGTTCGCCGGGGAGGAGGAGCCCGAACTGCGGGCCACCGTCATGTCCTTCGGCTTCAAGTACGGCCTCCCGGTCGACGCCGACCTGGTCGCGGACATGCGCTTCCTGCCCAACCCGCACTGGGTCCCGGAGCTGCGGCCGTACACCGGCCTCAACGAGGAGGTCGCCCGCTACGTCTTCAACCAGCCCGGCGCCAAGGAGTTCCTCGACCGCTACGCCGAACTGCTGCGCCTCATCGCGGCCGGCTACCGGCGCGAGGGCAAGCGGTACGTGACGATCGCCATCGGCTGCACCGGGGGCAAGCACCGCTCGGTGGCGATGTCGGAGAAGCTCGCCGCGCGCCTCGTGGCCGAGGGCGTGGAGACGGTGGTCGTCCACCGGGACATGGGACGGGAATGACGGAACGCACACGGCGGCTGAGCCGGCTGCGCCGCATGGCGCCGGACAGCCGCTCGGGCCGCACGACGGCCGACGGCGGGGCGGTCCGCCCCGCCGAGGCGCGCGGCGGCCGGCCCCGCAGGCGCGGCGCCCAGCCCAAGGTCGTCGCGCTCGGCGGCGGCATGGGCCTGTCCGCCTCGCTCGCCGCGCTGCGCCGGATCACCGGTGACCTGACCGCCGTCGTCACGGTGGCCGACGACGGCGGCTCCAGCGGGCGCCTGCGCGACGAGCTGGGCGTGCTGCCGCCCGGCGACCTGCGCAAGGCGCTGGCCGCGCTGTGCGGGGACGACGACTGGGGCCAGACCTGGGCCCGGGTCATCCAGCACCGCTTCCAGTCACAGGGCGACCTGCACGACCACGCGGTCGGCAATCTGCTGATCGTGGCCCTGTGGGAGCAGCTCGGCGACCACGTCCAGGCCCTGGACCTGGTCGGCAAGCTGCTCGGCGCGCACGGGCGGGTACTGCCCATGTCCGCCGTGCCGCTGGAGCTGCAGGCGCTGGTCAAGGGGCACGACCCGGATCGCCCCGAGGACGTCGACACCGTCCGCGGTCAGGCGACGGTGGCCCTCACCCCGGGCGAGGTGCAGTCCGTGCACCTCGTGCCGCACGACCCGCCCGCCGTCCCGGAGGCCGTCGCCGCCGTGCTGGACGCGGACTGGGTGGTGCTGGGTCCGGGCTCCTGGTTCTCCTCGGTCATCCCGCACCTGCTCGTCCCCGAGCTGCTGGACGCCCTCACCGCGACCAAGGCGCGCCGTGTACTGTCGCTGAACCTCGCCCCGCAGCCCGGAGAAACCGACGGCTTCTCCCCGCAGCGTCATTTGGAGGTTTTGGGGCGACACGCCCCTAAACTCGCCCTGGACGTGGTGCTGGCCGACGAGGCCGCCGTGCCCGACCGCGACTCGCTCACCGAGGCCGCCAAGCGGCTCGGAGCCGCGGTCGAGCTGGCGCCGGTGGCCCGGCCCGACGGAAGCCCCAGGCACGACCCGGAGCTGTTGGCCGCCGCGTACGACCGTATTTTTCGGATGCATGGAAGGATCGGCCCATGGCGATGACGGCAGCGGTGAAGGACGAGATCTCCCGGCTCCCCGTCACCCGGACCTGCTGCAGGAAGGCGGAGGTCTCCGCCATTCTGCGGTTCGCCGGCGGCCTTCACCTGGTGAGCGGGCGCATCGTGATCGAGGCGGAGCTGGACACCGCGATGGCCGCCCGCCGGCTCAAGCGGGACATCCTGGAGATCTTCGGCCACAGCTCGGAACTGATCGTGATGGCGCCCGGCGGCCTGCGCCGCGGCTCGCGCTACGTCGTGCGGGTGGTGGCGGGCGGCGACCAGCTGGCCCGCCAGACCGGGCTCGTCGACGGCCGCGGCCGTCCGATCCGCGGCCTGCCCCCGCAGGTGGTCTCGGGGGCCACCTGCGACGCGGAGGCCGCCTGGCGCGGGGCGTTCCTGGCGCACGGCTCGCTGACCGAGCCGGGCCGCTCCTCCTCCCTGGAGGTGACGTGCCCCGGACCGGAGGCCGCGCTCGCCCTGGTCGGTGCGGCCCGCCGGCTCTCCATCGCGGCCAAGGCCCGCGAGGTGCGCGGGGTGGACCGGGTGGTCGTGCGCGACGGTGACGCGATCGGCGCCCTGCTGACCCGGCTCGGCGCGCACGAGTCGGTGCTGGCCTGGGAGGAGCGCCGGATGCGGCGCGAGGTGCGGGCCACCGCCAACCGGCTCGCCAACTTCGACGACGCCAACCTGCGCCGCTCGGCCCGCGCCGCCGTGGCCGCGGGCGCCCGGGTGCAGCGCGCCCTGGAGATCCTCGGCGAGGAGGTGCCCGAGCACCTCGCCGCCGCCGGGCGGCTGCGCATGGAGCACAAGCAGGCCTCCCTGGAGGAGCTGGGCGCGCTCGCCGACCCGCCGCTCACCAAGGACGCGGTCGCGGGCCGGATCCGCCGGCTGCTGGCGATGGCCGACAAGCGCGCCTCCGACCTGGGCATCCCGGGCACCGAGTCCAACCTCTCGGAGGAGCTCGCGGACAACCTGGCGGGCTGATCCGCGCCACGCCGACTCGCCGGTGCCGGCGCCCTTCCGGGGCGCCGGCGCCGGCGTTCGCGTGTCCATGTGGCGCCCTTGACTCGATCTTGAGGTGACATGAACCTGGCAGCCTGGTCGCCGCTGTGGCGGTCAGGCCCTAGGGGGGTTCATGAGACACAGAGCGAGATCGATCCTCGCCGTCGGCGCGCTCCTCGCCGGAGCCGCCAGCCTCACGCCCGTCGCCCGGGCGCAGGACCCGGGTTCCGCCCCGCCCCGCTCCGACGAGGTGAAGGTCTTCCGCGCCCAGGTCACCCGCCAGCAGTTACCCCTGCTCCTCGCGGCCGGCCAGGACGGCCGGGAGCTGTCCGAGCAGGTGGGCGCCGGCGGCCGGACGGCCGTCGAGGTCTACCTGACCGACCGGCAGGCGAGGAGGCTCGAACAGCAGGGCGTCCGGCTCACCGAGCACACCCTGCCGGCCCGGACCGAGGCCCGCCTGAAGGGCGCCGCGCAGGGCGTGTTCCGTCCGTACAGCGGCGACGGCGGCCTGAAGGAGGAGATCCTGCGCACGGCGCGGGCCAACCCCGGGCTGACGAAGGTCGAGTCCATCGGGAGGACCGTCGGCGGCCAGGACATCCTCGCGCTCCGGCTGACCAGGGACGCCGGGAAGTCGAAGGACGGTTCCAAACCCGCCGTGCTGTACATGTCCAACCAGCACGCGCGCGAGTGGATCACGCCGGAGACGACCCGCCGCCTGATGCACTACTACCTCGACCACTACCGGACCGACCGGCGGATCCGGAGGATCGTCGACTCGACCGAGCTGTGGTTCGTCCTCTCGGCCAACCCCGACGGCTACGACTACACCTTCAAGAGCCCCGGCAACCGGCTGTGGCGCAAGAACCTCCGCGACGTCAACGGCGACGGTGTCATCAGCGCCGGCGACGGCGTCGACCTCAACCGCAACTTCGCGTACAAGTGGGGCTACGACGACGAGGGTTCGTCCCCCAGCCCGGCCGACGAGACCTACCGCGGCGCGCGCCCCGGGTCCGAGCCCGAGACCGCGGCCCTCGACGCCCTCGAGAAGCGGGTCGGCTTCAAGTACGCCGTCAACTACCACTCGGCGGCCGAACTCCTGCTGTACGGCGTCGGCTGGCAGGTGGCCACGCCCACCCCCGACGACGTCCTGTACCGGGCGCTCGCCGGCACCCCCGCCCGGCCGGCCGTTCCGGGCTACCACTCACAGCTCTCCTCGGAGCTGTACACCACCAACGGCGAGGCGGACGGCCATGCCTCGAACGTCAACGGGGTCTCGATGTTCACCCCCGAGATGTCGACCTGCCAGACCGCCTCGGAGGTCGATCCGGACGACGCCTGGAAGCCCCAGGACTGCCAGTCGGTGTTCAACTTCCCCGACGACGAGAAGCTGATCCAGCAGGAGTTCGCGAAGAACGTCCCCTTCGCGCTCTCGGTCGCCGAGACCGCCGCCCACCCGGACCGGCCGGTCTCCGCGGTCGGGCTCGCCGCCGCCGACATCACCCCGGCCGCGTTCACGACGTCGTACTCCGGCGGCGCCGGCCAGGAGGTCTCGGCCGTCGTCCGCAGGGCGGTCCGCGACAAGACGCTCAAGTACCGCGTCAACAAGGGCCGTACGCACGAGCGGCCGCTGCGGCCCTGGAAGGGCGGCCGGACCTACGGCGGCGAGGACAACCTCTACTTCGACGAGTACCGGGCCACGGTGCGCGGAGGCAGGCCGGGCGACCGGGTCGAGGTGTGGTTCACCGGTGAGACCGGCAAGGGCGGCAGAGCCGGCAAGGTGACCGGACCGCACTTCACGTACACCGTCGCCGAGCGGCCCCGCGCTGACACCCTCGTCGTCGCCGAGGAGGGCGCGAGCGCCCCCGAGGCGGGGAAGTACGCGGACGCGCTCCGGGCGGCCGGGCGCCGGGCGGTCGTGTGGGACGTGGCCGCCCGGGGCGCCCCGGACGCCCTCGGCGTGCTGAAGCACTTCCGCACCGTCGTGCACTACTCGGGCGCGGGCGGACCCGCCAACGCCACCCAGCTCCAGCTGCGCGCCTACCTCAACGAGGGCGGGAAACTGATCGAGGCCGGCGAGCTGGCCGGCGGCAGCGTGGACCTCGGCGGCGGCGCGCGCTCGGACGACTTCAGCCAGTACTACCTGGGCGCCTACAGCCGTACCTCCACCAAGGGGGTCACCGGCTTCACCGGATCCGGCGCCCTGGCCGGCTACAGCGGCGACCTCGGCGACGCGCCCGGCAACCCGCTCGACCGGGCCGGCGCCTACGGCGTCACCTCCGACGAGCTGCCGCCGTCCGCGTACCCGCAGTTCCGGAGCGAGGGCGCGGGCCGGTTCGCCGGCGCCGTCAACCCGTACGGCCCGTACAGCGGCTCCGCCATGGCGGCCGCGGTGCACACCGACGACGCCTACAAGCGCCTCACCCGCACCATCGACCTCACCGGTGTCACCGCGGCGGAGCGGCCCACCCTCTCCACCCGTCTGCTGTGGGACACCGAACCCGGCTACGACCACGCCGTGATCGAGGCGCACACCGTCGGCGCCGGCGACTGGACGACCCTGCCGGAGACGGGCGGTGCCACCACCGACTCCGTGCCGGCCGAGTGCGGAGCCGGCTTCCTGATCGGCGAGCACCCGTGGCTCGGGCACTATCTGACGCTCGCGGACCACGCCTGCGCCGCGACCGGCACCACCGGCTCGTGGCACAGCCTCACCGGCAGCTCCGACGGCTGGCGGCAGGCCGGCTTCGACCTCAGCGCCTACGCCGGGCGGACGGTGGAGGTCTCCATCGCCTACGTCACCGACCCGGGCAGCGGCGGGCACGGCGTGCTCGCCGACGACGCCTCCCTCGTCGTCGGCGGCGCGGCGAAGGACACCGAGGGATTCGAGACGTCCCTCGGCGCCTGGCGGGTGTCCGGACCGCCCGCGGGAAGTCCGGCGGCGCTGAAGGACTGGACGCGGACCGGAGCCCTGTTCCAGACCTACGGAGCGGTCGCCACCGACGACACGGTGCTGCTCGGATTCGGCCTGGAACAGGTGCCGTCGGCCGCCGACCGGGCAGCCGTGATGAGGAAGGCGCTCGCCGCACTCGACAGGTGAGCGAGACCCCCTCTCAACGGTGCGGCGAGGCTTGGTCATCAGGTGAGCCGACCCGCTCACGAACGAGTGAAAAAGGCTCCGTCGGGCACTCGCTTTCCGTAACAAACAGGAGTGAAACGACTGCCGATCCGGGAGGGTCCGTACCCTACTGACGGGTACGGACCGCCTGCCCGTGTATGCGGCATCTCGATGTCACCTCGGGGCCCCCAGAGGGGTAGGGTCGGGGGTGGTCGGGGACATCCCAAATACAGCTCGCCGGCACCGCATGGCCGGCGTACCAACGAGGAGATCGGTTCGTGACGATCCGCGTAGGCATCAACGGCTTCGGCCGCATCGGGCGTAACTACTTCCGCGCACTGCTGCAGCAGGGTGCGGACATCGAGGTCGTGGCCGTCAACGACCTGGGTGACACCGCGACCACCGCGCACCTGCTGAAGTACGACACGATCCTGGGCCGCCTCAAGGAAGAGGTCTCCCACACCGCCGACACGATCACCGTCGACGGCCACACCATCAAGGTGCTGTCGGAGCGCAACCCGTCCGACATCCCCTGGGGCGAGCTGGGCGTCGACATCGTCATCGAGTCGACCGGCATCTTCACCAAGAAGGAAGACGCCGAGAAGCACATCGCCGGCGGCGCCAAGAAGGTCCTCATCTCGGCTCCGGCCAAGGGCGAGGACATCACCATCGTGATGGGCGTCAACCAGGACAAGTACGACCCGGCGAACCACCACGTCATCTCCAACGCCTCCTGCACCACCAACTGCGTGGCGCCGATGGCGAAGGTGCTCGACGAGAACTTCGGCATCGTCAAGGGCCTGATGACGACGGTGCACGCGTACACGAACGACCAGCGCATCCTTGACTTCCCGCACAAGGACCTGCGCCGCGCCCGTGCCGCCGCCGAGAACATCATCCCGACCACCACGGGCGCCGCCAAGGCCACCGCGCTGGTCCTGCCGCAGCTCAAGGGCAAGCTGGACGGCATCGCGATGCGCGTGCCGGTTCCCACCGGCTCCGCCACCGACCTCGTCGTGACGCTCCAGCGCGAGGTCACCAAGGACGAGGTCAACGCCGCGTTCAAGAAGGCCTCCGAGGACGGCGCCCTCAAGGGCTTCCTGGCCTACACCGAGGACGAGATCGTCTCCTCGGACATCGTCGGCGACCCGGCCTCCTGCACCTTCGACTCGTCCCTGACCATGGTCCAGGACGGCAACTCGGTGAAGATCCTCGGCTGGTACGACAACGAGTGGGGCTACTCCAACCGCCTCGTCGACCTCACGGTCTTCGTCGGCGACCAGCTCTGATCGTCCAAGAGCACAGCAGCAGGACCTTGAAGTGAGAGCAGGGCTCGGGCAGCGCACCGTCGCGCTGTCCGAGCCCTGTCTCGCGTACGGATCACGCCCCCATACGATCAGGGGCATCAAGAGCCCTCCTCAGGAGTCCACCCCATGAAGACGATCGACGAACTTCTCGCCGACGGCGTGAGCGGAAAGCGGGTCTTCGTCCGCGCCGACCTCAACGTGCCGCTCGCCGACGGGACCATCACCGACGACGGCCGCATCCGCGCCGTCCTGCCCACCGTGAAGGCCCTCGCGGACGCGGGCGCCAAGGTGGTCGTCGCCTCGCACCTGGGCCGTCCCAAGGGCGCCCCGGACCCCGCCTTCTCCCTCGCCCCGGTCGCCTCCCGCCTCGGTGAACTCCTCGGCTCGGACGTGGCCTTCGCGGCCGACACGGTGGGCCCGTCCGCGCAGGAGACGGTCGCCGGCCTCGCCGACGGCCGGGTCGCCGTCCTGGAGAACCTCCGCTTCAACCCGGGCGAGACGGCCAAGGACGACGCCGAGCGCGCCGCGTTCGCCGACCAGCTCGCCGCCCTCGCCGACGTGTACGTCGGTGACGGCTTCGGCGCGGTGCACCGGGGGCACGCCTCCGTCTACGACCTCCCGGCCCGGCTGCCGCACTACGCCGGCTACCTCATCGCCACCGAGGTCGGCGTCCTCAGGAAGCTCACCGAGGACGTCAAGCGCCCCTACGTCGTCGCGCTCGGCGGCGCCAAGGTCTCCGACAAGCTCGCCGTCATCGACGAGCTGCTCGGCAAGGCCGACCGCCTCCTCATCGGCGGCGGCATGGCCTACACCTTCCTGAAGGCCAAGGGCTACGAGGTCGGCATCTCCCTCCTGCAGGAGGACCAGGTCCCGGCCGTCACCGAGTACATGGAGCGCGCGGAGAAGCAGGGCGTCGAGCTGCTGCTGCCGCTCGACGTCGTGGTCTCCCGCGAGTTCCCCGACCTCAAGGCCAAGGCCCCGACCGAGCACGGCGTGGTCGACGCGGACAAGATCCCCGCCGACCAGGAGGGCCTGGACATCGGCCCGAAGACCCGAGAGCTCTACGCCTCGAAGCTCGCCGACGCCGAGACCGTCTTCTGGAACGGTCCCATGGGCGTCTTCGAGCACCCCGACTACGCCGAGGGCACCAAGGCGGTCGCCCAGGCACTCGTGGAAACCGACGGCTTCACCGTCGTCGGCGGCGGTGACTCCGCCGCGGCCGTGCGTACGCTCGGCTTCGACGAGAACGCATTCGGCCACATCTCGACCGGTGGCGGCGCCTCCCTCGAATACCTCGAGGGCAAGACGCTCCCCGGCCTCGCCGCACTGGAGGACTGAACCCGATGAGCACGCGCACGCCGCTGATGGCGGGCAACTGGAAGATGAACCTCAACCACCTCGAGGCCATCGCGCACGTCCAGAAGCTCGCCTTCGCCCTGGCCGACAAGGACTACGAGGCCGTCGAGGTCGCCGTCCTGCCGCCCTTCACCGACCTGCGCTCCGTGCAGACCCTGGTCGACGGCGACAAGCTGAAGATCAAGTACGGCGCCCAGGACCTCTCGGCCCAGGACTCCGGCGCCTACACCGGCGAGATCTCCGGCTCGATGCTGGCCAAGCTGAAGTGCACGTACGTGGCGGTCGGCCACTCCGAGCGCCGGCAGTACCACAACGAGACCGACGACGTCGTGAACGCCAAGGTCAAGGCCGCCTACAGGCACGGACTGACCCCGATCCTCTGCGTCGGCGAGGAGCTGGACGTCCGCGAGGCGGGCGACCACGTCTCGCACACCCTCGCCCAGGTCGAGGGCGGCCTGAAGGATCTCCCGGCCGAGCAGGCCGAGACGATCGTGATCGCCTACGAGCCCGTCTGGGCCATCGGCACCGGCAAGGTCTGCGGCGCCACGGACGCCCAGGAGGTCTGCGCCGCGATCCGCGCCAAGCTCGCCGAGCTGTACTCCCAGGAGCTGGCCGACAAGGTCCGCATCCAGTACGGCGGCTCCGTGAAGTCGGGCAACGTCGCCGAGATCATGGCGCAGGCCGACATCGACGGCGCGCTGGTCGGCGGCGCCTCGCTGGACGCCGACGAGTTCGTGAAGATCGTCCGCTTCCGCGATCAGTGACCCTGAGCGTGAGTAGGCGGTAACGGCGATTCGTCGTACCCTTGCGGGGGCACGGCCCAGGTGCTGTGCCCCCGTCGTCCATCCGATTCCGAGGAAGTTGGTCCAGCCGTGGTTCTGGGGTTCTCGATCGCCCTGATCGTCTTCAGCCTGCTGATGATGCTGCTGGTGCTGATGCACAAGGGAAAGGGCGGCGGCCTCTCCGACATGTTCGGTGGCGGCATGCAGTCCTCCGTCGGCGGCTCCTCGGTCGCCGAGCGCAACCTGGACCGGATCACCATCGTGGTCGGGGTGCTGTGGTTCGCCTGCATCGTCGTCCTCGGCCTGCTGATGAAGTCGAACGGCTGATCCGCACCGCCCAGGTACATCCATTCCGTACGTAAGGCCCCATGTTCGGTACGCGCTCCGGTGCGCGGCCTATCATGGGGCTTGCGTCTAGGTGCGGGGCCGGTAACTCCAATCACTGGACGCGCGTTGGGCCTTACGTAGACTGAGGCGCTCGCAGCGAAGTGAAACGCCGACTCGCTTTGCGGCACCATCACGCAGGGAGTTACGACCGTGGCAAGTGGCAACGCGATCCGAGGTAGCCGGGTCGGGGCGGGGCCGATGGGCGAGGCCGAGCGCGGCGAGTCCGCGCCGCGTCTGCGCATCTCCTTCTGGTGCTCCAACGGGCACGAGACCCAGCCCAGCTTCGCCAGCGACGCGCAGGTGCCCGATACCTGGGACTGCCCGCGCTGCGGCTTCCCGGCCGGCCAGGACCGGGACAACCCGCCGGACCCGCCGCGCACCGAGCCGTACAAGACGCACCTCGCGTACGTACGGGAGCGGCGCAGCGACGCGGACGGCGAGGCGATCCTCGCCGAGGCCCTCGCCAAACTGCGCGGCGAGATCTGAGACCTGTGACCGGCCGGGTGCCCTGAGCGCCCGGCCGCTGCTGTAGCGGCACCCCGCGCACAGCCGCCTTCCCCAGGCGTGCCGCCATCGCGCTGACACCTGCCCGCAAGCCGGACGTACCTGTTGTTGCCCGCGTGGACGACGTCATGAGCGCTCGTCCCCGGTGCTGATCAACTAGGTTGGGACCGGCAGCGGGGCAAGGTACACAGCAGGACAGCTCGCAGGAAAGAAGGCTGACGTCGAGATGAACGCAGACGGCCGTACCAGGCTCAACCAGACGCCCGAGTGGAGCGCTCTCGCCAAGCACCGGGAGGAGCTGGCCGACACCCATCTGCGGGACCTGTTCGCCGCCGATCCGGCGCGCGGCGCCGGGTACACGCTGCAGGTCGGCGACCTGCACATCGACTACTCCAAGCACCTGGTCACCGACGACACGCTGCGGCTGCTGCGCGACCTCGCCGCCGCGACCGACGTCTTCGGCCTGCGGGACGCCATGTTCCGCGGTGAGAGGATCAACATCACCGAGGACCGGGCGGTGCTGCACACCGCGCTGCGGGCCGCTCCGGACGCGGTGATCGTGGTCGACGGCGAGAACGTCGTGCCCCGGGTGCACGCCGTGCTGGACAAGATGGCGGGCTTCGCCGAGCGGGTCCGGTCCGGTGAGTGGACCGGCCACACCGGCAGGCGGATCCGCAACGTCGTCAACATCGGCATCGGCGGTTCCGACCTCGGGCCCGCCATGGCCTACGAGGCGCTGCGCGCTTATACGGCACGGGAGTTGACCTTCCGTTTCGTCTCCAACGTGGACGGCGCCGACCTGTACGAGGCGATCCGCGACCTGGACCCGGCGGAGACGCTGTTCATCGTCGCGTCCAAGACGTTCACCACGATCGAGACGATCACCAACGCGACCTCGGCCCGCTCCTGGCTGCTCGACGCGCTCGGCGACGAGAAGGCCGTCGCCCGGCACTTCGTCGCCCTGTCGACCAACGCCGAGAAGGTCACCGGGTTCGGCATCGACCCGGACAACATGTTCGAGTTCTGGGACTGGGTCGGCGGACGGTACTCGTACGACTCGGCGATCGGCCTGTCGCTGATGATCGCGATCGGCCCGGACCGGTTCCGCGAGATGCTCGACGGATTCCGTACCGTCGACGAGCACTTCCGCACCGCGCCCGCCGAGACCAACGTCCCGCTGCTGATGGGCCTGCTGGGCATCTGGTACGGCAACTTCCACGACGCGCAGACCCACGCGGTGCTGCCCTACAGCCACTACCTGTCGAAGTTCACCGCCTATCTCCAGCAGCTCGACATGGAGTCCAACGGCAAGTCGGTGCAGCGCGACGGGAGCCCGGTGCGGTGGCAGACCGGACCGGTCGTCTGGGGCACGCCCGGCACCAACGGGCAGCACGCCTACTACCAGTTGATCCACCAGGGCACCAAGCTGATCCCGGCGGACTTCATCGGCTTCGCCCGCCCCGTCGACGAGCTGAGCGGTGAACTGGAAGCCCAGCACGACCTGCTGATGGCGAACTTCTTCGCCCAGACCCAGGCGCTCGCCTTCGGCAAGACCGCCGACGAGGTCCGCGCGGAAGGTGTGCCGGAGGAACTCGTCCCGCACAAGACCTTCCCGGGCAACCGGCCGACGACCACCATCCTCGCCCGCGAGCTGACCCCGTCCGTGCTCGGCCAGCTCGTCGCCCTCTACGAGCACAAGGTGTTCGTGCAGGGCGCGGTGTGGAACATCGACTCCTTCGACCAGTGGGGCGTGGAGCTGGGCAAGGTCCTCGCCAAGCGGGTCGAACCGGCCCTGACCGAGGGCGCGGACGTGCCCGGCCTGGACGCCTCCACCCAGGCGCTGGTCGCCAAGTACCGGGAGCTGCGCGGCCGTAGCTGACCGCGGCGTGCGCCGGGCCGGAGGCGGGCGCCTTCGGCCCGGCGGACCGGCTCCGGCGCTCAGGCCACCGCGCTCAGCGTGTCCGCCTGCCGCCGCCGTGCCGCCCGGGCGGCGGGCAGCGCGGTCAGGGCGGCGGCCCCCAGCACGGCGCCCGCCGCCAGCGCGAGCAGCAGACCGGGCGGGGGCGACTGGGCGATTCCGGCGCCGATGCCGCTGGAGTCGCCCTGGGCGTCGATCAGCCGGTGCGCCAGCGGCAGCCCCAGCGCCGTTCCGGCGACCGCGGCCGCCAGCGCCGTACAGGTCGTCGCCGTGACGGTGATCGCACCGATCTGCCGCGGTGACATGCCGATCGCCCGCAGGGCCAGCACGTCCCGCTCGCCCTCCCGGACGCCGCCGCCGATCGCGGTGAGCAGCTCGACCAGACCGATGAGGGCGAGCACCGCGACCAGTCCGGCGACGACCGCGCGCAGCGGCGACAGGCCGTCGGCCGGGTTCGGCACGGCCGCCACGTCCAGGTGGCCGTGCCCGGCAGCGGCGAGGGCGGCCGCGACCCGCTGCAGATCGGCGCCGGGGCGCAGCCGGAGCTGGTAGAACGCGGGGGACAGGGCGGGGTCGTTCTCGCGCAGGGTGTCCACGGAGGTCGTCACCACCCGGCCGGCGTTCTGCGGTTCGAGGCTGCGGCCCACGATGTGCAGGATCTGCGGCCGCTCGCCCACCGTCATCCGCACCCAGTCGCCGACCCGTACGTGCAGCAGGTCGAGCAGGCCCTGCCCGGCCACCGCCTCGTCCGGTCCGCGCGCGGCCCGGCCCTCGGCGAGCGCGTACGGATAGGGCCGGTCGTGGGTGCCGAGGCCGCGCAGGGCGATCGTCCCGGTCTGGCCGGGCACCAGCGCGGCCACCTCGACCCCCGGGTAGGCGGCGGCCACCCGGCGGTTGGCCGCCAGCACCGCGCGGACGTCCGCGTCGCCCAGGGAGCCGTCCGAACGGACCGCCAGCGCGGCCGGCAGGCCCACCCGCTCCGGGCTGCTGTGGAACCGGTCGATGGTGGTCCAGGCGCTGAGCGCCACCACGATCAGCGTCAGCGGCAGCGTCAGCCGGGCCACACCGGCCAGCGACCGGCCGCGGCCCGCGAACGCCTTGTGGCAGCCGAGCACGAGCGCCGCGGGCAGCCGCAGCCCCAGGGCGCCGCGCGCCAGGCCGGTCAGCCGGCCGCCCGCCGGGGCGGACGGGCGCGGCACCGGCACCGGCGGAACCCGGCCCGCCCGCCACGCCGCGAGCCCCGTCGTCAGGCCGATGAACAGCATCGCGCCCACGGGCACGGCGGACAGGGCGACGGTGTGCCCGGGCAGTGTCTGCCACACGCCCACCGCGTCGCCGAGCCGCCCCGGGACCCGCCTGCCGCACCCCTCGGTCAGCGCCGCCGCGGCCACCGCGCCGAGCGCCGCGTACGCCAGGTGCTGCAGCAGGAAGACCCGCACCACCTGCCCGGGCGTGAAGCCGATCGCCTTCAGCACCGAGATGTCCCGCAGATGGCCCCGTATGCGGGTGCCGATCGCGCCGTGCACGGCGAGTCCCGCGGCCACCAGGGCGCCCAGCCCGAACAGGCCGAGCACCTGGCCCAGCAGCCGGTTCTCGCCCTGCGCCGCGGCCCGCGCCTGCTGCCAGGTGGACACCTCGCCGACCGCGCCCGCGCCCAGCACGGTGACGGCGCGCTGCACCGCGTAGTCCGTGTCGGCCGGGTCGCCGAGGCGCAGCCCGGTCACCTGGCCGGCGGGGGCGCGCACGGCGGACGGCAGGGCCCAGACCAGGCCGGGCTGGGAACCTGGGCTGTATCCGGGCTCGGCGCTGTCCGCTATGCCCGCCACGGTGAGCGTCCGGGCG
Source organism: Streptomyces sp. NPDC003720 (assembly GCF_042875075.1). Classification (NCBI taxonomy): domain Bacteria; kingdom Bacillati; phylum Actinomycetota; class Actinomycetes; order Kitasatosporales; family Streptomycetaceae; genus Streptomyces; species Streptomyces sp. NPDC003720. The sequence goes on from NZ_JBIANZ010000009.1 coordinate 242,368, forward strand.
GTGCCGGGCAGCGTGAGGGTGTCGCCGGGCTCGGCCAGCAGCGCCCGGGCCAGCCGGCTCTCCAGGACCACGCCGTCCGGCCGTCCAGGGTCCAGCCAGTGGCCCGCGGTGAGCACCGGGCGGCCGACGGAGGGCGGCCGCGGGGTGCCGCGCAGCTCCACGGCGGCCCGGGTGCCGCGGCCGGCGACGGTGGCGGACTCGGTGGGGTAGGGGCCGGCGACGGACTCCACACCGTCCAGCCGGGCGAGCGCGCGGGCGTCGGCCGAGGCGGCGGTGTGGATCCACACATGGGCCCCGTGGGCCTGGGTGAAGGTCCGCTGCCAGGGGTTGGTGGCGTAGCCGAACAGGGCCGCGGCCAGCAGCAGGGAGGCGACGATGCCGGCGGTGGCGAGCGTGATGAACAGCGCCTCGCCGCGGTGCGTGCGCAGATCGGAGTGGGCCCAGCGCAGGGTGGCTCGCACGGCTCAGTCCCTGGTTCGGTGGCCGTACGGCCGGCGCGCGGTGAGCCGCCGGTGCGCCGTCGGCCGGTGCGCCGTGCGCCGCCGGGCGACCGGTTCCCGGGCGGTCGGTTCGTGCACCGTCGGTCCCTGGGCGGTCGGTACGTGCGTCGCGGGTCCGTGGGCGGTCGGTACGTGCGTCGCGGGTCCGTGGGCGGTCGGTACGTGCGCCGCGGGTCCGTGGGCGGTCGTTCCGTGCGTCATCAGTCCCTCAGCTCCAGCACGCCCGCCGTGCCCGGCTTCCGGGACGGCGGCCCGTCCAGGACGGCGTCGTCGGCTATCCGGCCGTCGAAGAAGCTGATCACGCGGTCGGCGGCGCTGGCCAGCCGGGCGTCGTGGGTCACCAGGACGATGCTCTGTTCGCGTCCGTGGAAGCGGGACAGCAGCCGCATCACCTCGCGGGTGCCCTTGCTGTCCAGACTGCCCGCGGGCTCGTCGGCCAGCAGCAGCGGCGGATGGTTGACCAGGGCGCGGGCGAGCGCGACCCGCTGCTGCTCACCGCCGGAGAGCTCGCCGGGCATGCTGCGCTCCTTGCCCGCGAGACCCAGCTCGGCGAGGAGTTCCACGCGCTCGGCCCGGGCCCGCTTCGGGGGCACGCCGGCGAGCAGGGCGGGCAGCTCGACGTTGTCCGCGACCGACAGGTTCGACACCAGGTTGAAGAACTGGAAGACGATCCCGATGGCCTTGCGGCGCTCCACCGCCCAGCGCGCCTCGCTGAAGGAGTCCGTGCACCGGCCGTCGAGCCAGATGCTGCCCTCGTCCGGCCGCTGCAGCCCGCCGAGCAGGTGCAGCAGCGTGGACTTGCCGGCCCCGGACGGCCCGGTGATCGCCACGAACTCGCCGCGCGCCACGCTCAGGCCGACCCCGCGCACGGCGTGCGCGGGCGCGCCCTCGCCGTGGTGGGTCTTCACCAGCCCCTCGGCGCGCAGCAGCGGAACGGAGCCGTCGTTCACTCCAGTCCCTCCAGTTCCTCCTGGCACCGCTCCAGCCAGTCGAGGTCGGCCTGCAGATGCAGCATCGCGCCCTCGATGAGCAGCTGGGCGATTCGGTTGTCCCGGCTCTCGGCCGCGGCCAGTTTCGACAGATCGCGCATGGTGTTGAGGTACTGGCGCCGCTGCCTGTTGATGAGTGCGACCTGGTCGGCGAGACCGGTCTGCGGGGCCAGCGCGAGCTTCATGAAGAACTCGTCCCGTACCCGCGGCTCGTCCTCGGTCTCCTCGAACCAGGCGTGCAGCGCCTCCCGCCCGGCGTCGGTGAGGTGGTAGACCTTCTTGTTGGGCCGGCTCGACTGCTCGACGTCCTCGCCCTCGATCAGTCCCGACTTCTCGAGGCGGCCGAGGGTCACGTAGATCTGGCCGACGTTCGGCTGAGGGTACGCGGAGCCCAGCAGTTGCTCAAGGCCCTGCTTCAGCTCGTACCCGTGGGCGGGACCGCGCGCGAGCAGTGCCAGGAGGGGCAGGCGCACTCGTGCTCTCCTCCTAGTCCGCGAATGTGCTCCAGGCCCACAGGGCCTGGCATCAATCTCACGTCTGCCCGGCGGCGTCTGGCACGCACGGTCGCCGCGTTGCCGAACCGTCCGCGTGGCTCCGCCACGAGGACGCTCCGGCGCCTTGCGATCGCACGCACCAGACGCCGCCGGGCCCGCCCTACGGGCGGACGACGTGAGATTGACGCCAGGCCCTAGTATCGCCCATACCTAACAGGTATACATGGCCTCTGACTCCGGGCGAGGGTGCCCGGAGCCGGGTGTACGTGTTCAGGGAGGAACCTATGCGGTGGATGCGCGCCGCCGGTAGGGGGCTCCTGGTTCTCGCCGTGGTCCTGTCCGGGTACGTGGCCTCCGGCGCCCGCGCCGGCGAAGCCGGAACCGGCGGGCGCGGGCCGCTCACCCTGGCCACCGCCGGCGACCTGACCGGTTACCTCGGCCCGCTGCTGCGGGGCTGGAACCGCACCCACCCCGGCGAGAAGGTGACCCTCGTCGAACTCCCGGACTCCGCCGACGAGACGTACGCGCAGATGACCACGGACCTGCGCGGCGGCGACCGGGGCCGGTTCGACGTCCTCAACATCGACGTCAACTGGACCGCCGAGTTCGCGGCGGCCGGCTGGATCCGCCCGCTGCCCGGCGACCGCTTCCCGCTGGGCGCCTTCCTGAAGCCGGTGGTGCGAACCGCCAGGTACGACGGGCGGCTGTACGCCGTCCCGTACGTCACCAACGCCGGGCTGCTGCTGTACCGCAAGGACGTCCTCGCCAAGGCCGGGGTGCCGCCGCCGCGCACCTGGGCCGAGCTGGAGCGCGACGCCAAGACCGTCGCGCCCAGGTACGATCTGGACGGCTACGCGGGCCAGTTCCTGCCCTACGAGGGCCTCACGGTCAACGCGGCCGAGGCGGTCTACTCGGCGGGCGGCACCATCCTCGGCGACGAGGGCGCCCGCGTCACCGTGGACTCCGACGCCGCCCGCGAGGGCATCGGCTTCCTCGCCCGCGGTCTGCGCGAGGGCTGGATCCCCAAGGCGGCGCTGACGTACAAGGAGGAGGAGTCCAAGGAGGCCTTCCGGGACGGCCGGCTGCTCTTCCTGCGCAACTGGCCCTACGCCTACGCGGCCGCCTCGGCCCGGGGCTCCAAGGTCGCCGGCCGGGTCGGCGCCGTGCCGCTACCCGGACCCGACGGGCCGGGCAAGAGCGTCCTCGGCGGATCCAACCTGGCCGTCAACACCCACGCGCGGCACCCTGATTCGGCCGCGCGCCTGATCGCCTACCTCACGAGCGAGCGCGTCCAGCGCCAGGTGCTGACGCGGGGCGCGCTGCCTCCTGTGCGCGCCGCCCTCTACGACGATCCGGCCCTGATCGCGCGGTTCCCCTATCTGCCGACCCTGCGCGCCGCCGTCCTGTCGGCCGAGCCGCGCCCCACGAGCCCGCACTACGACCAGGTCAGCCTGGTCGTCCAGGCCGTCGTGCACGACGCGCTGACCGGGCGCCAGACGCCCTCGGCCGCAGTGCGCCGGCTGGCGCGGGAACTCGACGCCGTCGCCGGCCGATAGCCGTCTCCTAGTTACTTGTTAAGTAACGCCGACATCTCAACTCTGCTCAGGATGCCCGAGTAGGTCCGTTTTTGCGTACCCAACTCTCCAGAAGCGTTCGTTCTTTTCATTGACACCCTCGCGACACGCCTACCTAACATGCATGCATAACTGCTGCCCTTCACAGAGACAGGCCTCAGGGTTGAACAGGCATCATTGGTGGCGTGACGCGGTGATCTACCAGGTCTACGTCCGCAGCTTCCTCGACAGCACCGGCGACGGCGTCGGCGATCTGGCCGGCGTGCGCGCCGGACTGCCGTACCTGAAGAAGCTCGGCGTCGACGGGATCTGGCTCAGCCCGTTCTACCCCTCGCCCCAGCACGACCACGGCTACGACGTCGCCGACTACCGCGACGTCGACCCGCTCTTCGGCGACCTCGCCGAGTTCGACCTGCTGATGGCGGCCGCCCGGCGGCTCGGGATCAGGGTCCTGCTGGACATCGTCCCCAACCACTGCTCCAGCCAGCACCCGTGGTTCCGAGAGGCGCTCGCCTCGCCGCCCGGCAGCCCGGCCCGGGCCCGCTTCCACTTCGCCGACGGGCGCGGCCCCGACGGCGGCGAACCGCCCAACAACTGGCACGCCATGTTCGGCGGCCCGGCCTGGACCCGGGTCACCGAGGCGGACGGCCGGCCCGGCCAGTGGTACCTGCACATGTTCACGCCCGAACAGCCCGACTGGAACTGGCGGAACCCGCAGACGCCCGCCGAGTTCGACCGGACCCTGCGCTTCTGGCTCGACCGCGGCGTGGACGGCTTCCGCATCGACGTCGCCGCCGGACTGTTCAAGCACCCCGCACTGCCCGACTCGGACGACCCGGAGGCCGACGCCCGCACCCGCGACTCGGTCAACCCGCTGGCCTGGAACCAGCCCGAGGTGCACGACGTGTGGCGGCAGTGGCGGGCCACCTGCGAGGAGTACACCGCCCGCGACGGCCGCGAGCGCCTGCTGGTCGGCGAGGTCTCCGTGCCCACCGCCCGCGAACACGCCGAGTACGTCCGCCCCGACGAACTCCACCAGGCGTTCTTCTTCGACCTGCTCGGCGCCCCCTGGGACGCCGACGCCTTCCGCAAGGTCGTCTCCGAGGCCATGCAGGACATCGCCGGCACCGGCTCGACCGTCACCTGGGTCCTCAACAACCACGACCAGGTGCGCACCGTCACCCGCTACGGCGAACCCGCCACCGGCGGCAGCGGCCTCGGCCCCGCCCGCGCCCGGGCCGCCGCGCTGCTGATGCTGGCGCTGCCCGGAGCCGCGTACATCTACCAGGGCGAGGAGCTGGGCCTGCCCGAGGTCGTCGACCTGCCCGACGACGTGCTCACGGACCCGATCTTCCGCCGCACCGGAAGCCGGGCCCGCATCCGCGACGGCTGCCGGGTGCCCCTGCCGTGGTCCGGGCAGGCCTCCCCGTTCGGCTTCACCTCCGGCGCGGAGAGCGCCAAGCCCTGGCTGCCGCAGCCGGAGTACTTCGCCGAGTACGCCACCGACCGCGCCCTCGCCGACACCCGCTCCTTCTGGCACCTGTACCGCGACGGCCTGCAACTGCGGCGCTCACTGCCCCAGTTGGGCGAGGGCACGCTGCGCTGGCTGGACACCCCGCCGGGCGTCCTCGGGTTCGTCCGCGGCGACGGCCTGGTCTGCGCCGTCAACTTCACCACCGCGCCCACGCCCGCACCGGCCGCCGGCACACCCCTGCTGTCCAGCGGGCCCTGCCCGGCCGGGGTGCTGCCCGGCTCGACGGCCGCCTGGTGGCTCACCGACCTCTGACCTCCCCCGCTCCACGTCAACTCCCACCCTCCCGAAGGGACATCAACGATGATGCGACGTACCACCCTGCTCACCGGCTGCACCGCCCTCGCCCTGGCGCTCGGCGCGACCGCCTGCGGCGGCGGCCCCGTCTCGGCCGGCGGCGGCGACAAGGCGCTCAGCGGCCAGACGGTCACCGTGGCCGGCGTCTGGTCCGGCAGCGAACAGAAGAACTTCCAGAAGGTGCTGGACGCCTTCACCGCGAAGACCGGCGCCAAGACCCAGTTCGTCTCCACCGGCGACAACGTCTCCACGGTCGTCGGCAGCAAGATCGAGGGCGGCAACGCGCCCGACGTGGTGATGGTCCCGCAGGTCGGCGTGCTCCAGCAGTTCGCGAAGAAGGGCTGGCTGAAGCCGCTGTCCACCGCCACGGGCAAGTCCGTGGACGCCGGCTACGCGCCCGTGTGGAAGAAGTACGGCAGCGTCGACGGCACCCTCTACGGCCTCTACTTCAAGGCCGCCCACAAGTCGACCGTCTGGTACAGCCCCGAAGCCCTCGCCCAGGCCGGGGTGAAGCCGCCGAAGACGTACGACGAGATGCTCAAGGCCGGGCACACCGTCTCCGACTCCGGGCTCGCCGCCTTCGCCGTCGCCGGCCAGGACGGCTGGACCCTCACCGACTGGTTCGAGAACATCTACCTCTCCCAGGCCGGGCCCGGGAAGTACGACGCCCTCGCCGCGCACAAGCTGAAGTGGACCGACGCCTCCGTCGTCCAGGCGCTCGGCACCCTCGGCAAGCTGTTCAAGGACAAGCAGCTCGTCGCGGGCGGCCAGAAGGGCGCCCTCAACACCGACTTCCCGGGCTCGGTGGAGAAGGTGTTCGGGCCCAAGCCGCAGGCCGGCCTGGTCTACGAGGGAGACTTCGTCGCCGGCGTCGCCCACGACCAGTTCCAGCGGACCATCGGCAAGGAGGCCGACTTCTTCCCGTTCCCGGCGGTCGGCGGCGGCAAGGCGCCGGTGGTCAGCGGCGGCGACGCGGCCGTAGTCCTCAAGGACGGCAAGAACGCCAAGGCCGGCATGAAGCTCCTGGAGTACCTCGCGACCCCCGAGGCTGCGGCCGTGTGGGCGAAGGCGGGCGGCTTCCTGTCCCCGAACAAGAAGCTCGACCTCGCCTCCTACGGCGACGACGTCACCCGCGCCACCGCCAAGTCCCTCGTCGGCGCCGGCGACTCCGTCCGCTTCGACATGTCCGACCAGGCGCCGGCCGCCTTCGGCGGCACCAAGGGCAGCGGCGAGTGGAAGCTCCTGCAGGACTTCCTGCGCGACCCGTCCGACCCGAAGGGGACCGCGGCGAAGCTCGAGGCCGCCGCGGCCAAGGCCTACCAGGACTGACGGACCGATGACCGCCACCGCACTCGTGTCCAAGGAGGCGGCCCCGCGCGCCGCCGGCGCGGCCCGCAGGCGCCGCGGCCGGCGGCGGGCCCGGACCGTCGCCCTGCTCTTCGTCTTCCCCGCCCTGCTCCTGCTCGGCGCGCTCGTCGTCTACCCGGTGCTGTTCTCCGTCGGCCGCAGCTTCTTCGACGCGTCCGGCACCCGGTTCGTCGGCGGCGGCAACTACACCGAGATGTTCCACGACCCGGCGACCCTGAAGGCCATCCGCAACACCACCATCTGGGTGGTCGTCGCCCCCGCCCTGCTGACCGGCCTCGGTCTGATCCTGGCCGTCCTGGTGGAGAAGGTGCGCTGGGCCACGGCGTTCAAGCTGCTGCTGTTCATGCCGATGGCGGTCTCCTTCCTCGCCGCCGGCATCATCTTCCGGCTCGCCTACGACGAGGACCCGGACAAGGGCGTCCTCGACGCCGCCGTGGTCTCCGTGCACGACGCCTTCGAGGGCACCTCGTCGTATCCGACGGCACGGGGCCGCGACGGCCTGCTGGACCGGGGCCGCGACGGGGCCTACCTCAGCCACGCGGCCGCCTCCCCGGGCGACCCGGTCACGCTGCCCATGGTCGGCGTGCTGCCCGGGGACCTGCCGCGCGACGCCGCGCCCGCCCGGCCGGCGGCGCGGCGCGGCGCCGCCGCCGGTGAACTGCGCGGCGTCGTCTACCTGGACTTCACGCCCGGCGGGGGAGGGAAGCAGGGCCGGGTCGACCCGGAGGAGAGCGGCCTGCCCGGCATGAAGGTCGAGGCGCTGCGCGACGGCAGGACGGTCGCGAGCACCACGTCCTCCTCCGACGGCTCGTTCCGCTTCACCGGACTCCCCGAGGGCTCGTACACGGTGAAGCTGCCCGCGTCCAACTTCGCGCCGCCCTACCAGGGCGTCTCCTGGCTCGGCCCGACGCTGGTCACCCCGGCGATCATCGGCGCCTACCTGTGGATCTGGACGGGCTTCGCGATGGTGCTGATCGGCGCGGGTCTGTCCAGCCTGCCCCGGGACGCGCTGGAGGCGGCGCGGATGGACGGCGCGAACGAGTGGCAGATCTTCCGCCGCATCACCGTGCCGCTGCTCGCCCCCGTGCTGACGGTCGTCTTCGTCACCCTCGTGATCAACGTGATGAAGGTGTTCGACCTCGTCTACATCATCGCGCCGGGACCGGTGCAGGAGGACGCCACCGTGCTCGCGACCCAGATGTGGCTCGTGTCGTTCGGCGGCGGCAACAACCAGGGGCTGGGCAGCGCCCTCGGTGTGCTGCTGCTCCTGCTGGTGATCCCCGCGATGGTCTTCAACGTCCGCCGCTTCCGAAGGAGTCAGCGATGAACGCGGTCAGGCGCGGCCTGGGCAACGGCCTGGTCCAGGCGTTCCTCGTGGTGATCGGCCTGGTCTGGGTGACCCCGCTCGCCGGACTGTTCCTGTCCTCCCTGCGCTCGGCCCGGGACACGGCGAAGGGCGGCTGGTGGACGGCGCTGGCCAGCCCGGGGCAGCTGTCCTTCGACAACTACGCGGCCCTGCTGAAGAACGCCGGCATCACCCAGGCCTTCTGGAACACGGTGCTGATATCGGTGCCGACGACCGTCCTGGTCGTCGTCATCGCGGCCCTCGCCGGATACGCCTTCGCCTGGCTGGACTTCCCCCTGCGGGAGCCGCTGTTCCTGCTGGTGGTGGCCCTGCTGGTGGTGCCGGTGCAGATCGGCCTGCTGCCGGTGGCCAAACTCTTCGGTCAGCTCGGCCTGTTCGGCACGATCCCCGGCGTCGTCCTCTTCCACGTCGCCTACGGCCTGCCCTTCGCCGTGTTCCTCCTGCGCAACTACTTCGCGGAGATGCCGAAGGAGATGCTGGAGGCGGCACGGATGGACGGCGGCAGCGAATGGCGCATCTTCACCCGCCTGATCCTCCCGGTGGGGCGCCCCGCCATCGCCTCGCTCGCCATCTTCCAGTTCCTGTGGGTCTGGAACGACATGCTGGTGGCGCTCCTCTTCGCCGACAGCTCCTCCCAGCCCCTGACCGTCCAGCTCCAGTCCCAGATCCGCCAGTTCGGCAGCAACATCGACGTCCTGGCCCCGGGCGCCTTCCTCTCCCTGATAGTCCCCGTGATCGTCTTCTTCGCCTTCCAGCGGCACTTCGTCCAGGGCGTGATGGCGGGCTCGGTCAAGTGACCCCACCTGACGGGGACGACGGAGGCGGCCGGCGACCCGGCCGCCTCCGTCGTGTGCGGATCCGCCCCGGCGTCAGCCGTGGAAGGTGATGTAGCCGTTGCCGTCGCGGTCGTTGGCGGACTTGGTGTAGGCGTGGGTGTCCGCGTGGGCGCCGGAGGACTTGTACAGGCGGATGGTGTCCTTGTCGTTGTTCCAGATGAAGTTGCAGTTCTGGCGGTAGACGACGTTCCTGGCGTCCGAGTCGGTGCCGTGGCCACCGCGCAGCTTCACGTAGTCGCCGGGCTCGAGGTAGTGGTTCCTGGAGAAGACGAACTTGTTGCTGCTGGTGTTGTCCCTGACCACGTAACCCTTGAGGTTGACGGTCGCGGTGCGCGAGTAGTTCTTGATCGTCACGTACTCGCTCTTGCTGTTGCCCGAGGTGCAGCTGTTGGAGTCCCGCCCCGGGGCGTCGTACTGGACGCCCTTGATCTTCAGGGCGGAGGAGTACTCGGCGGCCTGGGCCGGGGCCGCGACGGTGACGGCGAGCGCTCCGGCCGAGACGGCAGCGGCCAGCGCGAAACGTATACGCATGAGGTCCCCCCTCAATCGTGCGAGTGATGCGCCAGGAGCTTACACAAAAGATGAGGGTTACATGTACGTATGATGTTGGAAGTGTGAAGAATCCGGCTGAGGGGGAGTCAGTCCGCGGCAACGCGAGGGGGGCGGCGGGGAGTTGATCCTCCCTGCCGCCCCCGTCCGTCATCCGTCACGGGAAGGTGAGCCTCACGGTGACGCCGGCGGATACAGCGAGCGCGGCAACTGCGAGGCCGCCGCGGCGTCCAGCAGCCACAGCGTCCGCGAACGTCCGCGGGCGCCCGCCGCGGGAGCCTGCACCTCGCCCGCGCCCGACAGGGCGATGGCCACCGCCTGGGCCTTGTCCTCACCGGCCGCGAGCAGCCAGACCTCGCGGGCCGAGCGGATCGCGGGCAGGGTCAGCGAGACCCGGGTCGGCGGCGGCTTGGGCGCGCCGTGCACGCCCACCACCGTGCGCTCCGTCTCGCGGACCGCGGGCAACTCAGGGAAGAGCGAGGCCACGTGGGTGTCCGGTCCGACGCCCAGCATCAGCACGTCGAAGGACGGCACCGGGCCGTGGTTCTCCGGCCCGGCCGCCTTGGCCAGTTCCGCCGCGTAGGCCTCCGCCGCCGCCTCCACGTCCGTACCGTGCGGACCGTCGGACGCGGGCATGGCGTGCACGCGCTCCGGGTCCAGCGGTACCGCGTCCAGCAGGGCCTCGCGGGCCTGCGTGACATTGCGCTCCGGATCGCCCTCGGGCAGATAGCGCTCGTCGCCCCACCACAGGTCGAGGCGGCCCCAGTCGATGGCGTCGCGGGCCGGCGCCGCCGCCAGCGCGGCCAGCAGGCCGTTGCCGTTGCGGCCGCCGGTGAGGACCACGGACGCGCTGCCCCGGGAGGCCTGCGCGTCCACGATCCGGGTGATCAGGCGCGCCGCGGCGGCCTGTGCCATCAGTTCCTTGTCGTGATGCACGACCAGCTGCGGAGTGCTCACTTCGACGTCGCCTTCTTCGCCGGGGCCTTCCTCGCGGCCGCCTTCTTCGCGGGCGCCTTCGCGGCCTCCTTCGCCGGTTCGGCCTCCGGATCGGCCGCCGCCGGCTCAGGCGCGGTGTTCAGCCGCTCCACGCCGTAGGCCAGCGCCGAGGCGTAGGTGTCGTCCGGGTCGAGCCGCCGCAGCTCCTCCGCGATCAGCTCCGCGGTGTCCCGCCGCTTCAGCGCCACCGCGCGGGCCGGCTGACCCTCGATGGACAGGGTCGCCAGCGAGCCGTCCGCCCGGTCCAGCGTGATGGGGCCCTCGCTGGTCTCCATCCGCACGGCCGTGAGGCCCGGACCCGCGGACGGCGAGCGCCGGACGGGGACGTCCAGCCGGTCCGCCAGCCACATCGCCAGCAGCTCGCAGCTCGGGTTGAACTCCTCGCCCTCCACCTCGACGGCCTTCACCTCGCACACCACCTGGTCCAGGGCCGCCGCGAGCATCGAGCGCCACGGCGTGATCCGGGTCCAGGAGAGGTCGGTGTCGCCGGGCGCGTAGGTCTCCGCACGGGCGGACAGCTCCCGCACCGGCTGCTCGGCGGCATAGGTGTCGGTCACCCGGCGCTGGGCCAGCGCGCCCAGCGGGTCGCCCGCCGGGTCCAGCGGCGCGTTCACCGGCCACCAGACGACCACCGGGGCGTCGGGCAGCAGCAGCGGCAGCACCACCGAGTCGGCCTGCTCGGACACCTCGCCGTACAGCCGCAGGACGACCGTCTCGCCGGTGCCCGCCTCGGCGCCCACCCGCACCTCGGCGTCGAGCCGCGAGGACGTGCGGTCGCGCGGGGAGCGCGAGACCCGCTTGATGACCACCAGGGTGCGCGAGGGGTGCTCGCGCGAGGCGTCGTTGGCGGCCTTCAGGGCGTCGTAGGCGTTCTCCTCGTCGGTGACGATGACCAGGGTCAGCACCATGCCGACGGCGGGGGTGCCGATGGCCCGGCGGCCCCGGACGAGCGCCTTGTTGATCGCGCCGGCGGTGGTGCCGGTCAGGTCTATCTTCATGGCCGGCGCCAGCTCCGTCCGTCTCGTGCGAGCATCTCGTCCGCCTCGACGGGCCCCCAGGTGCCCGACTTGTACTGCGCGGGCCTGCCGTGCCGGTCCCAGTACTCCTCGATCGGGTCGAGGATCTTCCAGGACAGCTCGACCTCCTCCGTGCGCGGGAACAGGTTGGCGTCGCCGAGCAGCACGTCCAGGATGAGCCGCTCGTACGCCTCCGGGCTGGACTCCGTGAACGACTCGCCGTAGGCGAAGTCCATGGACACGTCCCGGATCTCCATCGAGGTGCCCGGCACCTTGGAGCCGAAGCGCACCGTGATGCCCTCGTCCGGCTGCACGCGGATGACGACCGCGTTCGAGCCGAGCTCCTCCGTCGCCGTGTGGTCGAAGGGGGAGTGCGGGGCCCGCTGGAAGACCACCGCGATCTCGGTGACCCGGCGGCCGAGGCGCTTGCCGGTGCGCAGGTAGAAGGGGACGCCCGCCCAGCGGCGGTTGTCTATCCCCAGCTTGATCGCGGCGAAGGTGTCGGTCTTCGACTTGCCGTCGATGCCGTCCTCTTCGAGGTACCCGATGACCTTCTCGCCGCCCTGCCAGCCCGCCGCGTACTGCCCGCGCACGGTGCTGCGGCCCAGGTCCTTCGGCAGCCGGACGGCGCCGAGCACCTTGGTCTTCTCCGCCGCCAGCGCGTCCGCGTCGAAGGAGGCGGGCTCCTCCATGGCCGTGAGGGCCATGAGCTGCAGCAGGTGGTTCTGGATGACGTCACGGGCGGCGCCGATGCCGTCGTAGTAGCCGGCGCGGCCGCCGACGCCGATGTCCTCGGCCATCGTGATCTGCACGTGGTCCACGAAGGACCGGTTCCAGATCGGCTCGAACATCGTGTTGGCGAAGCGCAGCGCCAGGATGTTCTGGACGGTCTCCTTGCCGAGGTAGTGGTCGATCCGGAACACCTGGTCCGGCTCGAACACCTCGTGCACGACCTTGTTCAGCTCCTCGGCCGACTTCAGGTCGTGTCCGAACGGCTTCTCGATGACCGCGCGCCGCCAGGAACCCGAGGACTGGTCGGTCAGACCGTGCTTCTTGAGCTGCTGGATGACCACCGGGAAGGAGCGCGGCGGCACCGACAGGTAGAAGGCGAAGTTGCCGCCCGTGCCCTGGGCCTTGTCCAGCTCCTCGATGGTGCCCCGCAGCCGCTCGAAGGCGTCGTCGTCGTCGAAGGTGCCCTGGACGAACCGCATCCCCTGGATGAGCTGCTGCCAGACCTCCTCGCGGAACGGGGTCCGGGCGTGCTCCTTGACGGCTTCGTGGACCTCGGCCGCGAAGTCCTCGTGCGCCCACTCGCGCCGGGCGAAGCCCACCAGCGAGAAGCCCGGCGGCAGCAGACCCCGGTTGGCGAGGTCGTACACCGCGGGCATCAGCTTCTTGCGGGACAGGTCGCCCGTGACGCCGAAGATCACCAGGCCCGACGGCCCCGCGATGCGCGGGAGCCGTCGGTCGGCGGGATCACGGAGCGGGTTCGCTCCGGAACCGGTGAGGCGTGACAACTCAGCCCTCCGAGGGGGCGAGGCGCTCGAGCTCCGCCTGGGTCGACTTCAGCAGGTCGTTCCAGGACGCCTCGAACTTGTCGACGCCCTCGTCCTCCAGCAGCCGCACGACGTCGTCGTAGGCGATCCCGAGCCGCTCCAGCGCGTCCAGGTCGGCACGCGCCTGCTCGTAGGTGCCGGAGACGGTGTCGCCGCGGATCTCGCCGTGGTCCTCGACGGCCTCCAGCGTGGCCTCCGGCATGGTGTTGACCGTGTTCGGCGCGACCAGCTCGGTGACGTACATGGTGTCCTGGTACGCCGGGTCCTTCACGCCGGTCGACGCCCACAGCGGACGCTGCCGGTTGGCGCCGGCGTTCTCCAGCGCGCTCCAGCGCTCCGAGCCGAACACCTCCTCGTACGCCTGGTAGGCGAGCCGGGCGTTGGCGATGGCGGCCTTGCCGCGCAGCGCCTTGGCCTCGTCGGTGCCGAGGGCGTCCAGACGCTTGTCGATCTCGGTGTCCACACGGGACACGAAGAACGACGCCACGGAGTGGATCTTCGACAGGTCCAGGCCGCGCTCCTTGGCCTTCTCCAGGCCGGAGAGGTAGGCGTCCATGACCTTGCGGTAGCGCTCCAGCGAGAAGATCAGCGTGACGTTCACGCTGATGCCGTTGCCGATCGTCTCGGCGATCGCCGGCAGGCCCGCCTCGGTGGCCGGGATCTTGATCAGCGTGTTGGGGCGGTCCACCAGCCAGGCGAGCTGCTTGGCCTCGGCGGCGGTGGCCTTGGTGTTGTGCGCCAGGCGCGGGTCGACCTCGATGGAGACCCGGCCGTCCTGGCCGTTCGTGGCCTCGAAGACCGGGTGCAGGATGTCGGCGGCGTCGCGGACGTCCGCCGTGGTGATCATGCGGATGGCCTCTTCGACGGTGACCTTGCGGGCGGCGAGGTCCGACAGCTGCTGGTCGTAGCCGTCACCCTGCGAGATCGCCTTCTGGAAGATCGTCGGGTTGGTGGTGACGCCCACGACGTGCTGCTGGTCGATCAGCTCGGCGAGGTTGCCGGACGTGATCCGCTTGCGCGACAGGTCGTCCAGCCAGATCGCCACGCCCTCTTCGGAGAGGCGCTTCAGTGCGTCTGTCATGGAATTACATCTCCTACGTGTCGTATATGAGCGTCAGCGCTGGGCGGCGGCCAGGGATTCCCGGGCCTTGGCGGCCACGTTCTCGGCGGTGAAGCCGAACTCGCGGAAGAGCACCTTGCCGTCGGCGGAAGCACCGAAGTGCTCCAGCGAAACGATGCGGCCGGCGTCCCCGACGTACTTGTGCCAGGTCAGGCCGATGCCCGCCTCCACGGCGACACGGGCCTTCACGGACGGCGGCAGCACGGAGTCCCGGTACCCCTGGTCCTGCTCCTCGAACCACTCCACGGACGGCATGGACACGACCCGGGTGGGCACGCCCTCGGCCTGCAGCTCCTCACGCGCCTCCACGGCCACGTGCACCTCGGAGCCGGTGGCGATCAGGACGACCTGCGGCTCGCCGCCGTCGGCCTCCATCAGGACGTAACCGCCGCGCGCGGCCTCGTCGTTGGGCTCGTAGATCGGCACGCCCTGCCGGGTGAGCACCAGGCCGTGCGGCTGCCCCTTGCCGAACTCCTTGGTGTAGCGCTTGAGGATCTCGCGCCAGGCGATCGCGGTCTCGTTGGCGTCCGCCGGGCGGACGACGTTCAGGCCCGGGATCGCGCGCAGCGAGGCGATGTGCTCGACCGGCTGGTGGGTCGGGCCGTCCTCGCCGAGGCCGATGGAGTCGTGCGTCCACACGTAGGTCACCGGCAGGTGCATCAGGGCCGACAGCCGCACCGCGTTGCGCATGTAGTCGGAGAACACCAGGAAGGTGCCGCCGTAGACGCGGGTGTTGCCGTGCAGGGTGATGCCGTTCATCTCCGCGGCCATGGAGTGCTCGCGGATGCCGAAGTGGATCGTGCGGCCGTACGGGTTCGCCTCCGGCAGCGGGTTGCCCGCCGGCAGGAAGGAGCTGTCCTTGTCGATGGTGGTGTTGTTCGACCCGGCGAGGTCGGCGGAACCGCCCCACAGCTCGGGGATCACCGCGCCGAGGGCCTGCAGAACCTTGCCGGAGGCGGCACGCGTCGCGATGCCCTTGCCCGGCTCGAAGACCGGGAGCTTCTCCTCCCAGCCGGCCGGCAGCTCGCCCTTGGCGATGCGGTCGAAGTCGGCGGCGCGCTCGGCGTTGCCGTCCCGCCACACCTGCAGCGACTTCTCCCACTCGGCCTTCGCCTGCGCCCCGCGCTCCAGCGCCTTGCGGGTGTGGGCGAGGACCTCGTCGGCGACCTCGAAGCTGCGCTCCGGGTCGAAGCCGAGGACGCGCTTGGTCGCCGCGACCTCGTCGTCGCCGAGCGCCGAGCCGTGGGCGGCCTCGGTGTTCTGCGCGTTCGGGGCCGGCCAGGCGATGATCGAGCGCATCGCGATGAAGGACGGCCGGTCCGTGACCTGCTTCGCGGCCTCGACGGCGTCGTAGAGCGCGTGCGGGTCGAGGTCGCCGTCCGGCTTCGGGGCGACCCGCTGCACGTGCCAGCCGTAGGCCTCGTAGCGCTTGACGGTGTCCTCGGAGACGGCGGTCTCGGTGTCGCCCTCGATCGAGATGTGGTTGTCGTCCCACAGCAGGATGAGGTTGCCGAGCTTCTGGTGGCCGGCCAGCGAGGACGCCTCGGCCGAGATGCCCTCCTGGAGGCAGCCGTCACCGGCGATGCAGTAGATGTAGTGGTCGAAGGGCGACTCGCCCGGCGCGGCCTCGGGGTCGAACAGCCCGCGCTCGTAGCGGGAGGCCATCGCCATGCCTACCGCGTTGGCCACACCCTGGCCCAGCGGGCCGGTCGTGGTCTCCACGCCCTTGGTGTGTCCGTACTCGGGGTGGCCCGGGGTCTTCGAGCCCCAGGTGCGGAAGGACTCCAGGTCCTCCAGCTCCAGGCCGAAGCCGGCCAGGTAGAGCTGCGTGTAGAGGGTCAGGGACGAGTGGCCGGCGGACAGCACGAAGCGGTCACGGCCGACCCACTCCGGGTCGGCCGGGTCGTGCCGCATCACCTTCTGGAAGAGGGTGTATGCGGCCGGGGCCAGGCTCATCGCCGTACCGGGATGGCCGTTGCCGACCTTCTGTACGGCGTCGGCGGCCAGGACCCGGGCGGTGTCCACGGCCCGCTGGTCCAGCTCGGTCCACTCAAGGTCTGTGGTGGTCGGCTTGGTGCTCACCCTGGGTCAGGGCTCCTCTCCACATGTCGGACGCCGGCCCTGGGGGCGTGCCCCCTCCCGGCCGCCGGTGCGCACTGCCTGCACACCGGCCGTCACGAGCCTACCCCCGTAAGGACGTGCGTTTTTTCGAGTCATTACAGACTGCCGGGACTCTTGGACATCCGCCTCCCGACTGGCCGACAGCGCATTTGGCAGATGAATACGGAGCCGCTCATCCGACTGCTCAATCGAGCCCCACCGCACCTCGGACGCGCGGCCGGCCAACACGACCCCACCCCCGCTGAGGCCGGGGTCTGGGCAACGTCTAAAGTGGCGTGGTACGCGCGAGCCCTTACCCGGCCTTCAAAGAGGGGAGGCTCGCTGGGAGTCTCTGTCAGGGGTGTGCGTGACGGCCGTCGAATCCCGTCCTGGGGGCACCTCCCAGGCCCTTGAGGCACTGGGGGAGGGTGCGGTTCCTGATGCGAACCGGAGCCCGGTTCACCGGCCGTTCGGGGCCCGTGTCAAGGCGTTCGTGGCGCTGACCAAGCCGCGGATCATCGAGCTGCTGCTCATCACCACCGTTCCGGTGATGTTCCTGGCTCAGCAGGGCGTGCCCGACCTGAAGCTGGTCCTCCTCACCTGTGTGGGCGGGTACCTCTCGGCGGGCGGCGCAAACGCGCTGAACATGTACATCGACCGGGACATCGACGCGCTGATGGACCGCACCTCGCAGCGGCCGCTGGTGACCGGCATGGTCAGCCCGCGCGAGTGCCTGGCCTTCGGCATCACCCTGGCGGTCGTCTCGACGCTGCTGTTCGGGCTGACCGTCAACTGGCTGTCCGCCTGGCTGTCACTCGGAGCGCTCCTCTTCTACGTCGTCGTCTACACGATGATCCTCAAGCGGCGCACCTCGCAGAACATCGTCTGGGGCGGCATCGCCGGCTGCCTGCCGGTGCTGATCGGCTGGTCCGCGGTGACGAACTCGATGTCCTGGGCGCCGGTGGTCCTCTTCCTCGTCATGTTCTTCTGGACGCCGCCGCACTACTGGCCGCTGTCCATGAAGGTCAAGGAGGACTACGCGCGCGTGGGCGTGCCGATGCTCCCCGTGATCGCCTCCAACAAGGTGGTCGCCCGGCAGATCGTCATCTACAGCTGGGTGATGGTCGCCGTCTCCCTGCTGCTCACCCCCCTCGGCTACACCGGCTGGTTCTACACCGTGGTCGCCCTCGCGGCCGGCGGCTTCTGGCTGTGGGAGGCGCACGGACTGCAGAACCGGGCGAAGGCCGAGGTCACGGGCGTGAAGCTCAAGGAGATGCGGCTGTTCCACTGGTCCATCACCTATGTCTCCATCCTCTTCGTCGCGGTCGCCGTCGACCCGTTCCTGCGCTGACCCGCACCGGGCACAGGTCACACGGCCCTGCCCTCGCCAGTCGATCTACCCGTGAGTAGCATCCTGTCCATGGCAGACACGCAGCAGGTTGACCCCAAGGACGAGCGCCGCGCGGCGAAGCTGGCCCGGCAGATCGGCGCCTTCTCCAAGGCCCACGGCGGCGCCGAGGGCCAGGTGGCCCACATCGGCGAGCGCGGCGCCCGCATCGTGCTCGTCGGCGCGGACGGCGGCTGGGGCGACCTGGTGGCGCCCAGCACCGCCGTCGCCGAGCAGGCCGTGGAGAAGGCCGGCATCACCGTCCACGAGTCCTTCGACGGCGAGTTCGCCGCCAAGGTGACCACCGGACGCTACGAGTGGAGCCGGATGGCGGGCATCCAGGTCGGCGGCCCGAGCAACGGCTGACGCCTGGGGCCGCCAGTTCGAACGGCCCTGAGGCGGCACCGGATCGCGGGTTCACCCGTTAGGCCCTGCAAGAAGCGCAGCGCCTCCCCGGGGAGCCCGCATGATCGAAACGCCGTCCCTCGTGGACCAGTACTGCCACGGCGTGCTGCGCACCGAGCTGGGCCTCGGCACCTTCGAGGCCCGGCTCGCGCGCACCGAGGGACCGCCGGCGCCGGGCACCACCCTCTTCGACACCCAGACCGGCTTCGCCGTACGCCGCTGGTGCCCGCCCCTGCTCGGCCTGGAGCCCCACTGCCCGCCCGCCCGGTACCTGGCCCGGCGCCGCGAACTGGGCGTCCTGGAGGCGGGCCGCCGGCTGCTGCGGGGCAGCGGGATCACCACCTACCTGGTCGACACGGGCCTGCCGGGCGACCTCACGGGCCCGGCGGAGCTGGCGTCCGCGGGCGACGCCGAGGCCCACGAGATCGTCCGCCTGGAACTCCTCGCCGAGCAGGTCGCGGACACCTCGGGCACCGTCGAGTGCTTCCTCGCCAACCTCGCCGAGTCGGTGCACGGGGCCGCCGCCGAGGCGGTCGCCTTCACCTCCGTCGCCGGCGTCAGACACGGCCTGGCCCTCGCCCCCGAGCCGCCGGGCCCGGGCGAGGTGCGGGGCGCGGCGGGCCGCTGGCTGGCCGGACGCCGGGTGGGCGGGGCGCTGACGGACCCGGTGCTGCTGCGGCACCTGCTGTGGATCGCGGTCGCCTCGGGCCGGCCCCTCCAGCTCCACGCCGGGCTCGGCGAGCCCGGCTCCCGCATCGACCGCACCGACCCGGTGCTGCTCACCGACTTCGTGCGCGCCACCGCCGGGCTCGGCACCGACCTGATCCTGCTGCACGGCTACCCGTACCACCGCCACGCCGCCCACCTCGCCGGAGTCTTCCCGCACGTGTACGCCGACTCCGGCGCGGCCCTCGTGCGCACCGGCGCCCGGGCGGTCACGGTCCTCGCCGAGATCCTCGAACTGGCGCCCTTCGGCAAGATCCTCTTCTCCAGCGGCGGCCACGGCCTGCCCGAGCTGCACGTCGTCGGCGCCCTGCTGTTCCGCGAGGCCCTGAGCCGGGTGCTGGGCGCCTGGGTCGCCGAGGACGCCTGGTCACCGGACGACGCCCAGCGGGTGGCCCGGATGGTCGCCGCGGACAACGCGCGGCGGGTCTACGCGCTGGACTGAGGGATGTGCGCAGGGGTGTGCGGCGGCGCCGGCGCCGTACAGACTGCTGCCATGCCCACCGATGCCACGCCGACCGAAGCGCTCCTCGCCCGCTTCCTGCGCGACCTCGCCCCGCTGCGGCCGCTGGCCCTCTGGGCGCACGGCTCGCTGGCCGGCGGCGACTACCAGGAGGGCCGCAGCGACCTCGACCTGATCGCGGTGCTCCCGGACCCGCTCACCCTGGGCACGGTGCGCGGGGTGGTCCGGACGCACCGCAGGCTGCGCGCCGCACCGCTCGCGGCCGGGCTGCACTGCACCTACCTCACCCCGGCCGCGTCGGGGGACCCCGGCCGGTCCCACCTGACCTGGGCGCACGGCCGTGTGACGCGCCGCCCGGTCACCCCCGTGACCCGGCGTGAACTGCACGACTTCGGCCGGGTCCTGCACGGCGGGCCGCCGGCCGGGCTGCTGCCGCCGGTCCCGGACCGGCAGCTCGGCGAGTTCGTCGTACGGGACCAGCGGGACTACTGGCGGCCCCATGTGGACCGCGCCCGGCTGTGGCGGCAGGACGTCTGGGTGGACCTCGGACTGCTCACCTTCGCCCGCGCCACCGTGACCCTGCGCGACGGACGGCTGGTCTCCAAGCGGGAGGCGCTGACCGAGCTGGCCGCCCTGGGCGCGCCCGCCGAGGTCGTGGAGGACATCACCCGGCGGCGCTACGGCGCTCCGGCCCCGCGGGACGAGGCCTGGCTCGCCCGCCGCGCCGGGCTGACCCGGGCCTACCTCGGCCCGGCGATCGACGAACTGGTCACCGTGTACGGATGACCTACGCGCGCGTGCCCACCGCCACCTCGGCAGAGGGGCCGGGCACGTCGAGGGCGCCCCCGGGGCGCTCCCGGAGCGCGAGCAGCACCCGCAGCACCCCGATCCACACCAGGCACGAGCCGAGCATGTGCAGGGCGACGAGGATTTCGGGCAGGTGCGTCAAGTACTGCACGTAGCCGATGACACCCTGCCCGAGCAGGATGAGGAACAGCTCCCGGGTGCGTGCCAGGGGTCCGCCGGGCGCGTCCACCGCCTTCAGCACGAACCACAGCGCGAAGGTCAGCGTCACCACGATCCAGGCGAGCACCGCGTGCAGCTTGGAGACGGTCTCCCAGTCGATCGGGATCCGCGGCACCTCCGAGGAGTCGCCCGCGTGCGGGCCGGCCCCGGTCACCACCGTGCCGACCGCGAGGAGCAGCACCGAGGCGGCCACCAGGAACCACACGAGCTGCTGCACCGCCTTGCCGACCAGCGGACGCGGCGCCTCGTCGCCCTCGCGGGTGCGCTGCCACATCACCGTGGCGATGGCGATCAGCCCGGAGGAGAGCAGGAAGTGCGCGGCGACCGTGTACGGGTTCAGGCCGACCAGGACGACGATGCCGCCGAGCACCGCGTTGCCCATGACCACCCAGAACTGCGCCCAGCCCAGCCGGGTCAGGCTCCGCCGCCGCGGCTTCTGGGCACGCGCGGCGACGATCGCCCAGCCGACGGCGGCGCACAGCACGTACGTCAGCATGCGGTTGCCGAACTCGACGACCCCGTGGAAGCCCATGGCCCGGGTGGTGGTCAGCGAGTCCTCGGTGCAGGTCGGCCAGGTCGGGCAGCCGAGGCCCGAGCCGGTGAGGCGGACCGCGCCGCCGGTGACCACGATGATCACCGCCATGACGAGCGCGGCGAGCGCCGCCCGCCGGACGGTCCGGGGATCCGGGGTCCAGCGGTCGGCGATGAAGGCGAGCGGGTTGCGCAGCGCCGCGGTGGCGTCGGCGAGGGTCAGCTTGGGCACGTGCACCATGGTAGGCCGCCGCTTGTGCACACTTTCACGAGGGTCCATCGCGCCTCACTCCCAGCGGAAGAACTTCCCCGCCGCGGCCAGTCCCAGGACCGCCCACACCGCGAGGATCCCCAGATCGCCCCAGGGCACCCCGGCCCCGTGCTGGAGGACGTCCCGGAGCCCGTCGGAGAGCGCCGAGATCGGCAGCAGGCCGAGCACGTGCCGGCCGGCCGAGCCGAACTTCTCCAGCGGGACGACGACCCCGCCGCCGACGAGCAGCAGCAGGAAGACCAGGTTGGCGGCGGCCAGCGTCGCCTCCGCCTTCAGCGTGCCGGCCATCAGCAGGCCGAGCCCGGAGAAGGCGGCCGTGCCGAGCACCAGCAGGAGCAGTACGGCGAAGGGACTGCCGTGCGGGGACCAGCCGAGGGCGAACGCGATCGCGGTCAGCAGGATCACCTGGAGGATCTCCGTGACCAGCACCGACGCCGTCTTCGCGGCCATCAGACCCCAGCGGGGCAGCGGGGAGGAGGCCAGCCGCTTGAGCACGCCGTAGCGGCGCTCGAAGCCGGTCGCGATGGCCTGCCCGGTGAACGCCGTGGACATCACGGCGAGGGCGAGGATGCCGGGCGCGAGGAAGTCCACGGCCTCGCCCTTGCCGGTGTCCACGATGTCCACGGAGCTGAACAGGACCAGCAGCAGGGTCGGGATCACGACCGTCAGCAGCAGTTGCTCGCCGTTGCGCAGCAGCATCCGCGTCTCCAGCGCCGCCTGCGCCGCGATCATGCGGGGGAGGGGCGCCGCGCCCGGCCTGGGGGTGTACGTACCCGACGCGGTGCTCATGAACGCAGCTCCTTGCCCGTGATCTCCAGAAAGACGTCCTCGAGGGTGTGCCGCTCGACCGAGATGCGGTCCGGCATCACCCCGTGCTGGGCGCACCACGAGGTCACCGTCGCCAGCAGCTGGGGGTTCACCTTGCCGGAGACCCGGTAGGCGCCCGGGGTCAGCTCGGCGGCCGTGCAGTCGGCGGGCAGCGCCTTCAGCAGGGAGGCCACGTCGAGGCCGGGGCGGCCGGTGAAGCGCAGGGTGTTCTCCGCGCCGCCCTTGCACAGCTCCTCCGGCGAGCCCTGGGCGATGACCCGGCCGCCGTCGATGATCGCCACGTCGTCGGCGAGCTGCTCGGCCTCTTCCATGTAATGCGTGGTGAGGATCACCGAGACGCCGTCGGCGCGCAGGTCCCGCACCAGGTCCCAGGTGGCCCGGCGGGCCTGCGGGTCGAGTCCCGCGGTCGGCTCGTCCAGGAACACCAGCTCGGGGCGCCCGACGACGGCCATGGCGAGCGCGAGCCGCTGCTGCTGGCCGCCGGACAGCCGCCGGTAGGAGGTCCGGCCGCAGGAGCCCAGCCCGAGGCGCTCGATCAGCGCGTCCACGTCCAGCGGGTGCGCGTGCAGTCTGGCGACGTGCCGCAGCATCTCGTCGGCCCGGGCGCCGGAGTACACGCCGCCGGACTGGAGCATCACGCCGATCCGGGGACGCAGGTCGGCGGACTGCCGTACCGGGTCGAGGCCCAGGACGCGCACCGTGCCGGAATCCGGCCTCCGGTACCCCTCGCAGGTCTCGACCGTGGTCGTCTTGCCCGCCCCGTTGGGACCGAGCACGGCGGTCACTCCCGCCCGGGCCACCAGGTCCAGCCCGTCCACCGCGGTCTTCGTGCCGTACCGCTTCACCAAGGCCTCGACCTGGACCACGGGCTCACTTCGCATGAACCCAGAGTCTAGGGACGCCGCCGGGCGTTCAGACGCGGGGGTGCTGGAAGTCCTCCTCACGGGGCCGGTGCAGTGGGAGCCACCGCTGCGCGTAGGCCACCGCGTCCGCCACCGGGAACAGGCGCGCGTCGGCGGCGCCCACCCTCCCGCGCACGACGGGCCGGTCCCGTTCGAAGTCGTGGCCCAGCTCGTCGAAGCGGTCCGAGGTGATCGACACCTCGGTCACCGTCTCCCAGCCGCCGCCCGGCGCCGGCCGGCCGACGTTCACCAGCGGCGACGGGGTGCGGTACTCGGCCAGGTGGAAGCTGGTGCAGGCGTCGTAGCCGGCGCCGAGCAGCAGCACCCGGGCGTCCAGTTTCTCCAGCCGGGCCAGCGGGCTCCGCTCGCCGAGCCGGCAGTCGCGGGCGTGCCCGTCCACGATGCCGGCCGCGCGGGGGCCGAGGGCCGCGAAGGAGGTCTGCGGATGCGCGCTGCGCAGGGCGCCCGGCCAGGTCCGCACGGTCTCCGGTACGACGCCGACGCCACGCGAGGGAGTGGTCGCCGGGTCGTACGGGGGCATGGTGGCGCGGATGCGGTCCCACCACTCCTCGGGCACCCGCGGGCTGCGCCACAGCGCCGGGTCGGACTGGTCGCCGGACTGGGTGGGGACGACGAGCGTGCCGGCCGGGCCGAGCGCGTCGAGGAGCGCCTGGACGACGGCGACGGCGCCCCCGTTCACCCAGCCGAGGGAACTCAGCGAGGAGTGTGCCAGGAGGGTCTCGCCGCGCTCGACACCCAGTCGGCGCAGCTCCTCGGCCAGGCTGTCCCGGGTGAGAAGAGGGCCGGTCGGAGGGGGTGTGGACATGGTCCCGGAGTCTCTCCGACCAGGGGCCGCGGCGCCAGTGAGCCGCCTGGCCGGGCCGGGCGGGATGATCGATCAGAAGATCGTTTCCGCAGGTGGGATTAGGTATGCCTAAGTGACGCAGGGCACCGGGGGGTGATCCGGACGGCGCTTGTCAGTCTCCGAGGAATTACGCAACAATGGCGTTGTGAAAAACGTCGGCGAGGCTCGGGAGACCCCGGTGGGGACCCCGCAGGAGGAGCTCGCGACCGGGGAGCGCTCGACGCGCAACCGGGTCGCGCGGTCCATCCTGGACCACGGCCCGTCGACCGTCGCCGAGCTGGCCGGACGGCTGGGCCTGACCCAGGCCGCCGTACGCCGCCACCTGGACGCGCTCGTCGCGGACGACGTCGTGGAGGCCCGCGAGCAGCGGGTGTACGGCGCGCGCACGCGCGGCCGGCCCGCCAAGGTGTTCGCGCTCACCGACTGCGGCCGGGACGCCTTCGACCAGTCGTACGACAAGCTGGCCGCGGACGCGCTCCGCTGGATCGCCGAGCGGGAGGGCGGTCCGGAGGCGGTCGCCGCCTTCGCCCGGGCCCGGTTCGCCGCACAGGCGGAGGCCTACCGCGAGGCGATCGAGAGCGTCGGCCCCGAGCTGCGCGCCGAGGCACTGGCCAAGGCCCTCAGCGCGGACGGGTACGCTGCTGCGGCGCGCAGCGCGCCCCTTCCGCAGCGGGGTGAGCAGCTCTGCCAGCACCACTGCCCGGTCGCGCACGTGGCGGAGCAGTTCCCGCAGCTGTGCGAGGCGGAGACGGAGATCTTCGCCGAGCTGCTGGGTACCCATGTGCAGCGGCTGGCGACCATCGCGCACGGCGACGGCGTCTGCACGACGTTCATCCCCAAGATTTCGAAGTCCGACAACCAGAGCCACCAAGCATCTGCAAGCACGGCCGGGAGGAACCCCGCATGACTCTCCCCACGGAGACTGCCCACCCCGAACTCGAGGGTCTGGGTAAGTACGAATACGGCTGGGCCGACTCCGACACTGCCGGCGCCTCTGCGAAGCGCGGCATCAACGAGGACGTCGTCCGGGACATCTCCGCGAAGAAGTCCGAGCCGGAGTGGATGACGAAGCTCCGTCTCAAGGGCCTCAGGCTCTTCGAGAAGAAGCCCATGCCGAACTGGGGCTCGGACCTGTCGGGGATCGACTTCGACAACATCAAGTACTTCGTGCGCTCCACCGAGAAGCAGGCGGAGTCCTGGGAGGACCTGCCCGAGGACATCAAGAACACGTACGACAAGCTCGGCATCCCCGAGGCGGAGAAGCAGCGCCTCGTGGCCGGTGTCGCGGCCCAGTACGAGTCCGAGGTCGTCTACCACCAGATCCGTGAGGACCTGGAGGAGCAGGGCGTCATCTTCCTCGACACCGACACCGCGCTGAAGGAGCACCCGGAGCTCTTCAAGGAGTACTTCGGGACGGTCATCCCGGTCGGCGACAACAAGTTCGCGTCGCTGAACTCCGCGGTGTGGTCCGGCGGCTCCTTCATCTACGTGCCGAAGGGCGTGCACGTCGAGATCCCGCTCCAGGCCTACTTCCGTATCAACACGGAGAACATGGGCCAGTTCGAGCGGACCCTGATCATCGTCGACGAGGGCGCCTACGTGCACTACGTCGAGGGCTGCACCGCCCCGATCTACAAGTCGGACTCGCTGCACAGCGCGGTCGTCGAGATCATCGTCAAGAAGAACGCCCGCTGCCGCTACACGACCATCCAGAACTGGTCGAACAACGTCTACAACCTGGTCACCAAGCGCGCCGTCGCCTACGAGGGCGCGACCATGGAGTGGATCGACGGCAACATCGGCTCCAAGGTGACGATGAAGTACCCGGCCGTCTACCTGATGGGCGAGCACGCCAAGGGCGAGACCCTGTCCATCGCCTTCGCGGGCGAGGGCCAGCACCAGGACGCCGGCTCCAAGATGGTCCACATGGCGCCGAACACCTCGTCCAACATCGTCTCCAAGTCGGTGGCGCGCGGCGGCGGCCGCACCTCGTACCGCGGCCTGGTCGAGATCGGCGAGGGCGCCGCGGGCTCCAAGTCCAACGTGCTCTGCGACGCGCTGCTGGTCGACACCATCTCCCGCTCCGACACGTACCCCTACGTGGACGTCCGCGAGGACGACGTCTCCATGGGCCACGAGGCGACCGTCTCCAAGGTCTCCGAGGACCAGCTCTTCTACCTGATGAGCCGCGGTCTGTCCGAGTTCGAGGCGATGGCGATGATCGTGCGCGGCTTCGTCGAGCCGATCGCCAAGGAACTCCCCATGGAGTACGCCCTCGAGCTCAACCGGCTGATCGAGCTCCAGATGGAGGGCGCGGTCGGCTGACGCCACCGCCGCTCCCGTCAAGCCACTCACGTAAGAAAGCGAGCAGACCGACAGCCATGGCTGAGGCTCAGAACATCCCCGTGGGCTCCACCACCGCGGGCCAGATCGCGGTGGCCGCCGAGTCGACCGTCGCCACGCGCATGAGCGTGCCCCCGTCCTTCGACGTGGCGGACTTCCCGGTCCCGCACGGCCGCGAGGAGGAATGGCGGTTCACGCCGCTGGAGCGCCTGCGCGGCCTGCACGACGGCACCGCCGTCGCGACGGGCGCCGGCGTGAAGGTCGCCGTGGAGGCCCCCGAGGGCGTGACCGTCGAGACCGTCGGCCGCGACGACGCGCGGATCGGCCGGGCCGGCACCCCGGTGGACCGCGTCGCCGCGCAGGCGTACTCGGCGTTCGAGCAGGCCGGCGTGGTCACCGTCCCCAAGGAGACGGTGCTCACCGAGCCGATCCGCATCGCCGTGCACGGCGAGGGCGGGGTCGCCTTCGGCCACCAGGTGATCGAGCTGGGCGCCTTCGCCGAGGCCGTCGTCGTCATCGACCACACCGGTGACGCGGTCCTCGCCGCGAACGTCGACTACGTCCTGGGCGACGGCGCCAAGCTGACCGTCGTCTCCGTCCAGGACTGGGACGAGAAGGCCGTCCACGTGGCCCAGCACAACGCGCTGATCGGCCGGGACGCCTCCTTCAAGTCCGTGGTCGTCACCTTCGGCGGCGACCTGGTCCGGCTGCACCCGCGCGTGGAGTACGCCGGTCCCGGCGGCGAGGCCGAGCTGCTCGGCCTGTACTTCACCGATGCCGGGCAGCACCAGGAGCACCGCCTGCTGGTCACCCACAACACTCCGCACTGCAAGTCGAACGTCGTCTACAAGGGCGCGCTCCAGGGCGACGACGCGCACGCCGTCTGGATCGGCGACGTGCTCATCGAGGCCGCCGCCGAGGGCACGGACACCTACGAGATGAACCGCAACCTCGTCCTCACGGACGGCGCGCGCGTCGACTCGGTGCCGAACCTGGAGATCGAGACCGGTGAGATCGTCGGCGCCGGCCACGCCTCCGCCACCGGCCGCTTCGACGACGAGCAGCTCTTCTACCTGATGGCCCGCGGCATCCCCGAGCAGGACGCCCGTCGCCTGGTGGTCCGTGGCTTCTTCGCCGAGCTGGTCCAGCAGATCGGCGTCGCCGACATCGAGGAGCGCCTGCTCACCAAGATCGAGCAGGAGCTGGAGGCCTCGGTCGCATGACGTCCTTCGTACGCGCCTGCGGGCTGAGCGAGCTGGAGGAGGACACCCCGAAGCGGGTGGAACTCGACGGCACGCCGGTCTCGGTCGTGAAGACGGAGGGCGAGGTGTTCGCCATCCACGACATCTGCTCGCACGCGAACGTCTCCCTCTCCGAGGGCGAGGTGGAGGACTGCCAGATCGAGTGCTGGCTGCACGGCTCCGCCTTCGACCTGCGCACCGGCAAGCCGTCCGGCCTGCCCGCGACGCGCCCCGTCCCCGTATACCCCGTAAAGATCGAAGGGGACGACGTTCTCGTCTCCCTCACCCAGGAGTCCTGAGGCACCCATGGCAACGCTTGAAATCCGAGACCTGCACGTCACCGTCGAGGCCGACAACGCCACGAAGGAGATCCTCAAGGGCGTCGACCTGACCGTGAAGCAGGGCGAGACGCACGCCATCATGGGCCCCAACGGCTCGGGCAAGTCGACCCTCGCCTACTCGCTCGCGGGTCACCCGAAGTACACGATCACCAGCGGCACCGTGCTGCTCGACGGCGAGGACGTCCTGGAGATGTCCGTCGACGAGCGCGCCCGCGCGGGCCTGTTCCTGGCGATGCAGTACCCGGTCGAGGTCCCCGGCGTCTCGGTCTCCAACTTCCTGCGCACCTCCGCCACCGCCGTCCGCGGCGAGGCCCCGAAGCTGCGCACCTGGGTGAAGGAGGTCAAGGAGGCCATGGAGCGCCTCAACATGGACCCGTCCTTCGCCGAGCGCAACGTCAACGAGGGCTTCTCCGGCGGTGAGAAGAAGCGGCACGAGATCCTCCAGCTCGAGCTGCTCAAGCCGAAGGTCGCGATCCTCGACGAGACGGACTCCGGTCTGGACGTCGACGCCCTCCGCATCGTCTCCGAGGGCGTCAACCGCGTCCGCGAGACCGGCGAGGTCGGCACCCTGCTGATCACGCACTACACGCGCATCCTGCGCTACATCAAGCCCGACTTCGTCCACGTCTTCTCCGCCGGCCGGATCGTGGAGTCCGGCGGCGCCGAGCTCGCCGACAAGCTGGAGGAAGAGGGCTACGAGGCTTACACGAAGGGTGGCGCATCCGCGTGACGCAACTGCCGGGCCTCCTCGACACCGAGGCGATCCGCAAGGACTTCCCCATCCTGGACCGCGCGGTCCACGACGGCCGGAAGCTCGTGTACCTGGACAACGCGGCGACCTCGCAGAAGCCGCGTCAGGTGCTGGACGCCCTGAGCGAGTACTACGAGCGCTACAACGCCAACGTCCACCGCGGTGTGCATGTGCTCGCCGAGGAGGCCACGGCGCTGTACGAGGGCGCGCGCGACAAGGTCGCCGAGTTCATCAACGCGCCCAGCCGCGACGAGGTGATCTTCACCAAGAACGCCTCCGAGTCGCTGAACCTCGTGGCCAACATGCTGGGCTGGGCCGACGAGCCCTACCGGGTGGACCACGAGACCGAGATCGTCATCACGGAGATGGAGCACCACTCCAACATCGTGCCGTGGCAGCTGCTCGCGCAGCGCACGGGCGCGAAGCTGAAGTGGTTCGGCCTCACCGACGACGGCCGGCTCGACCTGTCCAACATCGACGAGGTCATCACCGAGAAGACGAAGATCGTCTCCTTCGTGCTGGTGTCCAACATCCTGGGCACGGTCAACCCGGTCGAGGCGATAGTCCGCCGCGCCCAGGAGGTCGGCGCGCTGGTGTGCGTCGACGCCTCGCAGGCCGCGCCGCACATGCCGCTCGACGTCCAGGCCCTCCAGGCCGACTTCGTGGCCTTCACCGGTCACAAGATGTGCGCCCCGACCGGCATCGGTGTGCTGTGGGGCCGCCAGGAGCTGCTGGAGGACCTGCCCCCGTTCCTCGGCGGCGGCGAGATGATCGAGACGGTGTCGATGCACTCCTCGACCTACGCCCCGGCGCCCCACAAGTTCGAGGCGGGCACGCCGCCGATCGCCCAGGCGGTCGGTCTCGGCGCGGCGATCGACTACCTGAGCGCGCTCGGCATGGACAAGATCCTCGCGCACGAGCACGCGCTCACCGAGTACGCGGTGAAGAGGCTCGCCGAGGTGCCGGACCTGCGGATCATCGGCCCGACCACGGCCGAGGACCGCGGGGCCGCGATCTCGTTCACACTGGGCGACATCCACCCGCACGACGTGGGCCAGGTGCTCGACGAGCAGGGCATCGCGGTACGCGTGGGTCACCACTGCGCGCGCCCCGTCTGCCTGCGGTACGGAATTCCCGCGACCACGCGAGCGTCGTTCTATCTGTACTCCACGCCGGCGGAGATCGACGCTCTGGTCGACGGGCTGGAGCACGTACGGAACTTCTTCGGATGAAGGGCTGACGCGTGAAGCTGGACTCGATGTACCAGGAAGTCATCCTGGACCACTACAAGAACCCGCACGGGCGGGGCTTGCGGGATGGCGACGCCGAGGTGCACCACGTGAACCCGACGTGCGGCGACGAGATCACCCTCCGAGTGAAGTACGACGGCACGACCATCGAGGACGTCAGTTACGAGGGCCAGGGCTGTTCCATCAGCCAGGCCTCCGCCTCGGTGCTGAACGAGCTGCTGGTCGGCAAGGACCTGGCCGACGCGCAGAAGATCCAGGAGACCTTCCTGGAGCTGATGCAGTCCAAGGGCAGGATCGAGCCGGACGACGCCATGGAGGAGGTGCTGGAGGACGCGGTCGCGTTCGCCGGCGTCTCCAAGTACCCCGCCCGGGTCAAGTGCGCCCTCCTGAGCTGGATGGCGTGGAAGGACGCGACGGCCCAGGCACTGGACGGCGCCGACGCCGAAAGGAAGACGGCATGAGCGACACCGTGGAGATGAAGCCCGCCTCCGAGGAGGAGCTCCGCGAGGCCCTGATGGACGTCGTCGACCCCGAGCTGGGCATCGACGTCGTCAACCTGGGCCTGATCTACGGCATCCACGTCGACGACGCGAACATCGCGACCGTCGACATGACCCTGACGTCCGCGGCCTGCCCGCTGACGGACGTGATCGAGGACCAGGCCAAGTCCGCCACGGACGGCCTGGTCAGCGAGTTGCGCATCAACTGGGTCTGGATGCCGCCGTGGGGCCCCGACAAGATCACGGACGACGGGCGCGAGCAGCTTCGCGCGCTCGGCTTCAACGTCTGACGCAGCACCCCGCGAAGGGGGCCGCGGCCGTGTGCCGCGGCCCCCTTCCGCATGTCCGGCCCGGGCACGGGCACCGATGTGTACGCTCGTACACATGGGATACCTCTGGCTCGCCTGCGCCATCGCCGCCGAGGTCGTCGCGACGACCGCGATGAAGTACAGCGAGGGCTTCAGCAGGCCGGTGCCCTCCCTGGTGACGGCCCTCGGCTACGTCGTCGCCTTCGCGCTGCTCGCCCGGACCCTGCGGACGGTGTCCATCGGCACGGCGTACGCGATCTGGTCGGGCGCCGGGACGGCGACGATCGCCGTCATCGGCCTGACGCTCTTCGGGGAGGGGCTGAGCACCGCCAAGGTCGCCGGGATACTCCTGATCATCGGGGGAGTGGTGGTCCTGAACCTGGGCGGTGCGCACTGATGCCCCGCCGTCATGACCCCGGCCGTCGGCAGCGGATCATCGACGCGGCGCTCCGGGTCGCGGGGGAGAAGGGCATCGCGGGGCTCAGCCACCGCTCGGTGGCCGCCGCGGCGGACGTGCCGCTCGGCTCCACGACGTACCACTTCGCCGGCCTGGACGACCTGCTGGTGGCCGCCCTGGAGCAGGCCGGCGAGGGGTTCGGCGACGTGCTCGACGCCGACGGGGTCCTCGCCGACCCGGACGCCGACCTCGCGGCGGGCCTCGCGCGGGTCCTCGGCGACTGGCTGGCCGGCGACCGGCCGGGGGCGGAGCTGGAGTACGAGCTGTACCTCGCCGCGCTCAGACGCCCCGCCCTGCGGCCCGTCGCCGCGCGCTGGACGCGCCGGACGGCCGCGCGGCTGGCCGAACGCACCGATCCGCGGACGGCCCGGGCCCTGCTGGCGCTGATGGACGGCATCTGCCTCCAGGTGCTGCTCACCGGCGGTTCCTACGACGAGGAGTACGCGCGCGACGCCCTGGCCCGGCTGATCCTCTGAGGCGGCGACCGGCACGTGAGACACGGTTCGCTCCCGCGCCCCCGCCCACGTTAGGTTTTCCCACATGACCGACACGACTGCTTCCCGCACCACCGGTGCCGTGGCCGCCGGCCTCGCCACCATCGCCTCCGACGGCACCGTTCTCGACACCTGGTTCCCGGCCCCCGAGCTGGTCGCGGACCCCGGCCCGGCCGGCACCGAGCGGCTGTCCGCCGAGCGGGCCGCGGAGCTGCTGGGCGGCGGTGCGACCGCGGCGACCGGCCCGGACGCCCGCCGGGGCGTCGAGGTGGTCGCGGTCCGTACGGTCATCGCCTCGCTGGACGAGAAGCCGGTCGACGCGCACGACGTCTACCTGCGCCTGCACCTGCTCTCGCACCGCCTGGTCAGGCCGCACGGCCAGAACCTGGACGGCGTCTTCGGTCACCTCGCCAACGTCGCCTGGACCTCGCTCGGCCCGGTCGCCGTCGACGACATCGAGAAGGTGCGGCTGAACGCCCGCGCCGAGGGCCTGCACCTCCAGGTCACCTCGATCGACAAGTTCCCGCGCATGACGGACTACGTCGCCCCGAAGGGCGTCCGCATCGCCGACGCCGACCGGGTGCGCCTCGGCGCCCACCTCTCCGAGGGCACCACGGTCATGCACGAGGGCTTCGTCAACTTCAACGCCGGCACGCTCGGCACCTCCATGGTCGAGGGCCGCATCTCCGCGGGCGTCGTGGTCGGCGACGGCTCCGACATCGGCGGCGGCGCCTCCACCATGGGCACGCTGTCCGGCGGCGGCAACGTGATCATCTCCATCGGCGAGCGCTGCCTGGTCGGCGCCGAGGCGGGCGTGGGCATCGCGCTCGGCGACGAGTGCGTGGTCGAGGCCGGCCTGTACGTCACCGCGGGCACCCGCGTCACCATGCCCGACGGCCAGATCGTCAAGGCCCGCGAGCTCAACGGCGCCTCCAACATCCTCTTCCGCCGCAACTCGGTCACCGGCGCGGTCGAGGCCCGCCCGAACAACGCGGTCTGGGGCGGCCTGAACGACATCCTGCACAGCCACAACTGATCACGGGCGGCCGGTGAGCGCCCTTCCGCGGCCCCCGGCGGCCCGGGGAGGGCGCTCACCCGCATCCGCCGCCGTACCTCCGGTTCGTCCCGCAGCCGGACACGAA
Source organism: Streptomyces sp. NPDC003720 (assembly GCF_042875075.1). Taxonomy (NCBI): domain Bacteria; kingdom Bacillati; phylum Actinomycetota; class Actinomycetes; order Kitasatosporales; family Streptomycetaceae; genus Streptomyces; species Streptomyces sp. NPDC003720. The sequence continues at coordinate 274,888 of NZ_JBIANZ010000009.1, forward strand.
CCGCACAACGGCCGCCGCCGGCCGGCCCGTTGTCAGTGCCCGCGCCTAGGGTCTCCAGTGCGCGGCCGGCTTCCGGGGGTTCCAGCTCCGAACGAATGGTTTTCATCCCCGGCCTGTCCGGGGGCGGCCCGGAGACCCTGTCCGGGACCCAACCGACGACCGGGCTTCGTCGATGGCCACGAGATGACCCGCCAGCGCCGGCCGCGCACCTCCTCTCGGGTTCCACCTCGGCCTGGTCAGCCCATGAAGACGCTGTGCGTTCCGGGTACCTGTACCGCCAGCCCCGGGGGGATGACCTGGACGACGCCGCCTGCGCAGCCCGGAACGTTGTGGACCAGGGCGGGTGTGTCCGTGAAGTTGAAGACGGTGGACAGCCGGGTTATCTCGAAGCAGCCCTTCGGGTCGTCGTGACGGACCCCGTCGATCGCGAGGAACCCGGTCGCGGCGAAGGTCGAGCCCGGTACGGCGAGCGCGAGCGATCCGGCGGCGGCGAGTGTGGCGAGTGTCGAGCCGATGCGACGCATGGCGAACCTCCCGGCTTGGCGGCCCGGGGACGTCCCGGCCCTGCAACCGACCGTACGGAAGCGTGCACGCACCGCATCCGGGCGTCCCCCAAGTGGGCGACGGCGGCCGCCGTCGCCCGGTGAAAATCGGATGCGGCGGCCGGGTGGGCTGGCTACCGTCCGGGCGTGGCCCACACCTATCCGCCGCTGAACGTCGAAGTCCGCACGCCGCGTCTGACGCTGGCCGGCGCGTCCGACGAACTGCTGGAACGTCTCGTGCCGCTCGTGCGCGCCGGGGTCGCCGACGCCGAGCCGTGGCCGTTCGACGATCCGATCTCGTTCTACGCCGACAGCCCCGAACGCGAGTGGCGGTGGCTGCGCGGCATCTGGGCCGGCCGGGGCCGCGTGAGTCCGGATGCGTGGCGGCTGTACTTCGTGGTGATGGTCGACGGCGAACCGGTCGGCATGCAGGACCTCATCGGCAGGAACTTCACCCGGTTCGGCACCGTGTCCAGCTTCTCGTGGCTCGCCCCCGCCAGCCGCGGACAGGGACTCGGCAAGGAGATGCGGGCGGCGATCCTGCATCTGGCCTTCGCCGGGCTGGGCGCACGCGAAGCGGGCAGCGACGCCTTCGTCGACAACACGGCGTCCAACCGCGTCTCCCATGGGCTGGGTTACGAACCGAACGGCACGGACTGGGACACCCGCCGTGGCGACCCCGCAAGGATCCAGCAGTGGCGGCTCACCCGGGACGCGTGGGAACGGGTCCGCCGGGACGACATCGAGCTGACCGGCGTCGAGGAATGCCTGCCCGTTCTGGGCATCGGCACGATCTGACACGACCGTCACGGCCCCGCCGGGCCGGTCAGGGTGCGACGAGCCGTTCGTACAGTGCCGCCAGTGCGTCGGCCGTCTCCCGGCCGGCGGGCAGCAGGGGCGGTCGTACCGGGCCCGCGGGCAGGCCGAGCCGGCCGAGCAGGGCCTTGGCGGTGACCGTGCCGGGCAGGCCCGCGTCCATCATCGCCTCGATCAACGGCGTCACGCCCAGCTGGAGTTCGGCCGCGCGGGCCGTGTCGCCCGCGTCGAACGCGTCCAGGACGGCGGCGATCCGCCCCGGCACCGCGTTCGCGACCGTGCTGACACAGCCCGCCGCGCCCACCGCGTACAGCGCGAGCACATGCTCGTCGCAGCCCGCGTAGTACGCCAACTCCGTCGCCGCCAGCACCTTCTGGGTGCCGAGGAAGTCGTACGAGCAGTCCTTGACCGCGACGATCCGGGGGTGTTCGGCGAGCCGGATCATCGTCTCCGGCTCGATCCGGGTGCCGGTGCGGCCCGGGATGTCGTAGAGCATCACCGGCAGCCCGCTCGCGTCGGCGACCTGCCGGAAGTGCGCTTCCAGCGCCTCCTGCGGCGGCCGGCTGTAGTACGGCGTCACCACCAGCACGCCGTCGGCGCCCGCCTTCTCCGCCGCCCGGGCCCCCTCGGCCGTGTGCCGGGTGTCCGCCGTGCCGACGCCGGCCACCAGCGCGGCCCGGTCGCCGACCGCCTCCCGGACGGCCGCGATCAGGTCCGCCTTCTCGGAGTCCGTGGTGGTGGGCGACTCGCCCGTGGTGCCGCTCAGCACCAGCCCGTCGCAGCCCCCGGCCACCAGCCGGTCCGCCAGCCGCCCGGCGCCCTCCAGGTCGAGCGCGCCCGCCTCGGTGAACGGGGTGATCATCGCGCACAGGGTGCGGCCGAAGGGCTTGCGTCGGATCGTCATGCAGGTAGTCTCGGCCGGACGATGGTGAAGCTCTACTTAAATCTGCTACCAGGTATTGGTAAGTATTACTGAATAGTGAGGGTGGTGGCCGAAGGTCCTGTGTCCAAGTCGGCCGACATGGGTCACTATGAGTCGGGACGGTCATTGACGTCGGTCATGGGAGGCACCATGAAGCTCGGCAAGGCACTGGCCACCGGAGTCGCCGAGGAGCGGCCCCTCGTCCGTCAGGAGGAGCCGGAGCTCCCCGAGGAGATCACCCGCACCGCACCGGCCGAGCCGGCCCGCGAAGAGGTACCGGCGGCCCGATGAGGCTGCGGCTCCCGGTGGAACGCCCGACGGAGCCGCCGACCGGATACAAGATCGCCCATCCGGTGCTGTCGCAGGACGGCGCCCGGGCCGGGTTCACCGGTGTGTCCCTGGGCGGCGCGCTGCCGTACGGCGTGCTCGACGACGCGTCCTGCGTCTACGGGCGGCGGCACCGTGCGCCCGCGCGGCTGTGCGACTGCGGCTTCCACTGCGTGCACGACCGCACGGCCGCCGAGGCCCTGCTCTGCACCGCCGAGCACCGGGCCGCGGTCCTGCTCGAAGTATCCGTGCTCGGCGCCTACATCCGCTTCGAGCGCGGCTTCCGGTACGCCCGGCAGCGGGTGCGCACGGCGACCGTGGGCCCGTGCGCCTGCGGGGCCGGGGCGGTCGCGCTCGCCGACGCCGGCTGGGGCAGGGCCGGCTGGCAGGCCCTGGCGCCCGCGTGCGCGGGCTGCGCGGGGGCTCGTACGGCCGTCCCGCTCGCCGGGTTCGCCCGGCTGGCCGGAGAAGGGCTGCGGGTGGTGGCGGCCGCCGCCGCGCCGTCCGCCGCGTTGACGGCCGACGGCGACCTGGGCGTACCCGAACTCGTGGCCGAGGCGGCCCTGTTGCAGGCCCGGCTGGACTGGTTCCAGACGCAACTCGCCCGGCTCGGCTCACCCGGGGCGGGGGGAGAGGGGAGAGGGTGACGGACCCGGGCCTGGGTACTCGGGGGGTTCCGTACGGAGGAGGAGGCGGAACACGTGACCGTGACCTCGCAGACACGGCCCTCTGTCGACGGGCACCCGTCCACGGGTGAACTCGTCAGCCGGGCCACCGAACAGCTTTCCCGGCTCCTGCGGCAGGAGGTCGCCCTCGCCAAGGAGGAGCTGGCCGAGAAGGGGCGCCATGCCGGACGGGGCGGCGGACTGCTCGGTGCCGCGGGCGCCGTCGGTTACGTCGGCCTCATCACCCTGGCCGGCGCCGCCACCGCCGCGATCGCCCTCGCGCTGCCCGTGTGGGCGTCGGCGCTGATCGTCGCCGTGGTGTTCTTCGCCGTGGCCGGTCTGCTGGCCATGGCCGGCCGGGCCCAGTTGCGCCGCGCGACCCCGCCCAAACCCGAGGCGACGCTCGACAGCGTCAAGGCGGACGTCGACGTGATCAGGGAAAGGGCACACCGATGAGCCACAAGAACCCGCACGGCTCGGGCGCCAAGGGCCCCGACGAACTGCGGCACCAGATAGAGCAGACCCGCAGCCAGCTCGGCGACACCGTCGAGCAGCTCGTCGGCAAGGTCGACATGAAGGGACGGGCCAAGGCCCGCGCCGCCGACCTGAAGGACAAGGCCGGCGCCATGACGGTGCAGCTCCGCTCCAGCGCCGCACAGGCCGGGCACACCGTGCAGGAGCGGGCGGCCAGGACCGGGCACGCGGTGCAGGAGCGGTCCAGTCACGCCCGGCACGCGGTGCAGGAGCGGTCCAGTCACGCCCGGCACGCGGTGCAGGACCGGTCCGGCCACGCCCGGCAGGCGGTCCAGGACCGTGCCGCCCCGGCCAGGCACGCCCTGCAGGAACGCGCCACGAGCGCCGGGCACGCACTGCAGGAGCAGGCCACCAGTGCCGGTCACGCACTGCAGGAGCGGGGTGCGCGTGCGCGGCACGCGGGCGACGGCCTCCAGCAGTCCCTGCACCGGGCGCTGGACGCGGGCAGGCGGCACCCCGGACCGGTGCTGGCCGCGGGCGCCCTGACCGCCGCCGCGATCGCGGCGGCCGTCACCTGGCGCCGGCAGCGCAGCCGCTGCTCCTGACCCGCTCCGGACCGCCTGTCCCGCCGGCGGGACGGCGTCGCCGACCACCCTCGCACCGCGGACCTCGTCCTCCTGGACGGGAAACGGTGCGAGGGTGGTCGCATGCCGGACGTGACCGTGACCGAGGACCCCGAGGCGGCGGCCGCCGCCGCCGGACCCGCTGAGGGCCCGGCCGCCGGCGGAGCCGGCCGCGGCCGCGGACGCCGGATCGTCGTCGCCCTCCACCCCACGGTCCGGGACCGGACCGAGAGCCGAGCAGGAGCCCCGCCATGCCCGAGAAATTCGAGATCGTCCGCGAGTTCGAGGTCGACGTCCCGCCGGAGAAGGTCTGGGAGGCGATCACCACCGGTACCGGCGGCTATCTGTGGCCGATGGACCCGCCCGAGCCCAGGGAGGGCGGCCGGGGCCCCTTCGGATCCACCGTCACCGCCTGGGACCCGCCCCACCGCTACACCAGCCGCAGCGAGGACGTGGGCATGCCCGGCCAGTCGCTGAACCAGCTCGACCACACCGTCGAGCCCCGCGACGAGGGCCGCCGCGCCCGGGTGCGCTACGTGCACAGCGGGATCTTCACCGGCGACTGGAACAACCAGTACGACGGCGCGAGCAAGCACACCAACTTCTACCTGCACACGCTGTGCGAGTACCTCACGCACTTCGCGCCCCGCCCCGTCGCCTTCGCCCAGGTGCACGGGCCCGCGGCCTCGGCGACGCCCGGGGCGCTCGCCGCCGTCGCCCGGGCCCTCGGGCTCGCGGACGACGCGGCCGCGGGCACGAAGACCGGCGTCCGGGGGCCCGGCGGGCGGACCCTGGACGCCGTGGTCGACTACCGGAACCCGTACTTCATCGGGCTGCGCACCGACAGCGCCCTCATCCGCTTCTTCGGACGCGGCCACTGGGGCGCCCCGCTCGGCGTCAGCGTCCACGACTTCGCGCCCGGCGCCGACGGCCCGGCGAACGAAGCCGCCTGGCAGGACTGGCTGAACGGCGTGTTCCGCCAGCCCTGAACCGGGCCGGAGGCTACGGACGGAACCGCAGCACCTGCGGGTCGTGGTCGCTGATCTGGTCGTTGAACTCCGAGTTGATGTGCACGCTGTCGTACTCGAGGCCGCAGTCGCGCCGGATCGCCGGGCTCACCAGGATCTGGTCCAGGACCTGCTGGTTGCCCTGGTAGTCGTAGGTGTAACGCTCGCTCCTCGGCAGCGACTTGATCGCCGACCACAGCTCGCCGTCGCCCTCGAGGATCCGGGCGGTGCCGGAGAACTCGAAGTCGTTCATGTCGCCGAGCGCGATGACGTTCGCGTTCTTCTGCACCGACAGGATGTCCTTGACGAAGGCGTTCACCACCGTCGCCTGCGCGTGGCGCTGGATCTCCGAGCTGCGCACCGGCGGCTGGTACTGGGAGGCCAGACCCTGGTCGCCGCCCTTGGAGTTCAGGTGGTTGGCGATGACGAAGACCGTCTTGCCGTGGAAGACGAACTCGCCGGCCAGCGGCTTGCGGCTGTTCGCCCAGGCCGCGTTCGCCGGATCGACCCGGCCCGGGGAGGCGGTGAGCTGCGCCTTGCCGCGCACCTTGGTGACGCCGACCGCGGTGGTCGAGTCGCCGCCGGCGCGGTCCACGAAGGACACCCGCTCGGGGTTGAACAGGAACGCCTGGCGGATGTTGCCGCCGGGCTCGCCGCCGTCCTGGTCGTTGACCGGGTCGATGGAGCGCCAGTCGTACTTCGGGCCGCCGGCCGCGACGATCGCGTCGATCAGCTTGTGCACGGTCTCGCTCGCGTCGACCGTGCCGTCGTCCTTGGCGCCGTTGTTGTCCTGGATCTCCTCCAGGGACACGACGTCCGGCGACTGCAGGTTGTGCACGATCGCGGCGGCGTGCTGGTCGAACGTGGCGTCCGACGGGTCGAGGTTCTCGACGTTGTACGTCGCCACCGCGAGCTCGCGGTCCGACTGCGCCTGCGTGGTCTCGCGCTGCAGGCCGCCGCTCTTCAGCATGCCCAGCTCGCTCGCGACCAGGGTGTAGCCGCCGTACTGGTTGAAGTCCAGCGGGCCGGTGGTGCTGCCCGCCAGGGTGTCGCCGACGTTCGCCTTCGGGAAGTCGGCGGTCGCGCCCAGCGACTGGATCTGCAGCCGGCCGGTGTTCTGGGAGTCGTAGGAGCCGTAGACCGTGCCGCCGCGGCGGCTCGCGTGCTCGTGCGGCTTCACCGTGACCCACAGCTCGCTGTACGGGTCGGTCGCGGTGACCACCCGCGCGTCGGCGACCTGGACGTTCATGCCCTCGAGGGACTCGTAGTAGTCGAGGGCGTACGCCGACGGGTCCAGGGCGAGGCCGTTGATCGAGCCGGCCGCGGCGGTGTCGCCGGCCGGGGCGTAGGCGTCCGGCACCGCGTCCTCGTCGACGACGACCGGCGCCGGGACGGCGTTGCCGGTGGAGACCGTGGTGACCGTGGGCTTGGTGATCTCCGTCACCGACTGGTTGCCGGAGGAGGCGCCGCCGGGGACGTACTCGGAGACCGTGCCGGTCACCGTGACCGAGTCGCCGACCGCGACCTTCGGCGTGGAGCTGGTGAAGACGAAGACGCCCTCGCTGGTGGCGGGGTTGTCGTCCGGCGTGGCGTCCTGCAGCCAGAAGCCCTTGGAGGAGCCGTAGGTGCGGGTGGCCGTGACGATGCCGGGGACGTCCGAGACCTTCTGCCCCGCGAACGGGGATATCCGGGTGGTGCCCTGGATGTCGTGCACGCGGACCGAGTCGGCGTGCGCGGGCGAGGTGAGGACGACGGCGGACGCCGCGCCGCAGACGGCGGCGACGGTGAGCGCGGCGAGGCGCGTGGAAGACCTGCTCGGCAAGGGATCCCTCCGGGGGATGTGACTGGGCGCCGGGACGAGGATGGAACGGCAGCGTGTGGGACTCGTGGCCCTCTGTGACACGCGTAGAGCCGAGTGAACAGTTGTCCCCCCAACTTCTACGCGCGTCAATCTCCTGCCTGTGGAGGGGAGTTGTCAAGGTTTCGGCCATGTGCGGTGCCCGGCCGGGAGATGAACCGGGCGGCATGGGTGGAAATCCGTCTAGGCTGAGCGGCTGAGCCCTTTCACGGTCCGAGGAGATCCAGCCGATGTCAGACAGCTCCCCCCTGCCGCCCGTGCGGCTGCGTCCCGAAGCGGAGCTGGCGCGTGCCGCGCTGTCCACACCGTTGCTCTCCCGCGCCGCCCGCCTCGCCCGCTGGGCCGGGCCCGGCACCCGGGTCGACGCCGGCGGCGGACTGGTCGAGGAGCAGCTTCCGGCCGCCGCCGAGCTGCTCGGGCTGAGCGGGGACGACGCCGCCGCCCACGCGAGCGAGGCCTGGCGGGTGGCCGTGGACGCCGGACTGGTCGCGGTCACCGACGAGGAGGCCGGGACCGTGACGGCCGGCGAGGAGCTGGCGCTGCTCACCGCCGGGTCCCCGCACGACGTGCTCACCGTGTGGCTCAGCGCCCTGGAGACGGTCGTCGCGGACGCGAGCGTGCCCGACCTGGACGGTCTTCTCGACGCCATGGACGAGGGCGGCGAGGTCGATTTCGCGTCACTCGACTGGGACCCGGAGGCCGAGGCGGAGTTCCTCGACGGCGTCCTCGGCACGCTCTACGCGCTGACCGTCGCCGAGGGCGGCGCGGGCGAGGGTCCGGTGCCGCTGCCCGCCCTCGCCGCCTCGGTGATCGTCCCCAGTGACATGGGCGAACCCACCAACGACGTCCTGGAGCAGGTCTCCGACGCGATGATGCGGCTCGACGACCAGTTCCGGATGCTGGAGCCGGTCGGACTGGTCGAGTACCAGCCGGTGGACGAGGCGCTGATGGCCGACGCCGACGAGGAACCCGCAGCGCCGGTGGACGACACCGACGTCTCCCGCTACGGCATGGTCCGGCTGACCCCGCTCGGCGCGTACGGCCTGCGGGCGCGGCTGCTGGAGGCCGGCTTCGAGGCGCCCGCGGTGGGCGAACTCGCCGACAAGGGCGCGGACGCCCTGCTCGACGGCACCTCCCGCTTCGGCCAGTCCGCCGCCCGCGCCGAGACGGAGCAGTGGCTGGCCCGGCGCGAACCGCTCGCCTCGGCGCGGGAGTTGCTGGCGGCGGCGCGCGGCGCCGACGCCGGGGCGCCGCTGCGCCGACTGCGCTGCCAGCAGGCGCTGTCCCTGGTCGGCGCGGAGGCCGAGCCGGCGCTGCGGGAGGTCCTCGACGACCCGGAGCTGGGCGGGCTCGCCCGGGTCTGGCTCAGCGAACACGGCGCGGCGGACGTGCCCGCGCCCTCCCAGGACCTGGTGTTCTGGCTGACCGTCGACACCCTGGCCGCGCAGCTCCAGGCGGAGGGGAACTCCGAGGAACTGCAGGCCCTGGTGGAGGGACTGGCCGAGCAGCACAGCGGGTTCTTCGCGGCGGCGTGGCGGGTGGACCACCCCGCGACCGCCGACGTGCTGGAGGCGATGGGGCGGCTGCACCCGGACAAGAAGGTGGCCAAGGAGGCGCGCAAGGCCGCCTTCAAGGCCCGCTCGCAGCAGGGCGGCTAGGCGGAGGCGGCCCGGCGGGCCGGCCGCGCGGCGGAGAGGGCCGCGCGGCGGAGAGGGCCGTGCGCACGGTGGAGAGGGCCGTTCACGGCTGAGCGGCGGCGGGCCGCCGAGCGCGGACACCGGTGGGGCGGGGCGCGCCGGGCCCGCCGCCTGCTGCCTGCCCGCCCGCGGGTGGGGCCGAGCGGCCGCGGCCGGTTCCTTGACCGGCCATGGGGCAGTGCTTACGGATTCATGGAACAGGGACCCCGGCGGTAGCCCGGCGTTCAACTCCCGTTCAGTACCGGCCGGGAGCGTGAGCGCCGACCGCAGGACGCCACCCTCCACGGCACGCCCACTGTCACAGGAGACACCATGTCGCTCAGCCGCAGGGACTTCGCCAGAACATCCGCGCTCACCGGTGCCGGAGTCGCGCTCGCGGGCAGCGTCGGCGCCCTCGCCACCGCCCCGGGCGCCCTCGCCGCCACGGACACCGGCGGCGCGGACGGCGAGTCGGCCCACGGGCAGGGGCACCACGGCGTCGGCTACGGCCCCCTGCTCCCCGACCCCGACGGCATCCTCGCGCTGCCCGCCGGATTCAAGTACCGGGTCATCACCTACAGCGGGAAGACCAAGCTGGAGTCGGGCGAGTTCACCCCGTCCAACCACGACGGCACCGCCACCTTCGACGGCCCGCGCGGCACCACGCTCCTCGTCAACAACCACGAACTCGCCGGGGCCCGCGCCCAGTGGCCGCACCCGGTGCCGCTCACCGAGGGCCTCGTCTACGACCCGGCCGCGGCCGGCGGCTGCACCGTCGTGGAGGTCCGGCGCGGCGGCGAGGTCGCCGAATGGGTGGGCATCGCCGGCACCGCCACCAACTGCGCGGGCGGCAGCACCCCCTGGGGCACCTGGCTCACCTGCGAGGAGACCGAGGACAAGGCCGGCAAGAACGGCTTCACCAAGGACCACGGCTACGTCTTCGAGGTCGACCCCGAGGACCGCCGGGCCAACCGCGACCCCAAGCCGGTCAAGGCCCTCGGCCGGTACGCCCACGAGGCCGTCGTCGTCGACCCCAAGCGCGGTCACCTCTACCTCACCGAGGACGCCTCCGGCCCCAACGGCCTGCTCTACCGCTGGACTCCGCCGGAGGGCTTCCGCCACGGCCGCGGCAAGCTGCGCACCCTCGCCGACGACGCCGGCGTCCTCCAGGCCTTCAAGTGCTTCGACTCCGGCGGCCAGTTCGTGGACGACCTGTCCCGCGCCACGAAGACCGGCACGGTCTACGGCGTCGACTGGGTCACCGTCCCGGACCGCGACGCCCGGCAGGTCTCCATCCGCAAGCAGTTCGGCGACGGCCAGATCACCCGCGCCCGCAAGCTCGAGGGCATGTGGTGGGGTGACGGCGGCGCCTACATCGTCTCCTCCTACGCCCGTGCGGAGAGCCCGGTCCAGCACGACGGCCAGGTGTGGTTCTACGACCCCAAGCGCCGCACCCTGACGCTGAAGGTCCTCATCGGCGTCAACCCGGACCCGACCGCCGACGGCGACTTCGACGGCCCGGACAACATCACCGTCTCCCCCTACGGCGGCTTGGTCATCGCTGAGGACGGCGAGGGTGTGCAGCACCTGTTCGGCGCGACGGAGAGCGGCCGCACCTACCCCATCGCCCGCAACGAGCTGAACCTGGGCACCGCCGAGGAGCCCGAGTACAGCGAGTTCACCGGCGTCACCTTCTCGCCCGACGGCAGGACGCTTTACGCCAACATCCAGACGCCCGGCATCATGCTGGCCATCACGGGCCCGTGGAAGCGGCAGCAGCGCTGAACCGGCCGGTTTCCTCCGGCTGAGCGGCGTCCCGGGGGCGGCGGCCGGCGAGGGGCGGGGCCATGATGGAGGCGTGTCCCGCCCGTCCGCGCCCGGTCCGGCCGCCGCCCCGGGACGGCTCGCGTCGGCGCCCACGCCCCGGACCGCCGTCGCCTGGCTGCCCCCGGGGCCGCTGTGGCCCGCCGTCCAGCGGATCCGCGCCGAGCACGACCCGCAGATCCGCCGGTGGCCGCCGCATGTGAACCTGCTCTTCGGCTTCGTGCCGGAGGACGACTTCCCGGCGGCGCTCCCGCTGCTGGCCGCGGCGGCCGTGGAGCGCGAGCCCTTCGGCATCCGGCTCGACGGGGTCCGCTTCTTCCGCCACCGCGCCTCCGCCACCGTGTGGCTCGACCCCGCGGCGGCCGGACTCGACCCCTGGACCCGGCTCCACGCCGCGCTGGCGGAGCCGTTCCCGGCCTGCGAGCACCACTTCCCGCGCTTCACCCCGCACCTCTCGCTCGGCCGCACCCGGGCCCCGCGGGAGCTGGCGGCCGAGTGCGCCGCCCGGCTCGGTGCGCTGCACGCGCGCGTGGCCGGGGTCTGTGTGCTGTCCCGCCGCGGTGACGGGCCGATGCGCATCCGCGCCACGATCGCCCTGGGCACCGGCGTGATCGGCCGCCGGCCCGGCCCGGACCCGGCCGGCGCCTGTTACGAGCCGCCGGACAGCCGCTGACCGCGGGGCCCGAAGCGCTCCCGGTACTGTTCGGGATCGGCACGGTTCGCGAGGAGTTCCCGGATGACGCAGGCCAGACCCATGCGCGCGGACGCCCGGCGCAACTACGACCGGCTGCTGCGGGTGGCGGCCGAGGTCTTCGCCGAGCACGGGGAGAACGCCTCGCTCGACGACATCGCCAAGCGCGCCGGAGTCGGTTCCGGCACGCTGTACCGGCACTTCCCCAACCGCCGGGCGCTGCTGGAGGCCGCCTACACCGACCGGATGGCGGCGCTCGCCGCACGGGCCGACGAGCTGGCCGAGGCGCTGCCGCCGGGGGAGGCGCTGGAGGAGTGGCTGAACGAGCTGTGCGCCGGGACGATCCGGGTGCGCGGGCTGAAGGCGCTGCTGGGTTCGGCCGTCATGGACGGCGGGGCGGCGCCGATCCCGGTCTGCGGCGCCCCGGTCCGGGACGCGGCCGCCCGGCTGGTGGCCGCGGCCCGGGCCGCGGGCGCCCTGCGGTCCGACGTGGAGCCGCTCGAACTGCTGCGGCTGGCGCACGGCGTGGCGACGGCGTCGGAGTTCGCGGACGGGCAGGGCGGGCAGATCCGCCGCTATCTGGCCCTGCTGATGGAAGGGCTGTACGGGCAGCGGGACCGGCCGGCCGGCGGGCGCCCCGCGCGGGAGCGCCCCTGACCGTCGTACGGGCGGCGGCTACAGCGCCCGGGCTCCCGGGTCGACCATGTTCCGCACCGTGCGCGCCTTCACGAAGTCGCCCATCGCCGTCATCTCCCACTCGCCGGAGTACTGCCGGATGAGCTTGGCCATCATCACGCCGGTCTGCGGCTCGGCGCTGGTCAGGTCGAAGCGGACCAGCTCCTCGCCCGAGGCCGCGTCCACCAGACGGCAGTAGGCCTTGGCGACCTCGGTGAACTTCTGGCCGGAGAAGGAGTTGACCGTGAAGACCAGGCCGGTGACCTCCTGCGGGATCCTGCCGAGGTCGACGACGATCACCTCGTCGTCGCCGCCGCCCTCGCCGGTGAGGTTGTCACCCGAGTGCTTGATCGCGCCGTTCAGGATCGACAGCTTGCCGAAGTAGCAGCTGTCGACCGGGTTGCGCTGCGGGCCGTAGGCGATGACCGAGGCGTCCAGGTCGATGTCCCGGCCGCGGTAAGCGGGCTCCCAGCCCAGGCCCATCTGGACCCTGGAGAGCAGCGGGCGGCCGCCCTTGACCAGGGACACGGTCTGGTTCTTCTGGAGGCTGACCCGGCCCTTGTCCAGGTTGATCTTCCCGGCGCCGGGCGCGGGCGCGGCCGGGGCGGCGGGCGCCTGCGGAGGGGCGGACGGGGCCTGCGCGGGGGCCGGCGGTGCGGCCGGCGGCTGCGGCGGGGCCGCGGGCGCCGCGACCGGCGGTGCGGCGGGCGCGGCGGCGGGCTCCTCCACCGAGACGCCGAAGTCCGTGGCGATGCCGGCCAGCCCGTCGGCGTACCCCTGGCCGACGGCGCGGGCCTTCCACTGGCCGTTGCGGCGGTAGATCTCCATGACCACCAGCGCCGTCTCGGAGCCGAGCCGCGGCGGCGTGAAGGTGGCGAGGACCGCGCCGCCGGCGGCGTCCCGGACGGTCGCCGTCGGCTCGATGCCCTGGAAGGTCTGGCCCGCGGCGTCCGGGCTCGCGGTGACCACGATCTTCTCGATCTCCGGCGGCACGGCGGCGGTGTCGACCTCGATCGCGTCGGGCGCGGCACCGCCGCCGGACCGGTACGTCACACCCGGGCCGCCGGGCTGGTTGTAGAAGATGAAGTCGTCGTCGGAGCGCACCTTGCCGTCGGCGGTGAGCAGCAGGCCCGATACGTCGAGCCGCACCGGTGCGGCGACGTCCACCGTCACGCGGGCGGCGGACAGAGGGATGTTCGAGCCGGGGGTCATAGCTGTCATGACGGGTGAACGAACGGCACCGCTTTACCGTTCCCTTACCGACGGCCCGACCCCCGTTCGGCTCAGGGGACGACGACGATCTTGCGGCCGACGCCCGCAGCGAACTGCTCCAGCGCCTCGGGGTAGCGCTCCAGCGGGATCCGGTCGCTGATGAACACCTCCGGGTCCAGCACGCCGTTCGCGAACAGCTCCGCCGCCCGCTCGAAGCTGTGCAGCACCGCCATGGAGCCCGTGATGGTGATCTCCTGGTTGTAGATCCGGTACGGGTCGATGGTCACCCGGGCCGCGTAGTCGGCCACCCCGAACTGCAGGAACGTGCCGGCCTTCGCCACCCGGTCGAGACCGTCCTGGATGGCCGCCGCGTTGCCCGTCGCGTCCACCACCACGTCCCAGCCCCGCGGCCGGTCCAGCTCGTCCGCGTTCGCGGCCGACGCCGAGACGCCGAGCCTGCGCGCCGTCTCCAGCCGGGCCGGGTTCACGTCGACGACGTCCACGCTCGCCGCGCCGGTGCGCTTGGCCAGCTCCAGCATCATCAGGCCCATCGTCCCGGAGCCGTAGATCAGCACATGGGCGCCGAGGCGCGAGTTGAGCACGTCGTAGCCCCGCACCGCGCAGGACAGCGGCTCCACCAGGGCCGCGTCCTCGGTGCGCACGTGCTCGGGCAGCCTGACGCAGTTCGCCACGGGGGCCACCGCGTACCGCGCGGCGCCGCCGGCCGTGGTCACGCCGATCGCGGCCCACCGCTCGCACAGGTTGTTGTGGCCGGTGCGGCAGTGGCGGCACTCGTAGCAGTACAGGGACGGGTCCACGGCCACCCGGTCGCCGACCGCGACCTCCGTGACCTGCGTTCCGACGCCGACCACCTCGCCCGCGAACTCGTGCCCGGGGACGATGGGCAGCTTGGGCGCGAACTCGCCCTGAAGGATGTGCAGGTCCGTGCCGCACAGGCCGCACGCGGCCACCTCCACGACGACCTCGCGGGGCCCCGGCGTGGGGTCGGGCACCTCGGTGACGACGGCGCGGCCCACGGACTCGATGACGGCGGCCTTCATTTCACGGCTCCCAACGACAGGCCCTGGACCAGCTTGTCCTGGGCGGCGAACCCCGCGGCGAGCACCGGCAGGGAGATGACGAGCGACGCGGCGCACACCTTGGCCAGGAACAGGCCCTGGCTGGTGATGAAGCCGGTCAGGAAGACGGGGGCGGTCTCGGCGACCACGCCCGTCAGGACCCGGGCGAAGAGCAGTTCGTTCCAGCTGAAGATGAAGCAGATCAGGGCGGTCGCCGCGATGCCGGGCAGGGCGATCGGGGCCACCACGCGCGCGAGGACGGTCGGCAGCCGGGCTCCGTCCACCCGGGCCGCCTCGATCACCGCCGCCGGCACCTCGGCGAGGAAGGACTGCATCATCCACACCGCGATCGGCAGGTTCATCGAGGTGTAGAGGACGACCAGCAGCCAGATGTCGTCGAGCATCCCGGTGTTCTTCGCGAACAGGTAGACGGGCAGCAGGCCCGCCACGGCCGGCAGCATCTTCGTGGACAGGAAGAAGAACAGGACGTCGGTCCACTTGCGCACCGGCCGGATCGACAGCGCGTACGCCGCCGGCAGGGCGAGCAGCAGCACGCAGGCGGTGGAGACCACCGAGGCCACCGTGGAGTTGATCAGCGCGGGCCAGGGACTGGCCCCGCCGCCGGTGCCGAAGAACTCGCGGTAGCCGTCCAGGGTGAGGGAGGCGGCGAAGGAGGGCGGGTTGGTCGCCGCGTCCGCCTCGGAGTGGAAGGACGTCAGGGCCATCCAGGCGATGGGCAGGAAGAACACGATGCCGGCCAGCCAGGCCACCAGGCCCAGGCCGGTTCCCGTGCGCACCCTGCGCTTGACGACGGTGGCGCTCATGCGCGGGACACCTCCTCGCGGAACAGGGACGACACCACGCGCAGGGCGAAGGTCGCGATGACGATGGAGCCGACGACCACCAGGACGCCGGCGGCCGAGGCCAGACCGTTCTCGTGGGCCTGGTAGAAGCTCTGGTAGACGGTGTAGGGCAGGTTGGCGCTGCCGAGCCCGCCGGAGGTGATCGTGAACACCGCGTCGAAGTTCTGGACGATGTAGATCGACCCGAGCAGGGCGCCGAGCTCCAGATAGCGGCGCAGGTGGGGCAGGGTCAGATGGCGGAAGATCTGCCAGTCGCTCGCGCCGTCGACCCGGGCGGCCTCGATCTGCTGCTGGTCCCGGCTCTGCAGTCCGGCCAGCAGGATCAGCATCATGAACGGCGTCCACTGCCACACCAGCGAGGCCTCGACCGCGAGCAGCGGGGTGTTCGAGATCCAGTCCGGCTGTGGGCCGCCCACATAGTGCAACAGCCCATCGAGCAGCCCGTATTCAGGGTTATAGAGCACATGCTTCCAGAGCAGGGCCGCCGCCACCGGCACCACGAGGAAGGGTGCGATGAGCAGGGTGCGCACGAGGCCCCGGCCGCGGAACCGCCGGTCCAGCAGCAGGGCCAGGGCCAGGCCGAGGACCAGGCTGGCCAGTACCACCGCCACCGTGAGCAGCAGGGTGGTCCAGACCGAGTGGCGCAGGTCCGCGTCGGTCAGCACCTGGCGGTAGTTGTCGAGGCCGGTGAAGTGGCGGGCCTTGGGGTAGAGGGCGTTCCAGTCGAAGAAGGAGATCACCAGCGTGGCCACGAACGGCAGCTGGGTCACGACGATCATGAAGACGAGGGCCGGGAGCAGCGGGGCCCGGGTGGCCCAGGCGCGCAGCCGGGCCGGGGGGCGGTGCGCCGCCCGTGCGGGGGTGGTCGCGATCGGTGCCGTGGTCGTCGCTGTCATCGTCCCTCGTACTCCTCGGA
Source organism: Streptomyces sp. NPDC003720 (assembly GCF_042875075.1). NCBI lineage: Bacteria > Bacillati > Actinomycetota > Actinomycetes > Kitasatosporales > Streptomycetaceae > Streptomyces > Streptomyces sp. NPDC003720. The sequence continues at coordinate 291,058 of NZ_JBIANZ010000009.1, forward strand.
GATCTTCTCGGCGAGCGCCTGCGACTTCCTCAGGGCCGAGTCGACGGACTGGCGCCCGGCGATGGCCGCGCTGATCTCCTGGGAGACCTTGGTGCCGAGGTCGGTGAACTCGGGGATGCCGACGAACTGGATGCCGGGCGCGGGCCGCGGCTGCACGCCGGGGTCGTTCGGGCGGGCGCCCTCGATGGCCTTGCGGGTCATCTCCTGGAAGGCGGCGGCCGACTCGCGGTAGTCGGCGTTCCGGTAGGTCGACGCCCGCTTGCCCGCCGGGACGTTCGGCCAGCCGCTGGTCTCGCCGACCAGCCGTTCGTAGCCCTTGCCCGACGCCCAGGAGACGAACTTCCAGGCCTTGTCGGGGTTGCGGGAGGCCTTCTGGATGCCCCAGGCCCAGGTGTAGAGCCAGCCGGAGGAGCCGGTCCGCTCGACGGGGGCGGGTGCGTAGCCGAGCTTGCCGCGGACCGGGGACCTGGCCGCCTCCAGCAGGCCGGCGGCGCTCGTGGCGTCGTACCACATGGCGACCTTGCCCTGGGTCATGCCGTTCAGGCACTCGGCGAAGCCGGACTGGGCGGCGCCGGACTCGCCGTGCTCGCGCACCAGGTCGACATAGAACTTTGTCGCTTTGACGAACTCCGGGGAGTTCAGGCGTGCCTTCCAGCCCTTGTCGAACCAGGTGCCGCCGAAGGTGTTGACCACGGTGGTGAGCGGCGCCATCAGCTCGCCCCAGCCGGGCAGGCCGCGCAGGCAGATGCCCTTCATGCCGGGCCGGGCCCCGTCCGCCTTCGCGGCGAGGCCGGCCACCTGCCTCCAGGTGGGGTGGGCGGGCATCTTCAGGCCCTTCGCCGCGAACACGTCCTTGCGGTACATCAGGAAGGACGACTCGCCGTAGAAGGGCTGCCCGTAGAGCCTGCCGTCGTCCGCCGTCAGGGACTGGCGCATCGGCTTCAGCACGTCCTGCTCGTCGTAGGAGGGGTCCCGGGCGACATAGCCGTCCATGTCGTGCAGCCAGCCGTTGCGGGCGTAGATCGGTATCTCGTAGTTGGACAGGGTGGCCACGTCGTACTGGCCGGCCTGGTTGGCGAAGTCCTGGCTGATCTTGTCGCGGACGTCGTTCTCGGGCAGGACCGTGAAGTTCACCTTGATGCCGGTCTCCTTGGTGAAGTGGCCGGCGGTCAGCTTCTGCAGCTCGGTCATCTGGGGGTTGTTGACCATCAGCACGTTGATGGAGTCGCCGCCGGAACCGGTCCCGCCCGCACCGGCCCAGCAGCCGGAGAGCAGCGGGGCGAGCAGCGTCCCCGCGGCGGCCACGGCGAGCGTGGCTCGCGGCCTCCGTCGGCTCGGGATGCGCATGGATCGCTCCTGGATGTGTGGATGTATGGGGAGATAAGGGGCGTACGAGGGTGTGCGGAGGCCCGCGGGGGAGGTGCCGCGGGCGTGCGGACCCGGCGCTCCGGGCCCGGCCGATCAGACCCGGATGACCTGCGGGCCCAGCAGGGAGTAGCGGTGTGCCTCGGTGGCCGGCAGCAGTGTGCTCGTCACGATCGCCTCCAGCGCGCCGATCTCGGCGAACCGGCAGAAGCTGACGGCTCCGAACTTGGTGTGCACGCCCGCGAAGACGGTGCGCCGGGCGGCGCGGACGGCCTGGGCCTTCACTTCGCTGACCGCGGGATCGGGGGTGGTGAGCCCGTGGTCGCGGGAGATGCCGTTGGCCCCGATGTAGGCGAGGTCGATCACGAAGCCGGACAGCATGCGGGTGGCCCAGTGGTCCACGGTGGCCAGCGTGCCGGCCCGGACCCGCCCGCCGAGGAGCAGGACCGACACGTCCTCGGCCTCGGCCAGGGCGCCCGCGACCGGCAGGGAGGCGGTGACCACGGTCAGCGGCCGGCCGGCGGGCAGTGACTCGGCGATGAGCTGCGGGGTGAAGCCCTCGTCCACGAAGACCGTCTCCGCGTCGCCGAGCAGTTCGGCGGCGGCGGCCGCGATCCGGCGCTTCTCCGGGACGTGGCTGGTGGCGCGGAAGGCGAGCGTGGTCTCGAAGCCGGCGCTCTCGACCGGGTAGGCGCCGCCGTGCGTCCTGCGGACCAGGCCGTGGTCCTCCAGGGCGCGCAGGTCGCGCCGGACGGTCTCCTTGGCCACGCCCAGTTCGGCGGCGAGCGCGGTGACGTCGACCGAGCCGGCGGTGCGCGCGGCCCGCACGATCTCGCGCTGCCGTTCCTCCGCCGTCCTCATGCCCATGTCGTCACCCGCTTCCCCGCCGCGCTGCCCGTTCGGGCCCATGGGGGAATTTCTACAGCGGGCGTGCGGCGCTGACCAGGCCTGTTACGGGCCCGATCCTGCCCGGATGTGCCCGTTCGGGGCGTGCGGCGCCCGTCGCGGACCTGCGGGGCCTTCCGGGACGGGGTGGGATCGGGCGGCCCGGATGCCCGTATACGGCGGCGGGCGGGCCCGATCGGTGCCCGCCCGCCGCCGTGAACGGCCTTTTCCGGCCTCGCGGCCGGCCCTGTCAGTACGGCCAGATCGGCGGGTCGTTGACGAAGTGGCCGCCGAGGTGGCTGTGCGCGGGGTTCGCCGGGTCGAGTTCGCCCTGCTCGGCGATGAGCTTCCCGGCGTACGGCTCGGAGTCGTCCCGGGGGTCGTAGCCGAGCGCCCGCGCGCTCGTGAGGTCCCACCACAGGCGGGTGTTGGCTGAGGAGCCGTACACCACGGTGTGGCCGACCCCCTCGGCGGTCAGCGCCGCGTGGAAGAGGCGGGCGCCGTCGTCCGGGCTCATCCACACCGAGAGCATGCGCACGCTGGTCGGCTCCGGGAAGCAGGAGCCGATGCGCACGGAGACGGTCTCCAGGCCGTACTTGTCCCAGTAGAGCTGGGCCAGGTCCTCGCCGAAGGACTTGGACAGGCCGTAGAAGGTGTCCGGGCGGCGCGGGGTGTCGACGGGGATCAGCGGCCCGCCCGGGCGGGGGGCGGGGGTGTAGCCGACGGCGTGGTTGGAGGAGGCGAAGACGACGCGGCTCACGCCCTCGAGGCGGGCGGCCTCGTACAGGTTGTAGGTGCCTTCGATGTTCGACCGGAGGATCTTCTCGAAGGGCGCTTCCAGGGAGATGCCCGCGAGGTGGATGATCGCGTCCACCCCGCGCACCGCCTCGCGCAGCGCGTCCGTGTCCGTGAGGTCCGCGGTGACGGCGTCCGGTTCGCCCTCGACGGGCCGCGCGTCGAACAGGCGCAGCGTGTAGCCGTACGCCGGCAGCAGGGACCGCATCAGGGTGCCGAGCCCGCCGGCGGCGCCGGTGAGCAGAACGGTGCGGGGAGCGGGCATCCTCGGACTCCTTGATCGCCTCGGACGAGGGTGAACGGCCGTGTGCGCGGACATCACTGGCACATCATCGACATGGACATCATTCACATGCGTGGACACGCTAGAAAGCGGTGGCGGATCCAGTCAAGTGTGCCGTGGGGGTGGGAAAGTCCGCCGTCGTGTTGCGCGTTCGCACGCTTGACCGGGCCCGAAAGAGGCCCGTAGCGTGCGGATGTTCAGAAATATAGACGCTGATCAGAAGCATGCACCGACAGGGAGTGCTCGTGACGCCAGCCCCTCTCGCCGCCCGGCTCCGTGATCCGAGCGGGCCGCTGTTCTTCCCCGTCACGGCCTATGGCTCCGGCGGCTCCGTCGACCTCGACGTCTACCGCGCCCATGTGCGCGAGGGCGTCGCGGCCGGTGCCGCCGCCGTCTTCGCGTGCTGCGGCACCGGGGAGTTCCACGCGCTGCTGCCCGAGGAGTTCGAGGCCTGCGTCCGGGCCGCCGTCGAGGCGGCGGGCGGCCGGGTGCCCGTCGTCGCGGGCGCCGGCTACGGCACCGCACTCGCCGTCCGCTACGCGCGCACCGCCGAGGCGGCGGGCGCCGACGGACTGCTCGCGATGCCTCCCTACCTCGTCCACGCCGGCCAGGAGGGCCTGCTGCGGCACTACCGGGAGATCGCCGCCGCCACCGCCCTGCCGGTCATCGTCTACCAGCGCGACAACGCCGTCCTCACCCCGCCGACCGTCGTCGGACTCGCCCGCACCGAGGGCGTCGTCGGCCTCAAGGACGGGCTCGGCGACCTGGACCTGATGCAGCGGATCGTCAGCGCCGTGCGCACCGAGGCCCCCGGCGACTTCCTGTACTTCAACGGGCTGCCGACCGCCGAGCAGACCCAGCTCGCCTACGGCGCCCTCGGCGTCACCCTGTACTCCTCGGCCGTCTTCTGCTTCGCCCCGGAGATCGCCCTCGCCTTCCACCGGGCGCTGCGCTCGGGCGACGAGGCCACCGTGCGGCGTCTCCTGGACGGGTTCTACCGCCCGTTCGTGGAGCTGCGCGCCGAGGGCCGCGGCTACGCCGTGTCGCTCGTCAAGGCGGGCGTACGGCTGCGCGGCCTGGACGTCGGGGAGGTCCGCCCGCCGCTGCACGAGCCGGGCAAGGAGCACGTCGAACGGCTCGCCCTGCTGATCGAGCGCGGACACGCGCTGCTGGAGGAGGAGGCGTGAAGGCGTCGGCGTTCCTCTACCCCTGGGACGTGGCCGGGGATCCCGAAGCCCCCGCGCGGATCGCCTCGCTCGGCGCCGGGCAGGTCACCCTCGCCTCGGCCTACCACTCCACCCGCGCCCTGACCCCCCGCCACCCCCGCCACCGCATCGTCACGGCGGAGCACGCCGCCGTCCTCTACCCGCCGGGCGACCGCTGGGCGGGCCGGGTGCTGCGCCCGTACCCCGCCGGACGCTGGGCCCCGGGCGACGCCTACGGCGAGGCCGCCGGGGCGCTCGCGGAGGCCGGTCTGGAGGTGCACACCTGGGTCGTCCTCGCGCACAACTCCCGCCTGGGCGCCGAGCATCCGGACACCTCGGTGGTCAACGCCTACGGCGACCGCTATCCGTGGGCGCCGTGCATCGCGCAGCCCGCCACGCGCGCGTACCTGGTCGACCTGGCCGCCGAGGCCGCGGTGCGCCCCGGCGCGCACGGCACCGAACTGGAGTCCCTCGGCTGGTACGGGCTGCAGCACCTGCACGCGCACGACAAGACCTCCGGGATCGCCCTCGGGGACGCCGGGCAGTACCTGATGTCCCTGTGCTTCTGCCCGTCCTGCGGCGCCGGTTACGGCGAGCGGGGGCTGGACCCCGCCCGGCTGGCGGCCGGCGTGCGCGCCGCGCTGGAACCGCTGTGGCGGGGCGCGGCGGACGACGGGGGCTGGCCGTCGGTCGGCGCACTCCTCGGGGAGGACACGGCGGCGGCCACGCGCGCCTGGCGCGACACCGTCGCCCGCACGCTCCAGGAAGAGGCCGTCGCCGCCGTGCGCGCCGTCGCGCCCGAGGGCTTCCAGGTGCTGCTGCACGCCGACCCGGTGCCGTACCACTGCGGCGCCAACGCCGGCGTCGACCCCGCCCACATCCTCGGTGTCGCGGACGGCGTGGTGGTGCCGTGCACGGGCGGCGCGCGGCTGCTGGCGCCGTTCGCGGCGCGGGCGGGGGAACGGACGGTCCTGGCGGCCAACCTCACGGTGGTCACCGGGATGGGCGGCAGCCCCGCCACCCTGGCGGCGGACGCCGCACGCGCGCGTGCCGAGGGCGCGACGGAGCTGCGGCTCTATCACGCCGGACTGGCGTCGGACGACGACCTGTCCGCGGTGCGGGAGGCGCTGTCGGGGCGGTGAGCCAGGGCGGCCGCCGTCGCGAGCAGCGCAGCCCCGTAGAACGGCAGCAGCAGCCCCACGCCGGCCAGTTCGACCAGACCGGCCCCGACGCCGAGTCCCAGCACGTTCGGGGCGAAGACCAGCGTGCCGGCGGTGGCCGTCACGCGGCCGAGCAGCGGGCCCGGCGTCTCCCGCTGGACGGCGGTGAAGGCGGCCACCAGCACGCAGGGCAGGCCGAGGCCGATCACCACGCCGGCCGCAAGGGCCACCGGGTCCGACGGCAGGGCCCGCGCCGCCACCGCGATCCCGGTCAGCGCGATCCCCGTCGCCGCGAACCGGCGCGCCCCCAGACGGCGCAGCGCGGGCCCCGAGACCAGCCCGGCCGCCACCGAACCGGCGCCCTGGAAGGCGTACAGCACGCCCGCGTACGCGGGGGAGTGGCCGAGGCGGTCGACGACGGCGTACACCGCGGAGCCGGCCAGCGCCGCCAGCAGCATGGCCGTGCCGCCCGCTCCGACCAGCGGGCGCAGCACGGGGTGGCCCCACAGGTGCCGGACGCCCTGCGCGGTCTGGCGCCGCCAGCCGTCGCCGGCCCGGGCGGGCCGCTCCTCGCGCACCCGCGGCAGGGCGTACAGCCCGGCGGCGAGGACGAAGGTGACGGCGTCCAGACAGGCCACGGCGGGACCGCCGTAGACCGCGTAGAGACCCGCCCCCGTCAGCGGGGCGACGAGCTTCATGCCCTCCGTGAGGGTCGTCCGCAGCCCGTTGAAGTCGCCGAGGAGGCCGGGCGCGACGGCGGCGGCGACCAGGGCCGACTCGGCGGCGTCGTGCACGACCCCGATGGCGCCGTAGAGGAACAGCACGGCGAACAGCAGCCACAGCCGGCCGGGGGAGTCGACGGTGAGCAGGGTGAGGAGGAGCGCCGCAAGGCACAGGTTCGACGCGACGAGCAGGGGCTTGCGCCGCATCCGGTCGGCGAGCGCGCCGAGCAAGGGACCCGCCGGCGTGGGCGCCCACAGCGCGAGCACGCTCAGGGCCGCCAGACCGTCGGACCCCGTGAGGTCCTTCACCCACACCCCCGACGCCAGCCACAGCGAGGAGGTGCCGAAGGCGGACACCACCACGCCGGTGAGGTACAGCGCCGCGTCGCGGTTCCGCAGGACGCGGACCAGGGACCAGGAAGTCGTCATGCCTGCCCATCGTGGGCCTGAGGCGGGGATCTGGCATCGGCACGATGCCCTACTCGCGGGACGGCGGCGGCCGTGCGCCGTGGGGGTGGTCCGGCGGCACCGATGAGTTCCGGCGAGCAGGACGGTCAACCCTTCGTACGGAGAGCGCGACCTTGAAGGAGTGACCCATGACCATGGTGGATCTCGGCCCGCAGACCCGGATCGTGGCGCGGCTCGCCGAGGCCGTGGCCGACGAGCGGCTCACGGCCGCCACGCCGTGCCCGGACCTGGCGGTGCGGAACCTGCTCGGCCACATCCTGCACCTGTCCGTGGCCTTCCGGGACGCCGCCCGCAAGGACCTCGGCGCGACGACCGACACCAGGCCGAACGCCACCGTCCCCGACATCGGCCCCGGCTGGCGCGAGGACCTGCCGAAGGCGCTGGACGAACTGGCCGACGCCTGGCGCGACCCGGACGCCTGGACCGGCGCCACCCGGGCCGGCGGCGTGGACCTGCCCGGCGCGGTCGCGGGCGCGGTCGTCGCCGACGAGCTCGTCGTCCACGGCTGGGACCTGGCCCGCGCGACGGGCCAGCCCTACGACCCCGACCCGGGCGCCCTGGAGGCGGCCCACTCCTTCCTCGCCGCTGCCGCCGCGGAACCGTCCCGCGCCGACGCCCCGTTCGGCCCGGTGGTCCCGGTCCCGCCCACCGCCCCCCTCCTGACCCGCACGATCGGCCTGAGCGGCCGCGACCCGAACTGGCGGCCGTGACCCCGGGCTGACTCACCGCCGGCCCGGCCGCCCCTTCGCCCGACCCCGGCGCGACCATGCGGCGCGGGCCCGCCGGTGCCGTTCCGATGGCGCCGCCGGCTGTACCGCCCCGGTGCCGGGCGCGTTCCGCGTCGAGGGTGCCTGCGGCCAGGTCGGGGCGGGTTCCGCGGCGGGAGTGCCCGTGCGGTCGCGCAGGGGCGCCCGCGTCGAGAGCTTCGCCGGCCACGGGGCGACCGCAGCCTTGCCGAAAGCCGCCGGGGCCCGGTGCCGCACCCCGTACCCTCCGTGCCATGCCGCTCACTCTCACCGTCCTCGGCGCCGCCTCCCCGCACCCCGGGCCCGACCGGCCGTGCTCCGGGTATCTGCTGGCCGGTGGGGGCGCCGAGGTGTGGGTGGACGCGGGGCCCGGGACGTTCGCGGCGTTGCAGCGGCACACGGATCCCGCGCGGCTCACCGCGATCTGGATCTCGCACCTGCACGCCGACCACAGCGCCGACCTGCTCGCCGCCGCCTACGCCTTCGCGTTCGGCGGGATGACCCCGGCCGCGCCCGTGCCGGTGTACGCGCCGCAGGACTGCGCGCGCCGGCTGGCGGGCTTCTTCGGGCGCTCGGACGTGGAGTTCCTGAAGGGCGTCTTCGACTTCCGGGCCCTGTACGACGGGCACGACGTCCGGCACTGGAACCTCCGGCTCACCGCCCGCGCCGTCGCGCACGACGCCGAGGCGTACGGGCTGCGCGCCGAGAGCCAGGGGAGCGTGCTCGCTTACTCGGGGGACAGCGGCCCCTGCGCCGCGCTCGGTGAACTCGCGGCCCGCGCCGACCTGTTCCTGTGCGAGGCGGACATCGACGAGCATCGCGGTGGCGAACACTTCCCGCAGGTCCACCTCACCCCCGAGGACGCCGGCCGCGTCGCCCGGGAGGCACGGGTGCGCGAGCTGCTCGTCACGCATGTCGGACCCACCCTCACCCGGGCGGCGGCCACCGCCCGGGCCGCCGAGGTCTCCGGCCGGCCCACCCGCGCCGCCGTGGAGGGCGACACCCACACCGTCTGAGGCGCCTTCCGGCAACCCGAACTCCCTTTGTCAGAAGCATTGACGAAACACACGCCCCCTCCTACCTTCAACGCGTCGTACTTCGTACGTCATATATGAGACGCGATACGCGAGATCCGAGAGGGCCGTATGACCTCTGTGCCCACGCCGATCCCGTCCCGCACGCAGTACGTGCTGGACGCGATCAAACACCGCATCCTCACCGGGCAGCTGACGCCCGGCCAGGCCCTGGTCGAGACGGAACTCGCCGCGCAGTTCGGGGTGTCCAAGACCCCCGTGCGGGAGGCCCTGAAAACCCTCGCCGGGACCGGGCTCGTCGTGATGAGCCAGTACAAGGGCGTCACGGTGCGCATGGTGGACGCGGACATGGCGCGCGAGGTCTACGACGTCCGGCTGCTGCTGGAACCCGAGGCGCTGCGCCGGGCCGTGCGGCGCGGGGCGCCCCTCGACGCCGCGCGCGACGCGCTGGCCCGCGCCGACTCCGCCGCCGACACCGCCGAACGCTCCCTGGCCAACCGCCAGTTCCACCGCGCCCTGTACCTGCCGTGCGGCAACCCGCTGCTCGGCCGGATGCTCGACGAGGTCCGCGACCAGGCCGCCCTCGTCGCGGCCGTGGCCTGGGCGGCCGACCCCTCCTGGGAGCGGGAGGCCACCGAGCACCGGGAGATCCTGCGGCTCGCGCTGGAGGGCGACGCGGACGGCGCCGCGAGCGCCCTGCACGCCCACATCGCGTCGTTCGTACGGCGGGCGATCTCCGAGCCCCAGCCAGAGGAAGGCCAGGAATGAGCAGCGTGACGTTCGAGACCCAGCGGGCGGCCCTGGCCGACGTGGTGGCCATCCCGGTGACCCCGTTCGCCGAGGACGGCTCCGTCGAGCGGGACACCCACCGGGCCCTGCTGCGCCGGCTGCTCGACGGCGGGATCACCACCATCACCTCCAACGGGAACACCGGCGAGTTCTACGCCCTCACCCCCGAGGAGCGCCGCCTGGTCACCGAGCTGACCGTGGACGAGGCCGGCGGCCGCGCCGCGGTCCTGGTCGGCGTCGGCCACGACCTGCCCACCGCCATCGACTCCGCCCGGCACGCCCGCGACGCCGGCGCCGCGATGGTGATGGTCCACCAGCCCGTGCACCCCTACGTCTCGGCCGCCGGCTGGGTCGACTACCACCGCGCGATCGCCGAGTCCGTGCCCGAACTGGGCGTGGTGCCGTACATCCGCAACGAGGGGCTGGCCGGCGCCCGCCTCGCCGAACTCGCCGACCAGTGCCCGAACGTCGTGGGCGTGAAGTACGCCGTCCCCGACGCCGCGCACTTCGCCGGCTTCGCCCGGGACGCGGGCCTCGACCGCTTCGTCTGGGTCGCCGGCCTCGCCGAGCCCTACGCGCCCTCCTACTTCTCGGCCGGCGCCACCGGCTTCACCTCGGGACTGGTGAACGTCGCCCCGGCCGTCTCCCGCGGCATGATCGAGGCGCTCCGGGCCGGCGACTTCCCGGCCGCCATGAAGGTCTGGGAGGAGATCCGCCGGTTCGAGGAACTGCGCGCCGCCCACGGCAACGCCAACAACGTCACGGTCGTCAAGGAGGCGCTCTCCGCGCTCGGCCTGTGCCGCCGGGACGTCCGCCCGCCGAGCAAGCCGCTGCCCGCGGACGAGCGCGCCGAGGTCGCCGCCATCGCTTCCGGATGGTCGATATGAACGCGCCCCGCAGGAACCCGGAGGACCTCCGCAGCCACCAGTGGTACGGCACCGACGGACTGCGCTCCTTCAGCCACCGCGCCCGCACCCGCCAGCTCGGCTACCTCCCCGAGGAGCACCTCGGCAAGCCGGTCATAGCGATCCTCAACACCTGGTCCGACATCAACCCCTGCCACGTCCACCTGCGCGACCGCGCCCAGGCCGTCAAGCGCGGGGTGTGGCAGGCGGGCGGCTTCCCGCTGGAGTTCCCGGTCTCCACGCTCAGCGAGACCTTCCAGAAGCCGACGCCGATGCTCTACCGCAACATGCTCGCGATGGAGACGGAGGAGCTGCTGCGCTCCTACCCCGTCGACGGCGCGGTGCTGATGGGCGGCTGCGACAAGTCCACGCCCGCCCTGCTCATGGGCGCGGCCTCGGCGGACCTGCCGGCCGTCTTCGTCCCGGCCGGGCCCATGCTCCCCGGCCACTGGCGCGGCGAGGTCCTCGGCTCCGGCACCGACATGTGGAAGTACTGGGACGACAAGCGGGCCGGCCTCATCGGCGACTGCGAGATGACGGAGCTGGAGAGCGGCCTGGCCCGCTCGCCCGGCCACTGCATGACCATGGGCACGGCGTCCACGCTGACCGCAGCCGCCGAGGCGCTCGGGGTGACCGTGCCGGGCGCGTCGAGCATCCCGGCGGTGGACTCCGGGCACGACCGGATGGCGGCCAGGGCGGGCATGACCGCCGTCGAACTGGTCCACCGGGACCGCAGGCTGAGCCGGATCCTCACCCGCGAGGCCTTCGAGGACGCCGTGACGACCGTCCTCGGTCTCGGCGGCTCCACCAACGCCGTGATCCACCTGATCGCCATGGCCGGCCGGGCCGGGGTGCGGCTCACCCTGGACGACTTCGACCGCATCGCCCGCACGGTCCCCGTCCTCGCCAACGTCCGCCCCGGCGGGCAGCGGTACCTGATGGAGGACTTCCACTTCGCGGGCGGCCTGCCCGGCTTCCTCTCCCGGATCCCCGACCTGCTCCACCTGGACCGGCCGACGGTGTCGCACGACACCCTGCGCGAGCAGATCTCCGGAGCCCGGGTGCACGACGACGACGTGATCCGCCCCCGGGACAACCCGGTCGCGAGCGAGGGCGGGGTCGCGGTGCTGCGCGGCAACCTCTGCCCGGACGGCGCCGTCATCAAGCACATCGCCGCCGAGGCCCGCCTGCTCCGGCACACCGGCTCCGCGGTCGTCTTCGACGACTACCGGACCATGCAGCGCACCATCAACGACCCGTCCCTGGGCATCACCGAGGACAGCGTGCTGGTGCTGCGCAACGCCGGCCCCAAGGGCGGCCCGGGCATGCCCGAGTACGGCATGCTCCCCATCCCGGACCACCTGCTCAAGCAGGGCGTGCGGGACATGGTGCGGATCTCCGACGCCCGGATGAGCGGCACGAGTTACGGCGCCTGCGTGCTGCACGTGGCGCCGGAGTCGTACATCGGCGGACCGCTGGCGCTGGTGCGCACCGGCGACCTCATCACCCTCGACGTCGAGGCGCGCACGCTGCGGCTCCACGTCGACGACGCGGAGCTGGAGCGCAGGCGGGCGGGCTGGACGCCCCCGCCCGCACGGTACGAGCGCGGCTACGGCGCCCTCTACAACGAGCAGATCACCCAGGCCGACACCGGCTGCGACTTCGAGTTCCTGGCCCGCCCGGGCAGCGTGCCCGACCCGTACGCCGGCTGACCCCGCCCCACGACGGAAGCGCTTCACCCATGTGTACGTAGCAAGCGCTTCCTGTCCCCGCTGAAACCGCCCCACTGCGAACGGAGAAGAGTCATGGCCCAAGCCGCAGCCGTGGCGAAATCGCCCGCGCCACCCCGGCGGCGCCGTGCCTCCGCGACACCGCGCAGGCTGCCCTACCTGCTGATCGCGCCGGCCGCCCTGCTGATGCTGGGCTTCATCGCCTACCCGGTGATCAGCGTCTTCTACTACAGCCTGCAGAACTACAACCCCACCAAGCCCTGGCGGAACGGCTTCGCGGGCCTGGACAACTTCACCCAGGCCTTCAGTCACGACCCGCAGTTCTGGAACACGCTGACCTTCAGCGCCAAGTGGGTCGTCGTCGAGGTCGGACTGCAACTGCTGTTCGGCCTGGCCCTGGCGCTCATCGTCAACCAGACCTTCGTGGGCCGCTCGCTGGGCCGCGCCCTGGTCTTCTCGCCCTGGGCCGTCTCCGGCGTGCTGACCTCCGTCATCTGGGTGCTGCTCTACAACTCCCAGACCGGCATCACCCGTTACCTCGCCGACGCCGGGATCGGCTCCTACGGCACGAGCTGGCTCTCCGACACCTCGACGGTCTTCCCGGCCGCGGTGGTCGCCGACCTCTGGCGGGGCGTGCCGTTCTTCGCCATCCTCATCCTCGCCGACCTGCAGTCCGTCTCCCGGGACCTGTACGAGGCCGCCGAGGTCGACGGGGCGAGCCGCCTCAAGCAGTTCTGGCACATCACCCTGCCCCACCTGAAGGACGCCATCGTCCTGTCCACGCTGCTGCGCGCGGTGTGGGAGTTCAACAACGTCGACCTGCTCTACACCCTGACCGGCGGCGGACCGGCCGGCGAGACCACCACGCTGCCCCTGTACATCGCCAACACCAGCGTCGACGCGCACAACTTCGGCTACGCCTCCGCCCTGACGACGGTGGCGTTCGTGATCCTGCTCTTCTGCTCGATGGTCTATCTGCGGCTGAGCAAGTTCGGAGGTGAGACCAAGTGATCACCGAGGTCGCTCCCGCACCCGAGCGGGCCGGGTCCGTGCCCGCCCGCCCGCGCGGCAGGAACCGAGCCTGGGACGAGGTGCCCCGCTGGCACGTCTACCTCCCGCTGTCGGTCTACCTGCTGTTCACCCTGGTCCCCTTCTACTGGATCCTGCTCTTCGCCCTCCGCCCGGCCGGCTCCACCTCGCTGGTCCCCTGGCCGGTGACGTTCGAGCACTTCGGCAAGGTGTGGACCGACCGCGGCTTCGGCACCTACTTCGCCAACAGCGTCTACGTCGGCCTCGCCACCCTCGTCCTGACCACGGTGGTCGCCCTGGCCGGCGGCTACGCCCTCGCCCGCTTCGACTTCCGCGTCAAGCGCGGCTTCATGCTGGCCCTGCTCTGCTCCCAGTTCGTGCCCGGCGCGCTGCTGCTGGTGCCGCTCTTCCAGATCTTCGCCAAGCTGTCGATGATCAACTCGCTGGGCAGCGTCGTCATCGCCGAGACCGTCTTCCAGCTCCCGCTGTCGATGATCCTCATCAGCGGGTTCATCCGGAACGTGCCGTACTCCCTGGAGGAGGCGGCCTGGGTGGACGGCTGCAACCGGTTCACCGCCTTCCGGATCGTCGTCCTGCCGCTGCTGCGGCCCGGACTGATCGCCGTCGGCTCCTTCGCCTTCGTGCACGCCTGGAACCACTTCCTGTTCGCCCTGATGTTCCTCTCCGACCAGGGCAAGCAGACCATCCCGGTCGGCCTCAACACCCTGATGAGCGCGGACAGCGTCGACCTCGGGGCGCTGGCCGCGGGCGGCATCATCGCGGCCGTGCCGGTGGTCGTGGTGTTCGCCTTCATCCAGAAGTGGCTGATCACCGGCTTCAGCGCGGGGGCGGTGAAGGGATGAGCGTCCCCATCGTGCTGGCGGGCGCGCGCGGTCACGGCCGCTGGCACCTGGACAACATCCGCCGGCTCCAGGCGAAGGGCGCCGTCCGGCTGGCGGGCATCTGCGAACTGACCCCGCTGGGCGGGGACGAGATCCCGGACGGCCTCGGCACCCCCGAGCAGTCCGCCGACCTCGGGGCGCTCCTCGACTCCACCGGAGCCCGGGTCGCCGTCGTCTGCACCCCGATCCCCACCCACACCGGCCTGGCGCTGACGGCCGCCGCGCGGGGCGTGCACCTGCTGCTGGAGAAGCCGCCCGCGCCGTCCTTCGCCGAGTACCGGCGGATGGCCGACGGTGTCGCCGCGGCCGGTGTCGCCTGCCAGATCGGCTTCCAGTCGCTCGGCTCGCACGCCGTGCCCGCCATCCGGCGGCTGCTCGCCGAGGGCGCGATCGGAGAGGTCACCGGGGTCGGCGGCGCCGGGGCCTGGGCCCGGGACGAGGCCTACTTCCGGCGGGCGCCCTGGTCCGGCCGGCGGCGGCTGGACGGCGCCGACGTGGTCGACGGCGTCCTCACCAACCCGCTCGCGCACGCGGTCGCCACCTCACTCGCCCTGCTCGGCGCCACCCGCGCCGAGGACGTCACGGGCATCGAGACCGAACTGCTGCGCGCGAACGACATCGAGTCCGACGACACCTCCTGCGTCCGGGTGCGCACCACGCGCGGCCCGGTCACGGTCGCCGCCACCCTGTGCGCCGAGGAGCCGGGGGAACCGTACGTCCTGGTGCACGGCGGCAGGGGCCGGATCACCTTCTGGTACAAGCAGGACCGGGTCCTGCTCCAGCGGTGCGGGCACGGCCCGCGGGAGACCTCCTACGGCCGCACCGACCTGCTGGAGAACCTGCTCGACCACCTCGCGGACGGCACCCCCCTGCTGGCCGCCCCGGCGGAGACCGGCGCCTTCATGCGGGTCGTCGAGGCCGTCCGCACCGCCCCCGACCCGGTTGCGCTGCCCCGGAGCGCCTGGCGCCGGCCGCCCGGCGCGGACCGCCGGGTCGTGACCGGCGTCGACGGCCTGGTCGCGGCCTCGGCCGACACCCTCGCCCTCTACTCCGAGCTGGGCGCCTCCTGGGCCCTCGCGAAAGAGGTGAGCTCCTCATGACCCACGACACGCCGGTGCTGCGGGTCGCGGGCCGGCCGGTCGGCCGGTACGTCACCCGGCCCGAGCTGCCGGCCCGACTCTCCCCCCGCCCCTGTCTGCACCCCGTCACCACCCTGGCCGGCACGGCGGTCACCGAACTGGGCCCCGCCGACCACGCACACCACCTCGGCGTCGGTGTCGCCGTCCCCGACGTCGAGGGGCACAACTTCTGGGGCGGCCGCACCTTCGTCCGCGACCGGGGCCCCACCGAGCTGGACAACCACGGCGCCCAGCGGCACACCGGCTTCCAGCTCCTGGACCCCGACGGGTTCGTGGAGGAGCTGCGCTGGGTCGCCGACGGGAGCGAACTGCTGCGCGAGCGCCGCACCGTCGCCGCCACCGGGCTCGACCACCGGGCCTGGGCGCTGGACCTGACCTTCTCCCTGACCAACGTCACCGGCGGCCCGCTGTCCCTCGGCAGCCCCGCCACCAACGGGCGGCCCGGCGCGGCCTATGGAGGCTTCTTCTGGCGGGCCCGCAAGGAGCCGCGGGCGCCGGAGGTCTTCACCGCCGACCGCGAGGGCGAGACCGAGGTGCACGGCGGGCGCGCCGACTGGGTCGCGCTGGCGGGCGCCGGCTGGACGCTGGTCTTCGCCGGGGCCACCGAGGAGACCCGGCGGGACCCGTGGTTCGTGAGGGCCGCCGAATACCCCGGGGTCGGCTCGTCGCTGGCCTCCGCCGCGCGGCTGCCGGTGCCGGCCGGCGGGACCGTCGTGCGCCGCGTCGTCACCGTGGTCGCCGACGGGCGGCTCGACCGGGCCGAGGCGGCCGCCCTGGTCCGCGGGGCGGTGGGCCGGTGACCGCCGGCACGTACGAGAACCCGGTGCTGAACGCCGACTGGTCCGATCCGGACGTGGTCCGCGTCGGCGACGACTTCTACCTCACCGCCTCCAGTTTCGGCCGCGTCCCCGGCCTGCCGCTGCTGCACTCGCGCGACCTGGTCAACTGGACCCTGGTCGGGCACGCCCTCGAACGCCTGGAGCCGGAGGAGGAGTTCGCCGTCCCCCGGCACGACCGCGGGGTGTGGGCGCCCTCGATCCGCCATCACGAGGACCGCTTCTGGATCTTCTGGGGCGACCCCGACCAGGGCGTCTTCCAGGTCAACGCGCCCGGCGTCCGCGGTCCCTGGACCCGTCCGCACCTGCTCAAGCCGGGCCGCGGCCTGATCGACCCGTGCCCGCTGTGGGACGAGGAGACCGGCGAGGCCTATCTGGTGCACGCCTGGGCCAAGTCGCGCTCCGGCGTCAAGAACCGGCTCACCGGCCACCGTATGCACCCCGACGGAACGTCGCTGCTGGACGAGGGCGAGGTGATCGTCGACGGGGACCGGATACCCGGATGGTTCACCCTGGAGGGGCCGAAGCTCTACCGCCACGACGGCTGGTTCTGGATCCTCGCCCCGGCCGGCGGCGTGGAGACCGGCTGGCAGGGCGCCTTCCGCTCGCGCGGCTTCTTCGGGCCGTACGAGGAACGGATCGTCCTGGAACAGAAGGACACCGGGGTCAACGGGCCGCACCAGGGCGGCTGGGTGCGCACGGCGGCCGGCGAGGACTGGTTCCTGCACTTCCAGCAGCGCGGCGCCTACGGCCGGGTGGTGCACCTCCAGCCGATGCGCTGGGTCGACGGGGGAGCGGCCGGGAGCGGGGGAGGCTGGCCCGTGCTGGGCGACGACGGCGCGCCCGTCGCCGTGCACCGCCGGCCGGACCTTCCACCGCAACCGCCGGCCGCGCCCGCCACCGACGACGACTTCCCCGGCGGACGCCACGGCCGCCAGTGGCAGTGGACCGCCAACCCGGGCACCGGCTGGACCATCCGGCACTCCGCGGACGGGCTGCGGCTGGCCTGCGTCCGCTCGGCCGACGCCCACGATCCGCGGCGGCTGCCGAACGTGCTCACCCAGCGGCTGCCCGGTTCCCCCTGCGCGGTCGAGGTCGACCTGCGTCTGGACGGCGGCGGGCCGGGGGCGCGGGCGGGACTCGCCGTGCTCGGCGACGCCTTCGGCTGGATCGGGCTCGAGCGCGGGACCGACGGGACGGTCCGGCTCGTGCACCGGTTCGCCGAGGCCGCGGCCGGGGCGGAGCGGGACGCCGGGGCGCCGTGCCCCGCGCCCGGCGGCCGGGCCCGGCTGCGCGTCGAGATCGGAGCCGGGGCGCGCTGCCGGTTCCACTACGACGTCGGCGACGGCCCGCGCTCCTCGGGGCCGGTGTTCACGGCCACCCCCTGGCGCTGGGTGGGCGCCCTGCTCGGCCTGTTCGCCGTCGCCCCGGAAGGCCCGGGGGGACCGGGCGGACCGGGGGCCGCCGGGACGGCGACGTTCACCCGGTTCCGCATCACCCCTTCCGGCCCGCGGGCGCGGACCGGTCACTGACCCCACAGCACCACCCCACCATTCGGATCCAGCAGAAGAGAGCCGACCGATGAAGAGCAGCATCCGCAGAAGCAGGCGCGCCGCCACGGCGGTCGCCCTGGGCTCCGTCCTCGCGCTGACCGCCACCGCCTGCGGCGACGACGGCAGCGGCGGCGCGGGGGACAAGGGGGGCGAGGGTTCCGGCAAGGGAACGATCACCTTCTGGGACAACAACGGCGGTGTCCGCACCGACATCTGGAAGCAGGTCATCGCCGACTTCGAGAAGAAGTACCCCGACATCGAGGTGAAGTACGTCGGCATCCCGGCCGCGAGCGCCCAGTCCAAGTACGACACCGCCATCCAGGGCGGCGGGCTGCCCGACGTGGGTGGGGTGGGCACCGCGATGCTCGCCGAGGTCGCCGTGCAGGGCGCACTGGAGCCGTTGGACGCCCGGCTGGAGAAGAGCCCGCTGAACGGCAGGCTGAGCCGGAACCTGCTCGACGTCAGCAAGTCGGCCGGCGGCGGGGACGCCCTGTACCAGGTGCCGACCTCCGCCAACAACGGCACCCTGTGGTACCGGACGGACCTGTTCGAGAAGGCCGGCCTGGACGCCCCGTCCACCTGGGCGAAGTTCTACGAGGCGGCCGGCAAGCTCACGGACAAGGGCAGGAACGAGTTCGGCTTCACCATCCGCGGGGGCGAGGGCGCCATCGCCCCGGCCCTCGACGCGGTCTACGGCCAGACCGGCATCACCTCGTTCTGGAACGGCGACAAGACCACCGTCAACGACCCGAAGAACGTGGCCGCGCTCGAGAAGTACATCGCGCTCTACAAGAAGGACACCCCGTCCGCCGACGTCAACAACGACTTCACCAAGATGGTCGCCCAGTGGGACAGCGGCACCATCGGCATGCTGAGCCACAACCTGGGCTCCTACCAGGACCATCTGAAGGCTCTGGGCAAGGACAGGTTCCGGGGCATCCCCAACCCCACGCTGGACGACGGCACCCGGGTGCAGGTGTCCAACCCGGTGGACGGGCTGAGCCTGTTCAAGTCCAGCGAGAACAAGGCGGCCGCCTGGAAGTTCATCGAGTTCGCCCTCTCCGCCGCGGAGAACTCCAAGTTCAACGAGTCGGCGGGCCAGGTGCCGGCCAACACCGACGCGGCCAAGGCCGCGTGGATCCAGCGGGCCGAGCCGACCAGGCTGGCGGCCGAGGCGCTGAACGGGACCGACACGAAGATCGTCCAGCTGCCGTACTACCTGCCCGACTGGAACACCATCTCCAAGGCGGACAACGAGCCGAACTTCCAGAAGCTGCTGCTCGGGAAGATGACCGCGAAGGAGTTCCTGGACACGCTGGCCGACCAGCTCAACGCGGCCCAGGCGGACTGGAAGAAGAACCACTGAGCCCGGGTGGCCGCCGCGCGTGGGGGCGCCCCGGTCCGGCGGGACCGGCCGCGGGGCCGAACCGCGTCTCGGCGGCGGTCCCGCGCCCCTGATCTCCCCGCCCCTGTTCGAAAGGCTGGTGGCGCGGGAGCTGCTGCGCACCCGTGTCCTGGCCCGGCCCGACGTGGTCCGCCTGGCCCGGGACGTCTCCACGTCCTGGATCACCTGGCCGCCCGCGCCGTCATCGTCAGCTTCGTGAAAGAGGAGAGCCGCACAGTGCGTACACCGAAATGTCATGGACGTGTCATAATAGCCCTGGTGGGCTGCACGGCGCTCGTGCTCGCCGTCACCGGGACCGCGCCCGCGCAGGCCGGGCAACGGGCCGGGGCCGAACGGCAGGTGCTGCCCGCCGGGGACGGCTGGGCCGCCTACGGCGCCGGGACGACCGGCGGTGCGGCCGCCGACCGGTCGCACGTCTACACCGTCACCACCTGGGAGCAGTTCAAGGCCGCCCTCGCCGACGGCGGCAGCGCCCCGAAGATCATCAGGGTGCGGGGCACCATCGACGCCGACGGGCCGAGCTGCGACTCGTTCGCCGTGCCCGGCTACGACTTCGGCGCCTATCTGGCCAAGTACGCCCCGGAGAGCTGGGGACGCGCCACCACCCTGGACGGCGAGCCCGCCGACAGCCCCGAGGGCCTGCGCCGCGCGTCCGCCGCGAACCAGGACGCCTACATCAAGGCGGAGGTCCCGGCCAACACCACCGTCATCGGTGTCGGAAAGGACGCCGGCTTCAACGGCGCCAGCCTCCAGATCAAGGGCGTCGACAACGTCATCGTCCGCAACCTGCGTTTCGAGAGCCCCCTCGACTGCTTCCCGCAGTGGGACCCGACCGACACCGCCGACGGCAACTGGAACTCCGAGTACGACAGCGCGGTGGTCTACGGCTCCGCCCACGTCTGGATGGACCACGACACCTTCACCGACGGCGACCACCCGGACAGCACCCTGCCGTACTACTTCGGCCGGATCTACGAGCAGCACGACGGCGAGCTGGACATCGTCAAGGGCGCCGACTACGTCACCGCCTCCTGGAACGTCTTCGAGGACCACGACAAGACGATCCTCGTCGGCAACAGCGACAGCGCCGCCACGGCCGCCGTCGACCGCGGCCACCTCAAGGTCACCTTCCACCACAACCTGTTCCGGAACCTGGTGGAGCGCGCGCCGCGGGTCCGCTTCGGCCAGGTCGACTCGTACGACAACCACTTCGTGGCGGGCGACGGCTACTCCTACAGCTACGGCATCGGCATGGAGTCCCAGCTCGTCGCCGAGCACAACGCGTTCACGCTGCCCGCCGGGGCCAAGGCCGGTTCCATCCTGAAGAAGTGGAAGGAGGCGCCGGTCACCGCCGCCGACAACTACGTCAACGGCCGGCACACCGACCTGATCGCCGTCCACAACGCCGAGGTCCCCGGCGAGACCCTGCAGTCCGGGGCCGGCTGGACCCCGGCCCTGCGCACCAGGGTCGACCCGGCCAGGGCCGTGCCCGGCCTCGTCGGCCACCGCGCGGGCGCCGGCCGCGTCGGCTGAACCGCCCGGGGGCCGGGTCTCCGGCCCCCTCCTCCCGCCGGCCCGCACCGGTTCTCCCGCGAGCCGGGCCGGCGCCACGGACACCCTCACCCGCCGCACCGCGAAGGAACACGCCCATGCCCTCGCCCCACCCACCCCTGTCCAGGCGCGGCCTCCTCGTCGCGGGCGCCACGGCCGCCGCCGCGTTCGGCCTCGCCTCCGCGCCCGCCCGGGCCGCCGCCCGGCCCGGCCCGTTCGGCCGCCACGGATCGCCGGCCCGCCGCAGCACCCCGGGGACGCTGTACGTCGACCCCCACGGCCGGGGCGACTTCAGCTCCGTCCAGGCCGCCGTCACCGCGGCCACCGGCACCGGCCGCACCCTGGTCATCGCCCCGGGCACCTACCGGGAGACGGTCCTCGTCGACGCCGGCCGTACCGGCATGACCTGGATCGGCGCCTCCGGGGACCCCCGGGACACGGTGATCGTGTACGACAACGCGGCCGGCACCCCCAAGCCCGGCGGCGGCACCTACGGCACCACCGGCTCGGCCACCACCACCGTGCAGGCCGACGGCTTCACCGCCCGCTGGATCACCTTCGCCAACGACTGGCTGCGCGCCGATCACCCGGACGTCACCGGCACCCAGGCCGTCGCCCTCAAGGCGCAGGGCGACCGGGGCGCCTTCCTGCACTGCCGCTTCCTCGGCCACCAGGACACCCTGTACGCCGACACCATGGCCCTCGGCGCCTTCGCCCGCCAGTACTACGCGCACTGCCACGTCGAGGGCGACGTCGACTTCGTCTTCGGGCGGGCCACCGCGGTCTGGGAGCACTGCCACTTCCGCACCCTCGACCGGACGGACCTGGCCGCCGCCCCCTACGGTTTCGTCTTCGCGCCCTCCACGGCCGCCGCCGACCCGCACGGCCACCTGGTGATCCGCGGCCGGGTCAGCAGCGAGGCCCCGGACGCGTACTACAAGCTGGCCCGCCCCTGGGTGCCCAGTTCGGACACCACCGCCCGCCCGATGCTGACCGTCCGCGACACCTGGCTCGGCCCCGGCATCGACGCGGTCACCCCCTACACGGACATGTCGGCCTCCCACCCCTGGCAGGCCCAGCGGTTCGCCGAGTACCGGAACACCGGCCCCGGCGCCGTCGTCACCGTCCCCGAGAACCGGCCGCAACTGACCGCCGCGCAGGCGGCGTCGGCGACCCGGGAGGCCCATCTCGGCGACTGGGCCCCCTGGCAGGAGTGCTGACGGCACGTCCGGCCGGTCCGGCGGGCATGTGAGGGCACGCGAGGGCCTTTTCGCCCGATGGCTTGATATCGATCGGGCAAAGGTCCTCGCGCTACCCCTGGTGACGCGCGTAGAAAACCTGTCATGCGTAAATCACTGCGGATCGCGGCGGCCACCGCCGCCTGTGCCCTCGCCGGCGGCGCCCTGTACGGCGCCGGCGCGGCCACCGCCGGTCAGTCGACGGCGAACTCCACCCACGAGCCCTACAACATCGGGCTCCTGGTGAAGGACATCGACACCTACTACGGCACCACCGCCGACAGCGCCGGCGTCTACCAGGCGTCCCCGGTCAGCCCGTACGCCAAGGACCTGGCGCGCATCGACGCCGACGCCCGGAGCTACATCGACAAGGCGGCCCGCAAGGCCCACCACCACGGCGAGAAGCCGGCCGTCGTCTTCGACATCGACGACACCCTGCTGCTCAGCCTCGACTACGAGAAGCGCTACAACTACACGTACAACTCCACCACGTGGAACGACTACGTGAACCGCGCCGACCGCCCGGCCGTCTTCGGCAGCCCGGAGCTGGTGCGCTACGCCGAGTCCAAGGGCGTGGAGGTCTTCTACAACTCCGGTCTCAGCGAGGCGCAGCGCGCCGGCGCCGTGGAGAACCTGAAGAAGGTCGGCGCCGACGTCAACCTCGACGCCGGCCACATGTTCCTCAAGGACAAGGCCAACCCCCCGGCCTACCTGAGCGACTGCGCCACGCCGGGCACCTGGAACTGCACGACCGTGCAGTACAAGTCCGGCACCCGCGAGCACATCGAGGACGACCTCGGGTACGACGTCATCGCCAACTTCGGCGACCAGTACTCGGACCTGGACGGCGGCCACGCCGACCGCACCTACAAGCTGCCCAACCCGACGTACTTCGTGTCCTGATCCGTTCCGGACGGCCGTACGCCCCGGTGGCGGTTCGTGACGAAGGCCCCGCCGGCCAGCTCCGGCGGGGCCTTCGTCCGTCGCGGTGACGTCCACGTCGTCGAGCTCCCATTCCGTAACACGAGGAAAACCTGAAACGGGTCCGACAGGGGAACAATCCAGCCAGCATCCACGCACCCTTGATCAGCCGACGAGGAGTACGACCATGTCCGACACGCAGAAGGCGGAGCAACGGCGCGGCACCGCACCGCCCCCGGGCAACGGCGTCGACCGGTACTTCCGAATCTCCGAACGGGGATCCACTTTCGGCCGGGAGATACGCGGCGGCTTCGCCACGTTCTTCACCATGGCCTACATCCTCGTCCTCAACCCCATCATCCTGGGCAGCGCCAAGGACAAGTTCGGCCACACCCTGGACACCGGCCAACTCGTCACCGCGACCGCCCTGGTGGCCTGTGTGATGACGATCGTGATGGGCGTCGGGGGCAACCTCCCGCTCGCCATCGCCGCGGGCCTCGGCCTCAACGCGGTCGTCGCCTTCCAGCTCGCCCCGCTGATGAGCTGGGCGGACGCCATGGGCCTGGTCGTCCTCGAAGGCGCCGTCATCTGCCTGCTGGTGCTCACCGGACTGCGCGAAGCGATCATGAACGCGATCCCGCAGCAGCTCAAGCAGGCCATCGGCGTCGGCATCGGCCTGTTCATCGCCTTCATCGGCTTCGTGGACGCCGGCTTCGTCAGCCGCATCCCGGACGCCGCGAACAGCACCGTGCCCGTGCAGCTCGGCGCGGTCGGCCGGCTGACCGGCTGGCCGGTGCTGGTCTTCTGTCTGGGCGTGCTGCTGACCATCGCGCTGCTCGCCCGGAAGGTGAAGGGCGCGATCCTCATCAGCATCGTCACCATGACGGTGGTCGCGATCGCCATCGACGCGGTCGCCGACATCAAGAGCTGGGGCCTGACCACACCGAAGGTCCCGGACGAGATCGTCGCCGCCCCGGACTTCGGCCTGGTCGGTCACTTCAGCCTGTTCGGCGGCTTCGCCGAGGCGGGCGTGCTCACCGCCGTGCTGCTGGTCTTCACCCTCATCCTGTCCGACTTCTTCGACGCCATGGGCACCATCGTGGGCATCAGCGCCGAGGCCGGACTGCTCGACGACAGGGGGCAGGTGCCCGGCATCGGCCGGGTGCTGTTCATCGACGGCGCCGCCGCCGTCGCCGGCGGGGTCGGCTCCGCCTCCTCCAACACCGCCTACATCGAGTCCGCGGCCGGCGTCGGGGAGGGCGCCCGCACCGGCTTCGCCAACCTTGTCACCGGCGGCCTGTTCGGGCTGGCGCTCTTCCTCACCCCGCTGCTGACCATCGTCCCGCTGCAGGCCGCGGCGCCCGCCCTGATCGCGGTGGGCTTCCTGATGATGACCCACGTCAAGCACATCGACTGGGACCGGTACGAGATCGCCATCCCGGCGTTCCTCACCATCGCCGCGATGCCGTTCACCTACTCCATCACCGACGGCATCGGCGCGGGCTTCCTCTCCTACGTGATCGTCAAGACCGTCCTGGGCAAGGCCCGGGAGGTCAACTGGCTGCTGTGGGGCGTCTCCGCGCTGTTCCTGGTGTACTTCGCCATCGACCCGGTGGAGCAGGTCCTGGGCGTCAAGTGAGGCGAAAGGGGGGCGGTCCCGCCGGACCGCCCCCCTCGCCCCCTCCGCTTGAGGCGCCCGCCTACTTGAGCGCCGCCTGCATCATCGCCCTGGCCACCGGCGCCGCGAGCCCGTTGCCGCTGACCTCCGAGCGGGCCGCGTCCGACTGCTCGACCATCACCGCGACGGCCACCTCCTTGCCGGTGCTGCCGGACTTGCCGTACGAGGTGAACCAGGCGTACGGCGTCTTGCTGTTGTTCTCGCCGTGCTGGGCGGTGCCCGTCTTGCCGCCGACCGTCACCCCGTCGATCCGCGCGTTCGTGCCGGTGCCGTCCTCGACCACCGTCTCCATCGCCGAGCGCAGCTGGGCGGCGGTGTCCGAACCGACGACCTGCTCGCCGTCCGCGTCGTCGTAGTCCCGCAGCACGTCGCCGTCGCCGTCGGTGATCCGCGACACCATGTGCGGCGAGACCAGCTTGCCGCCGTTCGCCATCACCGCGGACACCATCGCCATCTGCAGCGGGGTCGCGGTGACGTCGAACTGGCCGATGCCGGACAGGGCCGTCTGCGCCTCGTCCATGCCGGAGGGGTAGACGCTGGGGTACGCCCGCACCGGGACGTCCTGCTCCTCGTCGTTGAAGCCGAACTTCTCCGCCATCGCCCGCACCTTGTCCTGGCCGAGGTCGACGGCCATCTTGCCGAAGACGTTGTTGCAGGAGTAGCGCAGCGCGACCCGGATCGAGGCGTTCTCGCAGGGAGCCGACCTGTTCTCGTTGACCAGGTCCTTGGTGGTGCCCTTCAGGGTGTACGGGTCGGGGCTGTCGGTCGGGTCGTCCACGTTCTTGTAGAGCCCGTTCTCCAGCGCGGCGGCGGCCACGACCAGCTTGAACGTCGAGCCCGGCGGCAGCGGCTGGCGCAGCGCGCGGTTGACGAGAGGCTTGTCCCTGTCCGTGGTGAGCGACTTCCAGGCGGCCCCGGCGGTGTTCGCGTCGGTGAGCCGCGTCGGGTCGTACGACGGCGTCGACACCACGGCCAGGATCTTCCCGGTCTTCGGGTCGAGGGCGACCGCCGCGCCCTTGTTGCCGCCGAGCGCCCGGTACGCCGCCTTCTGCACGGCGGGGTCGATCGTCGTCAGCACGTCGCCGGGGTCGGCGCGCTTGCCGGTCACCGTGTCCAGCACGGTCTTCAGCTTGCTGTCCGTGCCGTTCAGCAGGTCCTGGTAGATGCCCTCCAACTGCGTCGGGGCGTACGCCTGCGAGGCGTAGCCCGTCACCGCCGCGTACAGCTCTCCGTCCTTGTAGGTCCGCTTGTACGCGAGGTCGCCGCCCTTCGTCCGCGCCGAGCCGGTGACGGGGCTGCCCGCCACGATGATGTTGCCCAGCGGCTGCGCGTACGTCTGGATGGCGTTCCGCCGGTTCGCCTGGTCGTCCGCGAGGGCCTTGCCGTCGTAGTACTGCACCCAGGTCGCCCTGACCAGCAGGGCGAGCACGAGCAGCAGTGTGAAGACGGACGCCCGCCTGATCGTCTTGTTCATCCCGCTCGTGATGACGACCGGGGCGGGGCAATCGTTCCCGTACGCCCGTATTTCTCATCCCGCGTTCAGAAACCCGGCCTCGTACGCGGCGATCACCGCCTGGGTCCGGTCCCGGGCGCCGGTCTTCGCCAGCACCGCCGCGACGTGCGACTTCACCGTCGCCGGCCCGACGCCGAGCCGCCGCGCCAGCTCGGCGTTGGTCAGCCCGGCGGCCAGCAGCCGCAGCGTCTCGCTCTCGCGTCCCGTGAGCCTGCTCACCCAGGCCGGGGGAGCGGACGCCCGCCGCGCGTGCCCGGCCGCCAGGGCCCGCACGGCCGCGGGGAACAGCAGGCTGTCGGTGCGCGCCACCAGCCGCACCGCCTGGACGAGCGTCTCCGCGTCGGCCCGCTTCAGCAGGAACCCGGCGGCCCCCGCGCGCAGCGCCTCGTACACGTAGGAGTCGTTCTCGAAGGTGGTCACGACCAGGATCCGGGGCGGCCCGTCGAGGCCGGCGAGGATCTGCTCGGTGGCCCGGATGCCGTCGGTCTGCGGCATGCGGACGTCCATGAGGACCACGTCGGGGCGCAGCTCCCGGACGACGGACACGGCCTCGGCGCCGGTCGCCGCCTCGCCCACCACCTCGATGCCGGCCTCGGCGGAGAGGATGGCGCGCAGCGCGGTGCGCACCATGCGCTCGTCGTCGGCGAGGACGACCCGGATGGCGGGCTGGGTCATGACGGTCCCCTCGTCTCCTCGGTCAGCGGTGCGCCCGCGTGTTCGCGGACAGGCAGCCGGACGTGCAGCCGCCAGGCGCCCCCGGCCGCCCCGGCCCGCGCCGTGCCGCCCAGCAGCCGCACCCGGTCGGCGACGCCGCGCAGCCCGTGGCCGCCGCCGGGGCGGGCCGCCGGACCGGCGCCGAGCGGGTTCTCCATGGTGATCTCCAGCCGGCCGTCCGCGGTGGCGACGCGGAGCGTGACCGGTTCGCCGGAGTGCCGCAGGGCGTTGCTCAGGCCCTCCTGCACGATCCGGTACGCCTCTCGGGAGACCAGCGGGGGCAGGGCGGCGGGGTCGGTGCCGACGGTGGCCGTCACCCGCAGTCCGGCCGCCCGGGTCCGGCGCAGCAGCCCGTCCAGGTCACCGGCGAGGGTCGGCGCGGGCGCGGTGCCGGGAGCGTCGCCGTCCCGCAGCACCCCGAGCACCGCGTCGAGTTCGCCGACCGTGCGTCGGGTGGTCTCCTCGATGGCGGCCAGCGCCTCGCGGACGAACTCCACGTCGCTGTCCAGGACCCGGCGGGCCGCGCCCGCCTGCAGGGTGACGGCGCTCAGCGCGTGTCCCACCGAGTCGTGCAGCTCGCGCGCGAGCCGGTTGCGCACGGCGAGGTCGGCGGCGCGGGCCTCGGCCGCGGCGAGCCGGTCCTCGGGCGTGGGACCGAGCAGGGCGGGCGCGCAGCGGGCGAGCAGCGCTCCGCCGCCGGCGGCGCAGGCGGCGAGGGCGGCCAGCATGGCGAGACCGGCCGGCGGGCACAGCGCCAGCGCCCACGTGTGGTCGAGGACTCCGGGCAGTTCCAGGGAGCCGCCCCGCAGCGGGACCACCAGGGGCAGCACCACGAGGGCGGCGGCGAACGGCGGCACGGCCAGCGACATCCCGGAGACGATCCCGCCGAGCCCCAGGTGCAGCGTGAACCAGGCTGCCGTACGCGTCCGTTCCGCCCGCGTGCGGGCCGGACCGTCGGCGAGGAGGCCCGCGTCCACCCCGCACAGCGCGCGCACCGCCGCCGACTCCAGTGGGCGGGTCAGCGGGAAGAGCGAGGTGGCGGCGGCGATCGGCAGCCCGACGGCGAACGAGCCCAGTTGCGCGGGCAGGGACGCGAAGACGTCGTTCACCCCGGTGAACACCGCGACGGCCACCGAGCCGGCGAGGACGTACGGCATGGCGAGCGCCCCGCCCAGGACCAGATGGATCCAGCGCCGCCGCGCCCGCCCGCCGAACAGGAACGCCGCCGCCCGCACCGGCGGGGACGGAGCGGGGGAGGACGAGGTCGGCATGGCCCAACTCTCCCGTACCGCACCGCCGTCGCGCCTCCTGCCCGACGACGATCCCGCTCCGCCGCACGGGGGAGAGCCGGCCCGCCGCGCCGGACTACAGCCGCCGGGTCGCCAGCGTCAGCCGGTCCCGCGCGTCGAACAGCGCGTCCTTGATCATCTGCTCGTGGGCGGGGGTCAGCCGGGCCACCGGCACCGAGCAGCTGATGGCGTCCCGGGCGGGGGTGCGGTACGGGACGGCCACGCCGAAGCAGCGCAGCCCCAGCGTGTTCTCCTCGCGGTCGACGGCGAAGCCCTGCTCGCGGATCTGGTGCAGCTCCCCGATCAGCTTCTCGCGGTCGGTGATGGTGTGCTCGGTGAGCGCGGGCAGGGTCTCCGGGAGCAGCTTGCGCACCTGCTCGTCGGTGTGGGTGGCGAGCAGCGCCTTGCCGAGGGAGGTGGAGTGGGCGGGCAGCCGCCGGCCGACCCGGGTGAACGGGCGCAGGTAGTGCTGCGACTGCCGGGTGGCCAGGTACACCACGTTGGTGCCGTCGAGCCGGGCCAGGTGGATGGTCTCCGTGGTGTCGTCGGAGAGGCGGTCCAGGGTCGGCCGGGCGGCCGCCACCACCTCGTCGCCGTCGATGTAGGACGTGCCGACCAGCAGCGCCCGCACCCCGATGCCGTACCGCGTCCCCGTGGCGTCCGTCTCCACCCAGCCCAGCTCCACGAGCGTGCGCAGCAGCATGTACAGGCTGGACTTGGGGTACCCCACGGCCTCCTGCACGGCCGCGAGGGAGTGCATGCCGGGCTTGCCGGCGAAGTACTCGAGCAATTCAACGGTCCGCACCGCGGACTTGACCTGGGCCCCGCCCGTCTCGCCTGCCGACATCGCCCTTGACCCCTTCGTTCGACGGGAAATAGTCTCCGAGCAGCAAATTCATCATCAGAGACAGCGTTCAGTATATCGAACGCGGCTGATGGTTACCCAGCGAATGCGGCCTTATCTGGAGGGATCCGCGGTGGCAGCAGCACCAGTCTGGAGTGTCGACCCGCGCACCGGGAAGCAGCGTGAACAGGTCGCGGTGGAGGCGACGGCCCAGGAGGTGGACGCCGCCGTCCGGGCGGCGCGCGCCGCGCGCGGCGCCCTCGCCGACCGCACCGTGCGCTCGGCCTTCCTGCGCTCGGCCGCCGCCGGCCTGGACGCGGCCGCGGACGGCCTGATCGCGACCGCCGACGCGGAGACCGCCCTCGGCCCGGTCCGCCTCACCGGGGAACTCGCGCGCACGGTGTACCAGTTGCGGGCCTTCGCCGACATCGTCGACGAGGGCGCCTTCCTCGACGTGATCATCAACCACCCCGACGACACCGCCACTCCGCCGGTCCCGGACCTGCGCCGGTACAAGGTGCCGCTGGGCGTGGTGGCCGTCTACTCCGCCTCCAACTTCCCCTTCGCCTTCTCCGTTGCCGGCGGCGACACCGCGAGCGCCCTGGCCGCGGGCTGCCCGGTGGTCGTCAAGTCCCACCCCGACCACCCGGCCCTGTCCGAGCAGGTCGCCGGGGTGCTGCGCCGGGCCGCCGCCGAACACGGCATCCCCGAGGGGGTCGTGGGCCTCGTGCACGGCTTCGAGGCCGGCGTCGAGCTGATCAAGCACCCGCTGGTCGCCGCCGCGGGCTTCACCGGTTCGGTGCGCGGCGGACGCGCCCTGTTCGACGCGGCGGCCGCGCGTCCGGTGCCGATCCCCTTCCACGGTGAGCTGGGCTCGCTGAACCCGGTCCTGGTCACCGAGGAGGCGGCGGCCGAGCGGGCCGAGGCGATCGGCTCCGGTCTCGCCGGCTCCATGACCCTCGGCGTCGGCCAGTTCTGCGTCAAGCCCGGCCTGGTGCTCGTGCCGTCCGGCGACGCCGGCGACCGGCTGCTGAAGTCCCTGGCCGACGCCGTCGGCGACACCGCCGCCGGGGTGCTGCTCGACCACCGGATGCGGGACAACTTCATCGCGGGTGTGGCCGAGCGCGCCCAGCTGCCGGGAGTGGAGGCGCCGGTCACGCCGGGCGCGGGCGACGAGCACACGGTGAGCCCGGGCTTCCTGACGGTCCCGGCGAGCGGTCTGACCGCCGAGGGCGCGTACGACCTGCTGCTGGAGGAGTGCTTCGGGCCGGTGACCGTGGTGGTCCGCTACGCCGACGACGGCGAGGCCACCGCCGTGCTGTCGCGGCTGCCGGGCAACCTCACGGCCACGGTCCACCTGTCGGCCGGGGAGGCCGCGGGCGAGGGCCGGGGCACGGAGATCCTGGCCGAGCTGACCCCGCTGGCCGGGCGCGTGCTGGTGGACGCGTGGCCGACCGGGGTGGCGGTGGCGCCGGCCCAGCACCACGGCGGCCCGTACCCCGCGACCACCTCCACCTCCACCTCCGTGGGCGGCACCGCCCTGGAGCGGTGGCTGCGGCCGGTCGCCTACCAGAACGCGCCCGAGGCCCTGCTGCCCCGCGAGCTGCGCGACGACAACCCGCTCGGGCTGCCCCGCCGGTTCAACGGCCGGCTGGAGCGCTGACCGCGGCACAGGGACGCCGGACGAGGAACCTGGGACACTCGCGCGATGGACGTAGAACTCCCCGAACTGCCCTTTCCCCTGCGGACCTACGGGCCCGGCGGCAACTGGTCCTACGAGGGGGGCGTGCTCACCGGCTGGGCCGGACCCCGGCAGGACCGGTTCGTGCCGCCCACCGGCGACGCCCTCGACCCGGCCGCCGACGCGCCCCGGCTGCTCGGGGCGCCCGAGGGCGACTTCCAGCTCATAGCCAGGGCCACCGTCGGGTTCGGCGCCTCCTTCGACGCCGGGGTCCTGTACGTCCACGTCGGCGACCGGGCCTGGGCCAAGCTCTGTCTCGAGTACTCCCCGGACGTGCCCACCGTCTGCACGGTGGTCACCCGGGGGCACTCCGACGACGCCAACTCCTTCACCGTCGACGGGAGCTCGGTGTGGCTGCGGGTCAGCCGCACCGGCCGCGCCTTCGCCTTCCACGCCTCCCGGGACGGCGGGCACTGGACCTTCGTCCGGCTCTTCACCCTGGGCGAGGAGAAGGAGTCCGGCGCGGCGCTGGTCGGCTTCATGACCCAGTCGCCGCTGGGGGAGGGCTGCGTGGTGACCTTCGACCACCTCGAGTTCCGGGCCGGCTGGCCGGACGACCTGCGCGACGGCAGCTGAGCGGGGCGGCCGGGGCGCGCCGCGCGGAACCGCGGCGCGCCCCGGCACGTCTACCACCGCATGATCGACGCGCACCGGATCCCCCGGTCCCTGATGATCAGGACCGCCCTGCCCGCCGAGGCCGAGGCCGTCGCCGACGTGATGGTGCGGGCCCGGTCCACGTACTACCCGGACGGCCTGCCGGACCCGGACACCGACTGGACCGAACGGTGGCGGCAGGCCATCGAACGGCCCGACGGCCAGGTGCTGTGCGCGGTGCGCGACGCCCGCCTGGTGGGCCTGGCCTCCTTCCGCCCGCCGGAGGGCGCACCGGCCGGCACGGTGAAACTGTTCCAGTTCCACGTGGACCCCGGTCACTGGCGCGAGGGCGTCGGCACCGCCCTGCACGCCGCCTGCGTGGAGCAGTGGCGGGCCGACGGAACCCGGACGGCCCGGCTCGAGGTGCACGTCGACAACCTCCGCGCCCAGGCCTTCTACGCCCGCCAGGGCTGGGTCGCGGACCCGGAGTGCCCCGACGACGGCCATCTGCACCTCAACCTGGTGTTCGCGGTCCCCGGGGAATGAAACCCGCTGCTTGAACGTTCACGTACGTGCGCGGGGACCGCCTCCGCCGCCGTACGAGCAGGAGAAGAGCCGAGAGCATGCGCGTCGAAATCTGGAGCGACATCGCCTGTCCCTGGTGCTACGTCGGAAAGGCCCGCTTCGAGAAGGCGCTCGCGGCCTTCCCGCACCGCGACGACGTCGAGGTGGTGCACCGCTCCTTCGAGCTGGACCCCGGCCGCGCCAAGGGCGACGTCCAGCCGGTGCTCACCATGCTCACCCGGAAGTACGGCATGAGCGAGGCGCAGGCCCAGGCCGGCGAGGACAACCTCGGCGCCCAGGCCGCCGCCGAGGGCCTGGACTACCGCGCCCGCGACCGCGACCACGGCAGCACCTTCGACATGCACCGCCTGCTGCACTTCGCCAAGACCCGGGGAAGCCAGGACGAGCTGCTGCAGATCCTCTACCGGGCCAACTTCGCCGAGGAGCGGTCCGTGTACACCGAGGGCGACGAGCGGCTGGTGGAGCTGGCCGGCGAGGCCGGGCTGGACACCGAGGCCGCCCGGAAGGTGCTCGCCGACCCGGACGCCTACGCCGACGAGGTCCGCGCCGACGAGCGCGAGGCCGCCGAGCTCGGCGCCACCGGCGTGCCCTTCTTCGTCCTCGACCGGAAGTACGGCGTCTCCGGCGCCCAGCCCGCCGAGGTCTTCACGCAGGCGCTGACCCAGGCCTGGGGCGAGCGCTCCCCGCTGAAGCCGGTCGGCCAGGACGGCGCCGAGGTCTGTGGCCCGGACGGGTGCGCGGTACCCCAGCCCTGAGAAACCGCAGGTCGGCGCGGACGTATAACGATCTCTGAGAGGATCCACGCAAAAATCCGCAATGGACTGTGACTTCATCGGGCCGCAGAGTGGTCCCATGGAGACCACGGAGACGTTCGAGAGCCTCGTCCGCGCCGAGTTCGCCCCCACGACCAGCTACCTCAACACCGCGAGCAACGGCCTGCTGCCCGCCCGTACCGTCACCGCCCTGCACCAGGCGGCGCTGCTGCGGGCCGAGGGCCGGCCGCTGCTGCCGCTCTACGACGACGTCGAGGCCTGCCGGGCCGCCTACGCCCGGCTCGCCGGCGTACCGGCCACCCGCGTCGCGGCCGGCGCCTCGGTCGCCGCGCACACCGGCGTGATCGCCGCCTCGCTCCCCGCCGGCGCCGAAGTCCTCACCGTCGAGGACGACTTCACCTCCGTGGTGAACCCCTTCCACGTCCGCGGCGACCTCAAGGTCCGCGCCGTCCCGCTGGAGCGGGTCGCCGAGTCCGTCCGCCCGGGCACCGCGCTCGTCGCGCTCAGCTCCGTCCAGTCCGCCGACGGGCGGATCGCCGACCTGGCCGCCGTGCGCGAGGCCGCCCGCGAGCACGGCGCGCGCACCTACGTGGACTGCTCCCAGTCCGCCGGCTGGCTCCCCATGGAGGCGGACGCCTTCGACTTCAGCGCCGCGGTCTCCTTCAAGTGGCTCCTCGGCCCGCACGGCGCGGCGTTCCTGGTGGTCCCGGAGGACTTCGGCGGACTGAGCCCGGTGCTGGCGGGCTGGGTCGCGGGGGAGCGGCCGTGGGACAGCTGCTACGGACCGGTCCAGGAACTGGCGCACTCCGCCCGGCAGTTCGACCTCAGCCACGCCCTGTTCACCTACGCCGGGCTGCGCCGCTCACTCGAGCTGATCGAGGAGGCCGGGCTGCCCGCCCTGCACGCGCACGCCGTGGGGCTCGCCGACCGGTTCCGGGCCGGGCTCGCCCGCCTCGGCCACGAACCGGTGCCCGCGCCCGGCTCGGCCATCGTCTCGGTGCCCGGACTCGGCGACCGCCAGCCCGGGCTGGGCGAGTCGGGCATCGTGGTGTCCGACCGCGCGGGCAATCTGCGCGCGGCCTTCCACCTCTACAACACGCCGGCGGACGTGGACCGCCTGCTGGACGCGCTGTCCCGCTGACGGCACGACCGGGCCGGGGCCTCCCGTCCCACACGAGGAGGCCCCGGCCCGGTGGTCGAGGAGCGCGGCCCGGTCTACTTCACCGAGTGAAGTCCCGCGCCCCGATGCTGTGTTCTCCGGGGGGCGACCCCCGGACCCCCGGCCGGAGGCGGCTCACCGGACGGGCGTGAAGTCCCTGGCCCCGATGCTGTGTTCTCCGGGGGGCGACCCCCGGACCCCCGGCCGGAGGCGGCTCACCGGACGGGCGTGAAGTCCCTGGCCCCGATGCTGTGTTCTCCGGGGGGCGACCCCCGGACCCCCGGCCGGAGGCGGCTCACCGGACGGGCGTGAAGTCCCTGGCCCCGATGAACTCGGGCCTGCGCACCGGTGCCGCGAACGGCTCCACCGCCTTGTTCTCCACGCTGTTGAAGACGATGAAGACGTTGCTGCGCGGGAACGGCGTGATGTTGTCGCCGGAACCGTGCATGCAGTTGCAGTCGAACCAGGTCGCCGAGCCGGCCTTGCCGGTGAACAGCCGGATGCCGTGCTCGCCGGCCAGCTTCGTCAGCGCCTCGTCGGACGGGGTGCCCGCGTCCTGCATCTGCAGCGACTTCTTGTAGTTGTCCTCGGGCGTGGCCCCCGCGCAGCCCAGGAACGTGCGGTGCGAGCCCGGCATGATCATGAGCCCGCCGTTGGTGTCGTAGTTCTCGGTCAGCGCGATCGAGACGGACACCGTGCGCATGTTCGGCAGGCCGTCCTCGGCGTGCCAGGTCTCGAAGTCCGAGTGCCAGTAGAAGCCGCTCGCGCCGAAGCCCGGCTTGACGTTGATCCGCGACTGGTGGACGTACACGTCCGAACCGAGGATCTGCCGGGCCCGGCCGACCACCCGCTCGTCGCGCACCAGCCTCGCGAACACCTCGCTGATCCGGTGCACCTCGAAGACCGAGCGGATCTCCTTGGTCTTCGGCTCGACGATCGAGCGCTCGTCGGCCCGGATCGCCGGGTCGGCGACCAGCCGGTCCAGCTCGCCGCGGTAGACCTCGACCTCGTCCGGGGTGATCAGCTGGTCGACGGCGAGGAAGCCGTCACGCTCGTACGCCTGCAGATCG
The DNA here is from genome assembly GCF_042875075.1 of Streptomyces sp. NPDC003720. Classification (NCBI taxonomy): domain Bacteria; kingdom Bacillati; phylum Actinomycetota; class Actinomycetes; order Kitasatosporales; family Streptomycetaceae; genus Streptomyces; species Streptomyces sp. NPDC003720. The sequence continues at coordinate 325,679 of NZ_JBIANZ010000009.1, forward strand.
GCCGTCGGGATCGGGCCGGGCGTGTCCGGGGAGCCCCAGACCACCGGGTCCTGACGGGGCACGGCCACCTCGCTGGTGCCGCGGCTGGGGTACAGGTCGGTGACAGCGGTCATGGGTGTCACACCTCCTCGGGCTCGGTGAGCAGCGGGTAGACGCCGTTCTCGTCGTGGTCCTCCCGTCCGGTCACGGGCGGGTTGAACACGCAGATGCAGTGGAAGTCCTCCTTGACGCGGAGCGTGTGCCGCTCGTGCCCGTTCAGGAGGTACATGGTGCCGGGGGTGATGGTGTACACCTCGCCGGTCTCGCGGTCGGTGAGCTCGGCCTCGCCCCGGGTGCAGACGACGGCCTCGATGTGGTTGGCGTACCACATGTTCGTCTCGGTCCCCGCGTACAGGATGGTCTCGTGCACGGAGAAGCCGACCCGCTCCTTGGCGAGGACGATGCGCTTGCTCTCCCACGTGCCGGACGCGGACTTGATGTGCCGGTCGGTGCCTTCGAGATCCTTGAACGATCGGACGATCACGGTGCTGAACTTCCTCCTGGTCGTACGGTGTGCTGTGCGTGCGGCCGGCGGGCCGTACGGAAGCGGGGTCAGACGGTCTCGCGGACCGAGCGGGAGAGGATGCTGAGACCCTCGTCCAGTTCCTCGGGGGTGATGGTGAGCGCGGGCAGGAGCTTGACGACCTCGCCCTCCGGGCCCGACGTCTCGATGAGCAGGCCCAGTTCGAAGGCGCGCCGGGCGACCCGCGAGGCGCGGTCCTTGTCGCGGAACTCAAGGCCCCACACCAGGCCGCGGCCGCGGTACTCCTTCACGTCGGCGAGGTTCTCCTCGGTGATGGAGATCAGCGCCTGCTCGACCTGCTCGCCCCGGGTGCGGGTCTGCTTCTCCATGGCGGAGCCGTCGGTCCAGTACGTCTCGAGGGCCGCGGTGGCGGTGACGAACGCCGGGTTGTTGCCGCGGAAGGTGCCGTTGTGCTCGCCCGGCTCCCAGACGTCCAGCTCGGGCTTGAACAGGCACAGCGACATCGGCAGGCCGTAGCCGCTGATCGACTTCGACACGGTGACGATGTCGGGCGTGACCCCCGCCTCCTCGAAGGAGAAGAAGGCGCCCGTGCGGCCGCAGCCCATCTGGATGTCGTCGACGATGAGCAGCATGTCCTGGCGCTCGCAGAGCTCGGCCAGCGCGCGCAGCCACTCCGGGCGCGCCACGTTGATGCCGCCCTCGCCCTGCACCGTCTCCACGATCACGGCGGCCGGCTTGTTGAGGCCGGACCCCTGGTCCTCCAGCAGCCGCTCGAACCACAGGAAGTCGGGGACCTGGCCGTCGAAGTAGTTGTCGAACGGCATGGGGGTGCCGTGCACCAGCGGGATGCCCGCGCCGGCCCGCTTGAAGGCGTTGCCGGTGACGGCGAGCGACCCCAGGGACATGCCGTGGAAGGCGTTCGTGAAGGACACGATCGCCTCCCGGCCCTTCACCTTGCGGGCGAGCTTCAGCGCCGACTCCACGGCGTTGGTGCCCGTCGGGCCCGGGAACATGACCTTGTAGGGGAGGTCGCGCGGGCGCAGCACCAGGTTCTGGAAGGTCTGCAGGAAGCTCCGCTTGGCGGTGGTCGACATGTCCAGGCCGTGGGTGACGCCGTCCCGGGACAGGTAGTCGATGAGCGCCCGTTTGAGCACCGGGTTGTTGTGGCCGTAGTTCAGTGAGCCGGCCCCGGCGAAGAAGTCGAGGTACGCGTGGCCGTCCTCGTCGTACATCCGGCTGCCCTGCGCACGGTCGAACACGGTGGGCCAGCCGCGGCAGTAGCTGCGAACCTCGGACTCGAGGGTCTCGAAGACGCTCAGGTCGGGCTGGGTGATCGTCACGGTGAATCGCTCCTCAGTGCGCGGTGGTGGGGGCCAGAGGGCCGATGCGGTACAGGACTTCGGGGTCGTGCGGGCCGTCCGGGAAGAGGTCGGCCTGGAACAGCACCTCGCGGGTCACGTCCGCGCCGTGGCGGGCCGCGAACGAGGTGAACAGCCGCTCGGAGGCGGTGTTCCCCGGGGTGATGGTGGTCTCGATGCCGGTGATCGCGCGCTCTTCGGCGAGCCGGGCGGTCAGCCCGTCGAGCAGCGCGGCGGCTATGCCGTGGCCGCGGTAGGCGGGGTCCACGGCCACCTGCCAGACGAGCAGGGTGCGGGGGTCGTCCGGCCGCACGTACCCGGTGACGAAACCGACGGGCTCGCCGTCCGCGTCGCGGGCCAGCGCCGAGGTGGCCGCGAAGTCCCGGCACCACAGCAGATAGCTGTACGAGGAGTTCAGGTCGAGGGTTTTGGATTCCTTGGCGAGCCGCCAGAGCGAGGCTCCGTCGGTCACCGCCGGTCGGTCGATCAGCAGGTCTGCTGGTGCGGCAGTCATGCGGAAAGAATTTAGCGAGACAAATTGCAGAATGCACGGCCAGGGTTGCCGTGACACGTGTCCAGCATGACTGAATGTCGGCTTTGACCCATGTCAAATCATGACAAAAGGGCTCGCTTGTGGAGTGTGTCACATACATGAAACCCGCCGGAAAACCAGCTCGTTTAGCTTCGCAAAAACCGGGCAGAAGAAGACGGGAAGCTATCGACAGGTGAATTCGCGGAAATTGTGAAAGTGATTTGAATTCCCATTCGGGCAATGAAAACGGCCCGCACGGTGCGTGCGGGCCGTCGTTTCGCGTACCTCTGTGGTCACCGCCAGGCTTCGTCGGCCGCCCGGCGGGCCGCCGCCACGTCCACCGTCAGCCCCCGCCCGGCGAGCGCCGCGCCCAGGGCCGCCAGACAGGCGTGCACGGTGTCCGGCGTCGCGTCCGGTCCGTAGTGGTTCACCCGGATCATCTCCTTGGCCAGGGCGCCGCCGCCGGCGGCCAGCGGCAGCCCCGCGTCGCTCCCCAGCGCGCTCGCCACCAGCTCCGACGCCACCGTCCCGGCGGGCGCCCGCAGGGTGGTGGCGACCGGCGCCGCGTCCTTCGCCTCGCGCACGTACGGCTCCAGGCCGCCGCCCAGCGCCGACGCCCCCGCCCGGGTGGCCCGCGCGGCCGCGGCGTGCCGCGCCATCACCGCGTCCAGGCCCGCCGACTCGATCCGCTCCAGGCACGCCTCAAGGGCCAGCATCTCCAGCTGGGCGGGAGCGTGCAGCAGCGCCTTGCGGCCGCCGTCGATCCAGCGGTCCTTCCAGTCCAGCAGCGAGAGGTAGGAGCGGCGCGGGGCGCCCGGGTTGGCCGCCATACGGGCCCACGCCCGCTCGCTCACCGAGATCGCCGACACCCCGGCCGGCCCGCCCATCGCCTTCTGGGCCCCGATCACGCACAGGTCGACGCCCCACGCGTCCGGCAGCACCGGCTCCGCGCCGACCGAGGCGACCGCGTCCAGGTAGAACAGCGCGCCGTGCTCGCGCACCGCCTCGCCGATCTCCGCGACCGGGTTGGTGTTGCCCGTCGCCGCCTCCGCGTGGACCAGCGACACGAAGTCGATCTCCGGGTGCTCGGCGAACGCCTCCCGGATCCGCTCGGCCGTCACCGCGGTGTGGAAGGGGACCTCGACGTCGTGCACCGTGGCCCCGCAGTCCCGCAGCCAGTCCCCGAAGGTCTGCCCGTACGGGCCCGTGATCACGTTCAGCGCCGTCGTGCCGGGTCCGGCCGCGGCGCGGATCGCGCCCTCCAGCGGCAGCAGCGCCTCGCCCTGGGTGATCACCACGTCCTGCCGGGTGTCCAGCAGCCGGGCCACCCGGTCCTCGATGGCGGCGAACCGCTCGGCGCTCAGCGGGGGCAGATCGAGGAGGGGGTGGGTCACGGCGCTGCTCTCTTCGCTCACGAGGGTCCACGAGGCCGGCCGGAAGCCGACGGGAACGAGGGTAACGCTCGCCCTCCGCCGCCCCGCGACCGGCGAGTTCTCAGGCCGGACGGCCCCTCGGCCATCGGTTTGATTTGAGAGACCCAAACATCTCCTTATAATCGGAACCCACGATTCCCCCCACTGGAGATCTCCATGAACACGCTCCTCCGGCGCCGGACCCGTCTTCTGGCCGCCACCACCGCCACGGCCGGGCTCGTGCTCGTGGCCGGCTGCTCCTCGGGCGACGGGGGGAAGGGCGCCACGGTCAAGGGGGTCCACCTCGTCAAGGCCGGGCAGCTCACCACCTGCACCCACCTGCCGTACCCGCCGTTCCAGTCGGAGGTGAACGGCAAGGTGCAGGGCTTCGACGTCTCCCTCGTCGACCTCGCCGCCAAGAACCTCGGCGTGAAGCAGCAGATCCTGGACACGCCGTTCGAGAACTTCAAGACCGGCGCCTTCCTCAACTCCGGGCAGTGCGACCTGGCCGCGGCCGGGATGACCATCACCGCCGAGCGCAAGAAGAACGTCGACTTCTCCGACCCGTACTTCGAGGCCACCCAGGCGGTCCTCGTGGACAGGAACAGCGGGATCAACTCGCTCGAGGACGTCAAGGCCAAGGGCAAGAAGCTCGGCGCCCAGGCGCAGACGACCGGTGAGGACTACGTGAAGGGCAAGGGCTACGACCCGATCTCCTTCGAGTCCTCCGACGCGGTCCTCAACGGCCTGCGCACCGGCCAGGTCCAGGCCGTCGTCATCGACTACCCGGTGGTCCAGGGCTGGCTGAAGGACAAGGCCAACGCCGACAAGTTCAAGGTCGTCGGCAACCTCAAGACCGGTGAGCAGTACGGCTTCACCGTCAAGAAGGGCAACACCAAGCTGCGCGAGGCCCTGAACAAGGCGATCGCCGACGCCAAGGCCGACGGCACGTACAAGAAGCTGTACGAGAAGTGGATCGGCCCGTACGACGCCTCCGCCGCCTCTCCCTCGGCCTCATGAGCGACACCGGCGTACGACTCCAGCCGAAGAAGAAGGGCCTGACCCGGCGGCAGCGCCGCAGCCTGTCCCGGGCCGTGCAGTACGCCGTGTTCGCCGCCGCCGTGATCGCGTTCGCGGTCGCGGCGGACTGGGGCCGGCTGAAGAACCAGTTCGCCCAGGGCAGCATCGCCAAGCAGATGTTCCCCGAGGTCATCACGCTGGCGCTGAAGAACACCGTGCTCTACACGCTGTCCGGCTTCGTCGTCGGACTCGTGCTCGGCATGGTCATCGCGTTGATGCGGCTGTCCTCCGTGGGCCCCTACCGCTGGGTGGCGGGCGTCTACATCGAGATCTTCCGCGGCCTGCCGGCCCTGCTGATCTTCATCTTCGTGGGCGTGGCCGTGCCGCTCGCCTTCCCGGGCACGGAGATCCCGGGCGGCACCTACGGCAAGGTCGCCCTCGCGCTGGGTCTGGTCTCCGCGGCGTACATGGCGGAGACGATCCGCGCCGGCATCCAGGCGGTGCCCAAGGGGCAGATGGAGGCGGCCCGTTCACTGGGCTTCTCGCCCACCCGGGCCATGGTCTCCATCATCGTCCCGCAGGCCTTCCGGATCATCCTGCCGCCGCTCACCAACGAACTCGTCCTGCTCTTCAAGGACTCCTCGCTGGTGCTGTTCCTCGGGGTCACCCTGGAGGAGCGGGAACTGTCCAAGTACGGCCGCGATCTGGCCAGCACCACCGCCAACTCCACGCCGATCCTGGTCGCCGGCCTGTGCTACCTGCTGGTGACCATCCCGCTCGGCTACGTCGTCCGGCGCATGGAGTCCAGGTCCCAGGAGGCGATCCGATGAGCGGCGCGGAGATCCAGGTCAAGGACCTGCACAAGTCCTTCGGCGACAACCACGTGCTGCGCGGCATCGACCTGGAGATCGGCCAGGGCGAGGTCGTCTGCGTCATCGGGCCCTCCGGCTCCGGCAAGTCCACGCTGCTGCGCTGCGTCAACCTGCTCGAGGAGCCCACCAAGGGCCAGGTCTTCGTCGGCGGCACCGAACTGACCGACCCCGACGTCGACATCGACGCCGTCCGCCGCCGCATCGGCATGGTCTTCCAGCAGTTCAACCTCTTCCCGCACCTGAACGTCACCGACAACCTCACGCTGCCGCAGCGCCGGGTCCTCGGCCGGGACAAGGCGACGGCCGCGCGGATCGCCGCGGAGAACCTGGACCGGGTCGGCCTGGCCGAGAAGGCGCGGGCCTATCCGTCCTCCCTCTCCGGCGGCCAGCAGCAGCGGGTGGCCATCGCCCGGGCCCTCGCCATGGGCCCCGAGGTCATGCTGTTCGACGAGCCGACGTCCGCGCTCGACCCCGAGCTGGTCGGGGACGTCCTCGCGGTGATGCGCCGGCTCGCCGAGGAGGGCATGACCATGATGGTCGTCACCCACGAGATGACCTTCGCGCGCGAGGTCGCCGACCGCGTCGTCTTCATGGACGGCGGGGTGATCGTCGAGGAGGGCGACCCCGGCCAGGTCATCGGCGCCCCGCGGCACGAGCGCACCCGCCACTTCCTCTCCCGCCTGCTGGACCCGGCGATGGCCGAGGTGGAGGAGGAGACCTCGGACCAGGTGGGCGAGCGCGGCGAGTAGACCGCCGGGCGCCCCCCGGCCCGCAAGCCCGGGGGGCGGCTCGCCGCGGCGGCTCACTAAGGTGCCGGGTATGAGCGATGACGCGGTGCTGCATGTGAGGGGGCGGGTCCTGGCCGGGCCCGAGGACGTGCGCGACGAGCTGTGGGTGGTCGGGGGCCGCGTGTCCTACGACCGCCCCGCCGGGGCGCGCGACGTCACCACCGTCGAGGGCTGGGCGCTGCCCGGCCTGGTCGACGCGCACTGCCACGTCGGCCTCGGCGCCGAGGGCCCGGTGGACGCCGACACCGCGGAGAAGCAGGCGCTGACCGACCGGGAACGCGGCACCCTGCTGATCCGGGACGCCGGCTCGCCCTCCGACACCCGCTGGATCGACGACCGGGAGGACCTGCCGAAGATCATCCGGGCGGGCCGGCACATCGCCCGCACCCGCCGCTACATCCGCAACTACGCGTGGGAGGTCGAGCCGGAGGACCTGGTCGCCTACGTCGCCCGGGAGGCGGAGCGCGGTGACGGCTGGGTGAAGCTGGTCGGCGACTGGATCGACCGCGACCTCGGCGACCTGTCCGCCTGCTGGCCCCGGGAGGCGGCCGAGGCCGCCATCGCCGAGGCCCACCGGCTGGGCGCCCGCGTCACCGCGCACTGCTTCGCCGAGAGCTCGCTGCGCGACCTGGTCGAGGCCGGCATCGACTGCGTCGAGCACGCCACCGGCCTGACGGACGACCTGGTCCCGCTCTTCGCCGAACGGGGCGTGGCGATCGTCCCGACCCTCGTCAACATCGCCACCTTCCCGCGGCTCGCCGCGGGCGGCGAAAGCAGGTATCCGCGCTGGTCGGCCCATATGCGCCGGTTGCACGAGCGCCGCTACGACACCGTGCGCGGCGCCCACGACGCCGGCATCCCGGTCTACGTCGGCACCGACGCCGGCGGCTCGCTGGCCCACGGTCTGGTCGCGGCCGAGGTCGCGGAACTGGTCACCGCGGGCATCCCGGCCGTCCAGGCGGTGGCGGCGGCGAGCTGGAGCGCCCGAGCCTGGCTGGGCCGCCCCGGCCTTGAGGAGGGCGCACCGGCCGACCTCGTGGTGTACGAGGCCGACCCGCGGGCGGACGTCCGGGTGCTGGCGGCCCCGCGCCGGGTGGTGCTGAACGGCCGCGTCGTGGAGTGAGGAGCGGCGGGGCCCGGGTGAGACGGGGGAACGCGTGTGCACGGTGATTCGAAGAGGTGTGCTGAAACTCCACGATGGAGTGAAGTAACGCAGGATCGCTGACCGTTCACCCACAGTGCGTACAAGGTTGACGGGTCCCAAGCAAGTTTTCTCTGGGGGTCCCACCGCCTTGAACAGCAACGACTTCCGCATGCCCGCCCGCAGGCTCGCCACAGTGGCGACGGTCACCGCGCTCGCCGCGGCGCCCGCGCTGCTGGGCGTGGGCGCCGCGCACGCCACCACCGGCCACGGTCGCGCCTCCGCCGTCGTGCTCCGCACCGGACTCGACGTGTCCCTGCTCAACAAGACCGTGAACGTCCCGCTCGCGGTCAGCCTCAACGAGGTCCAGGCGCCGCGCAGCGCCGACCGGACGGCCCTGACGGCCCGGCTGGACGGCGTGAACGGCGGCCGGCCGTTCACCGTCCTCGGCGCGGAGGCCGCCTCGGCCACGGCCACCGCGAACGGCCGGCTCGCCGAGGGCTCGGTCCGCCTCGTCCACGCCCGGCTGCACGTCCCGGGCCTGCCGCTGCTCTCCGTCGTAGAGGTCGGCACGGTCACCGCCAAGGCGACCTGCGCCGCCGGGAAGGCGCCGGTCGCCTCCGCGAACGTCCTCGGCGCCGTCACGGTCCTCGGCAAGCGCGTCTCGCTGACCGCGGGCGGCCCGACCGAGGTGAAGGTGCCCGGCGTCGGCGAGGTCCGCCTCGACCTCTCCCAGCGCCGGACGACGTCCCGCACGGCGGCCGCCACGGCACTCGAACTCAAGGTCTCCGTGAACCCGCTGAAGCTGAACGTGGCCGAGGTGAACGGCACCGTCACCCTCGCCAAGGCCACCTGCGAGACCCCCGCGCCCGCCCGGCACACGACCCCGAGCGACGCCGGCACCGCCCCCGAGGTCAAGCCCCAGGGAGCCCCGGGCGCCCAGGCCGACCTCGCGGAGACCGGCGGCGACTCCTCGACCCCGTACATCGCCGGCGGCGCCCTGGCCCTGCTGCTGCTCGGCGGCGGCGCGGTGACAGTGGCCCGGCGCCGCAGGAACTGACGGACGGCGGCGCGTTCCCGGACGCGCGGGGCCGCGGTGGAGCGTGACGGCCGGCCGGAGGCGCGGTGCCGGGAGCGAGCCGACGGTGCCTTCGCAGCCGGCCGGGACGGGTGGGCGAGTGGGACGCGGGGTCCGGGGGCGGCGCCCCGGTCACTGCAGCGCGTCCGACAGCGCGGCCAGGAACCCGCTCACCGTTCCCCGGTCCCGCACCGCCACCCGCACCCACGCGTCCCCGCCGAGACCGGGAAACGTGTCCCCCCGCCGCACCGCGTACCCCAGCCCGCGCAGCCGCCGCCGCACCGCGTCCGCCCCCGGCAGACGCACCAGCACGAACGGCCCCTCCGCCGGCGACACCACCCGCACCCCGCGGGACGCGAACGCGGCGAGCCCCGCCTCCAGATGGGCGCGGTCCGCCGCGATCCGGTGCGCCGCGTGCGCCGCCTCGGCCAGCGCCCGGGGCGCCACACACGCCTCGGCCGCGGCGAGCGCCGGCGTCGACACCGGCCACAGCGGCTGAGCCCGCTCCAGCCCGTCGATCGTCTCCGGCGCGGCCAGCACGTACCCGATGCGCAGCCCGGCCAGCCCCCAGGTCTTGGTCAGGCTGCGCAGCACGACGAGACCGGGCACGTCCGTCCGCCCGGCCAGCGCCTCCCGCTCACCCGGCACCGCGTCCATGAACGCCTCGTCGACCACCAGCGTCCGGCCCGGCCGGGCGAGTCGGGCGATGGAGCCGGCCGGATGCAGGACCGACGTCGGATTCGTCGGGTTGCCGATCACCACCAGGTCCGCGTCCTCGGGCACCGCCGCCGGATCCAGCCGGAACCCGTCCGCCTCCCGCAGCAGCACCCGGTCCACGGTGTGTCCCGCGTCCCGCAGCGCCGCCTCCGGCTCGGTGAACTGCGGATGCACCACGACCGGCCGGCGCACCTTCAGCGCCCGCGCCAGCAGGACGAACGCCTCCGCCGCCCCCGCCGTCAGCAGCACCCGCTCCACCGGCAGTCCGTGCCGCGCCGCCACCGCCGCCCGCGCGGCCCGCCCGTCCGGGTAGGCCGCGAGGGACGGCAGCGAGGCGGCGATCACGTCCCGCAGCCACGGCGGAGGCGTGTCCGCGCGGACGTTGACGGCGAGGTCGACCAGCCCGGCGCCCTCGTCGCGCATCTCCGCGTCGCCGTGGTGCCGCAGGTCGTGCCCGGCCGCCGGGCCGCCCCCGGTGTCCTCAGTGCGCATGGCTGTGGGAGTGCCCCCCGTGCTGGTGGTGCCCGTGCCCGTGGTCGTGGCCGTCGTCGTCCGGGTGGAAGTGCGGCTGCTGCGGCAGCCCCACCTTGTCCTCGAAGCCCGGCAGCGCGATCCGGTACACGCAGGAGTCGCAGTTCATCCGCAGATCACCCTTGACGGCCTCCGCGTACCGCTCCATCACCAGGTCCAGCAGCTCCGGCTCGGGCCCGATGACGTCCGCGGAGCGCACCTCCAGGTCCGGGTGCGCGGCCGCCCACTCCTCGGTCTGCCTGCGCACCCGGTCCGGCAGGATGCCGGTGAACAGGAAGTACGGCAGGACGACGATCCGCCGCGCACCCAGCCTCGCGCACCGGTCGAGCCCGCTCGGCACGTCCGGCGCCGCCAGCGACACGAACGCCGTCTCGACGCCCGCCCAGCCGCGCCCCTCCCACAGCAGCCGGGCCGCCTTGTGCACCTCGGCGTTGGCGTCCGGGTCGGTCGACCCGCGCCCCACCAGCAGCACGGTCACGTCGGACCGCTCGCCGGACGTGCCGGCCAGCGCCTCCTCCAGCCGCCGCTCCAGCACGTTCAGCAGCGCCGGGTGCGGGCCGAGCGGACGCCCGTAGGTGTACGAGATGCCCGGGTGCCGTTCCTTCTCCCGGGACAGGGCGGCCGGGATGTCGCCCTTGGCGTGGCCGGCGGACACCAGCATCAGCGGTACGGCCGCGAACCGGCGCACGCCCCGGTCCACCAGGTCGGCGACCGCCTCGCCCAGCGGCGGCGGGGACAGCTCGATGAAGCCGCCGGCGACGGGCAGTTCGGGGTGGCGGCGGCCCAGCTCCCGTACGAAGTCGCGGAACGCCTCGGCTCCGGCCTCGTCCCGGGTGCCGTGGCCGGCGATGAGCAGGGCGGGCGGCGGGGTGGTCACGGGGTCTCCTTGGGGGAAATCGGGTGGTACAGCAGGGCGTTGAGCGCGGCGGCGGCGACCGCCGACCCGCCCTTCTCGGACACGTTGCTCACGGCGGGCAGCCCGCTCGCGCGCAGTGCCTCCTTGGACTCGGCCGCGCCGACGAAGCCGACGGGCAGGCCGATGACGAGCGCGGGGGAGGCGTCCAGGGTCAGCAGCTCCTCCAGGGCGGTCGGGGCGTTGCCGATCACCCAGAGGGCGCCGGGCCCCACCTCCTCGTAGGCGAGCCGGATCCCGTGCGCCGAACGGGTGAGGCCCGGACCGGCCACGGCGTCCTTCAGACGGCAGACGGTCTCCCGGCGGGTGATGCCGGCCCCCACCATCTCGACGTCCACGACGACCGGCGCCCCGGCGTGCAGCGCGGCGTGCGCCGTGACCAGGTCGTCCTCGTCGGTGACGAGGTCGGTCGCGTAGTCCAGGTCGGCGGCGGAGTGGATGACCCGCTCCACCACCGCCCGGGTCAGCGGGGGGAAGCGCGAGGTGTCCAGGCGGGCGCGCAGCCGCCGGTAGGACTCCTGCTCGATGGGGTGGACGACACGGTTCACCGGGCGGCCTCCTGCCCGTCGGTCCGGTGGCTCTCCTGCCAGCGGTAGCCGCGCGGGGTCACCATGCGGCCGGCGATGTCCCGGGTCGCGGTGTTGCCCACGGTGACGACCGTCATCATGTCGACCGTCGCCGGGTCCAGTCCGCCGAGCGTGGTCAGCCGGCTCGACTCGTCCGGCCGTGAGGCGTTGCGCACCACGCCGACCGGCGTCGCCGGGTCCCGGTGCCCGGCGAGGATCGCGAGCGCCTTCGGGAGCTGCCAGTCGCGGCCGCGGGAGCGCGGGTTGTAGAAGGTGACCACGATGTCGGCCTCGGCCGCCGCGCGTACCCGCCGCTCGATGACCTCCCACGGCGTGTGCAGGTCGGACAGGCTGATGGACACGTGGTCGTGGCCCAGCGGCGCGCCCAGGATCGCGCCGGCGGCCAGCGCGGCCGTCACGCCCGGCACGCCGACCACGTCGATGTCGTCGGAGGCCTCGGCGAGCGCGGGCGAGGCCATGGCGTACACGCCCGCGTCCCCGCTGCCGATCAGCGCCACCGCGTGCCCGCGCCGGGCCTCCTCGACGGCCGTGCGGGCCCGCTCCTCCTCGGCGCCGAGACCCGACTCCAGCACCCGGGTGCCGGGCCGCAGCAGATCGCGGATCTGGTCGACGTACTGGTCGAGGCCCACCAGCACCGAGGCCCGGCGCAGTTCGTCCGCCGCGCGCGGGGTGAGCAGGTCCCGGGCGCCGGGACCGAGCCCGACCACGGCGAGCCGGCCGCGCCCCGGACGCCGCACCACGGCGCAGGTCGCCATCGCCGGGCGGCCGTCGGCGCGCACCGACTTCCGCTTGGGGACGAGGAGTTCACCGCCGCGCGCCAGCGCCGCCGCCTCCGCGACCGAGGGCGTGCCGACGGCCGCGAGCGGCGCGCCGGACGGGTTCGGCACCGCCACGTCCGCCAGCTCCGGCGCCGGGTACGTCACCAGGGGCACCCTCAGCCGCTCGGCGGCGGCCACGATGCCCGGCTCCTCGGACTTGGCGTCCACGGTGGCCAGTTCGGCGACCGACCGAGGTGACAGGCCCGCGTCCCGCAGCGACTCCTCGACCAGCGCGAGCACCTCGTCCGCCGGCGCGCCGCGGGAGGCGCCCACGCCGACCACCAGGGACGGCGGTCTGAGCAGCACCTCCCGCTCACCCGGCGCGACGGCCCGGTCGGTGAGCCGCACGGTGTACGCGCCCTCCGGCGAGGTGGGCAGCGCGGGCAGCGGCCACGGCACCTCGGCCTCCAGCGCGACCGGTTCGCCGTCCAGCAGGGCCCGCGACACCGCGGCCACCGACCCCTCGTACGGGAACCCGAGGGTGTCGAGACCGGGCAGCCCCACCGCGTCCGTCGCGGTCGTCACCACCGGCTCGGCGCCCAGCAGCCCGCCCACTTCGCGGGCCAGTTCGTTGGCGCCGCCGCCGTGCCCGCCGAGCAGCGACACCGCGAACCGGCCGCCCTCGTCCACACAGACCACGCCCGGGTCGGCCGCCTTGTCGCCGAGCAGCGGCGCGAGCAGCCGTACCACCGCGCCCGTCGCCAGGAAGCAGACGAGCTGCTCGCACTCGGCGAACGCGGCCCGTACGGCCTCCCCGGCGCCGCCGTCGTACACCCGCGTACGGTCCGGCCAGGCCGCGGCCAGCCGGTCCCGCGCCGCCGCGCCCGCCGCGGTGGCGGAAATCAGGCCGATCACTTCGCTACTCCTTCACTGGATGCCGGGGGTCGCACGCCCCACAGCAGGAACACCGGATTGGCCGCCGCGAGCCGGGTCACGTCCCCGGGCAGCGGCGTCAGCCGGGACGACTGCAACAGCACGCCCTCGCAGCGCAGCCCCGCCTCCGTCAGGGCCGCGCGGGCGGCCGGCACCCGGTCGAGGGCGGCCATGGCGACGACGACGGTCCGCCGGGCCCGGCGCGCGCACACCCCGACGACGGCGGGCAGCTCGCGGCCACCGCCGCCGACGAACACGGCGTCGGGGTCGTCGAGCCCGTGCAGCGCGTCCGGCGCCGCACCGTGCACCACGTCCACGTCGACCCCGTGGGCGGCGGCGTTGGCCCGGATCCGCTCCACCCCGTCCGCGGTCCGCTCCACGGCGACGGCGGCCGCGCCGAGCCGCGCGCACTCCACGGCCACCGAACCCGAACCGGCCCCGACGTCCCACACCAGGTCGCCCAGGCGCGGCCCCAGCCGGGCCAGCGCCAGCGCCCGCACCTCGAACTTCGTGATCATCGAGTCGCGGTGCGCGAACTCGCTCTCGTCGAGAGCCCATCCTGCGGGCCCCCCGCCCGCTCCGGCGACCGTGCGCACCGGGCCCAGGGCGCGCGCCTCGTCCAGGCACAGCACCACGCTCACCGCCGCGCCCCAGTCCCGGGCGGCGGCCTCGGCGGGCGTCACCCGCTCCACACGCTCGTGCTCCGGATCGCCCAGCGCGCTCGCCACGACCAGCAGCCGGCCGCCGCCGAGCGCGGCTCCCAGCTCGGCCGGCCCGGCCCCGGGCCCGGTCAGCACGGCCACCTTCGGATGCGCCCGGCACGCGTTGACCGCCGTCCGCAGATCGCGCCCGTGCGCGCTGACCACGACCGCGTCGTCCCACGGCAGCCCGAGCCGCGCGAACGCGGTGGCCACCGAGGACACCCCCGGCCGCACGTCAAGCCGCCCCGCCCCGAACCGCTCGGCCAGCGCCCGCACGACCCCGAAGAACCCCGGGTCCCCGGAGGCCAGCACGACCACCGGCCGCCCCCGGTCCGCGTGCTCCCCGATCGCGTCCAGGGCGGGCGCCAGCGGCCCGAGCACGATCCGCGCGGCCCCCGCGGGCAGCTCCACGGCGTCCAGGTGCCGCCGCCCGCCCACGACGAGGGCGGCCCCGGCGAGCACCTCGTCCGGAACCGGCGCGCCCGTCCCGGTGCCGACGACCGTGATCAACTCTTCGCCCTCTGCTCGCGCAGCGCCCGCCGCGCCTCCGGGTCGGCCTTGCGGTACCCGTGGAAGTGGCCGGGGTGGTACAGGTGCGAGCGGGTGCCGTGGGCGTCCAGGGCCGGACCGACCAGGAAGAGGGTGTGCTTCCAGAGCCTGTGCTCCTTGACCGTCTCCTCCAGCGTGCCGATCGTGCACCTGACGACCAGCTCCTCCGGCCAGGTCGCCTGGTACGCGACGACCACCGGGGTGTCCGTGGGGTAGCCGCCCTCCAGCAGCTCCCGCACGAGCTGGCCGCTGCGCGCCGCCGACAGGAACACCGCCATGGTGGTGCCGTGCCGGGCGAACTCGCGCACCTCCTCGCCGGGCGGCATCGGCGTCTTGCCGCCGCCGAGCCGGGTCAGCACCACCGACTGGGCGACCTCGGGGATGGTCAGCTCCCGCTGGGCGAGGGCGGCCACGGCGGAGAACGAGGAGACCCCCGGCACGACCTCGGTCGCGATGCCGATCTCCGCGCACCGGTCGAGCTGCTCCTGCGTGCCGCCCCACAGGGCCGGGTCGCCGGAGTGGATCCGGGCGACGTTCAGGCCCTCGGCGCGCGCCCGGCGGTAGACGGCCACCACGTCCTCCAGCGACATGGCCGCCGAGTCCAGGATCTCCGCGTCCTGCCGCGCGTGCTCGAGGACTTCGGCCTGCACCAGGCTCGCCGCCCAGATCACCACGTCGGCCGCCGCGATCGCGCGTGCGGCCCGGAACGTCAGCAGATCGGCGGCGCCGGGGCCGGCACCGACGAACGTCACCTTGCCGCCGGGGGCATCGGCCATGGCCATGGGAAGTGGTCCTCTCGTGGGAAAGACGCGGGTCTGTTCTGGGATGAAACGTCAGGATCTGGGGGTGTGCGGCAGGCGCCGGATGTGCGCGAAGGCGCCTTCATCGGATAGCAAGGGCCCATGGCGGTCCTTGTCGCGCTCGGCGCGTTCCTGATGACGCTGGCCGGCGGCTGGACGGCACAGCGGGTGACCGACCGCCGCCATCTCGTCCTGGGCCTGGCCGGCGGCCTGATGCTGGGCGTGGTCGGCCTCGACCTGCTGCCGGAGGCGCTGCACGCGGCGGACCGGGAGATCTTCGGCGTGCCGGCCGCCCTGCTGCTGTTCGTGGCCGGCTTCCTGCTGGCCCATCTGGTCGAGCGGACCCTGGCCGCGCGCCAGGCGTCGCACGGGGGCGACGAGCACCCCCACCGCGCGCCCGAGGTGGGCCTGACGGCGGCGGCCGCGATGGTCGGGCACAGCGCCATGGACGGCGTGGCGATCGGCGCGGCCTTCCAGGTGGGCGGCGGCATGGGCGCGTCCGTCGCGCTCGCCGTGATCGCGCACGACTTCGCCGACGGCTTCAACACCTTCACCATCACGAGCCTGTACGGCAACGCCCGCCGCCGGGCGGTGGGCATGCTGGTGGCCGACGCCTGCGCCCCGCTGCTGGGCGCGCTGTCGACGGTCTTCTTC
Organism: Streptomyces sp. NPDC003720; assembly: GCF_042875075.1. Lineage (NCBI taxonomy): Bacteria > Bacillati > Actinomycetota > Actinomycetes > Kitasatosporales > Streptomycetaceae > Streptomyces > Streptomyces sp. NPDC003720. The sequence goes on from NZ_JBIANZ010000009.1 coordinate 341,546, forward strand.
CACATCCCCGAGCCGGTGCTCGGCGGCTATCTCGGCCTCTTCGGGGGCGTGCTGCTCTATCTCGCCGCCGCCGAGATCCTCCCCGAGGCCCACCACGAGCACCCGGCCCGTTCCACCCTGCTGTGCACGGTCGCGGGCGCGGCCTTCATCTGGCTGGTGGTCGGCGTCTCCGGCGGCTGACCGCACGGGCCGCGTCACAGCTTCCCGCCCCGTCCGCCGTCCCGCCGCGGCGGCGCGATCAGCGTGGAGAGGTAGGGCAGCGGCGCCCCGTCCAGCTCGGCGGCCGGCCGCACCGACTCCTCCGGCAGCCCGAGCGCCGAACCCCACACCGCGTCCCCGATCCGCCCGGTCTCCCGCAGCGCCTCGGCGACCTCGGTGGCCTGCCGCCCGAACTTGTACGCCACGACCGTGCCCGGCCCCGCCAGCGCCTCCTTGAGCGCGGCCGAGCCCGCCGTCACCGGCACCAGCGTCAACGGCTCGGTCCCCTCGGTCAGCACCGCGCCCGACCGCGCCGCCAGATCCTGCATGGCGGTGATCCCGGGCACGGTCTCCACCACGACGCCCGGCACCAGCTCCGCGATCGTCTGCGCGAGATAGGTGAACGTCGAGTACACGTTCGGATCGCCGATGGTGGCGAAGGCGACCGACCCGTGCCGCTCCAGCAGCCCGGCGACCCGCTCGCCCGCCGCGTCCCAGGCGGCCTCCCGGCGCGCCCGGTCGGTCCGCTCGTTCAGCGCGAACACCACCCGGACGATCTTCTCGCCGGGCACGTAGTGCAGGACCGTCGCCTCGGCCCGGCCGCGCTCGCCCGTGTCCATCACGGGGACGACGACGACCTCTGCCGCGCGCAGCGCGTTGACCCCCTTGACGGTCACCAGCTCCGGGTCCCCGGGGCCGACCCCCACTCCGACCAGCCTGCTGCTCATGACGTCCGGCACCTCTCCACGAACCGACGGGCCGCACCGGGCGCGGCGGCCCAGTGCGTGTGCAGATAACTCGCGTGCACGCCCTGCTGTACGAAACCCTCGACCCGCCGGACCGGCGTGGTCAGACCCCAGGCGGGGGCGGCGCCGGCGCCGGGCTCGACGACCGTGCGGTGGAACTCGTGCCCGCGCGTCCGCGTCCCCGCGGCGGCCAGCACACTGTCCCCGACGGCCACCGCGTCCCGGTAGCCGAGAGTGAGCCGTTCGCCCATGCGGGCGCCGGCGTCCAGCACCCCGCACATGGGGCGCCCGTCCAGCTCCCGGCACAGGTAGAGCAGCCCGGCGCACTCCGCCGCCACCGGCGCGCCGCTCAGCGCGAGACCGGCGACCGCCTTGCGCAGCGGCTCGTTCGCGGACAGCTCGGCCGCGTACACCTCGGGGAACCCGCCCCCCACGACCAGCCCGGCGGTGCCCTCCGGCAGTTCCTCGTCCCGGAGCGGATCGAACGTGACCACCTCGGCGCCGGCGGCGGCGAGCAGTTCGGCGTGCTCCGCGTAGGAGAACGTGAACGCCCGGCCGCCGGCCACGGCGACGACCGGCCTGTCCGGCGTCCCGGGGCGAGACCCCGGCCCGGCGAGGGCCCCGGCCGGGTCCCAGGCCGCACCCGGCAGCTCACCCGCGCCGCGCGCCAGCGCGGCCAGAGCCTCCAGATCGCACCCCTGCGCCACCTGCGCCGCCATCGCCGTCACCGCCTCGACCGCCGCGGAGCCGCGTTCGGCGACCGGCACCAGACCCAGGTGCCGCGACGGCGTGTCCACCTGCGGCGCCCGCCGCAGCACCCCCAGCACCGGCACCCCGGAGGCGTCCAGCGCCTCCCGCAGCAGCGCCTCGTGCCGGTCGGACCCCACCTTGTTCAGGATCACGCCCCCGACCCGCACCTCCGGGTCCCAGGAGGCGAACCCGTGCACCAGCGCCGCGACCGACCGCGACTGCGACGACGCGTCCACGACCAGCACCACCGGCGCCCGCAGCAGCTTGGCCACGTGCGCGGTGGACGCCAGCTCGCCCTGGCCCGCGGCCCCGTCGTACAGCCCCATCACGCCCTCGACGACGGCGAGATCGCATCCCCGCGCCCCGTGCAGGAACAGCGGGGCGATCAGCTCCGGTCCGCACAGGTACGCGTCCAGGTTGCGCCCCACCCGCCCCGTGGCGAGCGCGTGGTAGCCGGGGTCGATGTAGTCCGGCCCGACCTTGTGCGGGGACACGGCGAGCCCCCGCGCGGCGAACGCGGCCATCAGACCCGTGGCGACGGTGGTCTTGCCGCTGCCCGACGCGGGCGCGGCGACGACCAGCCGGGGCACCGGCGACATCACCACTCGATGCCCTTCTGGCCCTTCTGGCCCACGTCCATGGGGTGCTTGACCTTGGACATGTCGGTGACCAGGTCGGCGAGGTCCACCAGCTTCCGCGGCGCGTTCCGCCCCGTGATCACCACGTGCTGGGTGCCGGGCCGGCCGCGCAGCACGTCCACCACCTCGTCCGTGTCGACCCAGCCCCAGTGCATCGGGTAGGCGAACTCGTCCAGCACGTATAGCCGGTACGTCTCGGCCGCCAGGTCCCGCTTGACCTGCTCCCAGCCCTCGCGGGCCTTCTCCTCGTTGTCCATCTGCGCGTCGCGCTGCACCCAGGACCAGCCCTCGCCCATCTTGTGCCAGTCGACGCTGCCGCCCTCGCCGGAGGCGCCGAGCACGCGCAGCGCGTTCTCCTCGCCGACCTTCCACTTGGCGGACTTGACGAACTGGAACACCCCGATCGGCCAGCCCTGGTTCCAGGCCCGCAGCGCCAGTCCGAACGCGGCGGTGGACTTGCCCTTGCCGACGCCCGTGTGCACCACGACCAGCGGCCGGTTGCGGCGCTGACGGGTCGTCAGGCCATCGTCCGGTACGACACTCGGCTGCCCCTGCGGCATTACGCGGCCCTCCTCGAAGTCCCCTGCACATCCCTGACCAGCCCGGCGATCGAGTCGGACCGCAGCTCCTCCAGCGTCACCGCCGTACCGCCCAGCTCGCCCGCGAGCTGCCCGGCGAGCCCGAGCCGCACCGGCCCCGACTCGCAGTCGACGACCACCGAGGCGACGCCGTCCGCCGCGAACAGCCGCGCCGCCCGCCCCGCCAGCGCCACCGGCTCCGTCCCACCCGTCGCCCGGCCACCACCCCGGCCGGAGGCGCTTCGCGCCGCCCCTCCGCCGGTGGCCCGGCCGTCCGTCACCACCACGACCAGCGCCCGCCGCGCCGGGTCCCGCAGCCGCTCCACCCGCAGCACCTCGTGCGCCCTCAGCAGCCCGGCCGCCAGCGGCGTGCGGCCGCCGGTCGGCAGCGACTCCAGCCGGGCCGCCGCCGCGTCCACCGACGAGGTCGGCGGCAGCGCCACGTCCGCGGCGGACCCCCGGAAGGTCACCAGGCCCACCTTGTCCCGCCGCTGGTAGGCGTCGAGGAGCAGCGACAGCACCGCGCCCTTCACGGCGCTCATCCGCTGCCGCGCCGCCATCGACCCGGAGGCGTCCACCACGAACAGCACGAGGTTGCCCTCGCGCCCCTCCCGGGTCGCCTGCCGCAGATCGTCCCGGCGGACCACGAGCCCCGGCCCGGACCGCCCCCGCGCCCGCTGGTGCGGCGCCGCGGCCAGCACGGTCGCCGCCAGGTGCAGCTTGGTCAGCGCGCCCCGGGGCCGCCGGGCGCCCGTGGTCCGCCCGTGCTCGGAGCGCGCCCGCGAGCGCCGGCCGGCCGCGCCCTCACCGATGCCGGGCACGCTCAGCACCTTCGTGCGGAACGGCTCGGCGGCCCGCACCGCCGACTGCTCCTGGCCGCCCGACGGCTGCGGCTGCCCGCCCTCGCCCGCCTCGGGCCGCGCGGCCGCGCCGCCGTCGCCCTGCGGACCGCTGTCCGGCGCCGGCTGCCCTCCGCCGCCGGGGCCCTGGGGACCGGGGTCGGGGTCGTCGTCGCCCTCGCCGTCGCCCTCGCCGGAGTACTGCTCCATCGTCTCGTCCAGCTTGTCCTCGTCCAGACCCGGCGCGTCGAACGGGTTGCGCCGCCGCCGGTGCGGCAGCGCGAGCAGCGCGGCCTGCCGGACGTCCTCGGCGAGCACGTCGGTCCGCCCCGCCCACGCGGCGAGCGCGGTCGCCGTACGCGCCATCACGATGTCGGCGCGCATCCCGTCCACCTCGAAGGCCGCGCAGGTCGCCGCGATCTGCCGCAGCGCGCCGTCGCCGAGACGCACCCGGGGCAGCAGCTCCCGGGCCGCGGCGATCCGCTGCCGGACGGCGGCCTCCTCCTCGGCCCAGCGCGCCGCGAAGGCGCCGGGATCGTCGTCGTACGCCAGCCGGCGCCGCACGACCTCCACGCGCTCGTCCGGCTCCCGCGAGGCCGCGACCTCCACGGTCAGCCCGAACCGGTCCAGCAGCTGCGGCCGCAGCTCGCCCTCTTCGGGGTTCATGGTGCCGACGAGCAGGAACCGGGCGGCGTGCCGCACCGAGACGCCCTCGCGCTCGACGTACGAGGCGCCCATCGCGGCGGCGTCCAGCAGCAGGTCCACGAGGTGGTCGTGCAGGAGGTTGACCTCGTCCACGTACAGGATCCCGCGGTGGGCGTCGGCCAGCAGGCCCGGCTCGAAGGCCTTCACGCCCTCGGCGAGCGCCCGCTCGATGTCGAGCGCGCCGACCAGCCGGTCCTCGGAGGCGCCGACCGGCAGCTCGACCATCCGCGCCGGCCGTGCGTCCCCGGCGCCCGCCTCGTGCGGCCCGTCCGGGCAGGACGGGTCCGGCGCCGCCGGATCGCAGGAGAACCGGCATCCGGGGACGACGGCCACCTCCGGCAGCAGCGCGGACAGGGCGCGTACGGCCGTACTCTTCGCGGTGCCCTTCTCGCCGCGCACCAGCACGCCGCCGACCGCCGGGGACACGGCGTTCAGCAGCAGCGCGAGCCGCAGATCGTCCTGACCGACAACGGCCGTGAACGGGAACGGGGTGGTCACTGGTCGCCCTCCAAGTCGCCTTCCAGCTCCAGATAGGTGGCGCGCAGCCGCTCCAGCGTGTCCGCGTCCGGCTCGGCCCACAGGCCCCGGTCCGCCGCCTCCAGCAGCCGCTCGGTGATGCCGCGCAGCGCCCACGGGTTGGACTTCTTCATGAAGTCCCGGTTCTCCGGGTCGAAGACGTACTCCGCGCTGAGCTTCTCGTACATCCAGTCGTCGACCACGCCCGCCGTGGCGTCGTAGCCGAACAGGTAGTCCACGGTCGCCGCCATCTCGAAGGCGCCCTTGTAGCCGTGCCGGCGCATCGCCGCCATCCAGCGCGGGTTGACCACCCGTGCCCGGAAGACGCGGTGCGTCTCCTCGCCCAGCGTGCGGGTCCTCACCTGGTCGGGTACGGCGCTGTCGCCCACGTAGGCCTCGGGGTTGGCGCCGGTCAGGTGCCGCACCATGGCGACCATGCCGCCGTGGTACTGGAAGTAGTCGTCGGCGTCGACCAGGTCGTGCTCGCGGGTGTCGACGTTCTTCGCGGCGACCGCGATCCGCTTGAACGCGGTCTCCATGTCCCCGCGCGCCGCCCGGCCGTCGAGCCCGCGCCCGTAGGCGTAACCGCCCCACACCGCGTACACCTCGGCGAGGTCGGCGTCGGAGCGCCAGTTGCGGGCGTCGATCAGCGGCAGCAGGCCGGCGCCGTACGCGCCCGGCTTCGAGCCGAAGATGCGGGCGGTCGCCCGCCGGCGGTCGCCGTGCTCCGCCGTGTCCTCCTCCACGTGCGCCCGCACGTAGTTGACCTCGGCCGGCTCGTCCAGCGCGGCCACCGCCCGGACCGCGTCGTCGATCAGCCCGACCACGTGCGGGAACGCGTCCCGGAAGAAGCCGGAGATGCGGACCGTGACGTCGACGCGCGGCCGGCCCAGCTCCTGCGGGCCGATCACCTCGAAGCCCGTCACCCGGCGCGAGGCGTCGTCCCAGACCGGACGGCAGCCGAGCAGCGCCAGGATCTCGGCGATGTCGTCGCCCTGGGTGCGCATCGCGGAGGTGCCCCACACCGTGAGGCCCACCGACCTCGGGTACTCCCCGGTGTCCTGGAGGTACCGCTGGACCAGCGAGTCCGCGAGCGACTGGCCGACCTCCCAGCTCAGCCTGGACGGGATCGCCTTCGGGTCGACGGAGTAGAAGTTCCGGCCGGTCGGCAGCACGTTGACCAGGCCCCGGGTCGGCGAACCGGACGGTCCCGCGGGCACGTAACCGCCGTCCAGCGCCCGCAGGATGTGACCGATCTCGTCGGTGGTCCGGGCGAGGCGCGGCACGACCTCGTCGCAGGCGAACTCCAGCACCGCGACGGCGTCGGGGAGTTCGGCGCCGAGCACGTCGCCCAGCACGGCCGGCACGGCCACCCGGTCCCACGCCCTGGCCTCCATGCCCTCCGCGATCCGCCGGCAGAGCCGCTCCAGCAGGTCGATCGTGTCGGCCGCCGTCCGGGACGGGCCGTCGACCCGGTCCGTCAGCTCCACCGGCACCTTCACCGGCGCCCCCGGCTCGGCCAGCAGCTCCTTCTCCACCAGCCCGTAGTGCAGGGCGAGCGACGCCCGCAGCCCCGGCAGCGCGTTCGCCTGCCCACCCCACACCTGGGAGGCGCGCAGCACGGCGAGGACCAGGTTCACCCGCGGCTCGGCCTCCGGGCCGCCGCCGAGGACGTGCAGTCCGTCGCGGATCTGCACGTCCTTGATCTCGCACAGGTAGCCGTCGATGTGCATGACGAACTCGTCGAACTCGGCGTCGTCCGGCTGCTCGTCCACGTGCAGGTCGTGGTGCAGCTCGGCGGCCTTGACCAGCGTCCAGATCTGGGCGCGCACCGCCGGCGCCTTCGCCGGGTCCAGGTCCGAGACGAGCGCGTACTCGTCCAGGAGCTGCTCCAGCTTGGCCAGGTCGCCGTAGGTGTCCGCGCGCGCCATCGGCGGCACCAGGTGGTCGACCACGGTGGCGTGCCCGCGCCGCTTGGCCTGGGTGCCCTCGCCGGGGTCGTTGACGATGAACGGGTAGACGAGCGGGAGGTCGCCGAGCACGGCGTCCGGGGCGCAGCCGCCGCTCAGGCCCAGGCCCTTGCCGGGCAGCCACTCCATGGTGCCGTGCTTGCCCATGTGCACGATCGCGTCGGCGCCGAAGCTGTTCTCCAGCCAGCGGTAGGCCGCGAGGTAGTGGTGGGAGGGCGGCATGTCCGGGTCGTGGTAGATCGCGATCGGGTTCTCGCCGAAGCCGCGCGGCGGCTGGATCATCACGACGACGTTCCCGAACCGCAGGGAGGCGAGCACGATGTCGTCGCCGTCCACGTACAGGCCGCCCGGCGGCTCGCCCCACGCCTCGAGCATCGCGTCCCGCAGCTCCGGGTCGAGCTTGCCGAACCACTCCCGGTAGTCGGCGAGCGGCACCCGGGCGGGCGCGGCGGCCAGCTGCTCCTCCGTCAGCCACTCCACGTCGTGGCCGCCGGCCGCGATCAGCCGGTGGATCAGCTCGTCGCCGTTGTCCGGGTACCCCTCGGCCGCGTAGCCGGCGTCGCGCAGCGCGTCCAGCACCCGGACCGCCGAGGCGGGCGTGTCCAGGCCGACCGCGTTGCCGACCCGGGAGTGCTTGGTCGGGTAGGCGGTGAAGACCAGCGCGATCCGCTTCTCCGCGTTCGGCTTGTGGGCCAGCTCGGCGTGGCGTACGGCGATCCCGGCGACCCGCGCGGCCCGCTCGGGGTCGGCGACGTACACCGGCACGTCGTCCGGGCCCTGCTCCTTGAAGGAGAACGGCACGGTGACGAGCCGTCCGTCGAACTCCGGGATGGCCACCTGCATCGCCGCGTCCATGGGGGAGAGGGCGGCGTCCGACTCCGCCCAGGCGGCGCGCGAGGAGGTGAGGCAGAGGCCCTGCAGCACGGGCACGTTGAGAGCGGCGAGCGCCCCTACGTCCCAGGACTCCTCGTCGCCGCCCGCGGACGCCTGCGAGGCGTGCGTGCCGCCGGCCGCGAGCACGGTGGCGACCAGCGCGTCGGCCCGGCCCAGCAGCTCGTACAGGCCGGGGTCCGCGCCGCGCAGCGAACCGCAGTACACCGGCAGGGCGTTGGCGCCGCGCGCCTCGATCGCCTCGCACAGCGTGTCCACGAAGGCGGTGTTGCCGCTCAGTTCGTGCGCCCGGTAGAACAGCACGCCCACCGTCGGGCGGCCGTCGCGCAGCGGGTACGAGCCGTGGACGCCGAACTCCGGCATCTTCCGCGGCTCCTCGAAGCCCTCGCCCGTGAGCAGCACGGTGTCGGAGAGGAACCGGGCCAGCTGGGTCAGGTTGTCCGGGCCGCCCTCGACGAGGTACCTCAGCGCCTCGGCCACCACGCCCGCCGGTACGGACGACTCGGCCATCAGCTCGGCGTCCGGCACCGTCTCGCCGCCCAGCAGCACGGTCGGGACGCCGGACGCCCGCAGCGCGGCCAGCCCGTCCTCCCAGGCCCGCTTGCCGCCGAGCAGCCGCACGACGGCGAGGTCGGCGCCCTCGATCAGCCCCGGCAGTTCCCCGGCCACGTCCACCCGGGTCGGATTGCCGGTCCGGTACCCGGCGCCGGAGGCCCGGGCCGCCAGCAGATCGGTGTCGGCGGTCGACAACAACAACACTGTGCTCATGCGGGCGCTCCCGGTGGAATGAAAGGCAGTCCTTGCGGCGCGCCCGACTCGATGAGCCGCCAGAGCGCGTCCGTGTCCGCGTGCTGTTCGATCAGGTCGCCGAGCCGGTCGAGCTGCTCCTCGCGCAGCGCGGCGAACGAGGTGCCCGGGGCCGGTACGAAGCGGCGTCCCGCGGCGGCCGCCACCTCGCGCAGGAAGGCGCGCCGGAAGCCGTCCGACTCCAGCGAGCCGTGCCAGTGCGTGCCCCACACGGAACCCACCCGGCAGCCGTCCAGGAAGGGTTCCCCGCCGACGACCTCGGCGACCCCGTGGTGGATCTCGTACCCCTCGACCGGCTCGCCGAGGGCACGCCCGGCCGGGCGTGCGAGGGTCTTCTCCCGGGCGAAACGCACCCGCACGGGCAGCAGGCCGAGCCCGTCGACGGCGCCGGCGCGCGACTCGACCTCGTCCTCGATGTGCTCGCCCAGGATCTGGAAGCCGCCGCAGATCCCGAGCACCGGGCGCCCCTCGGCGGCCCGTCGCGCGAGCGCGTCGGCGAGGCCGCGCTCGCGCAGCCACCGAAGCGCCCGCACGGTCCCGCGGGTGCCCGGGATCACCGCCAGGTCCGCGTCCACCAGCTCCTCCGGCCGGTCCACGAACCGCACCACGACGCCCGGTTCGGCGGCCAGCGCGTCCACGTCGGTGAAGTTGGACATCAGCGGGACCGCGCACACGGCGACCCGCAGCACGTCCGCACCGGCCGGGGGAGCCACCGTGGACTCCCGCACGGCGCCCCGCAGGGAGACCCGCAGCCCGTCCTCCTCGTCGATGCCGAGCCCGTGCCGGAACGGCAGCACGCCGTACGTCCGCCGCCCGGTGAGGCCGTGGAGCATGTCGAGGCCGGGCTCCAGCAGGGAGACGTCGCCCCGGAACTTGTTCACCAGGAACCCGGCGACCAGTTCCTGGTCCTCGGGCGACAGCAGGGCGAGGGTGCCGAAGAAGGAGGCGAAGACGCCGCCGCGGTCGATGTCGCCGACCACGAGGACGGGCAGCCGCGCGCCCCGCGCGATCCCCATGTTGACGATGTCCGTCCGCCGCAGGTTGATCTCCGCCGGCGAACCGGCGCCCTCACAGATCACCGCGTCATACGTGCCCCGCAACTCGGCCAGGCAGTCCAGCACCGTGCCCAGCAGCCGCTGCTGGCGTCCGCCGTGGTAGCCGCGCGCGCTCATCTCGCCCACCGGCTTGCCCAGCAGCACCACCTGGCTGCTCTGTTCACCGCCCGGCTTCAGCAGCACGGGGTTCATCAGCGCGGTCGGCTCCACCCGGCAGGCCTGCGCCTGCATCGCCTGCGCCCGCCCGATCTCGGCGCCCTCGCGCGTCACGAAGGAGTTGAGGGACATGTTCTGCGCCTTGAACGGCGCGACCTTGACGCCCTGGCGCACCAGCCAGCGGCAGATCCCGGCCGTCACGACGCTCTTGCCGGCGTCGGAGGTGGTGCCGGCGACGAGGAGCCCACCGCTCACTTGCCACGTCCCTTCACGAGGAGGCGCGCACCGGCGGTGACGCCGAGCGCGAGCAGGCCGACGCGGCGGGAGAGCGTCACGGCCCGGTCGATGTCGGTGACCCGGACGGCCCGCCCGGTGCCGCCGCCCAGCACCGGCCGGTGTTCCACCCGCCCGGCGTAGGAGAGCGTCCCGCCGAGCCGCACCCCGAGCGCGCCCGCGAACGACGCCTCGACGGGTCCGGCGTTGGGGCTCGGGTGCTTCGCCGCGTCCGCCCGCCAGGCCCGTACGGCGCCCCGCGGGTCCGGTCCGGCCAGCACGGCGAGCGCGGCCGTCAGCCGGGCCCCCGGCCAGCCGGCGAGGTCGTCGAGCCGGGCCGAGGCCCAGCCGTAGCGGCGCAGGCGCGGCGACTTGTGACCGACCATCGCGTCCAGGGTGTTGACGGCCCGGAACCCGAGCAGCCCCGGCACGCCGGCGACGGCGCCCCACACCAGCGCGCCCACGACGGCGTCGGAGGTGTTCTCGGCGACGGACTCGACCACGGCCCGGGCGATCCCGTCGGCGTCCAGCGCCTGCGGGTCCCGGCCGCACAGGTGCGGCAGCCGCGCGCGGGCCGCCGGCACGTCACCGGCCTCCAGGGCGCGCCCGATCGCCCGGGCCTCGCGGGCCAGCGAAGTGCCCCCGACGACGGCCCAGGTGGCCACGCCGGTCAGCGCGGCGGAGGCGACGGGGGAGCGGCGCACGGCCCGTTGGGCGACGAGCCCGGCGGCCACGGCGCCGCCGGCGCAGACGGCGGTGTGCAGCGCGCCCCAGCCGCGGTGGTCGTGCCACAGCACGCGTTCCACGGCAGCGGCCGCCCGCCCGAACACGGCGACCGGATGCCCGCGGCGCGGATCGCCGAGGAGCAGGTCGCCGAGAAGGCCGGCGGCGGCGCCGTACGCGTAAGCGCGATCGGCACCCATCGGCTCAGCCGGCCGTGGGCGCGGGGGCGGAACTCTCGCTGCGGGCCCTGGAACGGGCCCTCGATCTGCGGCCGAGCATGGCGATCGGTGTCCTCACTCAGGGTGTCCACGCCCTGGTTCGACGAAGCCGGCGGTGAGAGTTCCTGGCTCCCGGGGATCACTCCCCGGTGACAGTGGCGGGACCGCGCCGGATTCGCACCGGCTTCCTCTCCTGCCGCCGTACATGGCCCGGGCAGTCCACCACGGGCCCGGAAGGGCCGTCAACTTGCCTGTGACCTGCGGGGGGAGAGTGTGCCGAGCCCCACACCGGCGGGATCCGGACACGAGAAGAGGCTCCCTGCCGGAAACACACCGGCGGAGAGCCTCTTCGGGGACGGCCTGCCTTAAGGCTTGGCCACGATCAGGTAGATGCCGTAGGCCACGGCCGCCGCGCACGCCGCGAAGCACACGTACGCGCCGGTGACGGCGAGCGTCGCGGAGCCGCCCTGCGCGGCCGCCCGCTCGCGCCGGGACAGGCCGTTGACGCCGAGGGTGAACAGGGCCACCAGGCCCACCGTGAAGGCGAGGCTGACGCCGAGGACGGAGCCGATGGCCGCCCAGTCGATCTTCATGTTGCTTTTCCTCCGGTAACCGGGTCAGACGGTGGCGGCCGGCGGGACGGCCGGTGCGGTGACTTCGGCGGTGGCCGGGGCCGGGCCGCTCGACTGTGCCGGGAAGGTGATGGCCGGCCCCTCGGTGAGGGTGACGCCGGCCGGCGGCGGGGTCACCGCGGCGATCGCGGCGGTCACCACACCCACGGGCTCCGCGGCCTCGTCGGTGCCGTTGACGTTGGTGTGGTCGACGACCTCGCGGCGGGAGCGCTTCCAGATCGCGGCGCTGGAGCCGACCAGGAAGACCGCGACGAGGGCGGTGCCCCAGTCGCCCAGGTCCGTGACGGACTCGGCGAGCGCGCCGACCAGGGCCGCGGCCGGGAGGGTGAGGACCCAGGCGACGGCCATCCGGGTCGCGGTGGACCAGCGGACCACACCGCCCTTGCGGCCCAGACCCGCGCCCATCACCGAACCGGAGACGACGTGCGTGGTGGACAGCGAGAAGCCGAGGTGCGAGGAGGCCAGGATGGCGGTGGCGGCGCTGGTCTGGGCGGCGAAGCCCTGGCGCGGCTGCAGCTCGGTCAGGCCCTTGCCCATGGTGCGGATGATGCGCCAGCCGCCGATGTAGGTGCCGAGCGCGATGGCCATGCCCGCGGAGAGGATCACCCAGGTGGGAGGGTTGGAACCCGGGGCGATGGCGCCGCCCGCGATCAGCGCGAGGGTGATGATGCCCATCGTCTTCTGGGCGTCGTTGGTGCCGTGGGCGAGGGAGACCAGTCCGGCGGAGGCGATCTGGCCGGCGCGGTAGCCCTTGCGGGAGGCCTCGCCCTCGGCCTTGCCGCCGATCCCGTAGGAGAAGCGGGTGGCGAGCATGGCGGCCAGGCCGGCCACGACCGGGGCGGCGACCGCCGGCAGCAGCACCTTGGTGACCAGCACGTCGCCGTGGACGGCGCCGAAGCCCGCCGAGGCGACGGTGGCGCCGATCAGGCCGCCCATCAGGGCGTGGGAGGAGCTGGAGGGCAGACCCACCAGCCAGGTCAGCAGGTTCCAGAGGATCGCGCCGACCAGGGCGGCGAAGATGACCTCGGGACGGATGCCGTTCTCATCGACGAGACCCTTGGAGATCGTGTTGGCGACCTCCACGGAGAGGAAAGCGCCCACAAGGTTGAGCACGGCGGACATGGCCACCGCGACCTTGGGCTTGAGCGCGCCGGTCGAGATGGTGGTGGCCATCGCGTTGGCGGTGTCGTGGAAACCGTTCGTGAAATCGAACGCGAGAGCGGTTACCACCACTATCGCGAGGATCAGCGAGAAGCTTTCCATTTACCCAGGCAATCGTTCGAGCGTCATTGGCGGGTCGAACGTAGGCAACCTGGGTGAACGGAAGGTGAACTGGGTCGGGCGCGGGGGTGTCGGTAACGGGGGTCGGCGATTCCGTTCCGGTCGGGCGCCCGTGCGCCCCTTGGCTACCGGCCGCGCGCGAAGGCCCGCAGCCGGCTCGGCGGCCCGTGAAAGAGATTCTGGTCACCCGGCAGACCGCCCTCGGTGCCGTACTGCCAGAAGGTCCAGGACGACCATCCGCCGGGCAGCGATCCCGGCGCTGACGTGCCGTGACGGGCGATCCACAGCGGGTGGTCGGAGGCGAAGGCGCGGCTGCCGCCGGTGCAGGAGGCCCACCACCGGGCGGTCGTGTAGATCACCGGACGCCGGCCGGTGAGCCGGTGCAGTTCGTCGCTGAACGAGCGGATCCAGCGGACCATCCGCCGGTGGCCGAGCCCGTAGCAGATGTGCCTGCCGTCGTACGGGTCGTATTCGATGTCGAGGGCCGGCGGCAGGGTCCAGCCGTCCGCCCGCCAGTCGCCGCCGTGCCGTACGAAGTACGCGGCCTGGGCGGCGCCGGAGGACTGGTCGGGGCGGGCGAAGTGATAGGCGCCGCGGATCAGGTGCGCCCGGCGCGCGCCCGCGTACTGCCGGGCGAAATAGGGATTGCGGTAGTCCGTGGACTCCGTCGCCTTGATGTAGGTGAACCGAGCGCCGTCCGACCGGGCGGCGGGCCAGTCGACGTGTCCCTGGTGCGAGGACACGTCGTGCCCCCGCGGCAGGCCCGCCGCCACCGCGGCCGACGGCCCGGCGGCGGCGCACCGGGCGCCCGCGAGGACGAGCGCGGCCGCGGCGGCCGCGACCACGGCCGCGCGACGGCGGGGGCGGGAGGGTGAGCGGTCACGGGCCATGCGTCCCCCTGGTGTGACGGTGCAGCGTCGTGCGACTGCGGGCATTAATGATCATTAGATGCTTGGATATCACCCGATCAAGTGCGTTTAGGTGCGTTTCGCACCGGTATCCACTCGTCCGGCGGCACGGGTTCCGGACGGAAGTCCGCCGGCGGACTTCCCCGCACCGGGCGGGCTGGCAGGATCGCGGCATGGCTGGACAGCGGCGGGACGCGGAAGAGCAGCAGGAGCGGAGCTGGGCGGCGCTGGTCGCGACGGCCCGCCGGACCGTGGCCGACGGGCTGGTCGTCGGCACCTCGGGCAACGTCTCCGCCCGCGTGGGGGACGTCGTGCTGGTCACCCCGTCGGGCGTGCCCTACGACCGGCTCACCCCGGCCGACATCACCGGCGTCGACCTCGACGGCCGGCAGGTGCTCGGCACCCTCGTGCCGACCAGCGAGCTGCCCATGCACCTCGCCGTCTACCGCAGCACCGACGCCCGCGCCGTCGTCCACACCCACGCCGTGCACGCCACGGCGGTCTCCACCCTCGTCACCGAGCTGCCCCCGATCCACTACATGACCGCCTCCCTCGGCGGCCCCGTACGGGTCGCCCCCTACGCCGCCTACGGCACCGACGAATTGGCCGGCAACATGCTCGCGGCGCTGGCCGGCCGCTCCGGCTGCCTGCTGCGCAACCACGGCACGGTCACCCACGGCGCCACCCTCGACCAGGCCTACGACCGCACCGCCCAGCTCGAGTGGATGTGCCGGCTGTGGCTGACGGCGTCCTCCGTGCCGGGCCTCACGCCCGCCCTGCTGACGGAGGCACACATCGCGGAGGCCGGGGCACGCTTGAAGGGATACGGCCAACGGAGGTGACCCCTTGTCGTCGCACAGCCACCCGCTCCGGCCCCCTGCCGTCCGGCCGCCCCTCGGCCGCCGCACCGGGCCGTCCGGCCCGCTCCTCCGGCTGGCCGGTTCCGGCGGCCCCCAGGACACTGGAGCCGTGCGCACCGTCAGAGCGACCGCCGCCGCCCTCGGCGCCGTCCTGGCCGCCGGAGCGGCCTCCGTCGCCGCCGGCCGGCTGGCCAGCGACGCGGCGCTGAAGGCTCCACCCGGCAGGCCCCTGCCCACCGAACCCCGGCTCACCGTGCACGGCACCGCGCCCGGGCGGATCACCCTCACCCGCGACCTCGCCTCGCTGCGCCCCGGCACCTACGGCCTGGCCGGCGACGGCTCGCACGCGGTCGTCGGGCCCCCGCTGGACTCGGCCGAGCACACCGCCGACACCGTCGTCAGACGCCTGGAACGCGTCACCCACGGGTCCTTCGCCCCCGGCGACGCGGCCTGGCTCACCCCCAACGTGCACGTCGGCAACCCGGGCACCGCCCTCGGCCTCGACCACGCCGACATCGACGTCCCCGGTGAACTCGGCCCGCTGCCCGCCTGGTTCGTGCCCGGCCACCGGGACACCTGGGTGATCGCGGTGCACGGCCTCGGCACCACCCGCGAGCTCGCCCTGAACGTCATGGCGAACCTGCACCGCCGCCGCGTCCCCGTCCTCGCCCTCGCCTACCGCGGCGACCTGGGCGCCCCGCGCTCCCCGGACGGCCTGAACCACCTCGGCGAGACGGAGTGGCGCGACGTGGACGCGGCGATCCGCTACGCCGTCCGCTACGGCGCCCGCCGGGTCGTCCTCCTCGGCTGGTCCACCGGCGCCACCATGGCCCTGCGCGCCGCCGAGCACTCCGCCGTGCGCGAGCGCGTCGCCGGGCTGGTCCTCGACTCCCCGGTGCTGAGCTGGCAGGCGGCCCTGCGCGCCCTCGCCCAGGCCCGGCACACCCCCGACGCCTTGCTGCCGCTGGCGGTGCGGGCCGCACAGGGCCGGGCCGGACTGCACGCCGACCGCGGCGCCGGGACCGCCGACTCCGACCGGCTCGCCGTGCCCACGCTGATCATCCACGGTCCCGACGACGTGGTGGCCCCGTGGGCCCACTCCCGCCGCCTCGCCGCCCGCCGCCCCGACCTGGTCGCGCTGCACACCGTGCCGCAGGCCCCGCACGCGGCCATGTGGAACGCCGACCCGGAGGAGTACGAGGAGCGGCTGCGCCGGTTCCTGACCCCGCTGATGTGACCGGCACGCGGCTCCCTCCGCTACGGGCCGGACGGCCACTGGTACGGCCGGTGCGTCAAGGGCCGTACCACTGGCCCGATCCCGCCCGCGGAGCCGCCTCCGGCCCGCGTGCCTTGGCCACTCCCGTAGCCCCCCGTGACATTCCGTTTGGGTTTTCGGACGGTCAACCGGAAGACTGCACCCCGTGACGTCCCGTATCCCGCGCGACTCCAGGCTTCGACTCGTCCGACCGCGACCCCTGGCCGCCGCCCCCAGAGCTGTGAACCAGCGGCGCCCGCGCCGCCCCGCACCCCGGCCGCCGGAGGGCACCCCCGCCCCGGCCGAGCTGGCCAGAATGGCGCGCACCGGTCTGGCCGGCGCGGTCCGGGTCGCCCGCTGGGCCGACTCCGCCCTCGGTCCCGGCAGCGACGCCGCCACCGCGGACGGCAAGGCCACCCTCTCCGACGCGACCGCCGAGCGCGCCGCCGCAGGCCTCGGTCTCGACCCGGACCGGATCCGCGCCGACTGGGACACCGCCCGGCTCGCCGGACTCATCGAGGTGCACGGGGACAACGCGCGCCCGGGATGGCGCCTGCGTGCCTGGGACCGCGACGACAGCGCCGTGCTGCGCGGCTGGGTCGCCCTGTTCGACGCCTGGTCGCTCGCCGGCCCGGAGCCCGCGGAGGCCGAGCCGGCCGCCGTCGCCGAGGTCGTCTCGGCCATGCCCCAGGTGCTCTCCTTCCTCCAGCTCTCCGCCGGCCCGGTGCCCGTCGAGCAGCTCCTCGACCTGCTCCAGCAGCGGGTCACCGAACTGCGCACCGAGCGCTGCGAGGTCTCCTACGAGCCCGGCGAAGGCGGCTCCCCGGCCCCCGCGGGCGCCGCCGCCCCCGCGGAACCCGCGCCCGCCGGGGACACCCCGCTCGCCCCGCTCCTGGAGTGGGCCCTGACGGCCCTCGCCTCCGTCGGCGCCCTGACCTACGGCGACGGCCAGGCCACGCTCACCCCGCTGGGCAGCTGGGCGGTCTGGGTCAAGCTGGAGCAGATCTGCGTGGCCGCGCAGAGCCCCGCCGGCAACATCGAGCAGTCGGCCGAGGACATGCTCCGCGGCTGCGCCCAGCTCCGCCCCAACGCCGCCCGCGCCGAGTACCGCGCCTGGCTCGCCGCCCGCCCCGTCGGCAGCGCCGTCACCGAGCTGCTCGCCGCGGCCCGGGGCGACGACGCCCTGCTGCGCGGCCTCGCCTTCGAGGCGCTGCGCGTCGTCGGCGCCCCCGCCGAACCCGAGGTGCACGCGGTGCTGGACGACCCCGCCCTGCGGCCGTACGCGCTGCTGTGGCTGGCCGAGCACGACGGCGTCGACCCGGAGGACGCCCACGAGGTCCTGACCCGCGAGGAGGCCACCTGGCTGTGGGTCGACACCGCGGCCGCCGTCGCCGACCACGGCGAGACGTCGATGCTGGTGCGGCACCTGGAGGCCGCGGTGCAGCCGACCGTGCCCACGCTGCTGGACGAGGTCCGCGCCGTCGGCCACCCGCGCACCGTGCAGGTCCTGGTGGCCCTCGCCGCCGCCCACCCGGACCCGGCCCTCGCCAAGGCCGTGCGCCGGGCCGCCTTCCAGGTGCACACCGGCGGCTGACCCGGGGCGCCGGGCGGCCGCCCGGGTCACGCCCGCGGCCGCCCCGGGCCGGCGGCCCGCGGACGCAGCGAAAAGCGCTTGCACGGTCCCGTTAGACTTGGCCCATGGCCATTCTCCTCGCGCATTAGACGGCGGGAACGTCCGCAGCCGCCCACCGCCAATCCTCAGTACGCCCTGGAGTCTGTCCGTGATCTCCGCTTCCGGTATCGAGCTGCGCGCCGGTGCGCGCGTCCTCATCGAGAACGCCACCTTCCGTGTCGCCAAGGGCGACCGCATCGGCCTCGTCGGCCGCAACGGCGCGGGAAAGACCACCCTGACCAAGTGCCTGGCCGGCGAGGGCATCCCGGCCGGCGGCCAGATCGCCCGCTCCGGCGAGGTCGGCTACCTCCCGCAGGACCCCCGCACCGGCGACCTCGACGTGCTCGCCCGCGACCGCATCCTCTCCGCGCGCGGCCTGGACGTGCTGCTGCGCAAGATGCGCGAGAACGAGCAGCGCATCGCCAACGGCCAGGGCGCCACCCGCGAGAAGGCCCTCAAGCAGTACGAGCGCCAGGAGACCGAGTTCCTGACCAAGGGCGGCTACGCGGCCGAGGCCGAGGCCGCCACCATCGCCGCGGCGCTCAACCTGCCCGACCGGGTCCTCGGCCAGCCGCTCCACACGCTCTCCGGAGGTCAGCGCCGGCGCATCGAGCTGGCCCGCATCCTGTTCTCCGACGCGGACACCCTGCTGCTGGACGAGCCGACCAACCACCTCGACGCCGACTCGATCATCTGGCTGCGCGACTACCTGAAGACCTACCGCGGCGGCTTCATCGTGATCTCCCACGACGTCGACCTGGTCGAGACGGTCGTCAACAAGGTGTTCTACCTGGACGCCAACCGCGCCCAGATCGACGTCTACAACATGGGCTGGAAGCTCTACCAGCAGCAGCGCGAGGCCGACGAGAAGCGCCGCAAGCGCGAGCGCGCCAACGCCGAGAAGAAGGCCGCCGCCCTGCACTCGCAGGCCGACAAGATGCGCGCCAAGGCCACCAAGACGGTCGCCGCGCAGAACATGGCCCGCCGCGCCGACAAGCTGCTCTCCGGGCTGGAGGCGGTCCGCCAGTCCGACAAGGTCGCCAAGCTCCGCTTCCCGGACCCCGCGCCCTGCGGCAAGACCCCGCTGATGGCCGAGGGCCTGTCCAAGTCGTACGGCTCGCTGGAGATCTTCACCGACGTCGACCTGGCCATCGACAAGGGCTCGCGGGTCGTCATCCTCGGCCTCAACGGCGCCGGCAAGACCACGCTGCTGCGCCTCCTCGGCGGCGTCGAGCAGCCCGACACCGGCGAGGTCGTCCCCGGCCACGGCCTCAAGCTCGGCTACTACGCCCAGGAGCACGAGACCCTGGACCCCGACCGCACGGTGCTGGAGAACATGCGCTCGGCGGCGCCCGACATGGACCTGGTCGAGGTCCGCAAGGTGCTCGGCTCGTTCCTGTTCTCCGGCGACGACGTGGACAAGCCCGCCGGGGTGCTCTCCGGCGGCGAGAAGACCCGGCTGGCCCTCGCCACGCTGGTCGTCTCCTCCGCCAACGTCCTGCTGCTCGACGAGCCGACCAACAACCTGGACCCGGCCAGCCGCGAGGAGATCCTCGGCGCCCTGCGCACCTACAAGGGCGCGGTCGTCCTGGTCACCCACGACGAGGGCGCGGTCGAGGCGCTGCAGCCGGAGCGCATCATCCTGCTGCCGGACGGCGTCGAGGACCTGTGGGGCTCCGACTACGCGGATCTCGTCGCCCTGGCTTGATCGAAAGCCTGATCCACGGCGTATGGATCATTCGGCCGAGCCGTGATCCATCATCTGTGTGAGATCTCCTCGTACCGACGTGTGTCGTACACCGATTTCGCGGCCGATCCCTTCCACGGCAAGGGGTCGGCCGCCTCGCGTCTCTGACCTGGCACTTCGCGGAACCACCCGTTCGGCCGTGTGTCCCCGGGATCATGGAATCACCGATTCCGCATGTGGGGACGCGCTCCTGTCGTCACGTCGATGTCTCACGGACCTTGCCGAATGGGTGGCCATCACGCCCCGGAGGGGTGATCATGAGGAGACCAGAGCGCACTTCCCATGAGGAGGCACGGGTGGCCGAGACTCTGAAGAAGGGCAGCCGGGTGACCGGCGCCGCGCGCGACAAGCTCGCGGCAGACCTGAAGAAGAAGTACGACTCCGGTGCGAGCATCCGGGCGCTGGCCGAGGAGACCGGCCGCTCGTATGGCTTCGTGCACCGGATGCTCAGCGAGTCGGGCGTCACGCTCCGTGGGCGTGGCGGAGCGACCCGGGGCAAGAAGGCCGCTACGTCCTGACTCCGGGCGGCCCATCGGCTTCGATGGTGGCCACCCGGTCGGCGGTCTGAGCGGCCGGGTGGTTACTGTGCAGTCACTTAGCATGCCGTACGGCAATGTGTGACCGCATTCATCGGAGGCGCCCCATGGCTTCGCCCGACCAGGACCTCGCTCCTGTACTCGACAAGGACGGCGTACGGCTCACCGTCGACGACGCGCTCGCCACGGTGACGCTGGCCAACCCGGCCAAGCGCAACGCGCAGAGCCCCGCCATGTGGCGGACGCTGGCCGAGGCCGGCCGGCTGCTGCCGGGCTCCGTCCGGGTCGTGGTGCTGCGTGGTGAGGGCCAGTCCTTCTCCGCCGGGCTGGACCGCCGGATGTTCACACCGGAGGGAATCCCGGGCGAGCCGACCTTCATCGATCTCGCGCGTCGTGACGACGCCGGGCTCGACGCGACCATCGCCGAATACCAGGAGGCGTTCACCTGGTGGCGGCGCAACGACATCGTGTCCATCGCCGCCGTCCAGGGCCATGCCATCGGTGCCGGGTTCCAGCTCGCGCTCGCCTGCGACCTGCGGGTCGTCGCGGACGACGTGCAGTTCGCCATGCGTGAGACCTCACTCGGCCTCGTTCCCGACCTGACCGGCACGCATCCGCTGGTCGGTCTCGTCGGGTACGCCCGCGCGCTGGAGATCTGTGCGACGGGCCGGTTCGTCGGCGCCGGTGAGGCGGTCGCCTCCGGGCTGGCCAACCTCGCCGTGCCCGCGGCCGAACTCGACGGCGCGGCACGGGACCTGGCCGCGGCGCTGCTGGCAGCCCCGCGCGACGCGGTGGTGGAGACCAAGGCGCTGCTGCGCGGCGCGCCGGAGCGGGACTACGACTCCCAGCGTGCCGCCGAACGGGCCGCCCAGGCCCGGCGGCTGCGGGATCTGGCCGGCGTCGGCGACTGAGCCCGCGGGGCGCCGCGCGCCCGCCGGCCGGACGGTCAGGCCACGCTCGTGACCAGCACCGCCACCGTCGGGTGATCGTCCAGCGCGTCCCGCACCGCCTCGCGCACCCGCCGGGCCACCTCGACGGCCCGGTGGCCCGCGCCCGTCGCCAGTTCCACGCGGACGTGCCGGTGCGGCAGCGCGGCGTCCCCGGCGCGCTCCTCGACGTGCACGGCCCGGCCGAGACCGCCGAGCGATCCGGTCAGCCGCGCGACCCCGGGGACGGACAGCGCGGCCGCCGCCGCGCGGGACTCGTCGGGGCCCGTGGCGTCCCGGGCCTCCGGCGGCCGCGGCGCCTCCACCGGCGCGGCCCGCCCGTCCGCCGCCTCCAGCAGTTCCGTCACTCGCAGGTCCACCTCCGCGACCACGAGGCCCAAGGTGTCCGTCGCGGCCGCCAGCAGCACGAGCCGCAGCCGGGACGCCGTCGCCTGCAGCGGCTCGGCGGCCGACGCCGCGAAGTCCGCCGTCACCCGAAGGGCCCCCGGCGGCAGCGCGCCCGGCGGCCGCGGCACGACGGGTTCGCGGACCTCGTCCGGGTCGGCGAGTGTGATCCGCGGTGTGCCCAGGCGCACACCCGGCACCCCGGCCGCCGCGCGCTCCAGTACCGCCCGCACCGCGCCCTCGGCGATCCAGGCGCCGTCGCGCGGGCCGCCGAGGGGCAGCAGTCTGCCCAGGGCGGGCCCGTACTGTCCCGCCACCCGCGTCCACCGATCCGCCGTCATTCCTCCAGCCTGCCGTATCCCCGGCGCGCAACCGCGCAACCGCGCTTACGGTGGTCGAAGAACGACGACCGAAAGGGACGTACGGCGATGACCGAGATGACGACGAGCCCAGCCGGTGAGAACCAACCACAGCCTTCGACCCGCAAGGCCACCCCACGCGGCGGCGGCGACCCGGCGACCCGGGGACGGACCACCATCGCCGACGGCGTCGTGGAGAAGATCGCCGGGCTGGCCGCCCGTGACGTGGTCGGCGTGCACGCCCTGGGCAGCGGCTTCGCCCGGACCTTCGGCGCGGTACGCGACCGGGTGCCCGGCGGCTCCAAGTCCGTGACCCGGGGAGTGAAGGCGGAGGTCGGCGAGGTGCAGACCGCGCTCGACCTGGAGATCGTCGTGGACTACGGCGTTGCCATCTCCGACGTCGCCCGCGCGGTGCGGGAGAACGTGGTCGCCGCCGTGGAGCGGATGGCCGGACTCGAGGTCGTCGAGGTCAACATCGCGGTGAGCGACGTCAAGCTGCCCGACGAGGAGGAGGAGGAACCCGAGCCGCCCCGGATCCAGTGACGTCCCGCCCGCCCGGGGCCACGCCCCCGGGACCGCACCGCCGACGGACTGAAGGAGCGCTGCATGAGCATGGCCATGATCGGCATGATCGCCGGGATGGCGCTGGGGTTCGCCGGGTACTTCGGCGGCTTCGGAGCCTTCCTGCTGGTGGCGGCGCTGGGCGCCGTCGGCTTCGTCGCCGGCCGGTATCTGGAGGGCGACCTGCGGCCCGGTGACCTCTTCCGCAGCCGCGGCGACCGGCCCGACCGGCGGGTATGACCGCCGTGAGCACGCAGACCGGCACGGCGCGCCCGGTACCGGTGCCGCCCGGTGAGCGCGGCGCCCTCAGGATCGCGGACCGGGTGGTGGCGAAGATCGCCTCACGGGCCGCCCGCGAGGCGCTCGGACCGCTGCCCGCGGACGCCGCCGCCCCGCACGCCGCGGTCGTCGTCCGCCCCCACCCCCGGGCCGGCTCGGACCGGGGGAGCCCGGTGGGGACGGCCCGCGTCCGCGTCCAGGTCGAACTCGCCCACCCCGTCGACATCGGCGCCCGCTGCGCCGCGGTGCGCCGGCGGGTGACCGAGCGGCTGGGCGAACTGGTGAGCATGGAGGTGCTGGAGGTCGCCGTCCGGGTGGAGCGGCTGCATCTGGCGCCGGTGCCCGGCACGCACCGCGGGAGGGTGCGATGAGCGAACCCCGGCCGGCCGAGGACACCGGGCGACCGTCCGCCCCCGGCCTCGACGAGGACCCCGCGGCCCCGCCGCCCCTGCTCGACCGGAGCAGCGGCCGCTTCTGGTCGCCGCGCCGGATCCCCGCCGGCGTCGTCGCCCTGCTCCTGCTCGCGGGCGCGGGCGTCCTGCTGTACGACGTCGTCGCCGTACGCGCCCACCGCCCCGCGATGCACTGGCGCCGCGCGCTGGCCCGGCAGCTCGCCGAACGCCCCCTGGACGACGTCTGGGTGCTGACCGGCGCCGGCGTGACCGCCGCCCTGGGCCTGTGGCTGATCGTGCTCGCCGTCACGCCCGGCCTGCGCGGCCTGCTGCCCATGCGGCGCCCGCACCCCGACGTCCGCGCCGGACTGCGCCGGGAGGCGGCCGCCCTGGTGCTGCGCGACCGCGCCCTCGAGGTCTCGGGCGTACGGGAGGCGCGGGTGCGGATGCGCCGCCGCCGCGCCCGCGTCCGGGCCCTCGCGCACTTCCGCGACCTGGACGAGGTGCGGGCCGACCTGGACACCGTGCTCGGCGAAGCGGTGAGCGGGCTCGGGCTGAGCCGGCCGCCCGCTCTGTCGGTGGCCGTCCGGCGGCCCGGACGAAAGGGGTGAGGACGTGCGCACCGGCCGGGTGAACCGCGTACTGCTCTGTCTCATCGGGCTCGTGCTGCTCCTCGTGGGCGGCTCGGTGCTCGCCGTGGGCCTGGGCGCCCCGGTGCCGCGCCGCTGGCCGCACGCCGGCCCGCACGACGTCCTGCTCAGCACCGCCGAGCGCACCCGGTGGCGGGACGCGGGCTGGTGGTGGCCGGCGGTCATCGCGGGCCTGGCCGTCCTCGTCCTGCTGGCCCTGTGGTGGCTCGCCGCGATCCTGCGCCGGCGCCGCCCGGCCGAGATCCTGGTCGACACGGGGGACGGCGAGGGTGCCCTGCTGCGCGGGCCGGCCCTGGAGTCGGCGCTCGCCGGCGACGCGGCCCGGCAGCCGGGTGTGGCAGGCGCCGAGGTCCTGCTGGCCGGCCGCCGCAGCGGACCCGCGGTACGGGCCGGCCTCCGGCTGGAGCCGGCCGCCGACCCGGCCGCCGCCCTGAGCGAGTTCACCGCCGGCCCCCTGACCCGCGCGCGCGAGTCGGCGGGCCTGGCCGCACTCCCGGCGGCGGTGCGGCTGCGAGCGATGAGGCACCGCCCGGAACGGGTCTCCTGACCGCCCGCGGTCGGGACGCGGCCCGGCCGCCGCGGTGGTGCGGGAATTCTGCGGTCGGCCGCCGTGGCGGGCCTGCGGTACGGGCCGGTCTCCGGTTGGAGCCGGCCGCCGACCGGGCCGCGCGAGTTCACCGCCGAGCCGCTGACCAGAACGGGTCTCCTGACCGCGCGCGCAGTCAGGGCGCGGCGGCCCGGCAGCCGGGTGTGTCCGGCGCCGAGCGTCTGCTACCTGGCCGCCGACCGGGCCGCCGCCCTGAGCGGTCACCGCGGCCCCTGAACACGCGCGCGAGTCGGCGGGTCTGGCCGCGCTCCCGGCGGCGGCTCGGCAGCCGGGTGTGTCCGGCGCCGAGCGTCTACCATCCGGCCGCGGCCCTGAGCGAGTTCACGCCGGGCCGCTGACCAGCGCGGGTCTCCTGACCGCCCGCGGTCGCGCGGCCCCGGCGCCGGGGAGGGGCACCGGTGCGTGAACCTTCCCGGCGGCGGTGCTAGAACCCGTGCCGCATTCCGCCGTCCACCGGCACCATGACGCCGGTCAGGTAGGAGGCGGCGGGGGACAGCAGGAACGCCGCGACCCTGCCGAACTCCTCCGGGGCGCCGTACCGGCGCAGCGGGATCCGGGACTCGCTCGCCGCCCGGGTCGCCTCCGGGTCGGCGGACAGCGCGTCCAGTTCCCGCACCCGGTCCGTGTCGATACGGCCCGGCAGCAGACCCAGGACGCGAATCCCGCGCGGGCCCAGCTCGTCGGAGAGGGACTTCGCGAATCCGGCGAGCCCCGGCCGCAGCCCGTTGGAGATGGTCAGCCCCGGAATGGGCTCGTACACCGACCCGGACAGCACGAACCCGATGACGCCCCCCGGCCGCAGTTCGGCCGCCGCCGTGCGGGCGAGCCGCACCGCGCCGAGGAACACCGACTCGAACGCGTCCCGCCACTGCTCGTCCGTGTTGTCGGCCACGAACCCCGGCGCAGGCCCGCCGACGCTGACCAGAACGCCGTGGAAGCCGCCGAAGTGCTCCCGGGCGGCCGCGATCAGCCGCTCGGCGGCCTCCGGGTCGGCGTTGCCGACGGCCACGCCCACCGCGTCGGGCCCCAGTTCGGCCGCCGCGTCGGCGACCCGCTTCTCGTCGCGGCCGGTGACGACCACCTTCGCCCCGTCGGCCACCAGTGCCCGCGCGGCGGCGTTGCCCAGCCCCCGCGTCGCGCCGGTGACGACGTACACCCGGTCCTTCAGTCCAAGATCCATGGCACCTATCCTGCCCCCTCGCCGCCGAACAGGGCGAGGGCGGTGTTCACCAGCGCGATGTGGCTGAACGCCTGCGGGAAGTTGCCGAGCTGGCGGCCCAGTTCCTGGTCGTACTCCTCCGCGAGCAGCCCCACGTCGTTGACGAGACCCACCAGCCTCTCGAACAGCTCCCGCGCCTCGTCCTTGCGGCCGGTCATGTGCAGGGCCTGAGCGAGCCAGAACGAGCAGGCCAGGAAGGCGCCCTCGCCGCCCGGCATGCCGTCGACGCCGACCGCGTCGGTGTCGTAGCGGCGGACCAGCCCGCCGTGGTCCAGGTCGTCCCGGATCGCGTCGACCGTGCCGATCACCCGAGGGTCGTCGGGCGGCAGGAAGCCGTAGTAGGGGATCAGCAGCAGGGCCGCGTCCAGTTCGCGCGAGCCGTAGTACTGGGTGAAGGTGTTGCGCCCGGGGTCGTACCCCCGCTCGCACACCTCCCGGTGCACCTCGTCCCGCATCGCCCGCCAGCCGTCGAGGTCGCCGGGCAGCTCCGGGTACCGCTCCAGGGTCCGCACGGCGCGGTCGGCGGCCACCCACACCATCACCTTCGAGTGCACGAACTGGCGCCGGCCGCCGCGCACCTCCCACAGCCCCTCGTCGGGCTGCCGCCACGCCGACTGCAGGAACTTCATCAGCGCGCACTGCAGCGACCACATGTGCGGCTTGGTGGACAGGCCCGAGTCGCGGGCCAGGAACAGCGAGTCCATGACCTCGCCGTACACGTCGAGCTGGAGCTGGTCGACGGCGCCGTTGCCGACCCGCACCGGCGCGGAGTCGGCGAAACCGGGCAGCCAGGGCAGCTCCCACTCGGGCAGCCGCCGCTCGCCCGCCACGCCGTACATGATCTGCAGGTCGGCCGGGTCGCCCGCGACCGCCCGCAGCAGCCAGTCGCGCCACGCCTCGGCCTCGCCGTGGTAGCCGGCGGCCAGCAGGGCGCCCAGGGTGAGGGTGGAGTCGCGCAGCCAGCAGAACCGGTAGTCCCAGTTGCGCACCCCGCCCGGCTCCTCGGGCAGGGAGGTGGTGGCCGCGGCGACGATCCCGCCGGTCGGGGCGTAGGTGAGCGCCTTGAGCGTGATCAGGGACCGTACGACGGTGTCCCGGTGCGGCCCGTCGTAGCGGCAGCGGGCAGTCCAGCGCCGCCAGTCCCGCACGCTGGCGCTCAGCGCCGCGTAGGGGTCGACGAGCGCGGGGCGCGGTTCGTGCGAGGGGTGCCAGGTCAGCACGAACGCGACCCGCTCGCCCTCGGCGAGGGCGAACTCCGAGCGGGTGCAGAAGTCCTCGCCCCAGGTGCGCACATGGGGCTCGGTGCGCAGCCACACCGAGTCCGGTCCGGCGATGGCCACCCGGTGGCCGTCCGAGCGGCGCATCCACGGGATGATCGAGCCGTAGTCGAAGCGCAGGCGCAGCTCGCTGCGGACGGTGACCCGCCCGCTGACGCCCTCCACGATGCGTACGACGTCGGGGGCGCGGTCGCGCTGCGGCATCAGGTCGGTCACCCGCACGGTGCCCTCGGCGGTGTCCCACTCGGTGTCGAGGACCAGGGTGTCGGGCCGGTAGGCGCGCCGAGTGCAGGCGCCCGCGCCCTTCGGCGCGATCCGCCAGTGGCCGTTGTCCTCGTCGCCCAGGAGCCTGGCGAAGCAGGCGCCGGAGTCGAAGCGGGGCAGGCACAGCCAGTCGATCGAGCCGTCCAGGCCGACCAGGGCCGCGGTCTGCTCGTCCCCGATGACGGCGTAGTCCTCGATGCGCGCGTTCACAGCATCCGGTTTCCCGGGGGCCCGCACGGCCAACCAGGCGGTGCGCCGGGGGAGTGACGGCCGCCCGGGGCCGCCGGCGCCGTCACACGGCGGCCGGTTCGCTCTCCTCCGGCGCCGGCTCGGCGGCCGCCTCGTCCCGGTCCCGGAGCTCGCGCCGGACCAGGAACCACCAGCCCACCGGGACGCCCGCGGCGAACAGCCACCACTGGAGCATGTAGGCGTAGTTGAGCGGGGCGTCCTCGCTGCCCGGGTCGGAGATCTGCTCCGGGGTGCCGCCCTTGGCGGCGGGCGCCGTCTGCTCGACGTAGCCGCCGAGCACCTTCTCGCCGAGCCTGCGGGCCTCCTCGGCGCTGTTGATCAGCATGATCTGCCGGTCCGGCAGGCCCTTGACGTTCTTGATGCCGCTCGCCGAGGTCGTCTCGTCGGCCTCCAGCCGCCCGGTGAGGGTGAGCCGGCCCGCGGGCGGCTCGGGGACCTCGGGGAACGCGGTCTGCACGCCGTTCGCCGGGATCCAGCCCCGGTTGACCAGCAGCACCCGGCCGTCGGTCAGGACGAACGGGGTCAGGACGTGGAAGCCGACCTCGCCGTCGGAGTTCGTCCGGCGCCGCACCACCACCTCCCGGGAGGCGTCGAAGGTGCCGGTCGCGGTGACCGTGCGGTACTTCTCGGCGCGGGTCACGGAGTGACCGGGGGAGGTGAGCCGTTCCACGCGGACGGGCTCGGCGTGCAGCGCCCGGGAGACGAGGTCGTTGCGGGCGGTGCGCTCCTGGTACCGGTGCTGCTGCCAGAAGCCCAGCTTGATCATCGTCGGGATCAGCGCGATCGCGATGACGGTGAGGACGACCCACTGGCGGGTCAGCAGGAAGCGGTAGCGGTGCACCCCACGACGGTACATCCGGGCCGTGGGGTGCATTCGGGCGGGTACCGGGTCACACCCGGTCCACCACCCCCGTCTTCCCCTCCGCCCGGGCGCAGTGCGCGCCGCAGAACCACTGGCCCTCGACCTCCACGCCCTGCCCGATGATCTGCACCCGGCAGTGCTCGCAGATCGGGGCCATGCGGTGGATCGCACAGGAGAAGCAGTCGAACACGTGCACGGCGCCCTGCGCGTGCACCTCGAAGGTCATTCCGTAGTTGTTGCCGCATACCTCGCATGTCGCCATGGGGCACAGCGTGAGCCGTGGCCGACCCGCGGGCGAGCGGGCGCGGCGCGAGTCGCGCGCCAATCACCCGTCCGTACGGTCATCCGTCGGCGGGCTCGACGTCCCGCAGCAGCTGTCCGAACGCGGCCTCGTCGACCACCGGCGTCCCGAACTGCCGCGCCTTGACCACCTTGGAGGTGCCCGAGCCGGGGTCGTTGGTCACCAGCAGGCTGGTCAGCCGGGACAGGCTCGTCGCCACGTGCAGCCCGGCCTCGGTCGCCCGGTCCTCCAGCAGCTCCCGCTCGGTGGAGGTGTCCCCCGAGAACGCCACCCGCATGCCCTGTTTGAGGCGTTTGCCCGCCTCGTAGCGGCCGGGGTTGGGATAGGGGCAGGCGGGCCGCTTGCGGGACGGGCGCCAACCGCCGTAGCCCTGGCCGCCGTAGCCGCCGCTCGCCTGCCGGCCGATCCGGGGGGTGTCCGACCACTCCGTCAGCGGCCGGCACTCCAGCAGCGGAAGCCGTACGTCGCCCGCCGCCGCGGCCCGCAGGCTGGGCCGGAACGCCTCGGCGAGCACCCGCGCGTCGTCCAGCGCGTGGTGCGCCCGCTGCTGCACCACCCCGAAGTGCGCGGCGAGCGACTCCAGCTTGAAGTTGGGCAGCGGCAGCCCCAGCTCCTTCGACAGCGCGATGGTGCACAGCCGCTGCCGCACCGGCGCCTCGCGCCGCGCGCGTGCGTACTCGCGCGCGATCATCTGCCAGTCGAAGACCGCGTTGTGCGCGACGAGCACCCGGCCGTCGAGACGGGCCGCGAACTCCTCCGCCACCTCCCCGAACAGCGGCGCCCCTTCGAGCACCTCGCTCGTCAGGCCGTGTATCCACACCGGCCCCGGATCGCGCTCCGGGTTGACCAGCGTGTACCAGTGGTCCTCGACCTCGCCGCGCGCGTCCAGCCGGTACACGGCCGCGGAGATGATGCGGTCGTCCCGGGCCAGGCCGGTGGTCTCCACGTCAACGACCGCGTATCCCTTCGGATACGCGGCCGGCCACTGCGTGGCGGAGGACACTGCGGTCGCACGGTCTTCGAGCATGGTCAATGAGGATACGGGCCACGACCGACAGCGCCGTCCCCCAGGTCCGGCGGCGGCGCCCCGGCCCGTCCGCCCGCTCGGCGGCCGCACACCCGTGCGTGCCGCGAACCGGCCGCCGGCGCACGGCAGTTCCCGCGTCCGTGCCCGAACTCGGCGCACCGGCGGAGGAGTACGTTGCCGTGCCCGCGGCACGGTCCCGGCGGGACGCCGGCGCGGCCGCGGCTGTGCGATTCTCCCTGCTGTGACGGAACCAACCCATGACGAGACACACGGCGGCGCGCTGGGCTCCCGCCTGAACTGGCTGCGGGCGGCCGTCCTCGGCGCGAACGACGGCATCGTGTCCACCGCGGGCCTCGTCGTCGGCGTGGCCGGCGCGACCGACTCACGGGCCGCCCTGCTCACCGCGGGCCTGGCCGGCCTGCTCGCCGGCTCCATGTCGATGGCGGCCGGGGAGTACGTGTCGGTCTCCACCCAGCGGGACTCGGAGAAGGCCGCGCTGGCCCAGGAGCGGCGGGAGCTGCGCGAGCAGCCGGCCGCGGAACTGCAGGAGCTGGCCCAGATGCTGGAGGAGCGCGGGCTGTCCCGCGAGGTGGCCCGGGAGGCCGCCGAGCAGCTCACCGAGCGGGACGCGCTCAGGGCGCACGCGCGCGTGGAGCTGGGCATCGACCCGGACGAGCTCACCAACCCCTGGCACGCGGCCTGGGCGAGCTTCCTGGCCTTCACGGTGGGCGCCCTGCTGCCGCTGCTGGCGATCGTCCTGCCGCCGGCGGGCCGGCGGCTCCCGGTCACCGTGCTCTCCGTGCTGGCCGCGCTCGTGCTCACCGGCTGGAGCAGCGCCCGGCTCGGCGCCGCCGCGCCCGGCCGCGCGGTACTGCGCAACGCGGTGGGCGGCGCCCTCGCGATGGGGGTGACGTACCTGGCCGGGACGCTGCTGGGCGCGGCGGGGGTGTAGCCGGCGGCGGGCGGGCCCGGCCCCCGCCCGCGCGGCCCGCCGCCGGCAGGACGTACCGTGAGGTGCGCTCGACCACCCCCCGGGCGCACCGCACGACACCCTCGCACGAGAAGGACCCTCGCCATGCGCGCCACCACCATCCACGCCCCGTACGACATGCGCGTGGAGGACGTCCCCGAACCCGTGGTCCAGCTGCCCACCGACGCCGTGGTGCGGGTGCTGCGCGCCTGCATCTGCGGCAGCGACCTGTGGGCCTACCGCGGCGAGGCGGCCCGGCAGCCGGGCCAGCGCATCGGCCACGAGTTCCTCGGCATCGTCGAGGAGACCGGCTCCGAGGTGTCCACCATCCGGCGCGGCGACCTGGTCGTCGCCCCCTTCATGTGGTCCGACGGCGTCTGCGACTACTGCCGCGAGGGGCTGACGACCTCCTGCGAGCACGGCGGCTTCTGGGGCTCCGTCGGTTACGACGGCGGCCAGGGCGAGGCCGTGCGCGTGCCGTTCGCCGACGGCACCCTCGTCCAGCTGCCCAAGGACGCCGCCTCCGACGACCATCTGCTGTCCGCCCTGCTGACCCTCTCCGACGTGCTCGGCACCGGCCACCACGCGGCCCTCGGCGCGGGCGCCCGCCCGGGCGCCACCGTCGCCGTGGTCGGCGACGGCGCCGTCGGCCTGTGCGCCGTGCTGGCCGCCAAGCGGCTGGGCGCCGAGCGGATCATCGCGCTCGGCCGGCACGAGGTCCGCACCGACATCGCGCGCCGCTTCGGCGCCACCGACGTCGTCGCCGAGCGCGGGGACGCGGCCGTGGAGGCCGTCCGAGAGCTGACCCGGGGTCAGGGCGCGCACGCCGTCGTCGAGGCGGTCGGCACCGAGCAGTCCATGCGGACCGCCGTGAACGTCACCCGCGACGGCGGCGCGATCGGCTTCGTCGGCGTGCCGCACGGCAGCGGCACCGGACTTGACCTCGGCGTCATGTTCGACCGGAACATCGCCCTGCGCGGCGGTGTCGCGCCGGTCCGCGCCTACATTCCCGACCTGCTGCCCGACGTCCTCGACGGCACCATCGACCCCTCCCCGGTGTTCGACCTGACCGTCGGCATCGAGGGCGTCCCGGACGGCTACAAGGCGATGGACGAGCGGACCGCCCTCAAGGTGCTCGTCACCAACGGCTAGCACCAGGCCGGAAGCCGGCTAGGACCAGCGGATCGGCAACGGCAGAGCCGTGAGCAGACCCGAGACCGCGACCACCGCGCCCAGGGCGGCCACCTCGGCACGCGCCGGGGCGTACGCGGTCAGCGGGTCCGCCGCGCGGCTCAGCCGGATCCGCGCCCACAGGGCGAACCCGGCGACGACGGCGACCAGGACCACCTTGGCCAGCAGGGTGCGCCCGTAGGCCGTCGTCGTGAGCTGGTCCACGACCGTCGCCGCCGGCATGCGCCGCAGCGAGCTGCACACGCCCGTCGCCGTGAGGGCGGCGAGCAGAACGGCCGCCACGCGCGCGTACAGCCCGAGCAGCCGGGGCCCGGCCGCGTCGCCGCGCCACCGCCGCAGGGTCCGCAGCGCGTGGAGCAGCCCTCCCGTCCACAGCGACGCGCAGACCAGGTGAACCAGCGTCAGAGCGGAGCCGGTCAGCGGGCCCTGCTCGGTCGCGGGGTGCGCGCGCAGCGCCTCCGCGACCACCACCGCGGCCAGCGGCCACACCTGGAGCGCCGGCCGGCGGCCGAGCGCGCACAGCCCCGCCAGCAGGAAGCCGTTGACCTCCAGCAGCGCCAGCCGGCCGTCGCGGGAGTCGTACAGGCCGCCGACGTCGATCTGGCCCGGGCCGTGCGGGATCAGGTTGCCGGCGGAGACCACCGCGGCCAGCGCCAGCGCCGCGGCGAGACCGGCGGCGTTCGCGGCCGGCGCCCAGCTCCGCGGCCGTCCGGCGGGGACGCCGGGCAGCCGCCGGGCGAGCCGGAGCACGAACAGCTCGCCCAGCGGCACGCACAGCGCGGCGAACAGCACCCCGCGCAGCAGCGCGATGCCGCCCGCCCCGGGCGCGGCGGCCTCCCCGGTTCCGTGCAGCGCCGCGGGCGGCCCGAACAGCGGGATCACGGCCGCCAGGGCCACCAGCACCAGCACGGCCACGGCCCGGCCGGTCCCGGTCCCGCGGGCCGCGCCGTCCGCTTCCCCGGTCCCGGCGGCCGGTCGTATCGAGGTCACCCCGCGATCCTCGCCAGCGGGCCGGGAACCGGGCAAGTCCCGGCGGACGACCGGCGCCCCGCCCTTCCGCCGGCACGCACGTTTCCGGCCGCCCCCCCGCTCAGTCCCAGCGCGCGGGGTCCGACCCCCAGGGCGCCGGGGGCCGCGCCCAGCCGGCCGGGCCGCCCGTGAAGGACACCGGCGGCAGGGCGTGCCGCAGCCGTCCCAGTGGGCTGCCGGTCTCCGCCAGCCAGGCGTCCGGGCCCTCGTACCCGGCGCCGTCGCCACCGGCACGGGCGGGCGGCATCCCGTCCGTCAGCCAGTGCGCGGTACGGGCGAGCGCCAGCCGCACCACCCGGCCGCCCCCGTCGTACGACCGCTCGGTCACCGCCCGCAGCACGGCCGCCGCCAGCAGGTACCCGGTGCCGTGGTCCAGGGCCTGCGCGGGCAGCGCCCCGGGCCGCTCGGCCGAGCCCTCGGTCACCGCGATGCCGGTCGCGGCCTGCACCAGGCTGTCGAATCCGCGCCGCCCGGCCCAGGGCCCGTACGCGCCCCACGCCGAGACCTGCGCCACCACCAGGCCGGGGCGACGCTCCGCCAGCGCCTCGGGGGAGAGCCCGAACCGGTCCAGGGCGCCGGGCCGGTAGCCGGTCACGACGACGTCCGCCGCGGCCAGCAGCTCCTCCAGGGTGTCCCGGCCGGTGGTGAGGTCGAGAACGGCCGACCGCTTGCCGAAGCCCGTGTCGGCGTGCAGGTCGGGGAGTTCGGGAGAGCCCGGCGGGTCCAGGCGCAGCACGTCCGCGCCGAGCAGCGCGAGCGTGCGGGTGGCGACCGGACCGGCCAGCACCCGGGTCAGGTCCAGGACGCGCAGGCCGGAGGCGGGCAGCAGCCTGGCCGCGGCCGGGTCGAGCGGGGGCGGCACGCGCGCGGGGGAGGTGTCCAGCCGCTCGCGTTCGACCAGCGGCCGGGCGGCCACCTCGGCGGCCTGTCCGTGCGCCGCCCACTGCGCCGGGGTGCGCAGGGCCACGGCGAGACCGCCGGCGCGGGTGACCGTGTCCTCCACCTCCAGGGCGGAGCGTTCGGCGATCCGCGCGCCCGCCTCCGCCACCGTGACGTCCTCGGTGAGGCCCAGCGCGCGCAGCAACCGGGCGCGGTGGTGCGGGTAGTTGGCGTGGGTGCGCACCCAGCCGTCGGCGGTCCGCCAGAACCGGGACAGCGGCGCGAAGGCGACCGGGGCCCTGCCGTCCACCCGCAGCAGCCGCTCGCTGTGGAACGCGGCGGCGACCGCGCCGTCGTCCACCTCGGCCCTCGGCACCCGGCCGGCCCCTGCCCGCCGCGCCCCCAGCTCGGCGGCGGCCAGCGCGCACGCGCCGACGCACGCGCGCGCCAGCCGGCTCACCGGCAGCCGTGCCGGCAGCGCGCCCGGGCGCTCGACGACCGATACACGCGACAGGAGGGCGGGGTCGCCGCCCAGCGCCGTCCAGGCGAACTCGATATCCGTCATGACCGCACTATGCATTATTGATTCGATCAATATCGCGAGGCGGGCGGCCGTGGCGCGGTCGGAATGCCTGGTGTTCGGAATGCCTGGTGTTCCGGGCGATCGCGACCGGGCGGGTGCCGCCGGAATCGTCCGGCGGCACCCGTGCGCGGGGCCGGGGTCAGCGCACCGCGCGCAGAGCGTTGACGATTCCGGACCCGTAGAAGCCGTTGACGCGCTTGCCGCCGACGCAGGTCGCGTCCACGACTCCGTCGCCGTCACCGTCGTACGGGCCCGCCGGGCAGCCCGGGTTGTCCGCCTGGGCCTTGAGCAGCGCCTGGAGCTGGGCCGGAGTGGCGTGCGGGTGCGCCGACTTCAGCAGCGCGGCCACGGCGGCCACGTGCGGGGACGCCATGGAGGTGCCCTGGAGGAAGCCGTACTGGTTGTTCGGCAGCGTGGACAGGATGCGGCCGTTCTTCGACGGCGTGTCCGGGATCTGGTACTTGTCGCCGCCCGGTCCCGCCACGTCCACGACGCCCTTGCCGTAGCTGGAGTAGTACGACTTGGCGCCCTTGACGCCCACCGCGCTCACGGTGACCACGCCGGGCAGCTGGGTCGGGATGTCGAAGCACTCGTGCGGGTCGACCGTCCGGGTGGTGGCGGTCGAGTCGTCCGGGCTGGAGTCGTCCACGATCGCGTCGGAGTCGAGGTCGTCGTTGGAGTTGCCCGCCGAGGCCACGTTGAGCGTGCCCTTGCGCTGGGCGTACAGCTGCGCGCGGTTGACCGCGTCCACGATGGCCCGCTGGTCGGGGTCGTCCATGCAGTTGTACAGCCACGGGTCGACGTAGTAGCTGTTGTTGGTGATCTCGACGCCGTGGTCCGCGGCGAAGACGAAGGCGCAGACCACGCTCTCCGGGTAGAACAGCGAGGTCGAGTCCGGCTGGGCCACCGTGATGCTGGCGACCTTCACGCCGGGCGCGACGCCCGCCACGCCTATGCCGTTGCGGGCCGCGGCTATCTCGCCCGCGACGTGCGTGCCGTGGTAGTGGTCGGCGTCCGCCGGCCGCCAGGCGCCGTACGTCGTGTCCGCCTTGCCGCTCACGCAGTTCGCCGACTGCGACGCGGAGAAGTTCGGGGCGATGTCCGGGTGGGTGTCGTCGACACCCGTGTCGATCACGCCGACGGTCACGCTCCGGCTGCCCGGGTTGATCGTCGCGGCCTTGTCGGCGCC
The DNA here is from genome assembly GCF_042875075.1 of Streptomyces sp. NPDC003720. Lineage (NCBI taxonomy): Bacteria > Bacillati > Actinomycetota > Actinomycetes > Kitasatosporales > Streptomycetaceae > Streptomyces > Streptomyces sp. NPDC003720. The sequence goes on from NZ_JBIANZ010000009.1 coordinate 376,719, forward strand.
GATCGACCGCAGGTCCCACTGGTCGGCCTCGAGGGGCTCCTCGCCCGTCGCCGCGGCCCGGGCGGCCTTCGCGGCCTCCGCCTTCGACAGGACCTGGACCGCGCCCTCGTCCGTCGTGCCCGCCGCGCTCAGCGGGGCGGTGCGTGTCGCGCCCGCCGACTGCACGCCGCGCACCGCGCGCATCCGCGCGCCGAAGTCCGCCTGCGCGGAGTGCGCGACGATCACCCCGATCCGGGCGTAACTCGCCACGACGGTGCCGCCGTTGCGGGAGACCGCCCGCTCCACCGACTCGATCGTGCGGTGGTCCGTCCTGGTGTTGACCACGTACGCCAGGGCCGGGCCGTCCGCCGCCCGTGCCGTCGTGGCCGCCTCGGTCGCCGCCGAGGCCGCCGCCGGCAGGAAGCCGAGCGAGGCGGTCAGTGAGAGCACGACCGGCACGGCGAGTGCCAGTCGGCGTCTGGAGCGCAGATGAGCCATGGGATCTCCACATCATCCGGATACGGAACCGCCCGAGACACAGGTGGTGCTTGGGCGCGTACATGACGGGTGGTGCAGGCCGAAGCTATCTCCCCGATCTGATCTCCGAAAGGGGCAGGCCGACTTGAACCGGTCCGGGCGCGGCTCCGTGACCGTGGACGGAGGGCCCGTCACCAGCGCCGGCCCGCCACCGGAGTCACTCCCCGGAGCCGTCCCACGACTGCCGGTAACGTGACTTCCTGTCCGTGTGAGGTCGACGCAGCGCATGTCCGACGCGAGGAGAGCCCGTGGCCACCGAGACACCGCCACCCGCGAAACCGCAAGCCCACCTTCCCTCCACCGAGGAGTTCGCCGAGGTCCAGCAGAGCGCGGAATTCGCTGAGTTGCGCCGCGCCAACCGCTCCTTCGCGTTCCCCCTGACCATCGCCTTCACCACCTGGTACCTGCTGTACGTGCTGCTCTCCTGCTACGCGGGCGGCTTCATGGGCACCAAGGTGGCCGGCAACATCAACGTGGCCCTCGTCCTGGGCATCGCGCAGTTCCTGACCACGTTCCTCATCGCCTGGTGGTACGCACGGCACGCCGCGGCCAAGCTCGACCCGCGCGCCGAGGCCATCAAGTCCCGGATGGAGGGCGGAGCATGACTCCCGCACAGCACACCCTGCTCGCCGCCGGCGAGGCCGGCGAGCACCGGACGCTGATCATCACGCTGTTCGCGGTGTTCGTCGCCGCGACCCTCGTGATCACCGTCTGGGCCGGCCGGCAGACCCGGGACGCCGCCGACTTCTACGCCGGCGGACGGCAGTTCACCGGCTTCCAGAACGGCCTGGCCGTCTCCGGCGACTACATGTCCGCCGCGTCCTTCCTCGGCATCGCCGGCGCCATCGCCCTCTTCGGCTACGACGGCTTCCTGTACTCCATCGGCTTCCTGGTGGCCTGGCTGGTCGCCCTCCTGCTGGTCGCCGAACCACTGCGCAACTCCGGCCGCTACACGATGGGCGACGTCCTGGCCTACCGGATGCGCCAGCGGCCCGTGCGCACCGCGGCCGGCGTCTCCACCATCGTCGTGTCGATCTTCTACCTGCTCGCCCAGATGGCCGGCGCCGGCGTGCTCGTCTCGCTGCTGCTCGGCATCACCAGCGACGGCGGCAAGATCGGCATCGTCGCCCTGGTCGGCGTCCTGATGATCGTGTACGTCACCATCGGCGGCATGAAGGGCACCACCTGGGTCCAGATGGTCAAGGCGGTGCTGCTGATCCTGGGCGCCCTGCTGCTGACCTTCCTGGTCCTGCTGAAGTTCCACTTCAACATCTCCGACCTGCTCGGCACGGCAGCCGACAACAGCGCCAAGGGCTCGGCCTTCCTGGAGCCCGGCCTGAAGTACGGCGCCACCGGCACCACCAAGCTGGACTTCATCTCCCTCGGCATCGCCCTGGTCCTCGGCACCGCGGGCCTGCCGCACATCCTGATCCGGTTCTACACGGTGCCGACCGCCAAGGCCGCCCGTAAGTCCGTCATCTGGGCGATCGGCCTGATCGGCGCCTTCTACCTGATGACCCTCGCCCTCGGTTTCGGCGCGGCCGCGCTGATCAAACCCGACGAGATCATCGCCTCCAACAAGGCGGGCAACACCGCCGCCCCGCTCCTCGCCCTGCACCTGGGCGGAGTGGACTCCAACTGGGGCGCGATCCTGCTCGCCACCATCTCGGCCGTCGCCTTCGCCACCATCCTCGCGGTGGTCGCCGGCCTCACCCTGGCCTCGTCGTCCTCCTTCGCCCACGACATCTACGCCAACGTCATCAAGAGGGGGCAGGCCACCGAGAAACAGGAGCTGGGCGCGGCCCGCTGGGCCACCGTCGGCATCGGCGCCGTCTCCATCCTGCTCGGCGCCATGGCCCGCGACCTGAACGTGGCCGGTCTGGTCGCCCTCGCCTTCGCGGTCGCCGCCTCCGCCAACCTGCCGACCATCCTCTACAGCCTGTTCTGGAAGCGGTTCACCACCTCGGGCGCCCTGTGGTCGATCTACGGCGGCCTGGTCACCGCGGTCGGCCTCGTGCTGTTCTCGCCCGTGGTGTCCGGCAAGCCGACCTCGATGTTCCCGGACGTCGACTTCCACTGGTTCCCGCTGGAGAACCCGGGCATCATCTCGATCCCGGTCGGCTTCCTGCTGGGCGCGGTCGGCACCCTGCTCTCCAAGGAAGCCCCGGACGCCGGGAAGTACGCGGAGCTGGAGGTGCGGTCCCTGACCGGCACCGGAGCGCACTGACCCTCGCGACGACGGCCGCGTCGTACCGGATCGTACGGTCCTACGACGCGGCCTCGCCGTGCCTCGTGGGATCCGGCCACCGCCGTTGTCGGCGGTCTCACGTAGGCTCGCAGGTGACGGAGAACGATGATGCGGTACCGAGGGAGGGGGCCCACGTGCTCATCGACACCTACGGCCGAGTCGCCACCGACCTTCGGGTCTCGCTGACCGACCGGTGCAATCTGCGCTGCACCTACTGCATGCCCGAGGAGGGCCTGCAGTGGCTGGCCAAGCCCGACCTGCTCACGGACGACGAGATCGTCCGTCTCATCGACATCGCGGTCCGCCTGCTCGGCATCGAGGAGGTCCGCTTCACCGGCGGCGAGCCGCTGCTGCGCCCCGGCCTGACCGGCATCGTCGAGCGCGTCGCGGGCCTCGAGCCCCGGCCGCAGATGTCCCTCACCACCAACGGCATCGGACTCAGGCGGACCGCGTCCGCCCTGAAGGCGGCGGGCCTGGACCGGGTCAACGTCTCCCTGGACACCCTGCGCCCGGACGTCTTCAAGACCCTTACCCGCCGCGACCGCCACCGGGACGTCCTGGAGGGCCTCGCGGCCGCCCGCGAGGCGGGCCTCGACCCGGTCAAGGTCAACTCGGTCCTGATGCCTGGGCTCAACGCAGACGAGGCCCCGGACCTGCTGGCCTGGGCGGTCGAGCACGACTACGAGCTGCGCTTCATCGAGCAGATGCCGCTCGACGCCCAGCACGGCTGGAAGCGCGAGGGCATGGTGACCGCCGGGGACATCCTGGCCTCCCTGCGCACCCGCTTCGACCTCACCCCCGAGGGCGCCGACGAGCGCGGCTCGGCGCCGGCGGAGCGCTGGCTGGTCGACGGCGGCCCGCACCGGGTGGGCGTGATCGCCTCGGTCACCCGCCCGTTCTGCGCGGCCTGCGACCGCACCCGCCTCACGGCCGACGGCCAGATAAGGACCTGCCTGTTCGCCACCGAGGAGACCGACCTGCGGGCGGCCCTGCGCTCCGGCGCCCCCGACGAGGAGATCGCCCGCATCTGGCGCCTGGCGATGTGGGGCAAGAAGGCCGGAGCCGGCCTCGACGACCCCTCCTTCGTCCAGCCGGACCGGCCGATGTCGGCCATCGGCGGCTAGGCCGTGTCCGCAAAGTCGCGTCTGCGTCGCGACGCCCGGCACGCACTCTCGCCGCACCGGCCGAAAGCCCGAGTACACCCAGTACGAGGGCATCCGGCCGGCCCGCCGAGAGCACGCACCGGACGCCGCGACGCCCGCCCTGCGGGCGAACGACGCGACTTTGCGGACACGACCTAGCGCCTGCCGCGGAGGTGGCGGACGGGTATCCGGCGACGGGTCTAGGACCCCTCGGCCGCCCGCCACTCCTCGAACGGCACCACGTCCTTCAGGAAGCCCCGGACGCCGAGGAACTGCGAGAGGTGCTCGCGGTGCTCGTCGCAGGCGAGCCACGTCTTGCGCCGCTCCGGGGTGTGGATCTTCGGGTTGTTCCAGGCCAGCACCCACACGGCGGCGGCACGGCAGCCCTTGGCGGAGCAGATGGGGGTCTCGTCACTCACGGCTTCGTCACTGGTTCCGTCTCGCAGATCCCCCGTAAACAAGGCGACGCCGAGCAGCCACGGGGGGAGCTGCCCGGCGTCGGTCCGTCGCTCCGACGGGGGATGCGGAGCGCGTACGCAGTATGTCATGGGTCACCCTGCGTCCGGCACTGAACCGCACGATGAAATTGAGCTTTTCTTGAGCTTGCCGGCGAGCCCGGCACACCGCCCCGGATCCGCCGTGGTCAGGCCCGTTCCGGCCGCTCGCCGGGCCCCTGCGGCCCCGGCTCGGCCGACAGGTCCTCCGGTACGGATTCCGCTCGCGTGCCCTCGTCCTCCGCGCGCGGCGGCGTGATCATCGGCCGCGTCGGGGCCGTGACGAAGGTCGACGGCAGCGTGGGCGGCCGTTCCCGGCCGGCGTTCGCGATCACCACCGCGATGTAGGGGAGCACCGCCCCGAGCACCAGCGCCACGATGGCGACGTACCGTTCGACGTTCCACAGGGTCGCCGCGAGGATCACCGAGGCGGTCCGGATCGTCATCGAGATGACGTACCGCCGCTGCCGGCCCCGCACGTCCTCGGCCAGACCGGTCCGGGCGCCGGTGATCCGGAACACCTGGACGTTGCCGCCGTGCTGCTTCCGCATCACATTCCACCATCCGCCCGCATCGGACTCCCATGGCCCGCAACCTTCGCCCGCGCGCGGGCGAAGAGCCCGCGCACGACACCTCCACGTTACGCCGCGCCCCCACCGCCCACGAGACCGGGTCGCCGCCCGCCCGCGCGGACGTCGTCGGCCGGGCCACGTACAGCCGTGTCCGACATGCGCCGTACGGCCTGCACGCGGAGACTTGCCGTAGTGCTCACACCGATCGGTACGAGGAGGCAGCCATGGGCTGGTTGTGGGCGATCATCGTGGGGTTCGTCCTGGGCCTCATCGCCAAGGCCGTCATCCCGGGCAAGCAGCACAGCCCCCTGTGGCTGACCACCATCGGCGGCATCCTCGGCGCGATCGCCGGCAACGCGATCGCCGCAGCCCTCGGCGTGGCCCAGACCAAGGGCATCGACTGGAGCCGGCACGCCTTCCAGCTCGTCGCCGCGATCATCATCGTCGCCCTGATCGACGCCCTCTACATGGCCACGATCGGCAAGCGGAAACAGCAGCAGCGCGTCTGACGGCCCACACGCCGAAGGGCGGCCCCGGTGTCCGGGAGCCGCCCTCCGGCATGTCTCAGGCCCGCATGTCTCAGGCCGGCTTGACCTCGACCGCGGCCAGGTTCTTCTTGCCCCGGCGCAGCACGAGCCAGCGCCCGTGCAGCAGGTCCTCCGGGGCGGGCACCGCGTCCTCGGCGGCGACCTTCGCGTTGTTCACGTAGGCGCCGCCCTCCTTGACCGTGCGGCGGGCGGCCGACTTGCTGGCCACCAGACCGACCTCGGCGAGCAGGTCGACCACGGGGGCCAGCTCGGTGACCTGGATGTGCGGCAGCTCGGACAGCGCCGCCGCCAGCGTCCTGTCGTCCAGCTCCGCCAGCTCGCCCTGGCCGAAGAGCGCCTTGGACGCGGCGATCACCGCGGCCGTCTGGTCGGCGCCGTGCACCAGCGTCGTCAGCTCCTCGGCGAGCGCGCGCTGCGCGGCACGGGCCTGCGGGCGCTCCTCGGTCTGCCGCTCCAGCTCCTCCAGTTCCTCCCGGGACCGGAAGGACAGGATCCGCATGTACCGAGAGATGTCCCGGTCGTCGACGTTCAGCCAGAACTGGTAGAACGCGTACGGCGTCGTCATCTCCGGGTCGAGCCAGACGGCGCCGCCCTCGGTCTTGCCGAACTTCGTGCCGTCCGCCTTGGTCATCAGCGGCGTGGCCATGGCGTGCACCTGGGCGTCCGGCTCCAGCCGGTGGATCAGGTCCAGGCCGGCCGTGAGGTTGCCCCACTGGTCGCTGCCGCCCTGCTGGAGCGTGCAGCCGTACCGCCGGTAGAGCTGCAGGAAGTCCATGCCCTGCAGGATCTGGTAGCTGAACTCGGTGTAGCTGATGCCCTGGTCGGACTCCAGGCGGCGGGCCACGGAGTCCTTGGTGAGCATCTTGTTGACCCGGAAGTGCTTGCCGATGTCCCGCAGGAACTCGATCGCGGAGAGACCCGAGGTCCAGTCGAGGTTGTTCACCATGACCGCCGCGTTCTCGCCCTCGAAGGACAGGAACGGCTCGATCTGGCCGCGCAGCCGGCCCACCCAGCCGGCCACCGTCTCCGGGTCGTTCAGCGTGCGCTCGGCGGTGGGACGCGGGTCGCCGATCAGGCCGGTCGCCCCGCCGACCAGCGCCAGCGGCCGGTGCCCGGCCTGCTGGAGCCGGCGCAGCGAGAGCACCTGCACCAGGTGTCCCACGTGCAGGGACGGCGCCGTCGGGTCGAAGCCGCAATAGTAGGTGACGGGACCGTCCGCGAGCGCCTTGCGCAAGGCGTCCTCGTCGGTGGACAGGGCGAACAGCCCACGCCACTTCAGCTCGTCGACGATGTCCGTCACGGTTCTCGTGTCTCCTTGAAGATCTTCGGCGGTCGGATGACAGCCGACTACGAGGTTATACGCCCTGGCTGACCGAGCTCATGTTGAAGTCGGGGATCCGCAGCGCGGGCATCGCGGCCCGGGTGAACCAGTCGCTCCACTCGCGCGGCAGCGTCTTCTCGGTGCGCCCGGCCTCCGTGGCCCTGCCCAGCAGGTCCACCGGCGACTCGTTGAACCGGAAGTTGTTCACCTGACCGGCGACCTCGCCGTTCTCCACGAGGTAGACGCCGTCCCGGGTCAGCCCGGTGAGCAGCAGCGTCGCCGGGTCCACCTCGCGGATGTACCACAGGCAGGTCAGCAGCAGCCCGCGCCCGGTGTCCGCGACCATCTCCTCCAGGGAGCGGTCCTGCCCGCCGTCGAGGATCAGGTTGCCGAGCGCCGGGGCGACCGGCAGCCCGGTCAGGCCCGCGCTGTGCCGGGTCGTGGTCAGGTTCCGCAGCACGCCCTCGCGGACCCAGTCGGTGGCCCGCACCGGCAGCCCGTTGTCGAACACGGACTGGTCGCCGCCGGAGGAGTGGGCGACCACGAACGGCGCGCACTCCAGGCCCGGCTCGTGCGGGTCGCTGCGCAGCGTCAGCGGCAGCCCGCTCAGCTTCTCGCCGACCCGGGTGCCGCCGCCCGGCCTGGAGAACACCGTCCGGCCCTCCGCCGCGTCCCGGCCCGAAGCCGACCAGAGCTGGTAGATCAGCAGATCGGCCACCGCGGTCGGCGGCAGCAGCGTCTCGTACCGGCCCGCGGGCAGCTCCACCCGCCGCTCGGCCCAGCCGAGCCGCACGGCCAGCTCGGCGTCGAGCGCGCCCGGGTCGACGTCCTTGAAGTCGCGCGTCGACCGCCCCGCCCACGCCGAGCGGGTGCGGTCCGGCGACTTGGCGTTCATCTCCAGCGTTCCGGTGGGCTGGTCGTGCCGCAGCCGCAGCCCGGTGGAGGTGCCGAGGTACGTCGACACCAGCTCGTGGTTGGCGAAGCCGTACAGCTCCCGGCCGCCGGCACGCGCGCGTGCGAAGGACTCGCCGAGCGCCGGGGCGAAGTCCGCGAACACCGCGGAGGACGTCTCGGCGGGCGCCTCGGTGAAGTCGGGGGACGCGGGCACGTCGCCGACCAGCGGCTGCGCGTCCTCGGCGGGCCCGGCTCCGCGCGCGGCGGCCTCGGCGGCCCGCACCAGCGGCTCCAGCTCCGCGGCCGTCACCGCCGAGCGGGACACGACGCCGGAGGCGGTGCCCTCCTTGCCGTCCACGGTCGCGATCACGGTGAGCGTACGGCCGCGCGTCACACCGTTCGTGGTGAGCGCGTTGCCCGCCCAGCGCAGGTTGGCCGTGGACTGCTCGTCGGCGATGACCACGCAGCCGTCGGCCCGGGACAGCGCGAGCGCCTGCTCGACGACCTCGTGCGGCTTGTTGGTACGGGCGCTCATCGACCGGCCTCCTGGGTGGTGTTGAGGATGTTGACGCCCCGGAACAGGGCGGAGGGGCACCCGTGGGACACGGCGGCCACCTGGCCCGGCTGGGCCTTGCCGCAGTTGAAGGCGCCGCCCAGGACATAGGTCTGCGGGCCGCCCACAGCGGTCATCGAACCCCAGAAGTCGGTGGTCGTCGCCTGGTAGGCGACGTCCTTCAGCTGCCCGGTGATCCGGCCGTTCTCGATCCGGAAGAAGCGCTGCCCGGTGAACTGGAAGTTGTAGCGCTGCATGTCGATCGACCAGGACCGGTCGCCGACGACGTAGATGCCCCGGTCGACGCCCCCGATCAGGTCCTCGGTGGACATGCCCGCCGGATCCGGCCGCAGCGACACGTTGGCCATGCGCTGCACCGGCACGTGTCCCGGCGAGTCGGCGAACGCGCACCCGTTGGACCGCTCGAACCCGGTCAGCCGCGCGATCCGCCGGTCGAGCTGGTAGCCCACCAGCGTGCCGTCCTTCACCAGGTCCCAGGACTGGGCCTCGACGCCCTCGTCGTCGTAACCGACGGTCGCGAGGCCGTGCTCGGCGGTGCGGTCGCCGGTGACGTTCATCAGCTCGGAGCCGTACCTGAGCTTGCCGAGCTGGTCGAAGGTGGCGAACGAGGTGCCGGCGTAGGCGGCCTCGTAGCCGAGGGCGCGGTCCAGCTCGGTGGCGTGCCCGATGGACTCGTGGATGGTCAGCCACAGGTTGGACGGGTCGACGACCAGGTCGTACACGCCCGGCTCCACGCTGGGCGCCCGCATCTTCTCCGCCAGCAGCTCCGGCATCCGCTCCAGCTCGGCGTCCCAGTCCCAGCCGGTGCCCGTCAGGTACTCCCAGCCCCGGCCGGCCGGCGGCGCGATGGTCCGCATGGAGTCGAACTCACCGCTCGACTCGTCCACCGACACCGCCGTGAGCTGCGGGTGCAGCCGCACCCGCTGCTGGGTCGTCACGGTGCCTGCCGTGTCCGCGTAGAACTTGTTCTCGTGCACGGTGAGCAGCGAGGCGTCCACGTGGTTCACGCCGTTCGCCGCGAGCAGCCGTGCACTCCACTCCGCCAGCAGCCCCGCCTTCTCCTCGTCGGGCACCGAGAAGGGGTCGATCTCGTACGACGAGATCCACGTGCGGTCCGCGTGCACCGGCTCGTCCGCCAGCTCCACCCGCTCGTCCGCGCCGGCCGCCCTGATGACCTGCGCGGAGAGCTTCGCCATCGCCACCGCCTGGGAGGCGACCTTCGCGGCCGCGTCCAGGCTCAGGTCCACCCCTGACGCGAAGCCCCACGTGCCGCCGTGCACGACCCGGACCGCGTAGCCGAGGTCGGTGGTGTCCGACGATCCGGCGGGCCTGGCGTCCCGCAGCCGCCAGGACGCGCTGCGCACCCGCTCGAACCGGAAGTCCGCATGCTCGGCCCCCAGCGCACGCGCGCGTGCCAGCGCGGCGTCGGCCAGGGCCCTCAGCGGCAGCGCCGTGAAGGCTTCGTCGATGGAATGAGGCACGGAGGTCTCCCTGCTGTCGTGGCCTGTCGGTCCGATCATGTCGTGACACCGGCCCGGCGGACCACAGGTTTCGCGGTGCGCACCGGTGCTTTCTGTAGGGACCCGACAGTGACGCACTTCAGCCACTGTCGGTGCCCGCTTGCCCACGGAAGGGGCGCTACCGATAGGTTTTCGATGAAGCCGCCTGTCATCGAGGTGTTCGGGCGGGTGCCGTACCGCATCAGACCGCTATCGAAAGGGTGATCCGTTGAGCCGCTCGGTTCTCGTCACCGGAGGCAACCGGGGCATCGGCCTCGCCATCGCCCGCGCTTTCGCCGACGCCGGCGACAAGGTCGCGATCACGTACCGCTCGGGTGAGCCGCCGGCCGGCTTCCTCGCCGTCAAGTGCGACATCACCGACCCCGAGCAGGTGGAGCAGGCCTACAAGGAGATCGAGGAGCAGCACGGTCCGGTCGAGGTCCTGATCGCCAACGCCGGCGTCACCAAGGACCAGCTCCTGATGCGCATGTCCGAGGAGGACTTCACCTCGGTCATCGACACCAACCTGACCGGCACCTTCCGCGTCGTCAAGCGCGCCAACCGCGGCATGCTGCGGGCGCGCAAGGGCCGCGTCGTGCTGATCTCCTCGGTGGTCGGCCTGCTCGGCTCGGCGGGGCAGGCGAACTACGCCGCCTCCAAGGCCGCCCTGGTCGGCTTCGCGCGCTCCCTCGCCCGTGAGCTGGGTTCGCGCAACCTCACCTTCAACGTCGTCGCGCCCGGCTTCGTCGACACCGACATGACCAAGGTGCTCACCGACGAGCAGCGCAAGGACATCGTGTCCCAGGTGCCGCTCGGCCGGTACGCGCGGCCGGAGGAGATCGCCGCGACGGTGCGGTTCCTCGCCTCGGACGACGCCTCGTACATCACTGGAGCCGTCATTCCCGTTGACGGCGGACTGGGAATGGGTCACTGATCACCATGAGCGGAATTCTCGAGGGCAAGCGCATCCTGGTCACGGGTGTGCTGATGGAGTCCTCCATCGCCTTCCACGTCGCCAAGCTCGCCCAGGAGCAGGGCGCCGAGATCATCCTGACCGCGTTCCCGCGGCCCACGCTGACCGAGCGCATCGCCAAGAAGCTGCCGAAGCCGGCCAAGGTCATCGAGCTGGACGTGACCAACGAGGAGCACCTCGGACGGCTGGCCGACGTGGTCGGCGAGGAGCTGGGCGGCCTGGACGGCATCGTCCACTCCATCGGCTTCGCCCCGCAGGACGCACTCGGCGGCAACTTCCTCAACACGCCGTTCGAGTCGGTCTCCACCGCCATGCACGTCTCGGCGTTCTCCCTGAAGTCGCTGACCATGGCCTGCCTGCCGCTGATGCAGAACGGCGGCTCGGTCGTCGGCCTCACCTTCGACGCGCAGTACGCCTGGCCGCAGTACGACTGGATGGGCCCGGCCAAGGCCGCCCTCGAGGCCACCAGCCGCTACATGGCGCGCGACCTGGGCAAGCAGAACATCCGCTGCAACCTCATCTCGGCCGGCCCCATCGGCTCCATGGCCGCCAAGTCCATCCCGGGCTTCGGCGACCTGGCCTCCGTGTGGGACACCCGCTCCCCGCTGGAGTGGGACCTCAAGGACCCGGAGCCGGCCGGCAAGGGCGTCGTCGCCCTGCTGAGCGACTGGTTCCCGAAGACCACCGGCGAGATCATCCACGTGGACGGCGGCCTGCACGCCATCGGCGCCTGAGCCGCGCACGGCACACGGTGACCCGCGTCCGGCGCGGGTGAGCTCCCCGTACGGCGCCGACGCCCCGTTCCCCGCAGCGCGCGGGGAGCGGGGCGTCACTCGTTCGGCGTACCCGGCCGGGCGGGGCGGGTGACCGGCTGCGCACCCTGGAGGCAGCGTTCACCTCGCGCATCCCTCCGCAGCCCGGCCGAGGAGGTCCCCTTGTGCGCCTGTCCCGCAGCCTGGCCCCGGTGACCGTGGCCGCCGCCCTCACGATCTGCCTGCCGTACGCGGCGCTGTGCCACGCGCGCGCGAGCGACGCCAAGCCGCCCGCCCCGAAGCTGTTCGGCGCCGCCTGCCGCACGGCTGTGACCGGCTCGCACGTGGTCGCCTACTGCCACAACCCCTATGTCGACACCGACCGCGTGCGCCTGCACATCGAGTGCGCCCGCTGGTGGGACATCGACACCGACAGCGCGCCCGTGAACACCGACGCCGCCATGACGGTACGGCTGACCGGCCGCTGCTGGAAGGAGGTCCGCTCGGTGTGGATCAGTCACCAGAAGGCGCGCTGAACCGGCCCGGACGGCACAGGAAGGGGTAGCTTCCGGCCTCCTCGGCCGCCGCGCCCGCGTCACCCGCGCGGATCGCGTCCACCAGACGGGCGTGGTCCATGTGCGCCTCCGGGGTCAGGCCCGCGCCGACGTCGGCGCGCAGCCAGTCGCGCAGCACCTCGCCCAGGTCGGCGTACATCGCCGTCATGACGTCGTTGTGGGAGGCGGCCACCACGGCCAGGTGGAAGGTGGCGTCCGCCGTCACGAAGGCCTCGGCCTCGCCGGACTCCCACGCCTCCTCACGCCGCACCAGCAGCGCGTCGAGCTGCTTGAGGTCCTTCTCGGTGCGCCGCTCGGCGGCAAGCCGCGCCGCCGCCGACTCCAGCGTCGAGCGCAGTTCCGCGATGTGCCGGGGATCGGCCCCCGCGAAGCGGCGGTGCATCACGCCGGCCAGCTCGCTCGTCGCCGCTACATAGGTGCCCGAACCCTGGCGGATGTCCAGCAGGCCGTTGTGCGCGAGTGCCCGCACGGCCTCGCGGACGGTGTTGCGGGCGACGCCGAGCTGCTCCACCAGTTCCGGCTCGGTCGGGATGCGCGAACCCACCGGCCACTCGCCGGAGGCGATCTGCGCCCGCAGCTCGGCGATGACCTGCTCGGAGAGCGCCGAACGGCGCGGGTGGCTCAGAGGCATGGCACACCTTCGCACGGGATTCCCGGCCGTGGCCGACGAGGGAGTGGACAACCAATCATCCCATGATTCTATGATGAGCCGCATGGCCAGTGAGGAAACACGGATCGCGGACACCCGTACGGAGATGCCTTCGACCGAACGCGGCGCGAGCACGGCGCCCGGAACCCGTACGACTCCGCCCACGCGCGCGTGGGCCACCCGGCTGGTCGTCGTCGGCATCGTGCTGACCGCGCTCAACCTCCGCCCCGCCATCACGAGCCTCGGCGCGCTGCTGGAGGAGGTCCGCGACGGACTGGGCATGAGCGGCAGCGTGGCCGGACTGCTCACCTCCGTGCCGCCGCTCTGCTTCGCCGTCTTCGGCGTCACCGCGCCACGCCTGGCCCGGCGCTTCGGCCCGGCCGCCGTGGTGTGCGCCGGCATGGCCGCCATCACCGCGGGCCTGCTGATACGCCCGTACGCCGGCGGCACGGCCGGCTTCCTCGTCGCCAGCGCCCTCGCCCTCATGGGCATCGCCGTCAGCAACGTGCTGATGCCGGTCATCGTCAAGCGCTGGTTCCCCGACCGCGTCGGCTCCATGACCGGCCTGTACTCGATGGCCCTCGCCCTCGGCACCTCCCTCGCCGCCGCGGTGACCGTGCCGCTGACCGGCGCGCTGGGCGGCGCCTGGCAGTCCGGGCTCGCCGTGTGGGCGGCGCTCGCGGCCGCCGCCGTGCTGCCCTGGCTGCCGCTGGTGCGCGGCCGGGACACGGCCCCCGCCCAGGAGCCGGCCCGCACCGCGCCGGACGGGCGGACGGCGCCGCTGCGCATCACCCGCAGCCGCACCGCGTGGGCGCTCGCCGTCTTCTTCGGGCTCCAGGCCACCGCCGCCTACATCACCATGGGCTGGATGGCGCAGATCTTCCGGGACGCCGGCGTCCCGGCCGGCACGGCGGGCCTGCTCCTCGCCGTCACCATGGTGATGGGCGTCCCCCTGGCCTTCGTCATCCCGCGGCTCGCCACCCGGCTGCCCCACCAGGGGCCGATCGTGCTGGCCCTGGGCGTGTGCGGCCTCGCCGGATACGCCGGGCTGTACCTGGCGCCGGCCGCCGGCGCCTGGGCCTGGGCCGTGCTGCTCGGCGTCGCCAACTGCGCCTTCCCGCTCGCGCTGACGATGGTCGGCATGCGCGCCAGGACCGGTGCGGGCGTGGCCCAGCTCTCCGCGTTCGCGCAGAGCACCGGCTACCTGATCTCCATCCCCGGCCCGCTGCTGGTCGGCGTGCTCTACCAGCACAGCGGCGGCTGGGGCCTGCCGATCGCCCTGATGGCGGGGCTGATGCTGCCCCAGATGGCGGTGGGCGTCCTCGCGGGCCGCGACCGCACGGTGGAGGACGAGGCGGGCCGCGCCTGAGCACGCGGGTCCGCCACCGGCCGCCCGTGCCGCCCGCCGACGCGGCGGCACGGACACCCCGGGCGGTCCGTTCCGGACGAAGGGTGCGAGACTGGGCGCATGGAGCCCGTGCTGGACCCGAACCCCAAGAACGGCCAGAAGAAGCTGCTGCTCGTCTTCGGCTCGTTCCTCGCCATCTTCGTGATCATCGGCATCATCGCGACGATCGCGTCGCCCTGATCCGTCCGGCGCCCTGATGGTGGTGCTGGCCCCACCATCCCCTAGGGGGACAGGGTCAGGGTCAAGTGGGTGGGTCACCGGATGGGCCGGCGGCCCCGTACTCCGTACCTTCGAGACATGACCGCGGCAGGCGGCCACGAGCACTCGAGGACCCGACGGAGGCGACCATGCCGGTCCGTACGCACACCCGGCCCCACCCGGCGACCACGGGCGGCGTCGACATCCGGCTGCCCTGGTGGGCGCTCGCCCTGCCGGCCCTCGCCTTCGTCGCACTGCTGGCGCTGATACTGAACCCGTCCGACGCCCACGCGGCGAGCGCCACCCCGGCGGTCACGCAGCTCCTCGAACGCGCGCAGCAGCTCCTCGCCCGCTGACGCAGGGGCGCTCCGGCGGTGATCGCCCATGTCAACTCCCTGCGCCGGGTGGCCTGTTTCATGCGAAGCTGGGACCCATGAGCGTCGCAGAACCCCGCAGGATCGTGATCTTCCGGCATGCGAAAGCCGACTGGCCCCAGGTGGCCGACCATGAACGGCCCCTCGCCGAGCGGGGCCGTATGGACGCCGCGGTCGCCGGGCGCAAGCTGGCCGACACCGGTTACACCTTCGACCTTGCCCTGTGCTCCACCGCCGTCCGGACCCGCGAGACCTGGAAGCTCGCCGTCCACGAACTCGCACACCGGCCGAAAACCGTCTACGAGGAGCGGGTCTACGAGGCCTCTCCCGGCGAGCTGATCGCAGTGCTCAACGAGGTCCCGGACGACGCGCAGAACGTGATCCTCATCGGCCACAACCCCGGCGTGCACGGCCTGGCCGAGGTCCTGGCCGGCGAGTCCGGCGGCGACGCCCGCCGGCGGATGGAGCGCCGCGGCTTCCCGGCCGCCGCCTTCGTGGTGCTGACCTTCGACGGCGGCTGGAAGAGCCTGGAGCCGGGCACGGCCACGATGGTGGACTACTGGGCGCCCTCCGAGTGACGGCACACACGGTGAAGGGCCCGGCACCACGACGGTGCCGGGCCCTTCCCACGTCCGGAGCCGGGCCGAGCGCGAACCCCGCGGGCCGGCGGTTCAGCCCTCGTCGTGCGTGTCGGCCGCCTCGACCTCTTCCCGGGTGACGCCCAGCAGATAGAGCACGGTGTCGAGGAAGGGGAAGTTCACCGCCGTGTGCGCGGCCTCGCGGACCACCGGCTTGGCGTTGAAGGCGACGCCCAGACCGGCCGCGTTCAGCATGTCCAGGTCGTTGGCCCCGTCGCCGATCGCCACCGTCTGCGACAGCGGCACCCCGGCCTCGGCCGCGAACCGGCGCAGCAGCCGCGCCTTGCCCGCCCGGTCCACGATCTCCCCGGTGACCCGCCCGGTGAGCTTCCCGTCGACGATCTCCAGCGTGTTGGCCTGCGCGAAGTCCAGCCCCAGCCGCTCCTTCAGATCGTCCGTGACCTGCGTGAAGCCGCCGGAGACGACACCCACCTGGTAGCCGAGCCGCTTGAGGGTGCGGATCAGGGTGCGGGCGCCCGGCGTCAGCCGCACCTCGTCGCGCACCTTCTCCACCACCGAGGCGTCCAGACCCTCCAGCAGCGCCACGCGCGCGTGCAGCGACTGCTCGAAGTCCAGCTCCCCGCGCATCGCCGCCGCCGTCACCTCGGCGACCTTGTCCTCGCAGCCCGCGTGCGCCGCGAACAGCTCGATGACCTCGTCCTGGATGAGGGTGGAGTCCACGTCCATGACGACCAGCCGCTGGGCGCGCCGGTGCAGGCCCGCCGAGACCACGGCGACGTCGACACCGAGTGCCGCCGCGTCCGAGGCCAGGGCCGTGCGCAGCGGCTCCGTCTCCACCCCGGAGACGGCGAACTCCACCGCGGTCACGGGGTACTTGGCGAGCCGGAAGATGCGGTCGATGTTGCCGCCGGTCTTCGCGATGCGGGCGGCGATGGCCGCCGTCGACTCGGCGGTGAGCGGATGGCCGAGCACGGTCACCAGGGAGCGCCCGAGCCCGCGCGGCCGGTTGTCGCCGCGCCCGGAGATGATCTCCGCCTGCATCTTCATCGACTCGGCCCAGCTGTGCACGGTGGACCGCAGATCGCCCTCGAGCCCGGCCGGCGGCTGGGTGACCAGCGCGCACAGCACCAGGCGGCCCCGGGTGACGACCTGCTCGATGTCGACCACGTCGACGTTGAAGGCGGCAAGGGTGTCGAAGAGGCCGGCCGTGATGCCCGGCCTGTCCTTGCCGAAGATCTTGACGAGGAGAGTGGGGACCTCGGGGGTCTGCGAAGCGCTCATGGTGTCACCACCGTATCCGGCACCCAGTGCCTTCCGCCCGTGCGGTCCGCCTGACGGACATGGAACAACAAGTGTCCACCCGATGTCCCGCATCTTGCCCGCAGTGGTCGCCCCGGCACACCCGTCCGCCGGTCACCTCCCGGTCCTCGGACGCGGGGGAGGCGGGGGAGGCGGCGGGGGCGTGCCGTCGTCCGGGCCGTCCGGCGAGCGATCCGGCGGGCGGGCGCCCGGACGGCTGCGGGGCGGGGGCGGGGGCAGCCGGCGGGAGATGGTCGGGGCGCCGTACATGTCGTCCCCGGCGGAGGGCGGCCGCGCGTCCTCGGGCTCGTCCCGCACCTCCTCCGGCACCCGGAGATAGGGGTTCGTGCCGGGGTTCGGCGGCCGGTACGGCCTGCCCGGCGCGTACGGCCCGGCCCCAGAGCCGGACAGCGGCCCATCGGAGCCACCGCCGGACAGCGGCGGCCCGGAGCCGTCGCCCGGCGCGGGGCGCCCGTGCCCCACGCCATCACCGGTCGAGGGGCGGCCGGGGCTCCCGGGGCGGTCACCGGACGCAGGGGACCCGGAGTACGCGGAGTGCCCGGAGCCATCGCCGTACCCCGTTCCCGCGCTGTACCCCGTTCCCGCGCCGAACCCTGCTCCCGCGCCGTACCCCGGTCCGCCGTACCCCGGTCCGCCGTACCCGGGTCCGTCGTCCCCCGCCGCGGCCGTCCCGCCTCGCGCGGGCCACGCCGCCCGGGCCCCCGCCGCCCCCAGCGCCCGGGCGAGCAGCGCTCCCGCTCCGCCGGCCCCGGCGCCCCACACGGCGCCCAGGAGCAGTGCCGCGCCCGTGCGGCCGTGCAGTTCGACGCCCGCGCCGAACGCGTCGAAGCCCAGCACGGACAGCGAGGCGTCCACCGAGACGTCCGTCAGCCAGGCCAGGAACGGCAGGGTCAGCGCGGTCGCGGCCCCGAGCCGCAGGGCGCACCGTCCGGCGAGGCCCGCCGCGCCCGTCCCGTCCGGCACCGGTGTGCGCACCGCGGTCAGCACCCCCGCCAGCAGCATCGCCGCGGCGGCGGCCACCGCGAGCAGCCACACCCGGCCGTCGAGACCGGCCAGCCGGCCGAGGGTGACGGGCTGGTCCCGCGCCGCGCCCAGCAGTTGGTCCAGCGGGTGGGGGAGCAGGGCGCCCAGGGCGCCGGTCGCCCGGCCGTCCCAGGGGACGAAGAGGCCGAGCGGGATGCCGAGCCACACCCCGTTCGGCGCGCCGAGCAGGGCCGCGCCGGCGATCCGCCCGGGGTGGTCGTCGCCGATCGCCGCGTACGCCGCCGCGGCCAGCCCGGCGACCACGGCCAGCAGCAGCACGGTGACGAGCGCCGAGACGGCCGGCCGCACCACCCGGTGCACGGCGTCCCAGCCCGGCGGCAGGGGAGCGCGGCGGGCGGCCAGCAGCGCGATCAGCAGCACGCCGGCGGACCAGCCGAGCCCGCCGAGGAGTGTGGGCACGGTGTCCACGGTGAAGCCGACGGCCGCCTTGGCGTGGATCAGGTCCCCGACCCGGTCCGGGAGCAGCCCGCCGATGTCGCCGAGGCCGGGGATGCCGGCGCCGCCCTTGCCGCCCCCGCCGGGCAGCTCGTCGAGACCCAGCGAGCCGCCGTCGAGGGTGACGACGTCGTGCCCGGCCCAGGCGAGTCCGCCCAGCATCGCCACGGAGAGGGCGACCACCGTGCCCGCCCTGGCGAGGAGTTCGGACGGCGCGATCACAACTCCCGCCGCACGCAGGGACCGCAGGAAGAACCACGCCAGCAGCAGGGCGCCGGCCAGGCTCACACCGAGTGGCGTGATCTCGACGGCGGTGTGCGCCTCACCGCCCTTGAGCCCGAAGGCGGACACGTCTGCGGACGGGGAGACCGAACCACCCGCCCCAAGAGCCACGACGGCCGCCGTCATCGGCCCCAGCGAGCCGGCCGCGTCCGCCCGGAGCAGGTGCAGCCCCAGTGCAGCCGTGGCCGTCATCCCCGCCAACGCCCAGCTCACCGCGGTGAACGCGGACAGCAGGATGTCCCCCCACGGCAGCGGCTCACCGGGCCGCGCGGTCCCGGCGCCTTTGGCAGCACTCATGGCAGACCCCCCGATCCGCGGCGCGGCACGGCTGCCGCGCTTGCCCCCCTCGCGGGGGATTACCACTCTCCGGCCCGGTATCAACCCCGTCAACGGCGCGAGTTGAGGCGCGTGAGGGCGCGCGTCGCAAGGCCCGGGTTTCGGTCACGGGGCCGAGCCTGAAATAGTTCCCCACGATGTTCGACATCCCTAGACTCCCTGTGATGGGGGAAATTCGGGGGACAACTCAGTGGGGCATGGAGTGCCGGAACTCGTACTGGAAACAAACGGACGGACCTGGACGCTGGAGCCGTCCAGGCCCTACACCCTCGGCCGCGATCCGCAGGGTGACATCGTCTTCGACGACGCCAGGGTGTCCTGGCGTCACGCCACGGTCAGTTTCAACGGCCGCAGTTGGGTCATCGAGGACCACGGGAGCACCAACGGCACGTTCGTGCGGGGCCAGCGGATCCAGCAGATGGAGATCGGCCCCGGCTCCGCGGTGCACCTGGGCAACGCGACCGACGGACCGCGGCTGGACCTCTCCGGCGCAGCGGTGGCCCAGCCCCGGCAGCAGGCGCAGTCCGCGCCGTACGCGGCTCAGGGCGCCGGGCCCGGCTGGGCGCAGCCCCAGGCCCCGCAGCCGCAGCAGGGGGTGCCGCACCAGGCGGCCGCGCACCAGCAGGCGCCGCAGGCCGACTGGCAGCGGTCGGGGGCGTCGCCGGCCTTCCCGCAGCAGCAGGGCGGTCCGGCCGAGAACCCGGTGCAGAAGACGCCCGGCGGCGCGGCGGGGGCGCCACCGGTCTACGGCGACCGCAGCCCGACCACGTTCCACCAGTTCGCCGTCGGCCGCGTCATGCGCATCGGCCGTGCCCTGGAGAACGAGCTGGTCGTCTCCGACCTGCAGGTCTCCCGCCACCACGCCGAGTTCCACTCGACGCCCGACGGCCGCTTCGAGATCCGCGACCTGGGCTCGCACAACGGCACCTACGTCAACGGCCAGCCGATCGCCAAGGGCGGTTCGGCGCTGCTCGGCCCGAACGACATCGTCGGTGTCGGCCACTCCACCTTCCGCATCGTCGGCGACCGGCTCGAGGAGTTCGTCGACACCGGTGAGGTCTCCTTCTCCGCGCGCCACCTGACCGTCACGGTCGACGGCGGCAAGCAGATCCTGAAGGACGTCTCCTTCGGCGTCCCGGAGAAGTCCCTGATCGCGGTCATCGGACCGTCCGGCTCCGGCAAGTCGACGCTGCTGAAGGCGCTCACCGGCTACCGGCCCGCCAACCAGGGCGAGGTGCTGTACGACAACCGGAACCTGTACAAGCAGTTCGCCGAGCTGCGCCAGCGCATCGGTCTGGTCCCGCAGGACGACATCCTGCACAAGGAGCTGACCGTCAAGAGGGCCCTGAAGTACGCGGCCAAGCTGCGCTTCCCGGCCGACACCACCGCCGCCGAGCGCGACGCCCGCATCGACGAGGTACTGCGCGAGCTCAAGCTGGACATCCACAAGGACAAGAAGGTCACCTCCCTGTCCGGCGGCCAGCGCAAGCGCGTCTCGGTCGCCCTGGAGCTGCTGACCAAGCCGTCGCTGATCTTCCTGGACGAGCCGACCTCTGGCCTCGACCCGGGCATGGACCGCGACGTGATGCAGCTCCTGCGCGGCCTCGCCGACGACGGCCGTACGGTCCTGGTGGTCACCCACTCGGTCGCCGAGCTGGCGATCTGCGACAAGCTCCTGGTGATGGCGCCGGGCGGCGCGGTCGCCTACTTCGGCCCGCCGGAGGAGGCGCTGAACTTCTTCGGCTACGACAGCTGGGCCGACGTCTTCTCCGCCTTCGAGAACTACCGCGACTACGACTGGGCGGGCCGCTGGAAGGGCTCGCAGCACTACCAGATGTACGCGGCGGACATCGACGCGGTCGCCCCGCAGTCCGTACACATGCCGCCGCCGCAGGCCATCAGGCCGCCCAAGCCGCAGGGCTGGGGCTCGCAGCTGATGACCCTGATCCGGCGCTACGTGGCCGTCATAGCGTCCGACAAGGGGTTCCTGGCGCTCACGGTGATCCTCCCGGCAGTCCTCGGCGCGGTCAGCCTGCTGATCGACTCGGACAAGGGCCTGCTGGTCAACCCGGTCAACCCGCGCACCGGCGTGCCCGTCCCGAACGGCACGGCGACCACCGTCCTGCTGATCCTCGCGGTCGGCGCGTGCTTCGCCGGCGCCGCGAACTCCGTGCGTGAGCTGATCAAGGAACGGGTCATCTACGAGCGGGAGCGCGCCACCGGCCTGTCCCGCTCGGCGTACCTGATGTCCAAGGTGGTCGTGCTGGGCGCCGTCACGGTGCTGCAGGGCCTGATGGTGGGCCTGATCGGCTTCTCCAGCCGGGAGATCCCCGGCCGGGGGCTGGTGCTCGGCGGCTCGACGCTGTTCGAGCTGTGCCTGCCGATCATGGCGCTCGGCTTCACCTCGATGATGTTCGGCCTGGTGATCTCCTCGCTGGTGAAGACCGCCGAAAAGACCATGCCGCTGCTGGTGATGTTCGCGATCATCCAGGTCGTCTTCACCGGATGCCTCTTCACCCTGCACGGCACGCTCGGCGTGAACGAGTTCTCGTACCTGATGCCGTCCCGCTGGGCGGTGGCCGCGGCCGGCGCCACGCTGGACTTCAACAAGATCGCCCCGAACACCGACGACCCGACCAGCACCGACCCGCTGTGGGACCACGCGGCCTCGGCCTGGGGCCTGGACATGGCCGCGCTGCTCGTGCTCGGTGTGATCTGCGGCTTCCTCGTCGCCCGCTTCCTGCGCAGGCACGAGCCGGAGGTCATGCGCAAGTGACCGCAGGCCGCGCGAGGCGCGGCCGTGCGACGCGAAGGGCGGCACCCCACCGGGGTGCCGCCCTTCCGCGTATGTCAGAGGTCCGCGCGACCTCAGTACGCGCTGTTCACGTTGTCGATCGTGCCGTACTTGTCGGCCGCGTAGTTGGCGGCGGCGGTGATGTTGGCGACCGGGTCGTAGATGTTCCACGAGGTGCCGGGCACGTGGTACGCCTTGAAGGTCGGCGGGATGACCTGCAGCAGGCCCTTCGACGGGATGCCGTTGATGGCGTTGATGTCCCAGTCGTTGATGGCCATCGGGTTGCCCGAGGACTCCCGCATGATGTTCTTGTGCAGACCGTGGTAGCTGCCCGGGATGCCCTTGGACTTCATGATGTCCAGGGACTGGCGGATCCAGCCGTCCAGGTTGTTCGAGTAGGTCTTGGCGGCGACCATCTGCATCGCGGGGCGCTGCGCGGAACGGCTCGCGGCCTTGTCGGCGCGCTCCTGCGCGGCCTTCTTGGCGGCGGCCTGGGCGGCGGCCTTCTTCGTCGCCTCGGCCTGCTGCTTGGCGGCGGCCTGCTTCTTGGCCTCGGCCTGCTGCTTGGCGACGGCGTCGAGCTTGACGGTCTGGCCGGCGAGCCGGTCGGTGAGCGAGCCCTTGACGTCCTTGACCGGCGTGTCGGCGTAGTGCACCTGCTGCGTGGCCGCGGCGTCGGTGGTGACGGTCTGGGCGTTGCCGGGGACGGCCGTGAAGGCCAGGGCGGCGGCACCGAGGGCGCCGACACCGGCGACGGCGATCTTGCGCTGCTTGGTCAGCGTAAGACTATAAGCACGAGTGAGGATGTTCTTGGGCATGGCTTGATGGACCTCTTCGATAGCGCGGAGGCCGCTCTCCTGCGTCCGCCGGGGGAATCGGTTCCTCCCGCACGAGGGCCGCGGCGGGAAACCGCGGCGCCGAGCGACGGAAGCAATTCTTAGCGGGCGCAAAATGCCCAGGCAAAGGTGTGACGTACGAAGCCGCATAGTGGATCAGGGAAGGGCAAAACGGGACAGACAGGGCCGTCTGTCCCGTTCACCTATGGGTGGTTTATCTCCTATGCACTTTCGTACGTGACGTGGGCCCTATGCGCGGGCTCACACCGCCGTCGCGCCCATCTCACCGCGAGTTGCCGTCGCAACGCACTCAGTGAGTGGATTCCGCGGGCAGGATGAGGTGCACGTCCCCGAACTCGTGCCACAGGTAGCGCCCGCGCAGCGCCTCCTCGTAGGCGCGGCCCACCGCGGCCCGGCCGGCGACCGCCTCCAGCATCAGCAGATGCGAGGCCTCCGGCTCGTGCAGCCCGGTCAGCAGCCCGTCCACCGCGTGTACCCCGCGCTCGGGCGTGACCACCAGATCGGTCCATCCCCCGTCCGCCCGCACCACCCCGCCCGGACCCGCCGCCGACTCCACCGCCCGCACGGCCGTCGTCCCCACCGCGACGACCCGGCCGCCACCAGCCCGAGCGGCGTTGATCAGCCGCGCCGACGCCTCCGGGACCCGGTACCGCTCCGGGTACGGCGGCTCGTGCGCCTCCGCCGAGGCCACCCCCGTGTGCAGCGTCACCGGCGCGAACTGCACCCCCCGGCGCACCAGCTCCACCACCAGCCGCTCCGTGAAGGGACGCGCCGCGCTCGGCATCTCCGCGCTGCCCGTCCCGTCCGCCTCGGGCAGCGCGAACACCGTCTGGTACACCGACAGCGGCTGGTCCCGCTCCGTGTAGGAGTAGCGAATGGGCCGCCCGTGCTCCCGGAGCACCCCGAGCACCTCCGTCCCGGCCGGCCGGGCCCACCGCAGCCGGTCGCCCCGCCCGTCCAGCGGCTCCTCCAGCACCAGCCGCGCCCCGCCGGGCAAGCGCACCACTGCACCCGCGGGCACGCCCGCGCGCATTCCCGCGGGGCCGCCCGCACCCGCACCCGCGAAGGCACCCGCACGCGCGCGCGTGGTGCCCCGCCCGTCCGGTTCCCGAAGCTCCACCGCCCAGCGGCCGTCGTCCCCGCGGGTGGAGAAGTGCACCACCACACGCGTGTGCCCGATCCGGCCGTTCACCGCCGCGGCCAGCGTGGGCGAGGTGTTCACCACCAGCAGGTCCCCGGCCCGCAGCAGCGCCGGGAGCTCCTGGAAAACGTGGTGCGCCACCTCGGTGCCGTGCGACACCAGCAGCCGTACGGCGTCCCGGTCCAGGCCGGGCCCGCGCTGCTCGGCCGGCACGCGCGCCGACAGCTCCTCGGGCACCGTCGGGGCGGTGGTCATCGTGCCTCCAGCAGCGCCGGCGCCGTGTACCGCCCGCTCGCCGGACGCTCGTCCAGCAGCCGCAGGAACGCCGGCACCACGCGCGCGGGCGCGGGCCGCGGCTCGTCGTCGTCCGGTACGGCCGCCGCGTACAGGTCCGTCGCCATGTCCCCGGGGTCCACCGCCCACACCCGCAGGTCCGGCTCCTCCCGGCCGAGCACCGCAGCGAGCTGGTCCAGGGCCGCCTTCGAGGCGCCGTACCCGCCCCACGTCCCGTACGCCTCCACCGCCGCGTCCGAGCTGACCGTGACCACCGTGCCCGCCGCCGACCTCCGCAGCAGCGGCAGCGCCTCCCGGACCAGGCCGAGCGCCGCGACGACGTTCACCTCCAGCGCCCGCCGCAGCCCTTCCGGGGGCAGCTCCGCAAGCGGCACCAGCGGCTCGGCGCCCAGCGCGCTCGCGTTGCTCACCACCAGGTCGACCCCGCCCAGCCGCCGCGCTACGGCCACCAGCGCGGCCCGGTGCCCGGCGTCCGTGACGTCCCCGGGCACCGCCGTCACGCGCGTCCCGTGCCCGGCGACCGCCTCCGCCGTCCGCTCCAGCGGCCCGGCGCCCCGGGCGTCCAGCACCAGATCCCAGCCGCGCGCGGCCAGCCCCTCGGCGAGCGCCCGCCCCAGCCCCTTGGAGGCCCCCGTGATGATCGCTACCGGCATGACAACCGTCCCCTCGTCATCCGGGGCCTCGGCGCCCCGGCCGCCCCGCCGGGCGGTGACCTCAACCTAGGAACGGCCGGCCCCGCGCCGCCTCGGACGCGGGCACCAGAGCGGCGGGGCCCTTCGGCGTACGCCGCACGGCCGGGGCCGGGGGGCCTACCCCCAGCGTCCTAGGACCCGCGGAGGGGGTCCCGCCGCCACCGGTCCGATCCGCGCCGGCGTAACCCGCCGGTACCGTGAGGACATGAGTCAAGGCCCCCGGTCCGGCCTCGCCGCGGTGAGTTCCGCGCTGCTGGCCATGAGCAGGCACCTCGAGGTGCGCGACGTCCTGAAGACGATCGTCGCCTCGGCCCGTGAACTGCTCGACGCGCAGTACGCCGCCCTCGGCGTCCCCGACGACCACGGCGGCTTCGCGCAGTTCGTCGTCGACGGCGTCAGCGACGCCCAGTGGAAGGCCATCGGGCCGCTGCCCCGCCGGCACGGCATCCTCGCCGCCATGCTGGACGAGGCACGGCCCGAGCGCCTCGCCGACGTCCGCAAGGACCCCCGCTTCGAGGGCTGGCCCTCAGCCCACCCCGACATGTCCGACTTCCTGGGCCTGCCGGTCAAGGACGGCGAGGAGGTCATCGCGGCCCTGTTCCTCGCCAACAAGCGCTGCCCCAAGCCCGAGGGGAGCTGCGGCTTCACCGAGGAGGACGAGGAACTGCTCGCCATCCTCGCCCAGCACGCCGCGATCGCCCTCACCAACGCCCGCCTGTACGAGCGCAGTCGCGAGCTGACCATCGCCGAGGAGCGCTCCCGGCTCGCCCACGAACTGCACGACGCGGTCAGCCAGAAGCTCTTCTCCCTGCGTCTGACCGCCCAGGCCGCGGCCGCCCTGGTCGACCGCGATCCCGCCCGCGCCAAGGGCGAGTTGCACCAGGTCGCCGTGCTCGCCGCCGAGGCGGCCGACGAACTGCGAGCCGCAGTCGTGGAGTTGCGTCCGGCCGCGCTGGACGAGGACGGTCTGATCGCCACCCTGCGCACCCAGATACAGGTCCTCGACCGCGCCCACACCGCGCGCGTGAGCTTCGCGGCCAACGGCTTCCGCGCCCTGCCCGCGGCCCAGGAGGAGGCGGTGCTGCGGGTCGCCCAGGAGGCCCTGCACAACGCCCTGCGCCACTCGGGCGCCGAGCACGTCCGGGTGACCGTGGACCGGCGCGGCGGCGGTGCCGTCCTGCGGGTCGCCGACGACGGCAGCGGTTTCGACCCCACGGCGGTGCGCCGGGCCGGACGCCATCTGGGACTGGTGTCGATGCGGGACCGGGCCGGCGGGGTCGGCGGCACCCTCACCGTGCACGCGGCGCCCGGCAGGGGCACCACGATCGAGATGGAGGTACCCGGTGGTTGACCCGATCAGAGTGCTGCTCGTCGACGACCACCAGGTCGTCCGCCGGGGCCTGCGCACCTTCCTGGAGGTGCAGGACGACATCGAGGTCGTCGGCGAGGCCGCGGACGGCGCCGAGGGAGTCGCCCGCGCCGAGGAACTGCGGCCCGACGTCGTCCTCATGGACGTCAAGATGCCGGGCACGGACGGCATCGACGCACTGCGCAGGCTCCGCGAACTCGACAACCCCGCGCGCGTGCTCATCGTCACCAGCTTCACCGAACAGCGCACGGTCGTACCGGCCCTGCGCGCGGGCGCCGCCGGGTACGTCTACAAGGACGTGGACCCCGACGCGCTCGCCGGCGCCATCCGGTCCGTGCACGCCGGGCACGTCCTGCTCCAGCCCGAGGTCGCCGACGCCCTGCTCTCCCAGGAAGAGGCCAACTCCGGTCAGGGCAGAGCGGGTTCGCTCACCGACCGGGAGCGGGAGGTGCTCGGCCTGATAGCCGACGGCCGCTCCAACCGGGAGATCGCCCGCGCCCTGGTGCTCTCCGAGAAGACCGTCAAGACGCATGTGTCCAACATCCTCATGAAGCTCGACCTGGCCGACCGCACCCAGGCCGCCCTGTGGGCCGTGCGCCACGGCGTGGCCGGCTGAGGCCGCCCCGGCGCCTCGTTCGCCAGGGCGCGGAAGGTTCCGTTCCGGGCTGAGATTCATACCGTCGTGGGAATATCACCCGGATGGCCGTACCCTCCGGCGGCCCCCGCCGTTCTCCAGTGCGTGCCGCGGTGATCGCCGCGGTGGACACCTAGGAGGGGTTGGACAGTGAAGAACCTGAAGAAGGCGGCGACCGTGGCGATGGTGACCGGGGGACTGGTGGCCGCGGGCGCGGGCATGGCCTCCGCCACGGACGGCGCCTGGGCCGGCGGTGCGGCCAAGGGCTCTCCGGGTGTCGTCTCGGGCAACGTCGTCCAGGCCCCGGTGCACGTCCCGGTGAACGTGGTCGGCAACAGCGTCAACGTCATCGGCGTGCTGAACCCGGCCTTCGGCAACCTCGGCATCAACCACTGAGGTCCGCCGCCGGTGACCGCGGGCCCTCCCGGATCCTCCCCCGGGAAGGCCCGCGGTCCCGTCGCGGCCGGCCCCAGGGCGCCAGCAGGCTCAGCGCAGGCCCCGCTCCCGCTCCTCCACCATGGAGTTGTACGCGGCCACCTGCGCCCGCCGCGCGGTCCGCTCCACCGGCCGCAGCGCCGCGCCCCGCGCCGCCATCTCCGACGCGCTCACCGCACCGCCGTGCCCCTTGCCGTACGCCAGGGACACCAGCAGACCCACCCGCTGGGCCAGCTCGAGCACCCGCACCGCACGCGGCGGGTACCCCGGGGCCAGCACCTCCCGGCCCCGCTCGGCCCGCGCCCGGTACGCGTCGATCGCCGCCTCCGCCACCGGCCCCGACCCGGCGACGTCCAGCTTCGCCAGCACCTCGGTCGCCTCCCGCAGCGCCTCGGCCAGCTCCCGCTCGGCCTCACCCAGCGAGGGCACGTCGGCGGGCGGCGCCTCCCGCACCGGCAGCACATGCCAGACCACCTCGACATGTACATCACCGTCCGGACCGGCCGAGTGGACCTCCGGAACCAGTCCGATCGCCGCCCCGAAGCAGAGCACCGCCTCCTCGGCCTCCAGCGCCCGCGCGTTGAAGTCCGGCGGACCGCTCAGCCCCAGCGGATGACCGGGCGCGGGCAGCGCCACCCGCAGGCCCGTCACCCCCAGCGCCCGCAGCCGGCCCAGCGCGAGCGTGAGCCCGGCAGGCGCCGGATCACCCGGCAGCCCCTGCACCCGGTGCACGGCGTCCTCGCCCACGACGGCGAGCGCGGCGTCATCCGGAGAGACAAGTCCGGCCAGAAGGGCGTTTCCCCAAGCGGCGAGGCGTCCTGAACGCGGTTCCGAGAGCATGCCCCCACCCTAAGGACCGGACCGATGGAATGGTGCGGGGCACTCGTGGCGTAGATTTCATAGGGGCTGCGCCCACCGGCGCGGCGGCCCGAGCCACAGGCGTACGCGACCAGCCGAGACCGGCCACACTGCAAGGGGAGACAACGCGCTCATGAGCGATGTTCTGGAGCTTCAGGACGTATCCGTGGTCCGTGAGGGCCGGGCTCTGGTGGACCAGGTCTCCTGGTCGGTGAAGGAGGGCGAGCGCTGGGTCATCCTCGGCCCGAACGGCGCCGGCAAGACCACCCTCCTGAACGTCGCCTCCAGCTACCTCTTCCCCAGCAAGGGCACCGCCACCATCCTCGGCGACACCCTCGGCAAGGTCGACGTCTTCGACCTGCGCCCCCGCATCGGCGTCGCCGGCATCGCCATGGCCGAGAAGCTCCCCAAGCGCCAGACCGTGCTCCAGACCGTCCTCACCGCCGCCTACGGCATGACCGCCGGCTGGCAGGAGGAGTACGACGAGGTCGACGAGCAGCGCGCCCGCGCCTTCCTCGACCGCCTCGGCATGAGCGACTACCTCGACCGCCGCTTCGGCACCCTCTCCGAGGGCGAGCGCAAGCGCACCCTGATCGCCCGCGCCCTGATGACCGACCCCGAGCTGCTGCTGCTCGACGAGCCCGCCGCCGGCCTCGACCTCGGCGGCCGCGAGGACCTGGTGCGCCGCCTCGGCCGGCTCGCCCGCGACCCCATCGCCCCCTCGATGATCATGGTGACCCACCATGTCGAGGAGATCGCCCCCGGCTTCACCCACGTCCTCATGATCCGCCAGGGCAAGGTCCTCGCCGCCGGCCCGATCGAGCTCGAACTGACCTCCCGCAACCTTTCCCTCTGCTTCGGGCTCCCGCTCGTCGTCGAGCAGGTCGGCGACCGCTGGACCGCGCAGGGCCTGCCCCTGTCCTGACGGCCGGTCGCACCCCCGTTCGCGCCCTGTCCGCCGCCGGACCGCGGTCCTACCATGACCCTGTGAACGACATCGACGCATGGGTGTGGTGGCTCGTCGGCGCGGCGGCGCTCGGAATCCCCCTCGTGGTCACCGCGATGCCGGAGTTCGGCATGTTCGCGGTCGGAGCGGTCGCGGCCGCGGTGGCCGCCGGTCTCGGCTTCGGCGTGGTGATCCAGGTGCTCGCCTTCGTCGTCGTCTCCGTCGCCCTGATCGCCGTGGTCCGCCCCATCGCCGCCCGGCACGGCAGCCAGCGGCCCCAACTGGCCACCGGTGTCGACGCCCTGAGGGGAAAGCAGGCAGTCGTCCTGGAACGCGTCGACGGCTCCGGCGGCCGCATCAAACTCGCCGGGGAGATCTGGTCGGCCCGCTCCCTCGACACCGGCCGCGCCTACGACGTGGGCCAGGAGGTGGACGTCGTGGAGATCGAAGGGGCCACCGCGATCGTCATCTGAGCCGTCCTGCCCACGAGTTGTGCGACGGTCTGTCAGACTCGACCAGCAAGATCCTCAACGGCGACTGGACCCGTTGAAGGAGCCGAGGCGGAGAGGGGTACGGGGAACACGATGGAACCGGTCATCATCGTCCTGATCATTCTGGTGGTGTTGGTCTTCATCGCCCTGATCAAGACCATCCAGGTCATTCCACAGGCCAGCGCCGCCATCGTCGAGCGCTTCGGCCGCTACACGCGGACCCTGAACGCGGGCCTCAACATCGTGGTCCCGTTCATCGACACCATCCGCAACCGCATCGACCTGCGCGAACAAGTCGTCCCGTTCCCGCCCCAGCCGGTGATCACCCAGGACAACCTGGTCGTGAACATCGACACCGTCATCTACTACCAGGTGACCGACGCCCGGGCCGCCACCTACGAGGTCGCCAGCTACATCCAGGCCATCGAGCAGCTCACGGTCACCACCCTGCGCAACATCATCGGCGGCATGGACCTCGAACGCACCCTGACCTCCCGCGAGGAGATCAACGCGGCCCTGCGCGGCGTCCTCGACGAGGCCACCGGCAAGTGGGGCATCCGCGTCAACCGCGTGGAACTGAAGGCCATCGAACCGCCCACCTCCATCCAGGACTCGATGGAGAAGCAGATGCGCGCCGACCGCGACAAGCGCGCCGCGATCCTCACCGCCGAAGGTACGCGCCAGGCCGCCATCCTGACCGCCGAGGGCGAGAAGCAGTCCCAGATCCTGCGCGCCGAGGGTGAGGCCAAGGCCGCCGCGCTCCGCGCCGAGGGCGAGGCCCAGGCCGTCCGCACGGTCTTCGAGGCGATCCACGCCGGGGACCCCGACCAGAAGCTCCTCTCCTACCAGTACCTCCAGATGCTCCCGAAGATCGCCGAAGGCGACGCCAACAAGCTCTGGATCGTCCCCAGCGAGATCGGCGACGCCCTCAAGGGCCTGTCCGGCGCCATGGGCAACTTCGGCCCCCTCGGCGGCGGTCAGCCGGGCAACGGCGGCAACTCCGTCCCCGCGCAGAACAACGGCCCCCACACGGAACGCCGCGAGAAGCCGTCGATCGACTGACACCGCACGACGCGACGACCCCGCGCCCTTCCACGGGCGCGGGGTCGTTTCGTTCCACCGCCGGGGCCGCGAATCCGGTGACTAGGCCGCTTCCCGCGTGAGCCACTCGGGGAGCGCCGCCATGTCCTCGTGTCCCAGGGCCAGCAGCATCGCATCGGCCGGCGTCGGCTCGAACGGCTCCCGCAGCAGGGCCATACCGGCCTCCTCGGGAGTCCGGTTCGCCTTGCGGTGATTGTCCTCGGCGCAGGCGGCCACCGTGTTCAGCCAGGTGTCCTGCCCGCCCTGCGCCCGCGGCAGCACATGGTCCACGGTCGTCGCCCTGCGTCCGCAGTAGGCGCACCGGTGCCGGTCCCGGACCAGCACGCCCCGTCTCGACCAGGGCGCTTGTCTTCGGAACGGCACCCGTACGTATCTGCAGAGCCTGATCACCCGGGGCGCCGGTATGTCGACCTCGGCACCGCGCATGCGCAGTACGGGATGGGCCTGTTCGACGACGGCCTTGTCCTGCAGCACCAGGACAACGGCCCGGTTCAGAGTCACCGTCGACAGCGGCTCGAAGCTCGCGTTCAGAACCAGCGTGTCACGCATCCAGCCCACCTCCCGTGCGCACCTGCCCACCCCCCGGCGGGCTCGGATCAACTCTGTACGGGCGCGCCGAGATGGACAACGCAATAAAAAATGCCCGCCCCTGATCACTTCCAAGACCAGAGGCGGGCAAACGTTCAATGAACGCTTGGCTGGATCGACGCGCTGCGTCAGCCCTCGGCGGGCGTCTCGTACTCACCGATGAGCTGGGCACGCGCGATCGCGTGGAACCGCAGATTGAAACCGACGACCGCCGGAGAGACGTCCGAATCCGGACCGAGCTTCTCCTGGTCCACCGCGTACACCGTGAAGACGTACCGGTGCGGGCCGTCGCCCGGCGGCGGCGCGGCGCCACCGAAGTCCTTGGACCCGTAGTCGTTGCGGACGTGCACGGCGCCCTCGGGCAGCCCCTCGAACTTGCCGCTGCCCGCACCCGCCGGCAGTTCCGTCACGGAGGCCGGGATGTCGAACAGCACCCAGTGCCAGAACCCGCTGCCGGTCGGCGCGTCGGGGTCGTAACAGGTCACGGCGAAGCTCTTGGTCTCGGCGGGGAAGCCCTCCCAGCGCAGCTGCGGCGAGGTGTTCCCCTCCGCCTGGACCTGGGCGCTCCCCAGCGTCGCACCCTCCTCGACGTCCTCGCTCGTCACCGTGAACGACGGGACGGGCGGATGGAAGTCGTGGGGGAGCGGCCGCCGCTTGAGCTCGGTCACCTCGGTACCTCCTGATCGATTACTGGAATCAGCAGTTCCGAGCCTAGAACCAGTTCCGCCTGGAGCCGACCTCGGACAGCCACTGGTTGAGGTAGGCCGCCCAGTCGGTCCCGTGGTAGTCGTCAAGACCCACCTGGAAGGAGCGGAAGGTGTCCGAGCCCTCGCTGAACAGACCCGGCTTCTTGTCCATCTCCAGGACGACGTCCATGGCGTGCTCGTCGGCCACGAAGCTCAGCTCAACCTGGTTCAGCCCGCGGTACTGCGACGGCGGGAAGAACTCGATCTCCTGGTAGAAGGGCAGCCGCTGCCGCGTACCCCGGATGTGGCCGCGCTCCATGTCCGCGCTCTTGAAGCGGAAGCCGAGCTGGATGAAGGCGTCCAGGATCGCCTTCTGCGCCGGCAGCGGGTGCACGTTGATCGGGTCGAGGTCGCCGGAGTCCACCGCGCGGGCGATCTGCAGCTCGGTGGACACACCGATGTTCATGCCGCGCAGCGCCTGCCCGTCGATCATCGTGACCGGCGTCTCCCAGGGGATCTCGAGCCCGAACGGCACCGCGTGCACCGCCCCCGCCTGCAGCTCGAAGGCACCGCCGAGCCGCACCTTGGTGAACTCGATGTCCTGCTTGTACTCCTGGTCGCCGCTCTCCACCTCGACCTTGGCCTGCAGGCCCACGGACAGACCCTCGATGGCCTGGTTCACGGACCCGCCCTGGATCCGCACCTCGCCCTGGACGACACCGCCCGGTACGACGTTGACCTCGGTGAGCACCGTCTCGACCGAGGCCCCGCCGGCCCCGAGGCTCGCGAGCAGCTTCTTGAACGCCATGACTCTCCCTTTACGAAAGGACCCTCGCCCCGTACAAACGCGATCGGGCCATCAGCGGTTCCGGCCGGGCGCACACCCGTCTGGGCTACCCTCGGAGGGCATGATCGCGTCCCCGGACCGTATGCCACTGCCCCGAGACTTCTTCGACCGCCCCGTGCTCCAGGTCGCACCCGATCTGCTGGGCCGCATCCTGGTCCGTACGACTCCCGACGGCCCGATCGCGGTACGCATCACCGAGGTCGAGGCGTACGACGGTCCGAACGACCCCGGCTCGCACGCCTACCGCGGCCGCACCGCCCGGAACGAGGTCATGTTCGGCGAGCCCGGACATGTGTACGTCTACTTCACCTATGGCATGTGGCACTGCATGAACCTCGTCTGCGGCCCCGAGGGCGTCGCGAGCGCCGTGCTGCTCCGGGCCGGCGAGGTCGTCGAGGGCGCCGAGCTGGCACGCGAACGCAGGGTTTCGGCCCGGAACGACAAGGAACTGGCCAAGGGCCCGGCCCGCCTCGCCACGGCCCTGGGGGTGGACCGCGCCCTCGACGGCACGGACGCGTGCGCGGCCGGCGATACGCCGCTGAGGATGCTGACCGGCACCCCGGTCGCGTCCGACCAGGTACGGAACGGTCCGCGCACCGGGGTCGCCGGCGAGGGCGGCGACGGCGACGTCCACCCCTGGCGCTTCTGGGTGGCCAACGACCCGACCGTGAGCCCCTATCGGGCCCACGTGCCGAGGCGCCGCCGGAGTTGACTCCGCACTGGAAGGTGCGTAATGTGGCCCGAGCCGCTGAACCGGGTACGGCGATCGCCTGCAGCCGGAGCGGCCAACCCACTACCTAGCTACAACCCCTGAGCGGGGTCGATTGTGGCGCGCCCGCGCGTTCAATTCGAACTCGCCGGACTCGATTATGAGTCGCCGGGAGAATCGGCTAACGTAGTGAATGTCGAAAGGTCGACGGGCGAAAGCCCAAGGCCGGCCGGCAAATCCCGCCGACAGGGAATCGGACGCCGAGAGGATCTGATAAAGTCGGAACCGCCGGAAAGGGAAACGCGAGAGCGGGAACCTGGAAAGCACCGAGGAAATCGGGTCGAGAAAAGATCTGATAGAGTCGGAAACGCAAGAACGAAGGGAAGCGCCCGGAGGAAAGCCCGAGAGGGTGAGTACAAAG
>NZ_JBIANZ010000010.1:0-408329 GCF_042875075.1 Streptomyces sp. NPDC003720
GCCCGGTTACATTCCGAACCCGGAAGCTAAGCCTCACAGCGCCGATGGTACTGCAGGGGGGACCCTGTGGGAGAGTAGGACGCCGCCGAACAATCTTTGGAGGACCCCTGGTCCCAGCGTTCAGCTGGGACCAGGGGTCCTTTCGTTTTTACAATGCTTGCGGTACCTAAGACAGGAGTCACCATGTCCACCAACTCTCCCGACGATCGACCGGAGCGCGACCAGCGGCGACGGGACAGTGGTGACCGTGGGGACCGCGGCGGCTACCGCGGCGACCGAGGCGGCTACCGTCGCGACAACGACCGCCGTGACAACGACCGTGGTGGCTACGGCCGTCGCGACGACAGCCGCGGTGGCGGCCACGCCGACCGTGGTGACCGCGGTGGTTTCCGTCGGGACGACAGCCGTGGCGACTTCCGCCGCGACGACCGTCGGGGCGACGATCGCGGTGGTTTCCGTCGCGATGACCGTCGTGACGACCGCCGTGACGACAGGCGTGATGACCGTCGTGGCGGTGGCTACGGCGAGCGCGGTGACCGCGGCAGCTACGGCCGGCGCGACGACCGCCGTGAGGGCGACCGGGGCCACCGCCCGGGCTTCCAGCGCGACGACCGCGACCGCGGGCCGCGCCGGGACGACCGCGGCGACCGCCCCGCCTTCCGCCGCGACGACCGTCGTGACGACCGCGGTGGTTTCCGTCGCGACGACCGTGGTGGGGACTTCCGCCGTGACGACAGGCGTGATGACCGCCGCGACGAGCGTCGGGGCGACGATCGTGGTGGTTTCCGTCGCGATGACCGTCGTGACGACCGCCGTGACGACAGGCGTGATGACCGTCGTGGCGGTGGCTACGGCGAGCGCGGTGACCGCGGCAGCTACGGCCGGCGCGACGACCGCCGCGAGGGCGACCGGGGCCACCGCCCGGGCTTCCAGCGCGACGACCGCGACCGCGGGCCGCGCCGGGACGACCGCGGCGACCGCCCCGCCTTCCGCCGCGACGACCGTCGTGACGACCGCGGTGGCTTCCGTCGCGACGACCGTGGTGGCGACCGTCCGGGCTTCCGCCGTGACGACACCCGCGGAGACTTCCGTCGTGACGACCGCCGTGGTGACGACCGCGGTGGTTTCCGTCGGGACGACAGCCGCGGTGACTTCCGTCGTGACGACCGGCGTGACGATCGCCGTGGCGACGACCGCGGCGGCTTCCGTGGCCGGGACGACCGGGGTGGCCGTGGGCCCCGCCGGGACGACCGGGGCGGGCGGCCCGGCGGCTTCCGGGGACGTGACGGGCGGGACGACCGCCGTGACGACCGGCGTGGCGGAGGCCGCTTCCGCGACGACCGCGACCGGGACCGCGAGCCGATCAAGCGGCTGCCGATCCCGGAGGACGTCACCGGCGACGAGATCGACAAGGACGTACGGCAGGAGCTGCAGAGCCTGCCCAAGACGCTCGCCGAGGACGTCGCCAAGAACCTGGTGATGGTCGCGCGGCTCATCGACGAGGACCCCGAGGGCGCCTACGGCTACTCCAGGGTCGCCCTGCGGCTGGCGTCCCGGGTCGCCGCCGTCCGTGAGGCCGCCGGCTTCGCGGCCTACGCCAACCAGAAGTACAGCGAGGCCCTCGGCGAGTTCCGGGCCGCGCGGCGCATGACCGGCACCGTGGAGCTGTGGCCCGTGATGGCCGACTGCGAGCGCGGCCTCGGCCGGCCGGAGAAGGCCCTCGACATGGCCGGCGCTCCCGACGTGCACAAGCTGGACAAGGCCGGTCAGGTCGAGATGCGGCTCGTGGCGGCCGGCGCCCGGCGCGACATGGGCCAGCTGGACGCGGCCATCGTGACCCTGCAGAGCCCGGAGCTGGCCTCCAACTCGGTCCAGCCCTGGACCGCGCGCCTGCGCTACGCCTACGCCGACGCCCTGCTGGCGGCCGGTCGGGAGAGCGAGGCGCGGGAGTGGTTCGCCAAGGCCGTGGAGGCCGACCGCGACGGCAGCACGGACGCCTCCGACCGGCTCGCCGAGCTGGACGGCGTCGAGTTCGTCGACGCGCTCGACGAGAGCGACGCTGCCGACGAGAGCGACGCTGCCGAGGAGGGCGACGCTGCCGAGGAGGTCGACGGCGCCGCCGGCCAGGTCGACCGGTCCGACGACGAGGTCCGTGTGGAGAAGACGGACGAGGACGCCGAGGACGCCGAGGACGTCGAGGACGTAGAGGGCAAGGACGTCGAGGACAAGGACTGACGTCCCGCAACGCGAAGGTGAAAGGGCGGAACCCTCCGGGGTTCCGCCCTTTCGCATGTCCGGGGGCCGGTCAGAGCTCCAGCGCGCGCAGCACCAGCCCCGACGCCGGTTTCGGACCGAAGGACGTGGACTTGCGGGGCATCTTCACGCCCTGCCGGGCCAGTTCGCGTACGACCTCCTCGCGCACCGGGTGCAGCAGGACGGCGGTGCTGCCGTCCTGCTCGGCCTTGGCGACGGTGGCCGCCGTGTCGTGGATGTAGGCGATGTGGGCGGGGGAGTCCTCGGGGATGTGCCAGATGTGCTCGAGGAGCGTGGCGTGCAGCACGGTGGCGTCCAGGGAGCGCCAGGCGGCCGGGCGGTCCGCGGGGATCGTGCGGTCCAGCAGGCCCGGGTCCGGGCGGTCGACCAGGTGGAAGGAGCCGTCGCCGGCCAGCAGGAAGGCGTTGCCGGCGCAGGCCGCGTCCGCCAGCACCTCCTGCGCCTTGGCCAGCGGCACGTCGAGGCGCCGTACCCGGAACTGCCCGCTCAGGGCTGCCAGCGCGTCCCTGACCGGCAGTCCGTGCAGGAGCCGGTGGATGGCGCGCACGCGCAGCGGATAGCGGGCGGTGTCGACGAGCAGGACCAGGCCGTGGTCCCAGGGGCTGGGGGAGGGGTGCTCCGCGCGCAGCCGCAGGTAGGTGGCCCAGCGGTGGTGGCCGTCGGCGATGAGGGCCTGGTGCTGAGCCAGGTCGGACTGGATGCCGGCCAGGTCCGCGGGGGCGGTGACCGACCACAGTCGGTGGCGGAAGCCGTCCTCCGTGGTCGTCGCCAGCAGCGGAGGTCCGGCCACGGTGCGTTCGACGACCTCGGCCGCCGTGCCGTCGCCGCGGTAGGTCAGGAGCAGGGGTTCGAGGTTGGCGCGGGTGGCGCGCATCAGTGCGGCGCGGTCCGCGACGACCGGGGGCATGACGTCCTCGTGCGGCAGGACCACGCCCTCGGCGGGGGCGGAGACGCGCAGGGCGCCGATGACACCGCGCTGGAGCATGCCGTCGCCGTCGCGCTGCTCGTAGACGTACAGGGCGGGGTCCGGGTCGGGGGCCAGCACGCCCTCGGCGAGCCAGCGGCGCAGGGTGTCCGCCGCCTGTTCGTTGCGGGCGTCCGGGGTACCTGCCTGGGGCAGGATCAGCCGGACGATGTTGTGCGGGTCGGCGGACTCGAGATGGTGCAGGCCGTCGGGGCGTACGACGACGTCGTACGGGGGAGAGGTGACGGAGGCCAGACTGCCGACCCGGTCGGGGTCGTAACGAAGGCCTCGGAACGGCGTCAGTTCCAGGCCTCGGCGCTCCGTTGCTTCCGAGTGACCTGCTGTGTTCATCCCGGCATCGTACGTGTGCCGGCGGGGTGGGGGATGATCGGGGGAAAGACGGTCTAACGAGGAGCGATGTGCAATGAGCCAGGGCGTCAGGACCAGGCCCGGGGACAGTGGGCAGCCCCTGAGCGAGGCGTACGACACGGCGCTGCTCGATCTGGACGGGGTGGTGTACGCGGGCGGGGACGCCATCGCGCACGCCGTCGACTCGCTGGAGCGCGCCCGGAACGGCGGGATGCATCTGGCCTACGTCACCAACAACGCCCTGCGGACGCCGGACGTCGTGGCGGAGCACCTGACGGAGCTGGGGATACCGACCGGGGCGGACGACGTCATCACCTCGGCGCAGGCGGTCGCCCGGCTGATCAGCGAGCAGGTGCCGGCCGGGGCCCGGGTGCTGGTGATCGGCGGTGAGGGGCTGCGGGTGGCGCTGCGCGAACGCGGGCTGACGCCGGTGGAGTCGGCGGACGACGACCCGGCGGCCGTGGTGCAGGGGTTCGGCGGTCTCGACCTGCCGTGGGGCCGGTTCGCGGAGGCCTCGTACGCGGTGGCCCGGGGCGTGCCGTGGTTCGCGTCCAACACCGACCTGACGATCCCCAGCGGACGCGGGATCGCGCCGGGCAACGGTGCGGCCGTGGAGGTCGTCCGGATCGCGACGGGCGCGGAGCCGCAGGTCGCGGGCAAGCCGCTGCCGCCCATGCACCGGGAGACGATCCTGCGGACGGGCGCCGAGCGGCCGCTGGTGGTCGGGGACCGGCTGGACACCGACATCGAGGGCGCGTTCAACGGCGGGGTGGACTCCCTGCTGGTGCTGACCGGCGTCACGGACGGCCCCCTGCTGCTGGCGGCGCCGCCGCGGCACCGGCCGACGTACGTGGACGCCGACCTGCGCGGGCTGCTCACGGGGCAGCCGGAAATCACTCGTGAGGGTGACGGTTTCCGGTGCGGAGGGTGGACGGCGAACGCGGCGGACCGGCTGGAGCTCGAAGGCGACGGCGAGGCGATGGACGGACTGCGGGCGCTGTGCGCCGCGGCCTGGACGGCGGCCGGGGACGGTTCCTGCGAGCTGGACGGGGAGAAGGCGCTGGCGCGGCTGGGACTGTGACGGCCGGGCGGTGACCGGACGCCGGGGGAGCGGGGAGCGGTCGCCGGGTGCGGAACCGGCGTTCCCGGGCGCCCGGTTCCGGTCCGGCGGTGAAGGCGGTTCCGAGGCGGTCTCGAGATCACAGAGGAGGGTAGGCTAACCTAACCTCGTGTTGGTCGACAGTCCTCCGGAACAGCGCGCGGACACCGCCCCCGCGCCCCCAACCCGCCGGGCGGTGCGGGCCCTTGGGCTCCTGCTCTCGGTCGTGATCCTGGTGCTCGTCGCACTGGCGAGCATCGCGGTCGGCGCGAAGGCGCTGTCACCGGACCAGGTCTGGCACGGTCTGTTCCACGGCACGGGGACGTACGGCGACGTGGTCGTCGACGAGCGGATGTCGCGCACCGCCCTCGGTCTGCTGGCCGGCGCCGCGCTCGGCCTGTCCGGCGCTGTGCTGCAGGCGCTCACCCGCAACCCGCTCGCCGACCCCGGGCTGCTCGGCATCAACGCCGGCGCCTCCGCGGCCGTCGTCACGGCGCTCACCTTCTTCGGCGTCACCAGCCTGACGGGCTACGTGTGGTTCGCGTTCGGCGGCGCCGCCGCGGTCGGGGCACTGGTGTGGTTCCTCGGCGGCAGCCGCGGCGCCACCCCGGTCCGGCTGGCCCTCGCCGGCACGGCGGTCAGCGCCGCGCTGTACGGCTACCTCCAGGCTGTGATGATCATGGACGGTGCGGCGCTGGGCAAGATGCGCTTCTGGACGGTGGGTTCGCTGGCCTCGGCCACGGACTCGACCATCGCGCAGGTCCTGCCGTTCCTCGTGGCCGGCACCCTGCTGGCGCTCGGACTCGCCCGGCCGCTGAACGCCATGGCGATGGGCGACGACACCGCCCGCGCCCTCGGCGCGAACCTCAACCGCACCCGGGCGCTCGCCATGCTCGCGGCGACGGTGCTCTCCGGCGCCGCGACCGCCGCCTGCGGTCCGATCATGTTCGTCGGCCTGATGGTGCCGCACGTCGTGCGCTCCTTCACCGGCCCCGACCTGCGCTGGATCCTGCCCTACGCGACCGTCCTGTCGCCCGTGCTGCTGCTCGGCGCCGACGTCCTCGGCCGGATGGTCGCCCGGCCCGCGGAACTCCAGGTCGGCGTCGTCACCGCGCTCATCGGCGGCCCGGTCTTCATCTTTCTCGTACGACGGCGCAGGACGGCCCAGCTGTGAGGACCCGACGGATGACCCGTGCCGTGCGCACTCCCGGAGGGCTGTCCCTGCGCCTGGACGTCCGCGCGCTGACCGTCGTCGCCCTGCTCCTGCTCGCCGCCTGCGCCGCGGGCGTGGCGCTGATCGGCACCGGCGACGCCAGGATCCCGGCGGCGGACGTCCTGAGGACGCTGGCCGGCGACGGCACCGCCTACCAGGACTTCATCGTCAACGAACTGCGGCTGCCGCGGGTGCTGGTGGGACTGCTGGTGGGCGCCTCGCTGGGCCTCGGCGGCGCCCTGTTCCAGGCGGTCTCCCGCAACCCGCTCGGCAGCCCGGACGTGCTCGGCCTGTCCCAGGGCTCGACGGCGGGCGCGCTGGTCGTGATCGTGCTGATGTCCGGCAGCGCCGCCCAGGTCACCGCGGGAGCGCTGGCCGGCGGTCTGGTGACGGGGTTCGCCATCTATCTGCTCGCCTGGAAGCAGGGCGTGCACGGGTACCGGCTGGTCCTGGTCGGCATCGGCGTCTCCGCGATCGTCACCGCGGTCAACGGCTATCTGCTCACCAAGGCCGACCTGGTCGACGCGACCCGCGCGGTGGTGTGGATGACCGGGTCCCTCAACGGCCGTGACTGGGAGCAGGTCTGGCCGCTGCTGTGGCTGTGCGCCGTCCTCGTGCCGCTGGTCCTCGCCCATGCGCGGGGGCTGCGGATGATGGAGATGGGCGACGACGTCGCGAACGCGCTCGGCGTGCGGGTGCAGCGCGTGCGGCTGGTGCTGATGGTGTCCGCGGTGCTGCTCACCGCGGCCGCCACCGCGGCGGCCGGGCCCGTCAGCTTCGTGGCGCTCACCGCGCCGCAGCTCGCCCGGCGCCTCACCCGCTCGCCGGGCCCGAACCTGCTGCCCTCCCTCTGCATGGGCGCCGCCCTGCTGGTCGCCGCCGACTGGGCCGCGCAGCGTGCCTTCGGCGCCGACCAGCTCCCCGTGGGCGTGGTCACCGGCGTACTCGGCGGCTGCTATCTGCTGTGGCTGCTGGTCGCCGAGCGCAGGGCGGGCCGGATATGAGCGGCGCGAACGGCGGGCCCGACCCGCGCGGCGCGTACCCG
Organism: Streptomyces sp. NPDC003720; assembly: GCF_042875075.1. Lineage (NCBI taxonomy): Bacteria > Bacillati > Actinomycetota > Actinomycetes > Kitasatosporales > Streptomycetaceae > Streptomyces > Streptomyces sp. NPDC003720. Next base: position 6,965 of record NZ_JBIANZ010000010.1, read on the forward strand.
AACACCCCGAGGAGCACTGTGAACCGCCTGTCCGCCGAGAACGTCACCCTCGCCTACGACCAGCGCGTCATCGCCGAGGAGCTGTCGGTGGAGATACCCGACAACTCCTTCACGGTGATCGTCGGCCCGAACGCGTGCGGCAAGTCGACGCTGCTGCGGGCGCTGTCGCGGATGCTCAGGCCCAGCGAGGGCCGGGTGCTGCTGGACGGGCAGGTCATCCAGTCGATGCCGGCGAAGAAGGTCGCCCGGACCCTCGGCCTGCTGCCGCAGTCGTCCGTCGCGCCCGACGGCATCACGGTCGCCGACCTCGTCGGCCGCGGCCGCTACCCGCACCAGGGCATCCTGCGCCAGTGGTCGGCCGAGGACGAGCGGGTGGTGCGGGAGTCCATGGCGCAGACCGGCGTCGCCGAGCTGGCCGACCGGTACGTGGACGAGCTGTCCGGCGGTCAGCGCCAGCGGGTCTGGATCGCCATGGCCCTCGCCCAGCAGACGCCGCTGCTGCTCCTGGACGAGCCGACCACCTACCTGGACATCCAGCACCAGATCGACGTCCTCGACCTGTGCGCGGAACTGCACGAGACGCAGGGGCGGACGCTGGTGGCCGTGCTGCACGACCTGAACCACGCGGCCCGCTACGCCACCCACCTCATCGCCCTGCGCGGCGGCGAGGTGATCGCCGAGGGCGCGCCGAACGACGTCGTCACGGCCGGGCTGGTCGAGGAGGTGTTCGGGCTGCGCTGCCAGGTCATCGACGACCCGGAGACCGGTACCCCGCTGGTCGTCCCGGCGGCCCGCAGGGCACGGCTCACAGCAGCTTCCTGAGCCGGAACAGGTCCAGCAGGCTGGCGTCGAGGCGCACCCGGCCCCGGCCCCAGGCGGTCGCGAAGTTCAGCTCGCCGTCCACCAGGCCCACCAGGTCGTCGCCGGCCATGGCGAGCCTGATCTGCGCCTTCTCGCGGGGCGGCCCCGGGTGGGTGGTGTCGACCTCGATCCGGCCGCCCGTCATCCGGCCCACGAAGGTGACGTCGAGGTCGGTGATGTGGCAGCTCACCGAGCGGTCCAGGGCGGCGGCCGCCCGGACGTCGCCCTCGGCGCCCTGCATGTTGTCCGAGAGCTTCCCCAGTGCGGTGCGGCACTCCTCGATCGTGGCCATGGCCACCGACGGTACCCCAGCGGTTCGCGGTAGCGTCTGGGCATGAGCGAGTCCGTGCCCGAGGCCCCGGCGGAGGCCGAAACCGAGACGGTGCCCGGGGGTGATCCCGCGACCGGTCAGGCGGCCGGCACGGCCGTGCCCGTGGCCGATCCCGACGCCGGACACGTCCCCGAGCCCGAGTACGACCCCGCGGCCCCCGCGCCCCTGGGCGTCCCGCGCACCCCCACCGGCGACGCCGGCGTCGACGCACAGCTCCAGCGGCTGGCCGACGCCGACCACCTCGCCACCGACGGCCATGTGGAGGTGTACGAGGATGTACACAGGGGACTGCGCGACGCGCTCACCGCGCTCGACGCCCGCCCCGGACCGCAGGTCCCCGTACCGCCGTACCGAAACAGGAGCTGAACCGAACGTGGCAGGAGTCGCACGCCTTCGTCTGGACGCGGAGCTGGTCCGCCGGAAGCTGGCGCGTTCGCGCGAGCACGCCAGCCAGCTGATCGCCGCCGGACGGGTCACCGTCGGCAGGACCGTGGCGACCAAACCGGCCACGCAGGTGGACAAGGCGGCGGCGATCGTGGTCCAGACCGACGAGGGCGACCCCGACTACGTCTCCCGGGGCGGCCACAAGCTCGCCGGCGCGTTCGAGGCCTTCGTGCCGCTGGGCCTCGCCGTCGAGGGCCGGCGCGCGCTGGACGCCGGGGCGTCCACCGGCGGCTTCACCGACGTCCTGCTGCGCGCGGGCGCCGCGCACGTCGTCGCCGTGGACGTCGGATACGGCCAACTCGCCTGGTCCCTGCAGAACGATGAACGCGTCACCGTCAAGGACCGTACGAACGTACGCGAGTTGACGCTTGAGGCGATCGATGGGGAACCTGTGGATCTTGTCGTGGGTGATCTGTCCTTCATTCCGCTCGGGCTGGTGCTGCCCGCCCTGAAGCGGTGCGTGAAGCCGGACGCCGACCTGGTGATGATGGTCAAGCCGCAGTTCGAGGTGGGGAAGGAACGGCTGGGCAGCGGGGGTGTCGTACGGAGTCCGCAACTGCGGGCGGAGGCCGTGCGCGGGGTGGCCGACAAGGCCTGGGAACTGGGGCTCGGGGTGCGGGGGGTCACCGCGAGTCCGCTGCCCGGTCCGTCGGGCAATGTCGAGTACTTCCTGTGGCTGCGGTCCGGCGCCCCCCGCCTGGACCCGGCCGAGGTCGACCGAGCAGTGGCGGAGGGGCCGCGTTGACACAGAACCGAGCGCGTACTGTTTTCCTGCTCGCCCACACCGGGCGGCCCGCGGCCATCCGCAGCGCGGAACTGGTGGTCAAGGGGCTGCTGCGGCACGGCATCGGCGTGCGGGTGCTGGAGGAGGAGGCGCGCGACCTGCCGCTCCCCGGCGAGGTGGGACTCGTCAAGGAGGCCACCCCGCAGTGCCTCGACGGGTGCGAGCTGCTCATCGTCCTCGGCGGTGACGGGACCCTGCTGCGTGGCGCCGAGTTCGCCCGGGCCTCCGGGGTGCCGATGCTCGGCGTCAACCTGGGGCGGGTCGGGTTCCTGGCGGAGGCCGAGCGGGACGACCTGGACCGGGTCGTCGACCGGGTGGTGGCACGCTCCTACGAGGTCGAGGAGCGGATGACGATCGACGTCGTCGTGCACCGCAACGGCGACATCGTGCACACCGACTGGGCGCTGAACGAGGCCGCCGTGCAGAAGGCCGGCGCGGAGAAGATGCTCGAGGTGGTCCTCGAGATCGACGGGCGGCCGGTCACGGCGTTCGGCTGCGACGGGATCGTGCTGTCGACGCCCACCGGATCCACCGCGTACGCCTTCTCCGCCGGCGGGCCAGTGGTGTGGCCCGAGGTGGAGGCGCTGCTGATGGTGCCGATCAGCGCGCACGCGCTGTTCGCCAAGCCGCTGGTCACCTCGCCGGACTCGGTGCTCGCGGTGGAGGTGCTGCCGCACATTCCGCCGGGCGTGCTCTGGTGCGACGGGCGGCGGACCATCGAGCTGCCGCCCGGCGCGCGGGTGGAGGTGCGGCGCGGCGCCGTGCCGGTGCGCCTGGCCCGGCTGCACCACGCCTCGTTCACGGACCGGCTGGTCGCGAAGTTCGCGCTGCCGACCACCGGCTGGCGGGGCGCGCCGCACACGTAGCCGCGCGGCCGGCCCGGGACCCGGCGGGGGCCACTCGCCCGGGTGACACGGGCGGGCCATGTGCGCTCCCCGCCCCGGACCTCGTATGGTCTGTTCCGTGTTGGAGGAGATGCGGATACGGTCACTCGGGGTCATCGACGATGCCGTGGTCGAGCTGTCACCGGGGTTCACCGCCGTCACCGGCGAGACCGGTGCGGGCAAGACCATGGTGGTCACCAGCCTGGGACTGCTGCTGGGCGGGCGTGCGGACCCGGCGCTGGTGCGGATCGGCGCCGGGAAGGCGGTCGTGGAGGGCCGGATCGCCGTGCCCTCGGACGCCACCGCCGTCGTACGCGCGGAGGAGGCCGGGGCCGAGCTGGACGACGGCGCCCTGCTGATCAGCCGTACCGTTTCCGCCGAGGGCCGCTCACGGGCGCACCTGGGCGGGCGCAGCGTGCCGGTGGGGCTGCTCGCCGAGCTGGCCGACGACCTGGTCGCCGTGCACGGCCAGACCGACCAGCAGGGGCTGCTGAAGCTCACCCGGCAGCGGCAGGCGCTCGACCGGTACGCCGGGGACGCCGTCGCGGTGCCGCTCGCCAAGTACACCGAGGCCTACCGGCGGCTGCGGGCCGTCTCCGCCGAGCTGGAGGAGATCGTCACCCGCGGGCGTGAGCGCGCCCAGGAAGCCGACATGCTCCGGTACGGGCTCGACGAGATCGCCGGTGTGGAGCCCCGGGCCGGGGAGGACGTGGAGCTGTCCGAGGAGGCGGAGCGGCTGGGGCACGCCGAGGCCCTGTCGTCCGCCGCGACCGCCGCGCACGCCGCTCTCGCGGGCAACCCCGAGGACCCCGAGGGGATCGACGCCACCACCCTCGTCGCGGGCGCGCACCGGGCCCTGGAGGCCGTCCGCTCGCACGACCCGGCGCTGGCCGCGCTCGCCGAACGGATCGGCGAGGTCGGCATCCTGCTCGCCGACGTGGCCGGAGAGCTGGCCGGGTACGCCGACGACCTGGACGCCGACCCGCTGCGGCTGGCCGCGGTGGAGGAGCGCCGGGCCGCCCTCGGCACGTTGACCCGCAAGTACGGCGACGACGTGGCCGCCGTCCTCGCCTGGGCGGAGCAGAGCGCCGCGCGGCTCACCGAGCTGGAGGGCGACGACGAGCGGACCGGGGAGCTGACCGCCGAGCGGGACGCCCTGCGCGCCGAGCTGGGCGCGCTCGCCCAGGCCCTGACGGACGCCCGTACGGAGGCCGCCGAGCGGTTCGCCGCCGCGGTGACCGCCGAGCTGGCCTCGCTGGCGATGCCCCACGCGCGCGTGTCCTTCGACATCCGGCAGACCGAGGACCCGGAGGGCGTCGAGGTCGGCGGCCGGTCCGTCGCCTACGGCCCGGCCGGCGCCGACGAGGTCGAGCTGCTGCTCGCCCCGCACCCGGGCGCCCCGCCGCGGCCCATCGCCAAGGGCGCGTCCGGAGGCGAGCTGTCCCGCGTGATGCTGGCCGTGGAGGTCGTCTTCGCGGGCACGGACCCGGTGCCGACGTATCTCTTCGACGAGGTGGACGCCGGTGTCGGCGGCAAGGCGGCGGTGGAGATCGGGCGGCGGCTGGCGAAGCTGGCCAGGACCGCGCAGGTCGTCGTGGTCACCCACCTGCCCCAGGTCGCCGCCTTCGCCGACCGCCAGCTCCTGGTCGAGAAGACCAACGACGGCACGGTGACCCGCTCCGGCGTCAAGGTCCTCGAGGGCGAGGAGCGGGTCCGCGAGCTCTCCCGCATGCTGGCCGGCCAGGAGGACTCGGAAACGGCCCGCGCCCACGCGGAGGAACTCCTGGCGACGGCCCGCGCCGACCTCTAGGGCTCCTGTTCGGGCAGCGGCGGGAGACCGGCCTCCGCTCACCCGTGTGGGTGAACGTGCTCCGGTGCGGTGCTCCGGGTCGCCGTGCTGTGCGCCTCCTCGGGTTTTGCCGGAACGGCCGTACGTACTGGCATGCTTGACGGAGAGGCGGTCGGTGCGGGAGGCGCGCGGTACGCCCTTTCGGTCCTCCCGGCCCGCTACCTTCGGTACGTTTCTCGTGACGCCCGCCCCGAATCAGGAGCCCCCGGCCCCGTGAGCCCCGTGAGCAGCAACGCACCGCACGGCCAGTCGCCGCTGCGCACCGTGCAGGTGCTGGGCGGGGGCAACGCCGGCAGCAGCGCGCACGTACGCTCCCTGGCCGAGGGGCTCGTCGCCCGGGGCGTGCGGGTCACCGTGTGCGCCCCCTCCGAGGCCGACCACGCGTACGACTTCACCGGGACCGGCGCCGACCACGTGCACGTGCCGCGCAGCAGCGACCCGGCCTCCGTGGCCGCGCTCCGGGCCGCGTGCGCCGGCGCCGACCTGGTGCACGCCCACGGTCTGCACGCCTCCTTCCGCGCCGTGCTCGCGCTCAGCGGGCGCACCACCCCGTTGGTGGTCACCTGGCACAACCGGGCTCGCGCGGAGGGCGCGCGGGCGCATCTGCTGCGGCTGCTGGAGCGGCGCGTGATGCGCACCGCGGCCGTGGTGCTCGGCACCACCTCCGACCTGGTGGACCGGGCCCGCCGCACCGGGGCGCGGGACGCCCGGCTGGCGGCCGTGGCCCTGCCCGGCCGGCGCCGTCGCGCCGACGACGACGACACCGACCAGGGGCGGCCCAAACTCCGCGCCGAACTCGGCGCCACCGGACGCCCTCTGCTCATCGCCGTCGGCTCCCTCGACCGGCAGCGCGGCTACGACGTCCTGCTGGACGCGGCCCGCGCCTGGCGCGGCCTCGATCCCGTGCCGCTGGTCGTCGTCGCGGGGGAGGGGCCGCTGCGGCCCGAACTCCAGCGGCGGATCGAGGACGAGGAGCTGCCGGTACGGCTCCTCGGGCGCCGCGACGACGTGCCCGAGCTGCTCACGGCCGCCGACCTGGCGCTGCTGACCAGCAGGTGGGAGTCCCGGTCCGTGCTCGCCCAGGAGGCGCTGCAGGCGGGCGTGCCGCTCGTCGCGACCCGCGTCGGCGGCATCCCGGACCTGGTGGGCGAGGCCGCCGAGCTCGTTCCGTACGGCGACGCCGAGGCCCTCGCGGCCGCCGTCAGCGGTCTCCTCGCCGACGCCGGACGCCGTGAACTGCTGCGCGAGCGGGGTCCGCGGCAGGCCGCGACCTGGCCGACCGAGGACGAGACGGTCGCCCAGGTGCTGAGCGTCTACGACGAACTCACCCAGCCCAGGCCGCTTCCCTAGGGGCCTGTCCCGAAAGGGCTCTCGCGACGGGGCCTCCGCGACCCCTCCTAGGGCGTGTGCCGGCGGGCGCGCAGCGCCAGGCTCAGGGCCAGCACCGTCTGCGGGTCGTCGAGGTCGGTGCCCAGCAACTCGCCGATGCGGGCGAGGCGGTTGTAGAGGGTCTGCCGGTTCAGGTGCAGTTCGCGGGCGGTCTCCGCCTTGCGGCCCGCGTGTGCGAGATAGGTCTCCAGGGTGGGCAGCAGCGGCGGCTTGGAGCGGTGGTCGTGGTCGCGCAGCGGACCGATCGCGCGGTCCACGAACGCCGCCAGGTCCGGATGGTCGCGCAGCCGCCACAGCAGCAGGTCGATGTCGAGGCGGCGGGCGTCGTACCAGGGCCGGTCGGTCAGACCCTGCGCCGCCGTCGCCGTCTCCGCCGCGTGCCGGAGCCCGGCGGACGCGGCCGCCCAGCCGCCGGCCACCCCGACGACCACGACCGGCGGGGCGGCGCCCGGCCGCCGCATCCCGGCCCGCTCCACGCCCGCCCGCAGCGCCGCCGCGACCCGGTCCGCGACCGCCGGCCGCTCCGACTCCGCGCGCAGCCCGAGCAGCACCAGCACCCGCCCCTCGACCGGCCGGACGCCCAGCAGCACCGGAACCCCCACCGAGGCCAGCTCCTCGGAGACCGCGCGCGCCAGCACCGCCCAGCCCCCGGACGGGGACAGGGAGTCCCCGACCCGCATCACCACCGGCAGCAGCGGGCTGCCGCCCGGCTTGAACCCGAGGACGCGGGCCTGCGCCGGGGCGTCCTCCGCCGTGATCCGGCCCTCCGCCAGGTCGGTGAGGAAGTCGCCCCGGCCGCGCGCTGCCAGCTCCTCCTCCTGGCGGGCCTGCATCAGCACCACGGCCAGGATGCCCGCCGCCCGCTCCGCGGCCATCCGGTGCACCGGGGCCAGCGGCGAGCGGACCGGCAGCAGCACCAGCCGGGCCCGCACCGCACCCGCGCCCGCACCGGGACCTCCGCCGGGGACGTCCACGAGCACCGAACCCGCGGGCGGCGGCGCGTCCTTGTGCGGGCCGCGCAGCCCCTCCCACACCTGCAGCGGGTCGGCGCCCTCCGGCCCCGACCCGGCGGCGTACAGCAGCCGGCCGTCCGCGGTCTCCAGGAACACCGGGTTGGCGCAGAAGTCGGCCAGGATGCCGAGCACTTGAGGCACCCCGCCACCGCCGAGCAGGGCCTCCGTGCACCGCCGGTGCACCTCCTCGGCGCGCTGCAGCAGCGCGTAGTGCCCGTTGACGATCTCCGTGTGGATCTCCTCGGTGACCGCCACGAAGGGCACCTCGCGGTGGAGCTGGACCAGCGGCAGCCCGGCGGCGCGCGCGGTGTCCACCAGCGCCGCGGGCAGCCGGGTGAACCGCGGCCCCAGCTCCACCACCAGCGCGGCGATCCCCCGTTCGGCGAGGGTGCGCACGAAAGCCCGCTGCTCGGCCGGCCGGGTCCCCAGCCCGTAGCCGGTGGTGAGCAGCAGCTCGCCGCCCTTGAGCAGCGAGGCGATGTTCGGCACCTCGCCCGCGTGCACCCAGCGCACGGTCCGCCCCAGCCGGTCGCCGCCCGCCAGGATCTCCGGCAGCCCGCTGCGCAGCCCCGGCAGCTCCAGCGCCCGCTGAACGGTGATCCCGGCGCCCTGAGTGGCGAGTCTGCTCTCCGTACCGCTGTCCATGCAGCGGACGCTACCTGCGCAAACGCCCGGACGACAGCGCGTGTCCCCGCTACACCGGGAGGATGTTGTGGTTGAAGCGGAACACGTTGTCGGGGTCGTAGGCCCGCTTCACCTTCTCCAGCCGCAGCAGGTTCCCCTCGCCCAGTCCCGCCCTGACCCGGTCCCGGCCCTCGTCCCCGATGAAGTTCAGGTAGACGGCGCCGGTGCTCCACGGCCTGACGTCGGCCCGGACCTCGCGCACCCAGGCGACCGCCCGCTCGTCGTCGGCCGGGTCCTGCCAGATGGCGAAGGGGTGCACCGCCCACGGCGCGTCCCGGTAGGGCACCGGGTACTCGTGCGGGCCGGCGGCGATCGCGCCGCCCTGCGGGAACAGCAGGTGCTGGGTGCTGGTCGGCACCGGCATGCTCTCCGCGCGGGCGCAGTAGACGTCCACCAGTTCGTCCGGCATACCGGTCACGTACTCCGCCGACCAGTAGTTCCGCTGCCCGGGCGGGTCGTCCAGCATGCACTGGACGTCGGCGTACGGCATCGCGCCGGCGATCTCCGCCTCGTGGGGGAGCGCCAGCAGGGGCTCGGCCAGCTTGCGCAGGTCCTCCTCGCCGCCGGCGTAGGTCAGCAGCGCGGCGCACACCAGCTTGCCCACCAGCTCCTCGGGTACGAACTCCTCGGGCGGGCCGGTCAGATAGAGCACGGCGCCGCTCACCTCGTCGGGACCGGTGGTGACGATCTCGCGGAAGATGCGGACGACGTCCCGGCCCAGTTGGGGCAGGTAGAGCAGCAACGCGATGGAGAACTCGGGCAGTTCGTGCAGCCGCAGGGTGAGCGAGGTGGCGACGCCGAAGTTGCCGCCGCCGCCGTGCAGGGCCCAGAACAGCTCCGGGTTCTCGTCGGCGCCGGCGCGCACCCGCTCGGCGTCCGCCGTCACCAGTTCCACGCCGAGCAGGTTGTCGGCGGCGTAGCCGAAGGTGCGGTCCAGCCAGCCGGTGCCGCCGCCCAGGACGAAACCGCCGACGCCGGTGGTCGAGGCCCGGCCGCCGGTGGTGGCGAGGCCGTGCGGCTGGGTGGCCCGGTCCAGATGGCTCATCGTGGCGCCGCCCTCCACCCGGACCGTCTGCGCCGCCGGGTCCACGGTCACCTGGTGCATCCGGCGCAGGTCCACCACCACGGCGCCGTCGCCCAGCGCGGTGCCGGACACGCTGTGCCCGCCGCCGCGCACCGCGACCGGCAGGTCCAGGTCCCGGGCGAACCGTACGGCGCGGACCACGTCGGCCGGGCCCGCGCACTGCGCGATCACGGCCGGCCGCCGGTCGATCATCGCGTTGAAGACGGCGCGGGCCTCGTCGTAGCCCGGGTCCGAGGGGGCGAACACGTCGCCGGCCAGATCTTCGCGCAGCGCGGCGAGGGCCGCGCCGGCCTTCGAAGGGGAAGCCATGGCCGCCCCCTTCCGCTCGGGGGCAATGGTCCGCTTCCCAGCCTAGGCGGGCCCGCTCGCCCGGTCGCGCTCAGCCGCCGTACGCCCCCGAGGCCGTGAGCCGCAGTGCGGTGTCGATCAGCGGCACATGGCTGAACGCCTGCGGGAAGTTGCCGACCTGGCGCTGCAGCCGGGGGTCCCACTCCTCGGCGAGCAGCCCGAGGTCGTTGCGGAGCGCGAGCAGCCTCTCGAACAGCTTCCGGGCCTCGTCCACCCGGCCGATCATCGCCAGGTCGTCCGCCATCCAGAACGAGCAGGCGAGGAAGGCACCCTCGTCGCCGGGGAGGCCGTCGACGCCCTCGTCCTTGCCCTCGGTGGGGTAGCGCAGGATGAACCCGTCCGAGGTGGACAGCTCGCGCTGGATCGCCTCGATGGTGCCGATCACCCGCTTGTCGTCCGGCGGCAGGAAGCCCATCTGCGGGATCAGCAGCAGCGAGGCGTCCAGCTCCTGGGAGCCGTAGGACTGCGTGAAGGTGTTGCGCTCCTTGTCGTAGCCCTTCTCGCACACGTCCCGGTGGATGTCGTCGCGCAGTTCCTTCCAGCGCTCCAGCGGGCCGTCCGCGTCACCGGACTCGATCAGCTTGATCGTGCGGTCCACCGCGACCCAGGCCATCACCTTGGAGTGCACGAAGTGCCGGCGCGGGCCGCGCACCTCCCAGATGCCCTCGTCCGGCTCCTGCCAGTGGTCCTCCAGGTAGCGGATCAGCTTGAGCTGGAGCAGGGAGGCGTAGTCGTTGCGGGCCAGACCGGTCATGTGGGCCAGGTGCAGGGCCTCGGTGACCTCGCCGTACACGTCGAGCTGGAGCTGGTGCGCGGCGCCGTTGCCGACCCGGACCGGGGCGGAGTGCTCGTAGCCGGGCAGCCAGTCCAGCTCGGCCTCGCCCAGCTCGCGCTCGCCCGCGATGCCGTACATGATCTGCAGGTTCTCGGGGTCGCCGGCGACCGCGCGCAGCAGCCACTCGCGCCAGGCGCGGGCCTCCTCGCGGTAGCCGGTGCGCAGCAGCGAGGACAGGGTGATCGCCGCGTCGCGCAGCCAGGTGTAGCGGTAGTCCCAGTTGCGGACGCCGCCGATGTCCTCGGGCAGGGAGGTGGTGGGGGCGGCGACGATGCCGCCGGTGGGGGCGTAGGTCAGCGCCTTCAGGGTGATCAGCGAGCGGATCACCGCCTCGCGGTACGGACCGTGGTACGTACAGTGCTCGACCCACTCGCGCCAGAAGGTCTCCGTCGCCTCCAGCGACTGCTCCGGTTCCGGCAGCGCCGGCGGCTCCTTGTGCGAGGGCTCCCAGGAGATGGTGAAGGCGATCCGGTCGCCCGGGGCCACGGTGAAGTCGGCGTAGGTCGTCAGCGCCTTGCCGTAGGTCTCGGCCTCCGTGTCGAACCACACGGAGTCGGGTCCGGCGACCGCCACCGTGCGGCCCTCGTGCTTGTGCACCCAGGGCACGACCCGGCCGTAGGAGAACCGCATCCTCAGGGCCGAGCGCATCGGCACCCGGCCGGTGACGCCCTCCACGATCCGGATGAGCTGCGGGGCGCCGTCACGCGGGGGCATGAAATCGGTCACGCGCACGGTGCCGCGCGGGGTGTCCCACTCGGACTCCAGGATCAGCGAGTCGCCCCGGTAGCTGCGCCGGGCGGCCGTGGGCGGCTGCGAGTCGGCCGCGTGCGCCGGGCCGAGCCGCCAGAAGCCGTGCTCCTCGGTGCCCAGCAGGCCGGCGAAGATGGCATGCGAGTCGAAGCGGGGCAGGCACAGCCAGTCGACTGTGCCGTCCCGGCAGACCAGGGCAGCGGTCTGCATGTCTCCGATGAGTGCGTAGTCTTCGATGCGCCCGGCCACGTGCAACTCCAGTCGAACGGCCACGTCACCCCCGCGCAGGGGGCTGTCGCTAGTGCGGTCAAGGGGTCGTTGTTGTGCGTCGTTGAGCGGTGAAGCAAAGCAGCCCGCCGAGCCCTGGGGCAAAACGACAGTCTTTGCTCAACGAACTGCCGCGCTCTCGTTGTTCCGGGTGCTGTGGGCGGGGGTGTGCCGTCGTTCCGGACGGGCCCGGCAGATGAGTGTCCGAGCAGGATACGACGCACGCAGATGATCTGCGTGCCGCTCCCGGCAACCCGTGTGAGCCGAACGAGTGAGCAGCGGGTGATGAGCATGTGACGAACGAGCGCCCGTGTAAACGGGTGTGCCGAAAGCCACCCGCGGACGGAACCGCTGCGTGCGGGCCCGGGCGCGGAGCGTGGCCGGGAGCCATCTCGTCCGGGCGCTGTTACGCTGGTAGCCCGTGGACCGGTGGGAGACGAACCCCCGAACCGCAGCGACGGCGACCCCCGGAGACCTCCGGACCGGCGGCCGTACCGCCCGACAGACAGCGACCACGGGAGCCCCCTCTTGGCCATGACGCCCAAATCCACGACGACCAAGCACATCTTCGTCACCGGGGGTGTCGCCTCCTCGCTCGGCAAGGGCCTCACCGCCTCCAGCCTGGGCATGCTGCTCAAGGCCCGCGGCCTGCGCGTCGTGATGCAGAAGCTCGACCCGTACCTCAACGTCGACCCGGGCACGATGAACCCCTTCCAGCACGGTGAGGTGTTCGTCACCCACGACGGCGCCGAGACCGACCTGGACATCGGCCACTACGAGCGCTTCCTCGACCGCGACCTGGACGGCTCCGCGAACGTCACCACCGGTCAGGTCTACTCGACGGTGATCGCCAAGGAGCGGCGCGGCGAGTACCTGGGCGACACCGTGCAGGTCATCCCGCACATCACCAACGAGATCAAGCACCGCATCCGCCGCATGGCGACGGACGAGGTCGACGTGGTGATCACCGAGGTCGGCGGCACGGTCGGCGACATCGAGTCGCTGCCGTTCCTGGAGACCGTCCGCCAGGTCCGCCACGAGGTCGGCCGGGACAACGTCTTCGTGGTCCACATCTCGCTGCTGCCGTACATCGGCCCCTCCGGCGAGCTGAAGACCAAGCCGACCCAGCACTCCGTGGCCGCCCTGCGCAACATCGGTATCCAGCCGGACGCCATCGTGCTGCGCTGCGACCGCGAGGTGCCGACCGCCATCAAGCGCAAGATCTCGCTGATGTGCGACGTCGACGAGGCCGCCGTCGTGGCCTGCCCGGACGCCCGCTCGATCTACGACATCCCGAAGGTCGTGCACTCCGAGGGCCTGGACGCCTACGTGGTGCGCAAGCTCGACCTGCCCTTCCGGGACGTCGACTGGACGACCTGGGACGACCTGCTGGACCGCGTCCACAACCCCGACCACGAGATCACCCTCGCCCTGGTCGGCAAGTACATCGACCTTCCCGACGCCTACCTGTCGGTCACCGAGGCGCTGCGCGCCGGCGGGTTCGCCAACAAGGCCCGGGTCAAGATCAAGTGGGTCACCTCCGACGACTGCAAGACCCCGGCCGGCGCCAAGGCGCAGCTCGGCGACGTCGACGGCATCTGCATCCCGGGCGGCTTCGGCGACCGCGGTGTGCTCGGCAAGGTCGGCGCGATCCGCTACGCCCGCGAGAACCGGATCCCGCTGCTCGGCCTCTGCCTGGGCCTGCAGTGCATCGTGATCGAGGCCGCGCGCAGCCTCGCCGACATCCCGGACGCCAACTCCACCGAGTTCGACCCGGCCACCGCGCACCCGGTCATCTCCACGATGGCCGAGCAGATGGACATCGTCGCCGGTGAGGGCGACATGGGCGGCACCATGCGGCTCGGCATGTACCCGGCGAAGCTGGCCGAGGGCTCGATCGTCCGCGAGGTGTACGACGACAAGGAGTACGTCGAGGAGCGGCACCGCCACCGCTACGAGGTGAACAACGCCTACCGTGCGGAGCTGGAGAAGAAGGCCGGCATCCTCTTCTCGGGCACCTCGCCGGACGGCAAGCTCGTGGAGTACGTGGAGTACCCGCGCGACGTGCACCCCTACCTGGTCGCCACGCAGGCGCACCCCGAGCTGCGCTCGCGCCCGACCCGTCCGCACCCGCTCTTCGCCGGGCTGGTGAAGGCCTCGGTCGAGCGGAAGATCTCCAAGTAACACGACAGTTGTACGGTGGCCGGGGCGCGTCCATTCAAACGGACCGCGCCCCGGCCGCTCGCGCACGTGTGGAAGGACAGGGCATGACGATCAAGGACACCCCCGCGGAGTGGGAGATCCGGGCGACGGAGACCCCCTTCACGGGCAACAAGACCTCCGTGCGCACGGACGACGTGGTCATGCCCGACGGCTCGGTGGTCCGCCGCGACTACCAGGTGCACCCCGGCTCGGTCGCCGTCCTCGCCCTGGACGAGGAGGACCGGGTGCTGCTCATCAACCAGTACCGGCACCCGGTGCGGCACAAGCTCTGGGAGATCCCGGCCGGCCTGCTCGACGTGCCCGGCGAGAACCCGCTGCACGCCGCCCAGCGCGAGCTGTACGAGGAGGCGCATGTCAAGGCCGAGGACTGGCGGGTGCTGACCGACGTGTACACGACCCCCGGCGGCTGCGACGAGGCGGTGCGGATCTTCCTCGCGCGCGATCTCTCGGAGGCCGAGGGCGAGCGGTTCGAGGCGGAGCACGAGGAGACCGACATGGAGTACGCGCGCGTGCCGGTCGACGAGCTGGTGCGGCGGGTGCTCGCCGGCGACGTGCACAACAACTGCCTCGTGGTGGGCGTCCTCTCGCTGGTCGCCGCCCGCGGCGGGGACGGTCTGGACGACCTGCGCCCCGCCGACGCGCCCTGGCCCGCGCGTCCCTTCGCGTCCTGAGCCCCGAGTCGTCCTGAGCCCCGAGTCCCGGCAAGGGCCCCGGCGGCCCCGCCGGGGCCGCTCCGGACCCGCCGTCCGGAGCACGCGCCCACCCGTCCGCGCATTGGTGTGACGATCGCCTGATCCGATCGGGGGATGTGCCCGCCGCGCTCCTACCGGAACGTCGCAGAGCGTGAACTAGGCTCTGGAAATGCCTGTTCCGGGAGGACCCGGCGGGCTTGCGCGTGCGGTGGGACGGGAGTGTGGCCCGTGACGGATCAGGCGGTGGACACAGACGGCGCGCGGCTGCCCGCGCATCCGCCCGCGGAGGACCATTTCCTGGGCCGCACGCGGGAGTTGAAGGGACTGCGCGCCGACATCGAGCGGGCGGGCCTGGACACCCTCTCCGGCCGCAAGGCGCCTCGCGCGCGTGTGCTCCTCATCGCCGGACGCCCCGGCTCCGGCCGGACCGCCCTGGCCGTGGAACTCGCCCGGCAGGTTGCCGAGCGTTACCCCGACGGAGTGCTGCGGGCCCGGCTCAGCGAGCCCGGCGGCGCCCCCGTACCGGTCGCGCGCACGGCCCGTGAACTGCTCGCCGCGCTCGACGTGCCGGCTCCCGCCGGGGCCGCCGAGGACGAGCTGACGGAGGCGCTGCGCACCGCCCTCGCCGGCAAGCGGGCGCTGCTCCTGCTGGACGACGCGGCCGGCGCCGAGCAGGTCGACGCGCTGCTGCCGGACGCCCCCGACTGCCTGGTCGTCGCCGTCGCGGGCGGCCCGCTCACCGGCATCGCCGACGTCCGGCCCTGCACCCTGGGCGGCCTCGACACCAAGTCCGCGGTGGAACTCCTCACCCGCTGGACCGGCTCGGTCCGCATCACCGTCGACCCGCGCTCCGCCGAGAGCCTCGCCGAGGCCTGCCAGGGCCAGCCGGCCGCGCTGACCCTCGCCGGCGGCTGGCTCGCCTCCCGGCCCCAGGCGGCCGTCTCCGACCTCGCCAAACGGCTGCACACCGACGCCGACGACGCCGCGGAGGGCACGCCGCTGGCCCGCGTCTTCCGGCTCGTCCACGACCAGCTCCCCGGCCAGGCCGCCCGGATACTGCGCCTGCTGTGCCTGGCCCCGGCCGGCCTGGTCGACCCGCACACCGCCTCCGCGCTGGCCGGGTGCTCGGTGGACACCGCGGGCGCCGCGCTGGCGGAGTTCGCCGCGCTCGGTCTGCTGCGCCCGGTGGACTCCCCGCTGCCCGAGTACGCCGTCCCCGGCTGTCTGCACCCGCTGCTGCGCGCCCGCGCCGAGAGCCAGGAACGCCCGGGAGAGCTCCAGCTCGCGCGGGCCCGGATGCTGGAGCGCAACGTCCGGCTGCTGCAGTCCTGCCGGGTGATCACCGAGACGGACAGCCCGCAGGCCCGGGAGAAGCTGCGGGACCTGCCCCCGGCGCTCCGCTTCCCCACGCCCCGCGCCGCCGCCGAATGGCTGCGCGTGCGCAGGCCGGCCCTGCTGGCCGCCACCCGCGTGGCCGTCGCCGACGGCGAGCTGGACACCCTCGCCCGCCGGCTGATGTCCCAGCTGGTCAGGGCCATGGCCGCGCACTTCGGCGCGCAGGCCGCCGCACCCGACCTGTACGAGGTCCACGGCCTCGTCCTCGACGTCGCCGAGCGGCGCGGACTGCACCGGGAGCGGGCCGCCGCCCTGCTGAACCTCGGCGACGTGGACGCGCAGACCGGCCGCACCCGGGACGCCCTGGCGCGCTACCGGGCCGCGCTGGACGCCGGACGTGAGGCGAACGACCCGTACGCGACCGGCCGCGCGATGGAATCCGTAGGCGGCGCCCACCAGGAGCTGGGGGACTACGACCGGGCCGCGGACTGGTTCGGCCGGGCGCTGGCCGAGCGGCTGGCCCGCGGCGAGCGCGCGGAGGCCGCCCGGCTCTACGGCCGCACGGGCACCGCGCACACCTACGCGGGCCGCTACGGCGAGGCGCTCAGGAACTGGCGCGCGGCCGCCGCCGGGTACCGCAAAGAAGGCGATGTGGCCGCCCACGCACGGGCGTTGAGCGAGGTGGCCCGGGTGCAGGAGTACGCGGGGCGGCCCGAGGAGTCGCTGCTCACCTGCCGGGAGGCGGTGGACTGGGCACGGCGTGCCCAGGACGCCCGGCTGCAGGCCGCACTGCAGCTCAGGCTGGCCGACACCCTGGACCGGCTCGGCGACCCCGCCGCCGCCCAACTGCACCGGGCCGCGGCCGAGCGCATGCTGGGTAACGAGGGGCAGGAGGACGA
This sequence comes from Streptomyces sp. NPDC003720, assembly GCF_042875075.1. Lineage (NCBI taxonomy): Bacteria > Bacillati > Actinomycetota > Actinomycetes > Kitasatosporales > Streptomycetaceae > Streptomyces > Streptomyces sp. NPDC003720. Next base: position 23,637 of record NZ_JBIANZ010000010.1, read on the forward strand.
CGTCCTGCCGGATTACGGCGATGACGCCTGCGAAATCCGTACTGCCGCTCACGAAGATTGATGCAATGAAAGGCTAGACAGGCGGAACGCCTTCATTAAACTGGCTCTGCCGCTCGTTCTCCTGCGGTGTCTCCCGGTATGCCCCTGCATGTCTGGGTACGTCTTGTAATGCACCCCCATACCCTCTGAGCCAAGGACCGTGATCGACGTGAAGGTCGGCATCCCCCGCGAGGTCAAGAACAACGAGTTCCGGGTGGCCATCACCCCCGCCGGTGTGCACGAGCTGGTGCGCAACGGCCACCAGGTCGTCGTCGAGCGGGGCGCCGGGCTCGGCTCCTCGATCACGGACGAGGAGTACGTCGCCGCCGGTGCCGGGATCCTCGCCACCGCCGACGAGGTGTGGGCCGCCGCCGACCTGCTGCTGAAGGTCAAGGAGCCGATCGCCGAGGAGTACCACCGCCTCCGCAAGGACCAGATCCTCTTCACCTACCTGCACCTGGCCGCCTCCAAGGAGTGCACGGACGCGCTCCTCGAGTCCGGCACCACGGCCATCGCCTACGAGACCGTCGAGCTGCCGAACCGCGCGCTGCCCCTGCTCGCCCCGATGTCCGAGGTCGCGGGCCGGCTGGCCCCGCAGGTCGGCGCCTACCACCTGATGCGCCCGGCCGGCGGCCGCGGCGTGCTGCCGGGCGGCGTGCCGGGCGTGACCCCGGCCAAGGCCGTCGTCATCGGCGGTGGCGTCTCCGGCTGGAACGCCACCCAGGTCGCCGTCGGCATGGGCTTCGACGTGACCCTGCTCGACCGCGACATCAACAAGCTGCGCGAGGCCGACAAGGTCTTCGGCACCAAGGTCAAGGCCATCATGTCCAACTCCTTCGAGCTGGAGAAGGCCGTCCTCGACGCCGACCTCGTCATCGGCGCGGTGCTCATCCCGGGCGCCAAGGCCCCGAAGCTCGTCACCAACGAGCTGGTGTCGCGCATGAAGCCCGGAAGTGTCCTTGTCGACATCGCGATCGACCAGGGCGGCTGCTTCGAGGACTCCCGTCCCACGACGCACGCCGAGCCGACCTTCCGCGTCCACAACTCGGTCTTCTACTGCGTCGCCAACATGCCGGGCGCGGTGCCGAACACCTCCACCAACGCCCTCACCAACGCCACGCTGCCGTACATCGTCTCCCTCGCCAACAACGGCTGGGTCGAGGCGCTGCGCCGCGACGCCGCGCTCGCCAAGGGCCTCAACACCCATGACGGCAAGGTCGTCTACAAGGAGGTCGCGGACGCCCTCGGCCTGGAGCACGTGGAGCTGGAGTCCCTGCTCGGCTGACCCTCGCGACCTGGCGTGTCGCCAAGTCGCCAACCGGTGAAAGGCGATTCGTCAACACACGTCGTCAACACCGAACGCCCGGCCGGACCTTGCCCGACAAGGTCCGGCCGGATGTGTGTATGGTCACTTTGCCGCTTGCGGTCAACTCGCCTCGAACGTAACCCTTCGACCGATTCGCACACCGGTGAAACCTGCTGTGCGACGCCCGTACGCCCTTGACAGAGGGATGTTTCATTGCCGACACATCCTGCCGGGTCCGGCGGATTGTGTTGCTGCGGACCGCCGACACGCCATAGAGTCGCCAACCGTCGGCATGGTGCCACGCTGACCTTGTCTAGAAGTTTCCTGGTCACCAAGGAGGTAAGACGACTTGTGAATGAGTCGACATTTACTCCCGGGGGTGGTCAACCAGGAATGCCGGTACGGGGCCAGGCCGGTTCCGCGGGATCCGAGGCTGTCGGCTCCGTCGCTGTGCGCACCTTCGCAGCCCACCAGACTCCGGGTCCGCAGGCGGTCCGGACAGCACACCACAGCATGGATGGCCATCACGTGAACGCCATGGCCGGCGACGGAAGTGGCGCGCCCCACAACCAACTCGCCGACTACGACGAACTGCCCGAGGGGCACTTCTACGACCCCGACGCCGAGTACGAGCCCGATCCCGAGTACGCCGCCACGCTCGCGCCCGACGCGGCCCGCCAGCGCCGTGAGCGCATCGGTCCGACCGGACGCCCGCTGCCGTACTTCCCGATCCCCGGCCCGCTGACCGACCACGGCCCCGCGAAGATCATCGCGATGTGCAACCAGAAGGGCGGCGTCGGCAAGACCACGTCGACCATCAACCTGGGTGCCGCGCTCGCGGAGTACGGCCGGCGCGTGCTGCTCGTGGACTTCGACCCGCAGGGCGCGCTGTCGGTGGGTCTCGGCGTCAACCCCATGGAGCTCGACCTCACCGTCTACAACCTGCTCATGGAGCGGGGCATGTCGGCGGACGAGGTCCTGCTGAAGACGGCGGTCCCCAACATGGACCTGCTGCCCTCCAACATCGACCTGTCGGCCGCGGAGGTCCAGCTCGTCTCCGAGGTCGCGCGCGAGTCGACCCTGCAGCGGGCGCTCAAGCCGTTGATGGACGACTACGACTACATCGTGATCGACTGCCAGCCCTCGCTCGGCCTGCTCACGGTCAACGCGCTGACGGCCGCCCACAAGGTGATCGTTCCGCTGGAGTGCGAGTTCTTCGCGCTGCGCGGCGTGGCCCTGCTGACCGAGACCATCGAGAAGGTCCAGGAGCGGCTCAACCCCGACCTGGAGCTCGACGGCATCCTCGCCACGATGTACGACTCGCGCACGGTGCACAGCCGTGAGGTGCTCGCGCGCGTGGTCGAGGCGTTCGACGACCACGTCTACCACACGGTCATCGGCCGCACGGTCCGCTTCCCGGAGACCACGGTCGCCGGTGAGCCGATCACCACGTACGCCTCCAACTCCGTCGGCGCCGCCGCCTACCGCCAGCTCGCCAGGGAGGTGCTCGCCCGGTGTCACGCCGAGTGAGTCTGCCCGGGGCCGACGAACTGTTCCGTACGACGGGGGGGATGGCGCTCCAGCCGTCCACGCCCCGGCGCGGGGCCAACGGCGAGGCCCGGGTGCCGGCTCCCGCGGGGGAGAGCGACGACACGGCCGCCGAGGACGCGCCGGCCTCGGTGCCCGTCCAGGGCGGTGACGGAGAGGGCGCGGAGCACGCCGCGGCGGACGCGGAACCGGCCGGGACCGGCGAGTCGCGCACCCGGCCGTCCCGGCGCCCGGCGCCACCGGAGGGCGCCGCGGACGCCGCGGCCGCGCAGCCGCGCAAGCGCGGGCGGGCGGCGAACCGGCGGCCCAGCGGGCGCGAACGGCACGACGAGAAGATCACGGTGTACGTCTCCGCCGAGGAACTGATGGACCTCGAGCACGCGCGACTGGTCCTGCGGGGCGAGCACGGCCTCGCCGTGGACCGCGGCCGCATCGTCCGCGAGGCGGTCGCCGTGGTCCTGGCGGACCTGGAGTCCCGAGGGGACGCGAGCATCCTGGTGCGGCGGCTGCGGGGTCGGTAGTCGGCCGGGCGGGCGTCAGGCGATAGCCTGCGACGGCCATGACCCCGAACGACGCCCCCGCCTCCGGCCCCGGTGCCGGCCGCAGACGTGCGCTGGGCCGCGGACCGGGCGCAGCCCCCATGCCCCCGCACAAGGCGTCACCTGAGCCCGCCCCGGAACCGCCGGCCGCCGACGAGCACCACCCGGCCGAGCCGCAGGCCCCGGGCGCGACCGAATCCGGCGCGTCCGCGCCGAACCCCCCGGCCGAGAGCCCCGACGTCCCGCCGGCGAAAACGGAAGCCGAGACGTCGACCGAGCCGCCGGTGCCGGGCGATGCCCGGCCGGAGCCGCTCACCCGGCCTGAGCCCGCCGCGCCCGGACCCCAGGGCGGTCCCTCTCCGTCGGCAGCCGCAGCCGAGGTGTGGCCCGGTGCCGGGACGGCGTCCGGGGGCGGCCCGGCGACGGCGGAGGATGCCCGACCGGAGCCGCTTACCGGGCCCGAGCCCGGCGCGCCCGGACCGGCTGCCAGGAGCGGGCTCGTTCCGCCGGCGAAAACCGGAGCCGGGGCAGCGGCCGAGCCGCAACCGGTGGCCGGCGGGAAGCCGTCCTCCGTAACCGGCGCGGAAGTGCGGCCCGGCGCTGCGGCGGAGGCCGCAGGCGGGCCGGCGGTGTCACGCGCCGCCCGGCCGGAATCGCTTGCCGGGCCGGGGCTCGGCGCGTCCGGATCTGCTGCCCGGGGCGGGCTTGCCGCGCCGCCCGGGTCGACACCGCTGGCCGGGAGCGAGCCGTCCGCGGTTCATGCGGAAGAGCGGCCCGGCGCCGGGACGGTGACCTCGGGCGGGCCCCAGCCGCTCGCCGGATCCGAGCCCGCGCCCGGACCGGCCCGATGGAGCGCGCTCGCTTCGGCGGCTGGATCCGGGGCCGAGGCGCCGGCCGAGCCGGAACCGGTGGCCGGGGGCGAGGCGTCGGCGGGGATGGAGTCCGGAGCCCGGGAGCCGGAGCGGGGTGGGGCGTCGGGAGCCGGTGAGGCGGCCGACGGCGGTGTCTTCAAGGTCCGGCTGGCCAACTTCGAGGGGCCGTTCGATCTGCTGCTCCAGCTCATCTCCAAGCACAAGCTGGACGTCACCGAGGTCGCGCTGTCCAAGGTCACCGACGAGTTCATGGCCCACATCCGGGCCATGGGCCCCGACTGGGACCTGGACCAGACGACCGAGTTCCTCGTCGTGGCCGCCACGCTGCTCGACCTCAAGGCCGCCCGGCTGCTGCCCGCCGCCCAGGTCGAGGACGAGGCCGACCTCGCGCTGCTGGAGGCCCGGGACCTGCTGTTCGCGCGGCTGCTGCAGTACCGCGCCTACAAGCGGATCGCCGACATCTTCAACGAGCGCCTGGACGAGGAGGCCCGCCGCCACCCCCGTACCGTCGGCCTCGAACCCCAGCACGCCGAGCTGCTGCCCGAGGTCGTCATCAGCATCGGCCCCGAGGGGTTCGCGCAGCTCGCCGTCAAGGCGATGCAGCCGAAGGCCAAGCCGCAGGTCTACGTCGACCACATCCACGCCCCGCTGGTCAGCGTGCAGGAGCAGGCGGGCATCGTGGTGGCGCGGCTCAGGGAACTGGGCGAGACCAGCTTCCGGACGCTGGTCGAGGACACCGACGACACCCTCACCGTCGTGGCCCGCTTCCTGGCGCTGCTGGAGCTGTACCGGGAGAAGGCCGTGGCGCTGGAGCAGGAGGCCGCCCTCGGCGAGCTGCTGGTGCGCTGGACCGGCGGGGACACGGACGCGGCACCGATGGTCACCGACGAGTTCGACCGGCCGCCCGAGGAGCCCAAGGAGGAGAAGAAGGCGTGAGCGAGACCACCGAGGCACCCACGGACCTCACCGAGGCACCCACGAACCGCGTGCAGGCGACCGCCGCGGCCGCCGACGCCCCCGCGGACCCGCGCGCCGTCGCCGGGCTGGAACTCAAGCCCGCCCTCGAAGCGGTCCTCATGGTCGTGGACGAGCCCGCCACCGAGGAGCACCTGGCCCGCATCCTCGAGCGGCCCAGGCGCCAGATCGCGGACGCCCTGCGCGAGCTGGCCGACGACTACACCGTGCAGGGCCGCGGCTTCGAGCTGCGGTTCGTCGCGGGCGGCTGGCGCTTCTACACCCGCGCCGAGTACGCGCCCGCCGTGGAGCGGCTGGTCCTGGACGGCCAGACGGCCCGTCTCACGCAGGCCGCGCTGGAGACCCTCGCGGTCGTCGCCTACCGCCAGCCGGTCAGCCGCAGCCGCGTCTCCGCCGTGCGCGGAGTGAACTGCGACGGCGTCATGCGCACCCTCCTGCAGCGCGGTCTGGTCGAGGAGGCGGGCACGGAACCCGAAACAGGTGCGATCCTGTACAGGACGACGAACTACTTCCTGGAGCGGATGGGCCTGCGCGGCCTGGACGAACTGCCGGAGCTCGCGCCCTTCCTCCCGGAGGCGGAGGCGATCGAGGCCGAGACCCAGGAGGGAGTCCCGTCGTTCGACCCGGACGCGCCCGACGCGCCCGGCGGCCAGGACGCAGACGACTAAGACGGAAACCTTGATGCGAAGCAGCGGCAGCGGCAAGAGCGGCGGGCGCGGTAACTACCGCGGTGCCGGCAACGACAGGGACCAGAAGCAGGGGCAGGGCCGGCCCCGCAAGCCCCGCCCCGAGGAGCGCCGCTACGACGTGGGCCCCGGGGCCACCCAGGACGGCCCCAAGTCCGGGCGCGGCGGCTCCGCGCGCGGCGGCGCCAAGGGCGGCCCGAAGCAGTCCCAGCAGCGCGGCGGCCGTACGGCCCCGGCGCGCTCGCGCGAGTACGAGACGCGGGTCGAGGAGCGCAACCGGGAGCGGTACGCGGGCAAGAAGGACGTCAAGCTGCCCAAGACCTTCCCCGGCGCCGAGCAGGAGGGCGAGCGGCTGCAGAAGGTGCTCGCGCGCGCCGGCTACGGCTCACGCCGCGCCTGCGAGGAGCTGATCGAGCAGGCCCGGGTCGAGATCAACGGCGAGATCGTGCTGGAGCAGGGCCGCCGGGTGGACCCGGAGAAGGACGAGGTCAAGGTCGACGGCCTGACCGTCGCCACGCAGTCGTACCAGTTCTTCTCGCTCAACAAGCCCGCCGGCGTCGTCTCCACCATGGAGGACCCGGAGGGCCGCCAGTGCCTCGGTGACTACGTCACCAACCGCGAGACCCGGCTCTTCCACGTCGGACGGCTCGACACCGAGACCGAGGGCGTCATCCTGCTCACCAACCACGGCGAGCTGGCGCACCGTCTGACCCACCCGAAGTACGGCGTGAAGAAGACGTACCTCGCGGCCATCGTCGGCCCCATCCCGCGCGACCTGGGCAAGCGCCTGAAGGACGGCATCCAGCTCGAGGACGGCTACGCGCGCGCCGACCACTTCCGGGTGGTCGAGCAGACCGGCAAGAACTACCTGGTCGAGGTGACCCTGCACGAGGGCCGCAAGCACATCGTGCGCCGCATGCTCGCCGAGGCCGGCTTCCCGGTCGAGAAGCTGGTGCGCACCTCCTTCGGCCCGATCACCCTGGGCGACCAGAAGTCGGGCTGGCTGCGCCGCCTGTCCAACACCGAGGTCGGGATGCTCATGCAGGAGGTCGACCTCTAAAGAGGTTGTGCCCCCGGGACACCCCCTTTTATAGTCTGAGTGACTATTAAAGGGGGTGTCCGTGCTGCAGGGCTACGACAAGCACGCCTACGAGCCTTTCGCCGTCACCGTCGACCTCGCCGTCCTGACCGTCCGCGAGGGCGCGCTGCACGTGCTGCTCGTCGAGCGCGGGCAGGAGCCGTACGCCGGCCGGTGGGCGCTGCCCGGCGGCTTCCTGCTGCCCGACGAGTCCGCGGAGACGGCCGCCCGGCGCGAACTCGCCGAGGAGACCGCCCTGGACGACGTCTCCGGGCTGGACCTGGAGCAGACGCGCACCTACAGCGAGCCGGACCGCGACCCCCGGATGCGGGTCGTCTCCGTCGCGTTCACCGCGCTGCTGCCCGAACCGCCCGAGCCCCGCGGCGGCGGCGACGCGGCCCAGGCCCGCTGGCTGCCGTACGGCTCGGCGGGGCCGCTCGCCTTCGACCACGACCGCATCCTCGCCGACGCCCACGAACGCGTCGGCCACCGGCTGGAGAACACCCGCGCCGCCCTCGCCTTCTGCCCGCCCGAGTTCACCCTCGGCGAGCTGCAGCAGGTCTACGAGACGGTGTGGGGCACCGCCCTCGACCGGCCCAACTTCCGCCGCAAGGTGCTCGCCGCGCCCGGTTTCGTCGAACCCGTCCCCGGCGCCGCCCGGCTCACCGGCGGCCGCGGCAAGCCGGCCGCCCTCTACCGCGCGGGCCCGGCCACCGCCCTGCACCCGCCCCTGCTGCGACCGTCCCGGGAAGGAAACCCCGCATGACCACCACCCGTCCCGGCATCCGCGCCGCCACCGGCTCCCTCCTCGGCCTCGCCCTCGGGGACGCCCTCGGCTTCCCGACCGAGTTCAAGACCGTGCCGCTCATCCTCTCGATGTTCGGGCCCTGGCGGGAGATGGAGCTGTCGCAGCGCGCCCGCGTCTCCGACGACACCCAGATGACCCTCGCCGTCGGCCGCGGGCTCCGCACGGCCATGGAGCGCGGGGACCTCGCACCGAACCGGCTGGAGCGGCCGCTGCGCGAGGAGTTCGTGGACTGGTACCTGTCGCCGGACAACGACCGCGCCCCGGGCAACACCTGCCTGACCGCGTGCGAACTGCTCAAGGAGGAGGGCCGCGCCTGGCAGGACGCCAGCCGGGTCGGCTCCAAGGGCTGCGGCGCCAACATGCGCGTCGCCCCCATCGGCCTCGTCCCCGACCTGACCGGCGAACAGCGGTCCGGCGCGGCCCAGTTGCAGTCCGCGCTCACCCACGGACACCCCACCGCCCTGGCCGCCTCCGACCTGACCGCCCATGCCGTGCACCTGCTCGCCGGCGGCGCCGACCCGGCCGGACTCGTCGGGCGGCTCCGCAGCTACGCCTACGACAACCGCACCCGCTACGACCACACCTGGCTCGGCGACCTGTGGACCCGCTCCCAGGACCCGAGTCCCGAGCACTTCATCGCGCGCGGCTGGGACGAGTGCCTGGACGTGCTCGGCCGCCTCCAGGAGGCCGTGCGCACGGTCTCCCCGGAGACCGACCCGTGCCTGGCCACCGGTGAGGGCTGGATCGCCGAGGAGGCCCTCGCCACCGGGCTGCTGTGCTTCCTGCTCTTCCCCGACCAGCCCGTCACCGCCCTGCGCCGGGCCGCCTGCTCCTCCGGCGACTCGGACTCGATCGCCTGCCTCACCGGGGCCTTCGCGGGCGCCTGGCTCGGCGCGGACGCCTGGCCGGCCGACTGGGCCGGGCGGATCGAGTACCGGGACGACCTGCTGGCACTGGGAGCGCTCTGGGACGCCTAGGCCCCCTCGGGCTCCTCGTACGCGTCCGCCCGGCGGGCCGAGTCCCGGCGCGCCCGGAACAGGAACCCGGCCACGCGCGCGCGGTCCGGTTCGGGCGGCAGCGGGGTGCGCCGCAGAGCCTCCTCGGTCTGCGCCGCGAGCCGGGCCATGCGGGACTCGACCTCCGGCCAGGGGATTTCGCCCCGCTTGACCGCCAGCAGCGGCTCCCGCTCGTCGCCGACGTCGATCCGCAGCTCCCCGGTGCGCAGCAGGTCCCGGGCGCTCGTCAGGAGGCGCAGCAGGTGCATGGCGTGCTTCCAGCGCGGGGCGCCCGTGGTGCGGACGTCGGCGTCGAGCTTCCTGCGCTGGCCGAGGGCGTAGCCGATGAACGTGTCGTGCACCCGCCGGGACAGGAACGCGCCGCGCAGGGACAGCAGTTCGCGGCCGGTGTCGTCGACGTGCTCCACCAGCGGGGAGTGCAGGCATTCCAGGGCGTTCGGATTGCCGCGCAGCGCCAGCTCGCAGAACCGCTCCAGCTCCCAGGAGAAGCGCTCCTCGCCCGGCCCCTCCACATGGGCCGGCGGCTTCTCGAACCGCCAGAACAGGGGAGCGGGGGCGAGGAAGACGCCCCGCCGGTCGGTGTCGCTGGCCCCGGTGGCCAGACCGAACGCCCGCGAACCCATGACGCAGGCGTAGATCGTGTGGTCGCGTACCAGGTCCTCGGGCTGCATCCGCGGAGCCTACGCGGGCGCTCACGCCAGGTGGATCGAATTTCCCTCCACCTTGATCGTCTCGGCGGGCAGCGGCCGGGTCGCCGGGCCGTGTGCCACCGAGCCGTCGGTGATGTGGAACCTGCTGCCGTGGCAGGGGCAGTCGATGGTGCCGTCCGCCACCTTGCTCACCGTGCAGCCCTCGTGCGTGCAGATCGCCGAGAAGGCCTTGAAGTCGCCCTTGGACGGCTGGGTGACCACGATCTTCCGCTCCTTGAAGATCCTGCCGCCGCCTTCCGGGATGTCGCTCGTGCTCGCCAGCTCCTGGCCGCCGGGCGACGGGGAGGAGCTCTTCGAACCCCCGCCGCCGCCCCCGCAGCCGGTGGCGAGCGCCGCGGCGCCCGTCGCGAGAACCGTGCGCCGCGTCGTGCTGTAGGTCATGTCGTCACTCCGGACATCGGGAGTAGGGGAAACCGAAAGTAAGAAAAGCCGCGATCCGTGACATCTTGCCACCAAAGGCGCCCCCGCCGAAGGAGGCCGCGGGACGGGGGCCGCGGCCGTCACCGGGTCGGCCCCGCGTCTCAGCGGGCGGGCGCCGCGCGCCCGGCCGCTCGGGGCATGACTAGGCTGGACGGGCCAGGAACGAAACGCATGTCAGCAAGGAGCAGCGCCGTGGCGGTACGAGCGGTCCGGGGGGCCGTCCAGCTGGAGCGGGACGAGGCCGGGCACATGGACGAGCAGGTCGGAGCGCTGCTCACCGCGATCCTGGAGCGGAACGCGCTCACCGCCGAGGACCTGATCAGCATCTGGTTCACGGCCACCCCCGACCTGCACAGCGACTTCCCGGCCGCCGCCGCCCGCAAGCTCGGGATCGTCGACGTCCCCCTGATCTGCGCCCAGGAACTGGACATCGAGGGCGCCATGCCCCGGGTCGTCCGGGTGCTCGCGCACATCGAGTCGGACCTGCCCCGCGCCCGGATCGCCCACGTCTACCTCGGCGCCGCCGCCGCTCTGCGCAAGGACATCGCCCAGTGAGAACCGCACTCGTCATCGGCACCGGGCTCATCGGCACCTCCGCCGCGCTCGCCCTGACCCAGCGGGGCGTCGTCGTCCACCTCGCCGACCACGACCCCGCGCAGGCCCGTACGGCGGCCGCGATGGGCGCCGGCACCGACGAGGCCCCCGACGGCCCGGTGGACCTCGCCGTCGTCGCCGCCCCGCCCGCCCACGTGGCCGGCGTCCTCGCGGACGCCATGGTCCGCGGCGTCGCGCGCGGCTACGTCGACGTGGCCAGCGTCAAGGGGGGCCCGCGCCGCGAACTGGAGGCGCGCGGCCTCGACCTGTCCGCCTACATCGGCACCCACCCCATGTCCGGCCGGGAGAAGTCCGGCCCGCTGGCCGCGACCGGCGACCTGTTCGAGGGCCGCCCCTGGGTGCTCACCCCGACCCGGGACACCGACACCGAGGTCCTCAACCTCGCCCTGGAACTGGTCTCGCACTGCCGGGCCGTGCCGGTCGTCATGGACGCCGACGCCCACGACCGGGCCGTGGCCCTCGTCTCCCACATGCCCCACCTGGTCTCCAGCATGGTCGCGGCCCGCCTGGAGCACGCCGAGGAGGCGGCCGTGCGGCTGTGCGGGCAGGGCATCCGGGACGTGACCCGGATCGCCGCCTCCGATCCCGGGATGTGGATCGACATCCTCTCCGCCAACCCCGGTCCGGTCGCCGACCTGCTCGCCGAGGTCTCCGCCGACCTGGAGGAGACGGTCCGGGCCCTGCGCGCCCTGCAGTCCTCCGACGAGGACAAGCGCCGCGAGGGCGGCTCGGGCATCGAGGACGTGCTGCGCCGCGGCAACGCGGGCCAGGTGCGGGTACCCGGCAAGCACGGCAGCGCGCCGCGCGTGTACGAGACCGTCGTCGTCCTCATCGACGACCAGCCCGGCCAGCTCGCCCGCATCTTCGCGGACGCCGGACGGGCCGGGGTCAACATCGAGGACGTCCGGATCGAGCACGCGACGGGGCAGCAGGCCGGTCTCATGCAGCTCCTGGTCGAGCCCAAGGCGGCGCCCGTGCTGACGGCGGCGCTGCGCGAGCGGGGCTGGGCGCTGCGGCAGTAGGCGGGCGGGCGTCCGCCGGGGTCACCCGAACCCAGTAACCTTGTGCGGGGCGCTCTCGCGCTCCGGCCCCCCGCCCCCGCACCGCACCAGGAAGGTGTCCCCGTGGAAAACGGCGCCCCGACCGCCAAGCCCGTGATCGTCGCGATCGACGGCCCCTCCGGCACGGGCAAGTCGAGCACGTCGAAGGCCGTGGCCGCCCAGCTCGGCCTGAGCTACCTCGACACCGGCGCCCAGTACCGCGCCATCACCTGGTGGATGGTGACCAACGGCATCGACCTGGAGGACCCGACCGCCATCGCCGCCGTCGCGGGCAAGCCGGAGATCGTCTCCGGCACCGACCCGTCCGCCCCGACCATCACGGTCGACGGCGTCGACGTGGCCGCCCCGATCCGCACCCAGGAGGTCACCTCCAAGGTCAGCGCGGTCAGCGCGGTGCCCGAGGTGCGCACCCGGATCACCGAGCTGCAGCGCTCGCTTGCCGTCGGCGCCGAGCGCGGCATCGTGGTCGAGGGCCGGGACATCGGCACGACGGTGCTGCCGGACGCCGACCTGAAGATCTTCCTCACCGCCTCCCCGGAGGCCCGTGCGGCCCGCCGCAGCGGCGAGCTGAAGGACGCCGACGTGCAGGCCACCCGCGAGGCCCTGATCAAGCGGGACGCCGCCGACTCCAGCCGCAAGACCTCTCCGCTCGCCAAGGCCGGCGACGCGGTCGAGGTGGACACCACCGAGCTCACCCTCGCCCAGGTCATCGAGTGCGTCGTCACCCTGGTCGAGGAGAAGCGAGCCGGGAAGTGAGCCTTCCGTCGGAGCGGGGCGCCGAGGCCGGGCGGCGCATCGGCGTCGGCCTGATGTACGGGCTGTGGCGGCCGCGCGTGCTCGGCGCCTGGAAGCTGCCCGCGAGCGGTCCGGCGATCCTCGCCGTGAACCACTCGCACAACATCGACGGCCCGATGGTCATGGGCGTCTCGCCCCGGCCGACGCACTTCCTGATCAAGAAGGAGGCGTTCGTCGGCCCGCTGAACCTCTTCCTGACCGGCATCGGCCAGCTCAAGGTGGACCGCGCCTCCGCCGACCGCACGGCCATCACCCGGGCCCTCGGCGTGCTGGAGGCCGGGGGAGTGCTGGGCATCTTCCCGGAGGGCACCCGGGGCGAGGGCGACTTCGCCTCGCTGCGGGCCGGGCTCGCGTACTTCGCGGTGCGCAGCGGGGCGCCGATCGTGCCCGTGGCCGTACTGGGAAGCACCGAGCGGCCCGGCCGGTTGATAAAGGCGCTGCCCCCGCTGCGCTCGCGCGTCGACGTCGTCTTCGGCGACCCGTTCGACGCGGGCGACGGGTCGGGGCGGCGCACGCGCAGGGCGCTGGACGAGGCGACCGAGCGCATCCAGAAGCAGCTCACCGGCCACCTGGAAAACGCCAGGCGCCTCACCGGGCGCTGAGCCACACTTGAGTAGTGGATCAGCCCACCAGGGCCGCTCCACCGATCACCACGATGAACGACGAGGTACGGACTTCATGAACGACCAGACCCAGCCCGGCGACTCGGCTGAGCACGAGTACGACCACGGGGCTCTCGGCGACGCCGAGTACGCGGAGTTCATGGAGCTCGCCGCGGAAGAGGGCTTCGACATCGAGGACGTCGAGGGCGCCATCGAGGCGGCGGGCCACGGCCCGCTGCCCGTGCTCGCCGTCGTCGGCCGTCCCAATGTCGGCAAGTCGACCCTGGTGAACCGGATCATCGGCCGCCGCGAGGCCGTGGTCGAGGACAAGCCCGGCGTCACCCGCGACCGCGTCACCTACGAGGCGGAGTGGGCGGGCCGCCGCTTCAAGGTGGTCGACACCGGCGGCTGGGAGCAGGACGTCCTCGGCATCGACGCCTCCGTGGCCGCGCAGGCCGAGTACGCGATCGAGGCCGCCGACGCGGTCGTCTTCGTCGTGGACGCCAAGGTCGGCGCCACCGACACCGACGAGGCGGTCGTGCGCCTGCTGCGCAAGGCGGGCAAGCCCGTCGTGCTGGCCGCGAACAAGGTCGACGGGCCGAGCGGCGAGGCCGACGCCAGCTACCTCTGGTCCCTGGGCCTCGGCGAGCCGCACCCCGTCTCCGCGCTGCACGGACGCGGCACCGGCGACATGCTGGACGCCGTCCTGGAGGCGCTGCCCGAGGCGCCCGAGCAGACCTTCGGCGCCGCGGTCGGCGGCCCGCGCCGCATCGCCCTCATCGGCCGCCCCAACGTCGGCAAGTCCTCCCTGCTGAACAAGGTGGCGGGCGAGGAGCGCGTCGTCGTCAACGAGCTGGCCGGCACCACCCGCGACCCGGTCGACGAACTGATCGAGCTGGGCGGGGTGACCTGGAAGTTCGTCGACACCGCGGGCATCCGCAAGCGGGTCCACCTCCAGCAGGGCGCCGACTACTACGCCTCGCTGCGCACCGCGGCCGCCGTCGAGAAGGCGGAGGTGGCCGTCATCCTCATCGACGCCTCCGAGAACATCTCGGTCCAGGACCAGCGCATCGTCACCATGGCCGTGGAGGCGGGCCGCGCGGTCGTCCTCGCCTTCAACAAGTGGGACACCCTCGACGAGGAGCGCCGCTACTACCTGGAGCGGGAGATCGAGACCGAACTGGGCCAGGTCGCCTGGGCGCCCCGGGTCAACGTCTCGGCCCGGACCGGCCGGCACATGGAGAAGCTGGTCCCGGCGATCGAGGTCGCCCTCGACGGCTGGGAGACCCGGGTGCCCACCGGCCGGCTGAACGCCTTCCTCGGCGAGCTGGTGTCGGCCCATCCGCACCCGGTCCGGGGCGGCAAGCAGCCGCGCATCCTGTTCGGCACCCAGGCCGGCACCAAGCCGCCGCGGTTCGTCCTCTTCGCCTCCGGCTTCATCGAGGCGGGCTACCGGCGCTTCATCGAGCGCCGTCTGCGCGAGGAGTTCGGCTTCGAGGGCACCCCCCTCCACATCTCCGTGCGGGTGCGCGAGAAGCGCGGCAAGAAGAAGTGACCGGCCCCTGAGGCATGGGAAAGGGCGGCCGCCCCGGAGAACCGGGGAGCCGCCCTTTGCCATGCCTCAGGCGCCGCGCCGGGGAGCGGGCGGCAGCCCCGCCGGGACGTGGTGCATCCCGGTGTCCTGCTGCCGCCCCAGCGTGCCGACCCGCTGCCACTGCGGCTGCTGCTGACCGCCGCCCTGCCGGGCGCTGTACGCCCCCGCGCTGTAGGCGCTGTAGGAGGTCACGCGGTACGAGCCGGTGCTGTGCGGGGTGTGGCCGAAGGCGCAGAACCCCAGCTCCTCCTCGCCACTGCGATCGCCCGGCAGCGTGCGGAAGGCCTTGACCCACTCCGCGTAGAGCGAGTCGTAGATCGGCGTGGCCGATGGCGCGACCGAACCCTCCCCCGCCCGGGCGGACGGAACGGAGGCGAAGGAGGACCGGCGGGGAGGAGGGGTGTCGTATGCGTGCACGTATGTCCAAACGACCGGAATCTGAAAGGGATGCGGTCGTACGAGTCGGGGCGTGCTCCCGGCCCGCCGCCGGACGGATCTCAGGTGCCCGCGAGCGGCAGCGCCGCCGCCACCAGCTTCCCGCTCGCCGCCGCCCGGTCGAGGGAGTCGCGCAGCAGGTCCTCCCTGGGCTGCCGTCCGATGGACCCCACCGGCGCCGCGAACATCAGCACCTGCTGGTGCTTGTTGGCGGCGGCCCGCCAGCTGTCCGTCACCTGCAGCGGCTGGTGCGCCTGCCACCAGGCGACCGGCTGGCCGCCGCCCATCCCGGGCTGGAGCACCGCGTGGAGCTGGCCCATCGCGAGCAGGACCGACCAGCCGTGCAGCACCGGCGGGACCGACGCCAGCTCCATCACCGGCATGAAGCCCTGCTCGATGAGCAGCGGCAGGAAGTCGTCGCCGGCGCCGAAGGAGCCGGGGCGCACGATGGGCGCCGTCGGCTCGACGACGAGCGCGGGGTGCAACTCGCCCTCGATCAGGACCAGTCCGCTGGTCACGCCGAGCACGGCCTGCTCGGGGACGGACCGCTGCGGGCCGCCGTCCGCGGTCGGGCGGCCGCCGATGGACCGGACGGCGCCCTGCAACTGCTCCTCGGTGACCTGCACGACCTGCGAGGGCAGGCAGCCGGCGTGGGCGAAGGCGAGGACGGCGGTCTCGTCGCCGACGAACAGAACGGTGCTGGTGCGCTCCTGCTCGGAGTCGCCCGGAGTGCGGCAGGACGTGCAGTCGTAACTGCCCGGGGCGTTCTCTCCGGCGAGCAGCCGGTCGGCTTCTTCGTCGCCGATCTCGGCGCGTACTGCGTCACTGACGTCGAGCATGCGCGGCACGGTGGCTCCCTCGGGATGCGGTGCTGGGTCGGCCGGGTGGCTCCCGGCCGCTGAGCCCCGGTGCTCCGGGCTCATGAAGAAGACAACGGGCGTCCTGTGGTGGGGGTCACGCCCCCGGAGCAACGGAATCGAACCATCCACCGCACAAGGTCACCGCCGGTGCGGAACCGGGCACTCAGTGTCAAGTCCGCGTAAACGTCGGGCACTTGGATGAGTGAAGTGGGTCACGCGCCGGTCGTTCCTGTGGTCGAAAAATCAGGAAATCAAGGTACGAAAGGGCTGGCCGAAAATCGCCGGTACCTGAGGTAACCGCCAACTGGCCTGGAACGAAGGCGATTTGGTTGAAACGGGCCGTCCGGTCTCTCTAGATTCCTCCGCCGTGTGCAGACGCACCGCTCGGGTACGTCCGCCGGCCGGCAAGGCAGAGCAGGATCGCCGCACCGGCCGCGGTGGACGGGGCGGGCGCGATGAGCCGTGGTCCTGCGCGGCGAGGCGCGCTCCGTCCGGGGGAGCCCGGGTCCGTGGAGAAGGAGTCACATGTCCGACTGTGCCGACAACATCCGCCGCACCACCCGCCCCGACGGCGCCCGCAGGAGCCGTACGACAGCGGCCGCCCTGGCCGGAGCCGCGCTGCTGGCCCCGCTGGGGCTGCTGACCGCCACCGGCGACGCGACCGCCGCCGACAACGGGGTGTGGGACCGTATCGCCCAGTGCGAGAGCGGCGGCGACTGGCACATCAACACCGGCAACGGCTACTACGGCGGCCTCCAGTTCTCCGCCGGCACCT
The DNA here is from genome assembly GCF_042875075.1 of Streptomyces sp. NPDC003720. Taxonomy (NCBI): domain Bacteria; kingdom Bacillati; phylum Actinomycetota; class Actinomycetes; order Kitasatosporales; family Streptomycetaceae; genus Streptomyces; species Streptomyces sp. NPDC003720. The sequence continues at coordinate 40,371 of NZ_JBIANZ010000010.1, forward strand.
GGCGCGCGTACGGCGGCAGCGCCTACGCCCCCACGGCCGACCAGGCCTCACGCGACGCGCAGATCGCCGTCGCCACCAAGGTCCAGCAGGCCCAGGGCTGGGGTGCCTGGCCGGTCTGCTCGGGCCGGGCCGGGGCCACCGGGAACGCCCCGGCCGCCTCGGGGGCGGAAGCCAAGAGCGGCGCGACGACGAAGCCGGCGCCGGCCGCGGAACCCGAGCGCACGTCGGCCCACACCGGCCGCGGCGCGGCCCGCGGCGGCTACACCGTCCGCGAGGGCGACACCCTGAGCACCATCGCCGCCCGGCACGGCACCACCTGGCAGCGGATCTACGCCACCAACCGCGGCGTCGTCGGCGACGACCCGGACCTCATCGTGCCCGGCCGGCGCCTGGCGCTCTGAGCGAGCCGCGGCCCCGCAGCCGCTGTCCCGTCGAGGACAGCGGCTGTCCGCATCGGCTGGCACACTCGGCCCCATGTTGGAGACCTCGGCTCGACTGCTGCGTCTGCTCTCGCTGCTCCAGGCCCACCGCGAGTGGTCCGGCGCGGAACTCGCCGACCGGCTCGGCGTCACCCCGCGCACGGTCCGCCGGGACGTGGACCGGCTGCGCGAGCTGGGCTACCCGGTCAACGCCAGCCCCGGCACCGGAGGCGGCTACCAGCTCGGCGCGGGCGCCGAGCTGCCCCCGCTGCTGCTGGACGACGACGAGGCCGTCGCCGTGGCCGTCGGGTTGCGCACCGCGGCGGGACAGGGCATCGAGGGCATCGGCGAGACCTCCGTACGCGCCCTGGCCAAGCTGGAACAGGTGCTGCCGAACCGGCTGCGCCGCCGGGTGGGCGCGCTCAACGCCTTCACCGTGCCGATGCTGCAGGGCGGCCCGCCGGCCTCCCCGGTCGACCCGGCGCTGCTCACCGAGATCGCCCATCTGTGCCGGGACGCCGAGCGGCTGCGCTTCGAGTACCGCACGCACGACGGCGCCGCGAGCCGCCGGACCGTGGAGCCGCACCGGCTGGTCTGCACCGAGCGCCGCTGGTACCTGGTCGCCTGGGACGTGGACCGGGCGGACTGGCGGACCTTCCGGGTCGACCGCATCACCCCCCGGCCGCCGCACGGGCCCCGCTTCACCCCGCGGGAGCCGCCCGCCGGGGACCTCGCGGCCTATGTCTCCAAGGGCGTCTCCACGCGCGCGTACGCCGAGCGGTCCGCGGTGCGGCTGCTGGTGCCGCTGCACGAGGCGGCCGAGCGGATCTCACCGTCCGCCGGGACGCTGGAGGCCGACGGCCCGGACGCCTGCGTCCTGCGCAGCGGCGCGCCGAGCCTGGACGTGATGGTGATTCACATCATGATGACCGGCTTCCCGTTCGAGGTGCTGGAGCCCGCCGGGCTGACCGAGTCGATCAGGAGGATCCGCGACCGGCTCGACGGGGCCCTGGCCCGGTCGACGGGACCGCGGGCGGGCGGCCCGGCGAATCCATGAATTTCCCATGCGGCGTCAGCCCTCCCGGCGCCGCCCGGGATTCGGAGCGGAATCACGCCGCGGACCTGCTCCGGACGATGCCCCGGGAAGCTTTGTGCCGGACAATTCGGGAGGGTGTTCCGGCGCGCGAGAATTCTGTTCGAATACCCCGGCGAACGGCGTGGAAACCCCCGATCGTGTGACGGAGTTCGAAGAAAACCGGTCCGGGAACCTGTGACAGAAGCGTGACAGGAGGGGGCCGCGAGGCTCGCCGTCCCGGCGCTTCCGTCGCCGCCCGAAGCGGCCTAGCGTGGCCGCATGGCACCGATTCCCACTCCGCCAGCGGAGCCCCAGGACAGTCCCGACGGGTACGTCGGCCTCGAAGCCCCGAACGCCGAGCGGCTCGCCCGCCGGCGCGGGTGGTCGACGGTACGGTCACTGCCGCCGGGCACGGTCATCACCATGGAGTACCGGGTGGGCCGGCTGAACTTCGAGGTGCGGGACGGCCGGGTGGCCCGCGCCTGGAAGGGCTGACCACCCCGCCACCACGGCGAAGGCCCCGCTCCCGGACCGGGAGCGGGGCCTTCGCCGTGGCGGCGGGGGTCGGTCGTGCGTACCGGGTCCCGCCGCCTCGACGGGGTCAGCCGCCCGAGACCGGACGGGTCGGCTGGGAGGCGCCGCGCGGCAGCCGGTCGGCGTGCGGCGGCCTGCGGCTGCCCGCCGGGGTGACCGGAGTGCGCTCGGAACGCGCTGTGTGCGGGCCCGGGGCCAGATGGACCGGCGTCCGGGGCCCGCGCACCGACGCCACCGGCTCACGGGCCGGAGCGGGCTGCTCGGCGGGCGCGGTGCGCGGCTTGAGCACCACCGGGACCGGCACGGCCGGCGCGGGAGCGGTACGGCCGCGGCGGGCGCGCCAGCGGTCGCGCAGGTCGAAGATCGCGGTCTCGGTGCGGGCGATCACGGGTTCGCACCACGGCAGCGCGAGCAGGATCAGCAGGCCGGCGGCCCAGCCCAGCAGCACGTCGCTCAGCCAGTGCGTACCGAGGTAGACGGTGGCCATCCCGACGCCCAGCGAGGTCACGGCCGAGATCGCGGACAGCCAGCGGCGCGCGGTCGGGGTGGAGGCCAGATAGGCGAGGATTCCCCAGGTCACCACGGCGTTCGCGGTGTGGCCGCTGGGAAATATATCGCCGCCGAGACCCATCTCGTTCGAGCCGATCACGGTGGCGTAGTGCGGGCCGAGCCGGCCCATGCCGTACTTGGCGGCGCCGACCGTGATGTTGAGCAGCAGCAGCGAGGCGCCGAGGGTCAGCAGCGGGCGGAGCGTGTGCTGCCGCCAGGAGCGCCAGCCCAGCCAGGCGGCGACCATCACGGCGGTGGGGCCGCGCTGGCCGAGCACCACGTAGTAGTCGACGAACCAGTGGATCTCCGACCACTGCTGGTACGGCCGGAAGAACATGACCTGCCAGTCGAGCCGGACCAGCCAGGAGGTGATCACCACGGCCCAGACGATCGCCAGGTAGAAGGCGAGGGTCGCGGTGAACAGCACGACCCGGTGCCGGCTCATCCGCGGCACGTCGAGGTGGGCCGGCCGTTCCGGCTCACGGTCCAGCCTGGCGAACACCCGGTCCAGACGCCGGGTGAGGTTTAGTTCGGTACGCACCCGATCGACGTTACAGTGAGTGCGCTCTGTTCCCGGTCGAAACAGCGGCTTTGTGATGACGATGTGATGTGGGAAACCTCTCAGGAGCCGCCGAATTCCAAGGATTCCGCAATCCGGTGAACCTGCTTCCTGCAATTCTTTGATCATTCCGGGCGGCGGTTATATGGCCCTTATGAATTCGTTCACCGAATCATGGCGTGGAATTCAGGGTGTGCTCATCGGCCGCCGGGGCCGATCACGGCGGACCGGAGCCGTTCAGCCAGAACGCCCCGTACACCGCCGCCGCCACCGCCAGGCCCGCCGTGACCAGGGCCGATCGTGAGGTCCGGGATCGGGCCAGGGCGCGGGCGAGCGGAAACAGCAGCGGGAAGGCCGGCATCAGCAGCCGCGGCTTAGACCCGAAGTAGCTCGACGCGCACAGGGCGAGGGCGAGCACGACCCCCGTGTACACCAGCAGCGGGAGGGGCTGGCGCTGCCGTACGCCGGTCACGTAGAGCAGGACAAGCAGGGCCACCCCGACGATCAGGCCCGCGCCGGCGAGGGCCGCCGGGAACGACGTGAACTTGGCGGTGACGAAGCGGGCGAAGGCGTAGCCGCCGTCGAACCCGTTGCGCCAGCCGGCCTGCACGTCCAGATAGCCGAGCGGCCCCCCGCCGGTGCGGTGGCCGACCCACAGCACGTAGCCGGCCGCGCCCAGCGGGGCGACGAGCAGCCCGAGAACGCGGCGCCAAGCGGGCGCGAGGGGAGCGCGAGGGGTGCGGGACGGAGCGCGTGTCGCATCCCGCGCGCTGTCCGGCGTGGAGTGCGCGCACGCCGGCCCGTCCGCGCCGCCGGTGTGCGCCACGCGCCCGGCGTGCACCCCGGCCGCCGGTTCAGGAGCACGGCCGCCGGCCAGTGCGTCGCGCGCGCCCCGCTCGCGCAGGAAGGCGAGCACGCCCGCCGCCCACACCGCCGCGACGACCGCCAGCCCGACCGGCCGGGTGAGCCCCGCCAGCGCCGCCAGCACACCCGCCGTCACCCACCGTCCGGTCAGCACGGCGTACAGCGACCAGGCGGCCAGCGCCGTGAACAGCGACTCGCTGTACGCCATCGACTGCACGATCCCCACCGGCAGCACCGCCCACAGCAGCACCGCGCACACCCCCGCCCGGGGCCCGTACACCCACTCCGCGACCGCGAAGATCCCCCCGGCCGCGGCCAGCGAGGCGAGCAGCGACACCACCAGACCGGCGTGCGCGTACGACAGCGGCGTGACGCCGTGCAGCAGCCGCTCCAGCCAGGGCAGCAGCGGGAAGAAGGCGAGGTTCGAGTGGACGTCGCCGTTCGGCAGGCGCACCTCGTAGCCGTAACCCAGTCCGGCCACCCGGGAGTACCAGAGGGAGTCCCAGCGCGCCCCCAGCAGGGTGAGCGCGCTGCTGCCGCGCGCGGCGCTCCACGCGGCCAGCACGAGCAGGCCGAGGACACGGACGGCCGCGTACCCGAGGAGGGCCGGGGCCGCCCGGCGCGGGAGGGTGCCGCGGGCCGGGGCCGCGCGCGTCGCAAGGTCGGTCACGGGCCCGATTATCGACCGGGTCCGGAACCGGTCCGCCCGCCGGGCGCTCCCACGTCGTACGAGGTGGCGTACGCCACACGGGTTCGGTCCCGCGTGTGAGAGGTCCGCCACGTGTGCCCACGACGGACTCGCGTACGCTGGCGAGTCACCCGCGTGGGTTTGCGCGGGCCGGAGACCCCGCTCCTCTCCGGCCGTACGACGGAGAGTCCCCACTCCGCCGATCCGCCGCACGCGAGGGATCATCTGGGAGGTACGTACATGTCCGGGACGACCACGGCTGCCGCTCCGCCGCGCCGTCGGGAGGCCGGGACCGGTGCCGGTGCCAACCGCTGGGTCGTCCTGGTCGTCCTCTGTCTCAGTCTGCTGCTCGTCGCCCTCGACGCGACCGTGCTGCACGTGGCGGTCCCCGCCGTCACCGAGGACCTCAGACCGGGCGCCGTGGAGCTGCTCTGGATCGTCGACGTCTACCCGCTGGTCTGCGCCTCGCTGCTGATCCTCTTCGGCACGCTCGGCGACCGGATCGGACGCAGACGCGTGCTGCTCCTCGGCTACGCCCTGTTCGGCGTCGCCTCCGCGGTGGCCGCCTTCGCGCCGAGCGCCGAGACGCTGATCCTCGCCCGCGCGCTGCTCGGTGTCGGCGGCGCGATGATCATGCCCGCGACCCTGTCGATCCTCCGCCAGGTCTTCCCCGACCGGCGCGAACGCGCGCTGGCCATCGGCGTCTGGAGCGCGGTCGCCGCCGTCGGCGCGGCCGTCGGCCCGCTGCTCGGCGGCTTCCTGCTGGAGCACTTCTGGTGGGGCTCGGTCTTCCTGGTCAACATCCCGCTGATGCTGGTCAGCCTGCCCATCGGGCGCATGCTGCTACCCGAGTCCCGGGGCGAGGGAGAAGGCCCCTGGGACGTCACGGGCGCGCTGATGGCGGCGGCCGGCCTGTTCGGCGTCGTCCTCGGCGTGAAGCGGCTCGGCGGCGGCGAGTCCGCCGCGAGCCCGTTCACCGTGGCCCCGCTGCTGCTCGGCGCGGCGCTGCTGTACCTCTTCGTCCGGCGCCAGGGGCGCCGGACCCACCCGCTGGTCGACCTGCGGATGTTCCGGCGGCCGGCCTTCAGCACCTCGGTGGGCTGCATCGTGCTCGCCATGCTCGCGCTGGTCGGCCTGGAGCTGATCGCGGCGCAGTACCTGCAACTCGTGCTGGGTCTGTCGCCGCTGCGGACGGGGCTGCGGCTGCTGCCCCTGACGGTCGCGGCGATGGCGGCGGGCCTCGCGGGCGCCCGGATGCTGCGCCGGTTCGGACCCCGGCGGATGGTCGGCGCCGGCTTCTGCCTCACCGCGGCCGCGGTGGCGACCCTGACCGCGATGGGCGGCGAGGACAACGCGCGGCTGCTGCTCTGCGGCTTCGTACTGCTCGGCTTCGGCCTGGAGACCACCCTCTTCGGCGCCTACGAGTCGATGCTCAGCGAGGCCCCGGCCGAGCAGGCCGGCGGGGCTGCGGCGATCGGCGAGACCTCGTACCAGCTCGGCGCCGGCATCGGGATCGCGCTGCTCGGCAGCGTGATGAACAAGGCCTACGCGCCGGGCCTCGCCGCGGTGCCGGGCGTCCCCCCGGACGCCTCACGCGCGGCCGGCCACTCGCTCGGCGAGGCCTACGAGATCGCCGGGCGTCTGGGCGGGCCGGCCGGCGAGGCCCTGCGCCGGGCCGCCCGGGACTCCTTCGTGCACGGGCTGCACGTGACCCTGCTGGTCAGCGCCGGGCTGCTGCTGCTGGGCGCGATGATGGCGCTGCGGCTGCCGCGGATCATGCAGTGCGGTGAGCAGGGCGCGGACGAGACCCCCGCGGTGGGCGCGGTGCCCTCCCCGAGGGAGCCGCAGCAGCCGAAGGTGTCGGCCTGACCCCCGCTCTGGACGTGCGGGACACTGCACCGTAACGTCGCCCGAGAGACGTAACTAGCGCTGCTAGTTTTTGGTGAGTTCCAGTGTTCCGGAGGGTGTCCCATGTCCGCGTCCGCGAAGCTGCCCCCGTTCGACGCCGCCGACCCGCTCGGGATCGACGACCTGCTCGACCCCGAGGACCTGGCGATCCGGGACACCGTCCGCGGCTGGGCGGCCGACCGGGTGCTGCCGTACGTCGCCGACTGGTACGAGAAGGGCGAGCTGCCCGGCATCCGGGAGCTCGCCCGGGAGCTGGGCGGCATCGGCGCGCTCGGCATGTCCCTGACCGGTTACGGGTGCGCCGGCGCCACGGCGGTGCAGTACGGGCTCGCCTGTCTGGAGCTGGAGGCGGCCGACTCGGGCATCCGCTCCCTGGTCTCCGTGCAGGGCTCCCTCGCGATGTACGCGATCCACCGGTTCGGCAGCGAGGAGCAGAAGCGCGAGTGGCTGCCGCGGATGGCCGCCGGCGAGGTGATCGGCTGCTTCGGGCTCACCGAGCCCGACCACGGCTCCGACCCCGCCTCCATGCGCACCCACGCCAAGCGCGACGGCGACGACTGGGTGCTCAACGGCCGCAAGATGTGGATCACCAACGGCTCGGTGGCCGGGGTGGCCGTCGTCTGGGCGCAGACCGAGGACGGCATCCGCGGGTTCGTCGTGCCGACCGACCGCCCGGGCTTCTCGGCGCCGGAGATCAAGCACAAGTGGTCCCTGCGCGCCTCCGTCACCAGCGAGCTCGTCCTGGACGACGTACGGCTGCCCGCCGACGCGGTGCTGCCGGAGGTCACCGGCCTGCGCGGGCCGCTCGGCTGCCTCTCGCACGCCCGCTACGGCATCGTCTGGGGCGCGATGGGCGCCGCGCGCAGCAGTTTCGAGGCGGCCGTGGAGTACGCGAAGACCCGGGAGCAGTTCGGGCGGCCCATCGGCGGCTTCCAGCTCACCCAGGCCAAGCTCGCCGACATGGCGGTGGAACTGCACAAGGGGATCCTGCTCGCCCACCATCTGGGGCGGCGGATGGACGCCGGCCGCCTGCGTCCCGAGCAGGTCAGCTTCGGCAAGCTCAACAACGTCCGCGAGGCCATCGAGATCTGCCGTACGGCGCGGACGATCCTCGGCGCCAACGGGATCTCCCTGGAATACCCCGTCATGCGGCACGCGACCAACCTCGAGTCGGTGCTCACCTACGAGGGCACCGTCGAGATGCACCAGCTCGTGCTGGGCAAGGCGCTCACCGGGCTCGACGCCTTCCGGTGAGCTCCCGGAGGGGGCGGGGCCGGTGAGCGGCCCCGCCTCAGCTCTGGTTGAAGAATCCGTCCTCGCGGCGGGCCGCCGGCTCACCGCTGACGATCTCGGTGTTCGACGGCGTCAGCAGGAACACCCGGGTCGCGACCCGCTCGATCGTGCCCCGCAGGCCGAAGGTCAGCCCGGCCGCGAAGTCGACCACGCGCTTGGCGTCGGAGGGCTCCATCGCCGTGAGGTTCATGATGACCGGGACGCCGTCCCGGAACAGTTCACCGATGGCGCGGGCGTCCCGGAAGCTGTCCGGGGTGACCGTGCCGATCCGGCGGCCCTTCTCCTCGGCCGTGTCCGTGGCCACCTTCACCCGGGGGTCCGTGACCCAGGCGTCCGCGGACTCGGTGCCCTCGGAGTAGTCGTCGTCGTAGTAACGCTCGTCATCGTTGTCGTCGACGAGGCCGAGCCACGCACTCGCCTTGCGTACCGATCCCATGGACGCCTCCTCTCACAGCTGTCTTCTTGCTTTCGGCATCCCTATGGTCATCCATGATGCGGACGGTGCGCCAAGTGGATAGACGCCGCGCGGGGGGTTTGTGACGGTACTGGTGCACAGCGGATACGTCGAGAGCCCGTGTACCCCAAGGGTCATGACTCATACGGCTGCTGACTGTGAGTGAAATATGATTGTCGTTGGCGTATGGGTGATGCACGGAGCGTATGGGTGAACGGCATACCTGATACGAGCCGACAGTCGGCCGATACGATGCCCCGGCTCGCGTTCACGGCACATCACGGGGGATCGGCGTGTTCGGAATCGTACGGCCGTGCAGTCACCGGCTGGGGGAGGGCCTGAGGGCCCAGTGGATGGCGCACCTGTGCGGGCTGTGTCTCGCCCTGCGCCGTGACCACGGACAGTTCGCCCGCGTCGTGACCAACTACGACGGCCTGCTGATATCCGTCCTGACGGAGGCTCAGGCCGGTCCGGTCGAGGGGTCCCGGCGCACCGCCGGGCCGTGCGCGCTGCGCGGCATGCGGACGGCGTCCGTCGCCCAGGGCGAGGGCGCCCGGCTCGCCGCGGCCGTCTCGCTGGTCCTCGCCTCCGCCAAGGTGCGCGACCACGTCGCCGACCGGGACGGGCTGCTGGCCCGCAGGCCGGTCGCCCTCGCGGCGCGCCGGGTCGCGGCGGGCTGGGGCAGGGCCGGGGCGCACAGCGGCGCCGCCGTCGGGTTCGACACCGGCGTCCTCGTCGACGCCGTCGACCGGCAGACCGGTATCGAGGCCCTCGCGGGGCTCGGCACACCGCTGCTGACCGTCACCGAGCCGACCGAGACGGCGACCGCGGCCGCCTTCGCGCACACCGCCGTGCTGGCCGGCCGGCCGGGCAACGCAGAGACGCTGGCCGAGGCCGGCCGCCTCTTCGGCCGGCTCGCGCACCTGCTGGACGCCGTGGAGGATCAGGAGGCGGACGCGCGCTCGGGCGCCTGGAACCCGCTCACCGCCACCGGCACCCCGCTCACCGAGGCCCGCCGGCTCGCCGACGACGCCCTGCACGGCATCCGGCTGGCGCTGCGCGAGGCGGAGTTCACCGACGGCAAACTGGTCCACCTGCTGCTCGCGCACGAGCTGGGCCGCTCGGTGGACCGGGCGTTCGGCGACCACGCGTGCGGGCACGCGCCCGAGGCCTCCTTCGGGCCGCCCCCGGGGCACCAAGCGCCGCCGGCGCCGGGCAATCCGTACGGCGCCCCCTTCGGCGGCGAGCCGCCGCGCCCGGACAAGCGGGGCTTCTGGGCCGGGTGCGCGGCCGCCCTGGGGGTGTGCTGCACCTGCAAGGTGTGCTGCGCCGACGAGTACGAGGGCCCCTGGTCCCGGAAGAAGCGCGAGGGCTGGTGCGGAAACTGCGACTGCTCGTGCTGCGAGGCCTGCCAGTGCTGCGAATGCTGCGAGTGCTGTTCCTGCTGCGACTGCTAGGGGACCATCCGGAGGGGTGAATTCCGGCCATGCCCGGGACGAGGGCGGCCGAGGGCGGGGCCGGGGCCGCCGCCGTCACCGGGGCCTGCGGCCCGGTCGTGGCCGAGAGGAGGCCGGCGCACGCCCGTGCGGCCCCGTCCGCGCCGGTGAACCCGCCATCGCCCTGGCCGGAACGGGCGGGTGGAGCCGTCCGCCGGTCCCTGCGCGGCGTGCGCCGGCCACTCCGGCCCTGAGCAGGTGTCAAGAGGGCGGCGCGCATAGGTGGTTCAAAGCTTGACGGCCGAAAGGCACCCTTGTGCCGACCGGCCGTTCGGCCGAATACTCCCCCTCAGCGCTTGTCAGGAACATGAGCGATGTTCGGTACCCCGAACGAGTTCCCGACTGCGCCTCACCGGGCCCCGACCCCACGCGGGCCCTCGACTTCCCCTGGGAGGGAATGCAACGTGAGGATCAAGCGCACCACTCCCCGCAGCGGCACCGCAAGACGGACCCGGCTGACCGCCGTGGCGACCGGCTTCCTGGCCGCGGCAGCGTTCGCCGCCCCCACCGCGAACGCCAGCGACGCCCACACGTTCAGCGCCAACCAGCTCACCAGGGCGAGCGACTCCGTCCTCCAGGCCGACGTCCCCGGCACGGCCTGGGCGGTGGACGCCAAGACCAACCGCGTCGTCGTCACCGTCGACAGCACGGTGTCCCAGGCCGAGATCGCCAAGATCAAGCGGCAGGCCGGCGGCAACGCTGGCGCGCTCGTCGTCAAGCACACGGCCGGCAAGTTCAACAAGCTGATCTCCGGCGGCGACGCGATCTACGCGAGCAGCTGGCGCTGCTCCCTGGGCTTCAACGTCCAGGACTCCAGCGGGAACTACTACTTCCTGACCGCCGGTCACTGCACCGACGGCGCGGGCACCTGGTGGTCGAACTCCTCGCACTCGACGACGCTCGGCACCACGGCCGGCTCCAGCTTCCCCGGCAACGACTACGGCATCGTGCGCTACACCAACAGCTCGGTGACCAAGTCCGGCGCCGTGGGCAGCCAGGACATCACCAGCGCCGCGACGCCCTCGGTCGGCACGACCGTCTACCGCCGCGGATCCACCACCGGCACCCACAGCGGCCGGGTCACCGCGCTGAACGCCACGGTCAACTACGGCGGCGGCGACGTCGTCTACGGCCTGATCCAGACCACCGTCTGCGCCGAACCCGGCGACTCCGGCGGCCCGCTGTACGGCGGCAGCACGGCGTACGGCCTGACCTCGGGCGGCAGCGGCAACTGCACCTCCGGCGGCACGACCTTCTTCCAGCCGGTCACCGAGGCGCTGAGCGCCTATGGAGTCCACGTCTACTAGGACGGATCCCGACGGGACCGCCTCCCGTGTCCCCGCGGCCGGACGCGGCCGTGACGGCGACGTGACGGCACCGGGCCCCCGCACGCTCCACGCGTGCGGGGGCTTTCGTGCGCCCGCCTCCGGGTCCCGATGCGGAGGATCGAATTCCGGCCAGCGGCGACGGTCACTGTCCGCAGAGCCGTTGCTCGCACCGGGTGTTTGCAGTGCGAATTCCCGGGGGTGGCCGTGAACTCCCGGGCGGGACGGGGGCGTACGCGTCCTCCGCACGCGCGTCCTGAAGTCGACCTTGTGTGCTCCCTGTGCGGTTCGGAAGAGTGGGCGCCCGTCAACCAGCCTTCCGGCCCGTGCGGTCCCCACAACCCGCGGAGCCGATCCCCCACAGGAGGACGTGAGTTGAAGCACCGACGCATACCCGGGCGGCGGATCGCCGTGGCCGGCGCGGGAGTCGCCGCACTGGTCGCAGCGGGGTTCACCTTCCAGAGTGCGAACGCCAGCGAGCCCGCCGAGTCCGCCCCGCAGGCGCGGACCCTGTCCGCACCGGCGGCCGGAAAGCTCTCTTCGGCGCTCGTGCGGGACCTCGGGTCCGGCGCGGCCGGCAGCTACTACGACGCCCGGGCCAAGAGCCTCGTCGTCAACGTGCTGGACGCCGCGGCCGCCAGGACCGTCGAGGCGGCCGGCGCCAAGGCCAGAGTCGTCGCCAACTCGCTCGCCGAACTCGACGGCGCGCGTTCGACGCTGAAGCGGGACGCGACCATCCCGGGCACCTCCTGGGCGACCGACCCGGTGACCAACAAGGTCGTCGTCACCGCCGACGCGACGGTCTCCGGCGCCGAGTGGAGCAGGCTGGGCAAGGTCGTCGACGGGCTCGGCGGCAAGGCCGAGCTGAAGCGGTCCAAGGGGCGGTACGAGCCCTTCGTCGCCGGCGGCGACGCGATCAGCGGCTCCGGCGGGCGCTGCTCGCTCGGCTTCAACGTGGTCAAGGGCGGGCAGCCGTACTTCCTGACCGCGGGCCACTGCACCGAGGCCATCTCGAGCTGGTCCGACTCCTCGGGCGGCGTCATCGGCCAGAACGAGCAGTCCAGCTTCCCCGGCAACGACTTCGGTCTGGTCAAGTACACGGCCCAGGTCGACCACCCGAGCGAGGTCGACCTGTACAACGGCTCCGCCCAGCCGATCACCGGCGCGGCCGAGGCCACCGTCGGCATGAAGGTCACCCGCAGCGGTTCGACCACCCAGGTCCACGACGGCACGGTCACCGGTCTGAACGCCACCGTCAACTACTCCGAGGGCACGGTCAGCGGTCTGATCCAGACCGACGTGTGCGCCGAGCCCGGGGACAGCGGCGGCTCGCTGTTCTCCGGCGACAAGGCCGTCGGCCTGACCTCCGGCGGCAGCGGCGACTGCACCTCCGGCGGGGAGACCTTCTTCCAGCCGGTCACCGAGGCGCTGTCCGCCACGGGCTCGCAGATCGGCTGACCCGCACCACGCCCGCCTGCCGAAGTCCCGCCCCCGCGCGCGAGGGCGGGACTTCGTGCTGCCAGGGCCCGGATGTTCGACCGGGGCGGCGTTTGCGCAGGTGGGAGGGGGTCCCCGCGATGTCGCACACTTGTTCGAGAATGGGGGTATGGTGGATGACGGAGTAGGGAACTGATGTTCGAGAGCCGTTCGGGACTCACGAGTGCGGGAGGTGCGTGTGCCGGGTTTCGCGCATCTGCGCACCGTCTCCGGGTTCTCCCTGAGGTACGGCGCATCCCACCCGGAGCGGCTGGCCGGGCGCGCCGGGGAGCGGGGCATGGACGCCCTGGCCCTCACCGACCGCGACACCCTCGCCGGGACGGTCCGCTTCGCCAAGGCGTGCGCCCGGGAGGGGGTCCGCCCGCTGTTCGGCGTGAACCTGGCGGTGGCCGGACCGGAGGCCGCCCGGCGCGAGAGGCGCCGCACCCCGGTGCGGGGCGGCGCCTTCATCGACGAGTCGACCCCCCGGGTGACCTTCCTCGCCCGGGACGGCGCCCGCGGCTGGGCCGACCTGTGCGGGATCGTCACGGCGGCGCACGAGGGCGAGGGGACGCCGCTGCTCCCCTGGTCCGGCAACCACGGCGACGGCCTGACCGTGCTGCTCGGGCCGGAGTCGGACGTGGGCCGCGCGCTCGCCGCCGGGCGCCCCGACCGGGCCGCGAGGCTGCTCGCCCCCTGGCGCGAGGTCTACGGTGACGCGCTGCGGCTGGAGGCCGTCTGGCACGGCCGCGCGGGCACCGGCCCCGGCTCCCTGCGGCTGGCCGCCCGTACCGTCGGCTTCGCCGCCGAGCAGCGGGTCCGGCCGGTACTCAGCAACGCCGTCCGCTACGCCGACCCCGGCCAGGGGCCGGTCGCCGACGTGCTGGACGCCGCCCGCCGGCTGGTGCCGATCGACCCCCGCAAGGAGCTGGACTCGGGCGAGGCCTGGCTGAAGGACGCGCAGGCCATGCTGGCGGTCGCCGAGCGGGTGGTGGAGGCGGCCGGCTACCGGCGCGACACCGCCCGCCGGCTGCTGGAGCAGACCGGGGCCACGGCCGCCGAGTGCCTGGTCGACCCCGAGGACGACCTCGGCATCGGCACCGTCCACTTCCCCGAGGCGCACCTCGTGGGCGCGGGCCGCCGCACCGCCCAGCGGGCGCTCGCCTCGCGGGCGGCGGCCGGGATGGTGCGGCTCGGTCACGGCGGCCGGCGCGAGTACTGGGAGCGGATGCACCGCGAGCTGGACATCATCGCCCACCACGGATTCGCCTCCTACTTCCTCACCGTCGCCCAAGTGGTCGACGACGTAAGGGAGATGGGGATCCGGGTGGCCGCCCGGGGTTCCGGCGCCGGCTCCCTCGTCAACCACCTCATCGGCATCGCGCACGCCGACCCGGTCGAGCACGGGTTGCTGATGGAGCGCTTCCTGTCCAAGGAACGGGTGGTCCTGCCGGACATCGACATCGACGTGGAGTCCGCGCGCCGGCTGGAGGTCTACCGGGCGATCATCGGCCGGTTCGGCACCGAGCGGGTCGCGACCGTCTCCATGCCCGAGACCTACCGGGTGCGGCACGCCATCCGGGACGTGGGCGCCGCGCTGTCCATGGACCCGGCCGAGATCGACCGGGTGGCCAAGTCCTTCCCGCACATCCGGGCCCGGGACGCCCGCGCGGCACTGGAGGAACTGCCCGAGCTGAAGGAGCTGGCGGGGGAGAAGGAGAAGTACGGCAGGCTCTGGGAGCTGGTCGAGGGCCTCGACGCGCTGCCGCGCGGGGTCGCCATGCACCCGTGCGGGGTGCTCCTGTCCGACGCCTCCCTGCTCGCCCGTACGCCGGTGGTGCCGACCAGCGGCGAGGGGCTGCCGATGTCGCAGTTCGACAAGGAGGACGTGGAGGACCTCGGGCTGCTCAAGCTGGACGTGCTGGGCGTGCGGATGCAGTCGGCGATGGCGCACGCGGTCGCGGAGGTGGAGCGGGCCGCGGGGGAGCGGATCGACCTGGACGCGGTGGCGCCGGGCGACCCGGCGACGTACGGGCTCATCCGGTCAACCGAGACGCTGGGCTGCTTCCAGATCGAGTCGCCGGGCCAGCGGGACCTGGTGGGCCGCCTGCAGCCGAGCACCTTCCACGACCTGGTGGTCGACATATCCCTCTTCCGGCCGGGGCCGGTCGCCGCCGACATGGTGCGGCCGTTCATCGAGGCGCGGCACGGGCGGGCGCCCGTGCGCTACCCGCACCCGGACCTGGAGGCGGCGCTGAAGGACACGTACGGGGTCGTCGTCTTCCACGAGCAGGTCATCGACATCGTCTCCGTCCTGACCGGCTGCGGGCGCGGCGAGGCGGACCGGGTGCGGCGCGGGCTGTCCGACCCGGAGTCGCAGGGGCGGATCAAGGTGTGGTTCGCGCAGGCCGCGGCGGCGAACGGATACGACGCGGAGACGATCCGGCGGACCTGGGAGATCGTCGAGGCCTTCGGCTCCTACGGCTTCTGCAAGGCCCACGCCGTCGCCTTCGCCGTGCCGACCTACCAGTCGGCGTGGCTGAAGGCGCACCACCCGGCCGCCTTCTACGCCGGGCTGCTCACGCACGACCCCGGGATGTACCCCAAGCGGCTGCTGCTGGCGGACGCCCGGCGGCGCGGGGTGCCGGTCCTGCCGCTGGACGTGAACGTGTCCGGGGTCGCACACAGGATCGAACTGGTGTCTGAATCAGGGGTGTGGGGACTGCGGCTCGCGCTCAGCGACGTGCACGGCATCAGCGAGGCCGAGGCGGAGCGGATCGCGGCCGGGCAGCCGTACGCCTCCCTGCTGGACTTCTGGGAGCGGGCCCGCCCGAGCCGCCCGCTCGCCCAGCGGCTGGCCCAGGTGGGCGCGCTGGACGCGTTCGGCGCCAACCGCCGTGACCTGCAACTGCACCTGACCGAGCTGCACCGGGGCGCCCGGGGCGGCGGCGGGGGCCAGCTCCCCCTCGCCGGGGGCCGCAAGACCGCCTCGGCCGGCCTGCCCGACCTGACCCCGGAGGAGCGGCTCAGCGCCGAGCTGGGCGTGCTGTCCATGGACGCCTCGCGCAATCTGATGGACGACCACCGGGAGTTCCTCGAGGAACTGGGCGTGGTGTCCGCGCGCCGGCTGCGCGATGCGAGGCACGGGGAGACGGTGCTGGTCGCGGGCGCCAAGGCGGCCACCCAGACGCCGCCCATCCGGTCCGGCAAGCGGGTCATCTTCTCCACGCTGGACGACGGCACGGGCCTGGTCGACCTCGCCTTCTTCGACGACTCCCACGACGCCTGCGCGCACACCGTCTTCCACTCCTGGCTGCTGCTGGTGCGCGGTGTGGTGCAGCGGCGCGGCCCGCGCAGCCTCAGCGTGGTGGGCTCGGCCGCCTGGAACCTCGCCGAACTGCTGGAGGTGCGCCGCGCGGAGGGCCTCGACGGGGTCGCGGCCCGGCTCGCCGGTCCGCCCGGCCCCGCCCCGCCCGGCCCCGCCCCGGACGGTCCCGCGCCGCGGGACGGCGACGGTCCGTCCCGGGCCCACGTCGCCGGTTCGGACGGGCTGCCCCGGCCGGCCGGTTCGGCGGCCCGCGACCCGATGGAGGGCCGGACGATCCGCATGCCCACGGGGTACGAGATGCACCCCTGGGCCGATCTGCGCCCCGCGGGCGAAGGGCCCGCGGTGGGAAGGAAGTTGTGGCACCAGAGTCCGGGGAGTGCGGGATGACCATCCTCTGCGTACGTTTCCATCTGCCGCCGATGCACGAGGCGGCCCTGCCCGGCCTGATCGGGCTGCTGGAGGAGTTCACCCCGGTCGTGGAGGCGCTGCCGCCGGACGGGGCGCTGGCCGATCTCCGGGGCGCCGAACGGTACTTCGGGCGCGGCGCGGTGGAACTGGCCTCGGTGATCCGGGTCCGCGCCCTCGCGCTGCACGGCGTCGACTGCGTGATCGGCGCCGGACCGGGCCCGATGCTGGCCCGTATGGCGCTGCGCGACGCCCGCCCCGGGGTGACCCGCGCCGTCCCCGACGAGCCGGACGCCATCGCGGAGTTCCTCGCCGGCCGGCCCGTGGCCGCGCTGCCCGGCGTGGGCCCGGCGACCGCCCGCACCCTGTGCGAGTACGGCCTGGACACGCTCGGCCGGGTGGCCGGCGCGCCCCTGTCCACGCTCCAGCGGCTGATCGGCGCGAAGGCGGGCCGCGAGCTGCGCGAGCGGGCGAACGGCGTCGACCGCGGCCGGGTCGTGCCGAACGCGGTCTCCCGCTCCCTCGCCGCCGAACGCCCCTTCGACCTTGACGAGCTGGACCCCGGCCGGCACCGCGGGGCGCTGCTGTCGGCCGCCGAGGAGATCGGGGCCCGGCTGCGCGCGGTGGAGAAGGTCTGCCGCACCCTGACCCTCACCGTGCGCTACGCCGACCGCACCTCGACCACCCGCAGCCGCACCCTGGCGGAACCGACCGCGCACTCGGCGGCCCTGACGAGGGCGGCCTACGGCATGTACGAGGCGCTCGGCCTGCAGCGCGCCCGGGTCCGGGCTCTCGTCCTGCGCGCCGAGGGTCTGACCCCCGCCGACCAGGCCGCCCACCAGCTCACCTTCGACCCGGTGGACGAGAAGGTCCGCCGCATCGAGGAGGTCGCGGACCGCGCCCGGGCGAAGTTCGGCCCTCGGGCGGTGATGCCGGGGACGCTGGCCGCCTGAGTCCCCGGCGCGGAGGCTCAGTTGGCCCACGGCGGAGTGATGACCGTGCCGTCGGCCAGCCGGGCCGTGAGGCCCACCGAGGTGGTGACCCACGAGAGCGCGGTGTGGTCGGTGGGGTTCTCCACGGCCAGGGTCGCACCGGCGCCGACGATCACCGTGTCGCCGGCGCGGACGCGCTCGGTGTCGCCGTCGAGGGTGATCAGCAGTTCGCCGACGAGCAGGTGGAAGATCTCCTCCCGGTCGACGGTGTGGGCCGGCGCCCTGGTCCCGGCGGGGATCTCGCCCCGCCACGCGCACAGCTCCCTGCTCCCGGTGAGCGGGGTGGCGTACGAGACGAAGCGGGCGCCGTGGATCTCATGGGTCACGGCCTCGGCCGCGCGGACTACGGGCATGGTGGTCTCCGTCCAAGTGGTCAAGTGGCTTGACTATATGGTCAAGCTGCTTGACCTTTTCGTCAAGGGTGTTTCAATGCCTGCGTGCAGAACTCCGAAGCCATGGCCCTGTCCGCAGCCCTGCTCGCCGCCGCGGGCGACCTCGTCCAGCGCATCCACGACGGGGTCGGGGCCCGCGGCTTCACGGACGTCCGGCCCGCCCACGGCTTCGCCTTCGCGCGGCTCGCGCCGGACGGCGCCACCGTCACCGAACTCGCCGCGCACCTCGGGGTGACCAAGCAGGCCGCGAGCCAGCTCGTGGAGGAGATCGTGCGCAAGGGGTACGCCGAGCGGCGCCCGCATCCCGCGGACGCGCGGGCCCGGCTCGTCGTGCTCACCGGGCGCGGCCGGGAGTGCACGCGGGCCGCGGAGGCGGCGGCCGCCGAGGTGGTGGGGGCGTGGGCGGAGCTGCTGGGCGAGGGCGAGGCCGCCGCGCTGCGTGAGCGCCTGCTGCGGATCGCGCCCCGCGGCCCCGTACGGCCCGCCTGGTGACGGTCCGTCAACACCCCGGCGAGCGCGCGGTTATCACTGGAAGTTTTTACTGACGCGTAACTTCACACGTCCACTACTCGCCCGTAACTTGACGAGTGAACAGCATCCTCGTGATCCGGATCACAGGGACAGGTCGTCCGCCGCACCTCCCTTGAGCCGCAAGGAGATCACACGATGCTGCCCTGGAAGCGAGTGCTCAGACCCCTCGCCGCGCTGCTCCTCACCGCCGCCGTCGCCATCGTCCCCGCCGCCACCGCGCACGCCGCCACCGCCCCCAGCTCGGGCTGGAACGACTACTCCTGCAAGCCCTCCGCCGCCCATCCCCGCCCGGTCGTCCTGGTCCACGGCACCCTCGGCAACTCCGTCGACAACTGGCTCTCCCTCGCCCCGTACCTGAAGCACCGCGGGTACTGCGTCTTCTCCCTCGACTACGGCCGGCTGCCCGGCGTCCCCCTCTTCCACGGCCTCGGCCCCATCGACGAGTCGGCCGAGCAGCTCGCCGCCTACGTCGACGAGGTGCTCGGCGCCACCGGCGCCGCCAAGGCCGACCTCGTCGGCCACTCCCAGGGCGGCATGATGCCCCGCTACTACCTCAAGTTCCTCGGCGGCGCCGCCAAGGTGAACGCCCTCGTCGGCCTCGCCCCCGACAACCACGGCACCGACCTGAGCGGACTGACCAACCTGCTGCCCTACTTCCCGGGCGCCGCGGACCTGATCAAGTCCAACACTCCCGGCCTCGCCGACCAGATCGCCGGCTCCGCCTTCCTCACCAAGCTCAACGCGGGCGGCGACACCGTCCCCGGAGTGCGGTACACCGTCATCGCCACCAAGTACGACGAGGTGGCGACCCCCTGGCGCAACCAGTACCTGAGCGGCCCGGACGTCCGCAACGTCCTGCTCCAGGACCTGTGCCCGCTCGACCTCTCCGAGCACGTGGCGATCGCCCTGTTCGACCGGATCGCCTTCCACGAGGTGGCCAACGCCCTCGACCCGGCCCACGCCACCGCCACCACCTGCGCGTCGGTCTTCGACTGACGCACCGCCGGGGCCCGTCCGGCCTGAGCCGCCGGACGGGCCCCGGAGTCCCGCACGGCTCAGCGGCCCGGCCGGCCGCCCGCCGCGCGCCGCCGCACCGAGAGGAACAGCGCCGCCGAACCCAGCGCCAGCGCCGCCGCCCCGCCGATCGCGGCGTACGAGGTGCCGGTGGAGGCGCCCGTCTCCGCCAGGTTCCGCGCCCCGCCGGCGGCCTCCGGCCGGCCCGCCCCGGCCGCCGCCGCGACCGGCCGCGCGGACGTGCCCGCCTCGTCGTCCCCGTGCCCGCGGTGCTCGACCGTCGACCTGCCGGAACCCGCCTCGATCTGCTCGTCGGAGGGCGCGGAGGCGCTCGGCGCCGGGGTGGAGCCGCCGCCGGCGGCGCTGTCCCCGGCGGCATCGCCGCCGGCGGTGGTACCGGCGCCGCTGCCGAAGTCCACGTCGGAGCAGGAGTAGAAGGCCTCCGGACTGTCCGAGCGCTGCCAGACCGCGTACAGGAGCTGTCTGCCGGTGCGCTCGGGAAGGGCGCCGGTGAAGGTGTAGAAACCGCCCGAGGCGACCGGGTCGGTGGCCGTCGCGACCGGGTGCCCCAGGTCCAGCTCCGACCAGGCGAGCGGCTTGGACGGGTCGTAGCCCGGCCTGGTCGCGTACACCGTGAAGGTGCCCTTGTGCGGGGCGGTCACCCGGTACCTGAAGGTGTACGCCCCGCTGTGCACGCTCGTCGCCGGCCAGTCGGAGCGGGCCAGGTCCAGTCCCTTGAACTCCTCGTTCCCGGCGCTGCACAGCTCGCCGTCGGCGATCAGCTCCCGGTGGCGCCCGGCGGCGTCGCCGATCCGGACGCCGTTCCAGTCGTACAGCGCCTGGGTGCCGCCCGCCGCCACGGCCGCCCCGCACGCCGCCGACCGCGGGCTCTCCGGGCCCTCGGCGTAGCACTGGGCGACCCGGCTGACCGGGCCGCCCATCGAGCCGTGCGCGGACGCGGGCACCGCGGCGAGCGCGGTCGTGCCGAGAGCGGCGACGGTGACGGCGACGGCCTTGCGGCGTGCGGGCATGGGGGAACTCCTCGGAACGGTCCTCTGGGGCGGGTCGGATCCCGTGGGGAGTCTTGAAGCTAGCCCCGGGAAGCCCTTCGATCAGCCGCCGGGAGCGCTTCCGGGAGATCCTTATGGCGGCGTTAAGGGAGCGCTGAGCCTGGGCTCAGGCAGCCGTACGGGCAGGTGACGCGGGGCGACCGGACGGATGCGCGGCGAAGCGGCCCGTTTGAGCGCGGGAGATCGGTGCAGGCGCAGGGGGTACGACGGCGAAAGGAACGTGTTCATGGCGGCGACCGACGACGAGCCCGTGGACCACGCAGCGGTCAGGCGTCACCGGACCCTGTTCCGCGCGATCGAGCGACGACGCCACCCGAAGCTGCGCCGCAGCGACATCACCGTGACCGACGAGGCGGCGGTCAAGCGCGCCACCAAGGCGGCCGCGCTCGGCAACGCGATGGAGTGGTACGACTTCGGCATCTACAGCTACCTCGCCTCCACCATCGGCCAGGTCTTCTTCCCCTCCGCCAGCGGCACCGCCCAGCTGCTCAGCACGTTCGCCACCTTCGCGGTCGCCTTCCTCGTGCGTCCGATCGGCGGCATGGTCTTCGGACCGCTCGGCGACAAGCTCGGCCGCAAGCGCATCCTCGCCGCGACCATGATCATGATGGCGGTGGGGACGTTCGCCATCGGCCTCATCCCCTCGCACGACGCCATCGGCCTGTGGGCCCCGGCCCTGCTGATCCTGTTCCGGCTGGTGCAGGGGTTCTCGACCGGCGGCGAGTACGGGGGCGCGTCGACCTTCATCGCCGAGTACGCGCCCGACAAGCGGCGCGGCTACTTCGGCAGCTTCCTGGAGTTCGGCACGCTCGCCGGGTACGTCGGGGCCTCCGGCCTCGTTGTCGTCCTCAGCAGCTTCCTCAGCGACGACCAGATGCTGCACTGGGGCTGGCGCGTCCCCTTCCTGGTCGCGGCCCCGCTCGGCCTCATCGGCCTGTACCTGCGGCTCAAGCTGGACGAGACGCCGGCGTTCCAGAAACTGGAGGGCGGCCAGGTCAAGGCGACCGAGGCCGCGGACGCGGTGGAGACCTCCGCCGCCGGAGACCTCGGCAGGATCTTCACCCGCCACTGGCGGCCGCTGCTGCTGTGCCTCGCGCTCGTCGCGGCGTACAACATCACCGACTACATGCTGCTGTCGTACATGCCGACGTACCTGTCCGACGAACTCGGCTACGGGACCAACCACGGGCTGCTGATCCTGCTGGTGGTCATGGTGCTGCAGATGTGCGTCATCAACCAGGTCGGACGGCTCTCGGACCGCTTCGGACGCAAGCCGCTGCTGATGACGGGCATGCTCGGGTTCCTCTTCCTGTCCGTGCCGTCCTTCCTGCTCATCCGGCAGGGCAGCGTCGTCCTCATCGCCCTGGGCCTGGTTCTGATGGGCCTCTCCCTGGTGGCGATGCTCGGCACGATGTCGGCGGCGCTCCCGGCGATCTTCCCCACCCACGTCCGCTACGGCTCCCTCGCGGTCGCCTACAACCTGTCGACGTCGCTGTTCGGCGGCACGACCCCGCTGGTGATCACCGCGCTGATCGGCGCCTTCGGCACCAACCTCATGCCGGCCTACTACGCCACGGCGGCCTCCGTCGTGGGCGTCGTCGCCGTCCTGTGCATGAAGGAGACGGCCAACGAACCGCTCGCCGGCTCTCCGCCCTCCGTCGAGACCGAGGAGG
Organism: Streptomyces sp. NPDC003720; assembly: GCF_042875075.1. Taxonomy (NCBI): domain Bacteria; kingdom Bacillati; phylum Actinomycetota; class Actinomycetes; order Kitasatosporales; family Streptomycetaceae; genus Streptomyces; species Streptomyces sp. NPDC003720. The sequence continues at coordinate 62,416 of NZ_JBIANZ010000010.1, forward strand.
AGGCCGCCGAGCTCGTCCAGGTCCAGTTCGCCGACCCCAGGTTCTGAGACCCCGGCGGCCCGCTCACCGGCGGACGCGGGCCGTCTACCCGTCGGGCCACCAGGTGCGTGCGACGTCCTTGCGCACCTCGGGACGCCCCGCCGGGCGCTCTTCCGCCTCTTCACGGAGCCGGCGGCTGTCCGTCCTCTTCAGCGGCTTCTGCACGGTCACACGGCGCATGGCTGCCTCCTCACAGGGCCCACCGAGTTCCGTGTTGCCACGGAGATAGGCGCTTTTGGGGAGAATTGCTCATCGATGCCGGATTGTCAGTGGCGGATGTCACGCTACGGGCCATGACGAACGACAGCGGACAGCGGGCCGCGGCCGACGCCGAGGTGGACTGGGACGCGCAGGCCGCGTCCTTCGACGACGAGCCGGACCACGGCCTGCGCGCCCCGGAGGTCCGGGCCGCCTGGGCGGCCCGGCTGCGCGACTGGCTGCCGGCACGGCCCGCCGACGTCCTCGACCTCGGCTGCGGCACCGGCAGCCTGTCGCTCCTCGCCGCCGAGCAGGGACACCGCGTGACCGGGGTGGACGGCTCCCCGGCCATGGTCGCGCTGGCACGCGCCAAGCTCGCCGGGCGCGACGCGGCGGTCCTCCTCGGGGACGCGACGTCACCGCCGGTGGGCGAGGAGCGGTACGACGTGGTCCTGGTCCGGCACGTGCTGTGGTCCCTGCCCGACCCCGCGCGCGTCCTGCGCCACTGGCGCGCCCTGCTGCGGCCCGGGGGCCGGTTCGTGCTGGTCGAGGGCGTCTGGGGGACCCTGAGCCCGGTGGGCATACCCGCCGCCCGGCTGGTGTCCCTGCTGGAGCCGGTCACCCTCGACGCCCGGGTGGAGCGGCTGTCCGGCGACCCGGCGCTGTGGGGCGGGGCCGTGGACGACGAGCGGTACGCGGTGCTGGCGACCGTGTAGCGGCGGGCGGGCCCGCGGGGCCTGCGGGCTCAGGGCAGCAGGCCGTCGAAGCCGCCCTCGCGGGCCAGCGCCTCCAGCTCGTCCAGCGCGGCCGCGGCGGCGGCCGCCGCCGCCGGGTCCCGCTCCGCCAGCCCGCTCTCGGCGAACTCGTCCTCGTCCAGCCGCCGTACGTCCCGGCCGTCGGCCGAGCGCCACAGGTCCAGGTCCAGGTCCTCGACGACGAGTTCGGCGCCGGACCGGGTGGCCGGCCGGGTGATGTCGCAGTACCAGCCCTTCAGGGTGCCGTCCGCGGCCCGGACCTCCTTCACCGAGTACCACCGGTCCAGCCAGTAGTGCTCGGTGAAGACGTCGCCCGGTTCGAAGCGCACGAACCCGAAGTCGCGCACGCCGTCGCCCGCCCACGCCGCCCGCACCGAGACGCGGGCGCCGTCCTCGTGCAGCAGCTCCGCCGGGTAGCGGATCTTCGTACGGCCGCCCTTGACCAGGACGACCTCCACCCGGCCGGCCGGCTCAGCCGGCGGTGCGGACATAGCGCACCTCCGTCGCGCAGATCTCGTACCCGAGCCACCTGTTGATCGCGATCATCGGGTCGTTCCCGGCGTCGTTGCCCGTGAAGGCCTCGGTGACGCCGGCGGCCCGGGCCCGGTGCAGAGAGTGGATCTTGGCGAGCTTGGCCAGGCCGCGGCCGCGGTGGCTGCGCAGGGTGCCGGTCATCGAGGTGGTGTAGCGGCCGGCGCCGTCGGTGTACGCCGCGGTGAAGGCGACCGGCCGGCCGTCGACGACCGCGGCGGTGGTCAGCTCGCGGTCCAGCAGCGGGTGCCGCCAGTTCTGCTCGAGCCAGGCGTCGTAGTCCGTCAACTCGACGGGCACCATGCCCGGTTCGTCGGTCACCGTCGCCGCGTCCAGCTCGAACAGCGGGCGCGGGTCGTCCGCGAAGTCCGCGGCCGAGCGCAGCTCGACGCCCGGCGGGGTCTCCAGGAGCGGCGGCAGGGCGCCGTTCGCCAGGTCGAGGCGGAGGAAGTGGGCCGGGCGCCCGGAGGTGAAGCCGTGCCGCTCGGCGAAGGCGCGGTTGGCGGGCTCGTCGAGGACCCAGGTGTACAGCTTGGTCGCCCCGACGGCGTCCAGGTGCTCCTCGGCCGCGCGGACGAGCAGCCGGCCGGCTCCCCGGCCGGTCCGGTCGGGCCGGACGTAGACGTTGAGGAAGCCCTGGCCCGGCTCCGGGCTCTCGTGCGCCAGGGACACCCCGGCCACGCCGATGACCTCGCCGTCCTCGACGGCGACCAGCGAGCGGAAGTGGGCGTCGGGATGGCTGTTCGTGATGAGGTGGCGGACCGACTCCGGGGTGAACAGCATGTAGGGCAGCGTGAGTTGGCGGACCCGGGCGTATTCCGCCGTCTCGTCCGGGACGTCGAGGCGCAGATCGCGCACGATCACTGTCATGGGGAGGCACCGTACGGGCCGGGGCGCCGGGGGTGCCTCCCATTTTCCGCCGGGTGCGGGACAATCGGCCTGTGAGCCTGAAGATCCACATCGACGACAGCGCGCCGCCGTACGAGCAGGTACGGGCGCAGATCTCCGAGCAGGCACGGTCCGGGGCCCTGCCGGTGGGCTACCGGCTGCCGACCGTGCGGGGGCTGGCCGAGTCGCTCGGGCTCGCGGTGAACACGGTGGCCAAGGCGTACCGGGCGCTGGAGAGCGACGGGGTGATCGAGACGCGGGGCCGCAACGGCACGGTCGTCGCGGCCGCCGGCCCGGCCGCCGTGCGCGAGGCCGCGTCGGCCGCCCAGGCCTACGCGGAGCGGGCGCACCGGCTCGGCCTGGGGGAGGAGGACGCCCTGGCCGCCGTACGGGACGCCCTGCGGGCGGCCTACGAGGACCGGTGACCTGACCACTCGCAGACCGCGTCCGCGTCGGCGGGCGTGCCCGCCGGGCCCTCGACGGCCGCGTCAGCGCGCCCGGGCCGGTTCCGGTGTCCGGGTCACGGCGAGGCCCGCCCGGCGCGCCGCCCCCGCGAACGTCACCGCGTCCCTGACCGCCGCGCCCCCGGGGTCGTTGTTGAAGTAGGCGAACACGTCCTCGCCCTCGGGCCAGGTCGTCGCGATCCGGTCCACCCAGGTCTCCAGGGACCGCCTGCCGTAGCGCGGCCACGGCTGGGCGCGCCCCTGGTGGAAGCGGACGTAGCCCCAGCCGGCGGTGCGCCACAGCGGGGTGACCGGGCGGGCCAGCACGTCCGCCCAGCACAGGGCGGCGCCCCGGGACGACAGCACCTCGCGCACCTCGGCCGTCCACCAGGAGTCGTGCCGAGGCTCGACGGCGACCCGGGTGCCCGGCGGGAAGCAGGCCAGGCAGGCGTCCAGCAGGGCGGGGTCCGCGCGCAGGGTCGGCGGTAGCTGGAGGAGGACCGGGCCCAGCCGGTCGCCCAGGCCCGCCGCGTGGGTCATCAGCCGGTGCACCGGCTCCTCGGGCTCCCGCAGGCGCTTGATGTGGGTCAGATAGCGGCTGGCCTTGACCGCGACCACGAAGTCCGGCGGCACCCGCACCCGCCAGGCGGCGAAGTTGTCGTAGGAGGGCAGCCGGTAGAAGGCGTTGTTGATCTCCACGGTCCGGAACCGGCGCGTGTACTCCTCCAGCCACAGCCGGGTCGGGACCCCCGCCGGGTAGACGACGTCCCGCCAGTCCTTGTACTGCCATCCCGAGGTGCCGACGAACACGGTCATACGGCCATGAAAGCATCCGGAGCCGCCGCCCTCAGGTCCGCGCAGGGGCCGCCGGTCACAGGTACAGCCCGGCGTCCGCCCCCTCCCGCGCCCCCGGCACCGACGTCGGCGCCGTGCCCCGGCGCAGCGCGTACAGCTCGGCCAGGGTCGCGCCCTCCCGGCCGACGCCCTCCTCGGCGCCGAGCCAGCCGACCGCCTCGGCGCGGGTCAGCGGGCCCACCTCGATCCGGGCCAGACAGCGGCCGGGCCGCACGACGGCCGGATGCAGCCGCTCCAGGTCCTCGTTGGTGGTGACGCCGACCAGGACGTTGCGGCCCTGGCCGAGCAGGCCGTCGGTGAGGTTGAGCAGCCGGGACAGGGCCTGCCCCGCGGTGTGCCGGGCCTCGCCCCGGATCAGCTCGTCGCAGTCCTCGAGCAGGAGCAGCCGCCAGCGGCCCTTGCCCGCCGCGTCCTCCTCGCCGATCGCGATGTCCATCAGGTAGCCGACGTCGGAGAAGAGGCGCTCCGGGTCGAGCACGCAGTCCACCTGGCACCAGTCGCGCCAGGAACGGGCGAGCGTGCGCAGCGCGGAGGTCTTGCCGGTGCCGGGCGGCCCGTGCAGCAGGAGCAGACGGCCGGCGATGTCCTCCGGGGTCGTCTTCATCAGGCGGTCCATCGCGTCCGCGACGGGCGCGGTGTAGTTGGGCCGGATCTCGTCCCAGGCGCCCGCCGAGATCTGCCGGGTGGTGCGGTGCGGGCCGCGGCGCGGGGAGACGTACCAGAAGCCCATGGTCACGTTCTCCGGCTGGGGCTCCGGCTCGTCGGCCGCGCCGTCCGTCGCCCGGTCCAGGACCGTCTTCGCCAGTTCGGCGCTGGTCGCGGTCACCGTGACGTCCGCGCCCCGGTTCCAGCGGGACACCAGCAGGGTCCAGCCGTCGCCCTCGGCGAGGGTGGCGCTGCGGTCGTCGTCGCGGGCGGCCCGCAGCACCCGGGCGCCGTCCGGCAGCAGGGTCGCGCCGGAGCGCACGCGGTCGATGTTCACCGCGTGCGAGTACGGCTGCTCGCCCGTCGCGAAGCGGCCGAGGAACAGCGCGTCGACGACGTCGGACGGCGAGTCGGAGTCGTCGACGTGGAGCCGGATCGGCAGAGCGTCGTGTGGGTTCGCAGACATGCCGCCATGATCCGGCACCGATGCCCGCTGCGCACGGCATTTCCACCCCTTGTCCGGGTGTTCCCACCGCTGCCTGACGCCCCGTCGGGCGCAGGGGCGGCGCGGCGCGCAAGACGCCGTGCGGTGAGCGTCTCGGGGCGATTGCGTCGAGATGTCGTGAGAAGTCGTTGAGCGCCGAAAAGTTTTTGGCATGGACACTTCCAGTCAACACGCGTAGTTGCTACGACAGTTGAGGCAGAGATCCTGCTAAAGGGAGGTTCCATGAGACGTTCCCGACTTACCGGATTCGTGACCTCGCTCCTCCTCGCCACCGGCCTCTCCCTCACCGGGGCCGCCACGGCGCAGGCCTCCTCGACGGCCGTGACCGGCGGCTACGTGGCGCTCGGCGACTCCTACTCCTCGGGGGTCGGATCGGGCAGTTACATCAGCTCCAGCGGCAGTTGCGACCGCAGCACCAAGGCGTACCCGTACCTGTGGAACGCCGCCCACAGCCCTTCCTCCTTCGCCTTCAACGCCTGCTCGGGCGCCAAGACCGGCGACGTGCTGGCCAACCAGCTCGGCTCGCTCAACTCCTCGACCGGCCTGGTCTCCATCACCATCGGCGGCAACGACGCCGGTTTCGCCGACGTCATGACGACCTGTGTCACCTCGTCCGACAGCACCTGCCTGGCCAAGATCAACACCGCCAAGGCGTACGTCGACTCCACGCTCCCCGGCAAGCTCGACACCGTGTACGACGCGATCAGCGCCAAAGCCCCGTCCGCGCGGGTCGTCGTCATCGGCTACCCCCGCTTCTACAAGCTCGGGCAGACCTGCCTGGGCCTCTCCGAGACCAAGCGGTCCGCGATCAACGACGCGGCCGACTACCTCGACAACGCCGTCCAGAAGCGCGCCCTCGACCACAACTTCGTCTTCGGCGACGTACGCACCACGTTCACCGGTCACGAGATCTGCTCCAGCAGCTCCTGGCTGCACAGCGTCAACTGGCTCGACATCGGCGAGTCGTACCACCCGACCGCGACCGGCCAGTCCGGCGGCTATCTGCCGGTGCTCACCAACGCGGCCTGAGCCGGGCGGGTGAGGCCGTCAACCGCGGCCCAGCCGGGGCCGACCCGTGGGAGTGAACTCTCAGGGCGAGCCCGAAGGTGAGGCGGAGGCCCCGTCCGACGGGGTCTCCGTCTCAGTCGTGCAGGTCACCGAGAACGGCACCGCGTTCGACGTGGTCCGCACCGGAGCGCGCACCTGCACGCTGATCTCGTTCTCCACCGTCCCGCCGTCGGCGTACGCGGTGGCGGTCACCCGCACCCGCCCGCTCCTCCCGCCGTCCGCGGGGAAGTCCAGCGTCCGCCACCCCGGGTCGGAGACGGACCCGTGCGCGAGGACCCACCGGTACTCCACCCGCGCCGGCAGCCGCCCGACGGTGAACGTCGCCGTGAACGCGGGCGCCCCCGCGTCCGGCGGCGGGCAGCTCCCGGCGTACTCCGTGTGCGTGCCGGCCAGCGTGACGTGCACCGACTGGGCGGTCGCGGGCCGGCTGCCCGCCGCACCGCCGCCCGGCGCGGATGGCGACCCCCCGGTCCCCGGGCCCGTGCCCGTGCCCGTCTCCGTGGCGGTGCCGGAGGCGCCGGACTGCGTGCCGGCCGTCCTGCCGGTGGGCGTGCCGTCGTCCGCGCGGCCGCCGCCGCTGCCGTGGTCGAGGAGGGCGTACGTCAGCCCTCCGACCGCCAGCAGGAGCGCGAGCAGACCGGCGACGAGCAGCGGCCCGGCACGCCGGCCGCGCTCCGGTCCGGCGGTCGTGGTCCCCGGGTCCGGACGCCCCTCCGGCAGCGGCATCGGCGGGGTGGGAGAGGGCCGGTGCGGCCGGGCCGCGAGCGTCGTGGCGTACGGCGACGCCGCCGCCCCGGCCGCAGCCGTACCGCCCGCCGCGACGGCCCGCAGGTCCCGCTCGGCCCGGTCGGCGGGCAGCCGCTGGGCGGGGTCCTTGCGCAGCAGCCCCTCGATGACCGGGGTCAGCGGCCCGGCCCGGCGCGGCGGTGGCAACTCCTCGTCCACGACGGCCCGCAGGGTGCTCAGCGGGGTGTCCTGCCGGAACGGCGAGCTGCCCTCGACGGCCGCGTACAGCAGCACGCCCAGCGACCACAGGTCCGACTCCGGGCCCGGCGTGCGCCCCAGCGCCCGCTCCGGCGCGAGGAACTCGGGCGAGCCGATCACCTCTCCGGTCATCGTCAGCGCGGAAGTCCCCTCGACGGTGGCGATGCCGAAGTCGGTCAGCACCACCCGGCCGTCCTCGGCCAGCAGCACGTTGGCCGGCTTCACGTCCCGGTGCAGCACCCCCGCCGCGTGCGCGGCGCGCAGCGCGGCCAGCACCTCGGCGCCGACGTGCGCGGCCCGCGCGGGCGGCAACGGGCCCTCGCGCTCCAGCCGGTCGGCCAGCGACGGTCCGCGGACCAGCTCCATCACGATCCAGGGGCGGCCGCCCTCCAGCGCCACGTCGTACACCGTGACCACGTTGCGGTCGGCGACCCGGGCCGCCGCCCACGCCTCCCGCTCCAGGCGCGCGTACATCCGCTCGACGTCGGAGGCGGGCAGCCCCGCCGGGGCGCGCACCTCCTTGACGGCCACCTCGCGGTGCAGCACCTCGTCACGGGCACGCCACACGGTGCCCATGCCGCCCTCGCCGAGCGGGGACAGCAGACGGTAACGGCCGGCGATCACGCGTTCGCGGCCCGGCTCTACGGACACGGGCGCCCCCCACGGCATCTGACGTGATTTCTCCACAAAAGTAGCTCAGCCGACCGCGGTTGCCGCCCCCTTGAGCAGCAATCCGGCCCCCAGGGCCACGACGACCAGCGCGGACGCGAGCGGCAGGGTGCGGCGGACCAGTCCGGCCACCGGGTGGGTCGTCCAGCGCGGGCGCCGGTCCAGCATCCCGGCGACGCCCGCGCCCAGCCGGACCACCGCGAACCCGGCCGCCGTCAGCGTCAGCGCCAGACCGGCGCCGTACGCCACGACCAGCAGCAGCCCGAACCACGCCTTGCCGAGCGCCGCCGCGCCCACCAGGACGACCACGGCGGAGGGGCTGGGCACCAGACCGCCGGCGAACCCGAGCAGGATCGTGCCGCGCAGGGTGGGGGCGGTGGGGTGGCTGTGGGTGTGGCCGCCGTGGGTGTGCACCACGCCGTCGTGGGGGGAGTGGTGGTGCTCCTCCTCGTGGGGGTGGTGACGGTGGTGTCCGTCGTGGTGGTGGTGTCCGTGGTCGTGGTGTCCCTCGTGGTGGTGCTCCTGGTGCGGGCGGCCCGCGCCGGCGGCTTCCTCGCCCGCGCCCACCAGCACCAACGGGCGCTCCTGCGCACCCTGTTGAGCCCGCGGATGCGGACGTGTGCGCGCCCGGTCGCGCCAGGCCCGGCGGACCAGGCCGGCGCCCGCCGTGAGCACCAGGGCGCCGCCGGCCATGCCCAGCCAGGCGATCACCGAGGGCGTGGCCGCCGATCCGGCGGTGACGAGCAGACCCAGGGCGACCACGCCGAGGGTGTGCGTCACCGTCACCGACGCGGCCAGCGGCAGCACGTCCCGCAGCCGGGACCGGCCCCCGCGCGCGGCCGCCGTCGCCGCCATCAGGGTCTTGCCGTGCCCCGGGGCGAGGGCGTGCAGGGCGCCGAGTCCGAGCGCGACGATCAGCGCCAGCACGGCGAAGCCGAGGGTGAGGTCGTGCCGGGCCACCAGATCGTCCAGGGCCCGGGTCCAGCGGTCTGCGCCCCGGGGCAGCACGGCGGCGCCGGGCGCGTCCTGCCGCTCCTCGGAGAGGGCCGGACCGCCGGGGCGCACCCTCAGGGAGGCTTCGGCGGTGTCGGCCGGCGACGACAGCAGATCCTTGGGATAGGTGGTCAGTTCGTGCGAGACGGACCGCTCGGGCACGTCCGTCGCGGTGAGCGTCATACGGTCGCCGCGCGCGGTGATCTCCCGCCAGCCGGGCCCGCCGCCGTTCGCGGCGCCGTGGAAGCCGAGGGCGACCGGCTCGCCCTCCGGCAGCGGCGCGGTGAACCGGCACTCCAGCCGCAGTGTGTGCAGTCCCGCCTGGCCGGGCCGCAGCCGGGCCCGGGCGCTCACGGGGGTCAGCGTGGTGGCGCGGCCCGCGACGGTCAGGGCGCTGTCCCCGGCGGCCCCGGCGCACCGCCGCTCGGCCCACGCGCTCAGACCCAGCCGCCGGACGTCGGGCCCGGCCTGGGTCGCCGGGATCTCCGCGAGGTCCTCCACGTGGTCCACCCGGAGCTGCCCCGGTGCGGCGACGAGCCCGTCGTACCGGTTCACCGTGAAGTTGCCGAGGGGGTGCGCGCTCGCCGCGGCGGCGGGGAGCAGCGCGAGGCCGCAGGCGGCGGTCAGGACGGCCGCGGCCAGGGCGGCCGGGCGGCGGAGCGTCACTTCGCGGCCTCCAGCGCCTTGCGGGCCTCGGCCGCGCCCAGCGGCGAGAAGCCGGGGTTCAGCCGCAGCGCCGCCCGCAGCGAGGCACGCCCGTCCGCGGTACGGCCCGCGGCCAGCTCGATCATGCCGCGGTGGTGGAGGAACGCGGCGTTGCGGTAGCCGGTGGCCGTGGCCCGGCGGGCCAGCGGAAGGGCCTGCTCGTCACGGCCGTTGACGTGCAGCGCCCAGGCGAGGGCGTCCGCGGTGTGCACGGTGTGCCGGCGGGCCCACTCGGCGCGGGCCGCCCGCAGCGCGGCCGCCTTGTCGCCGTGGTCGGCGGCCGCCAGCGCGGTGTCCAGGTCGGCGTCGACGCCGTTGGCCCGGGCCAGCGCCGTCCAGGCGTCCACGAGCGCGTACTGCTCGCGCGCCCGCGCCCTGTCGCCGGCCGCGCCACGGGCCTCGTACAGCTCGCCGAGCGCGACCAGCGGTCCGGGCAGCGGATAGCGCGCGACCACGGACCGCAGTCCCCGGATCGCCTCGTCCCGGTGCCCGCTCGCCGCCTGGGCCCTGGCCCGGCCCTCCAGCGCCGGCAGATAGGTGTCGTCGGCGGCCAGCGCCCGGGAGTAGTAATCGAGCGCCGACGCGTACCGGCCCTGGTTCCAGGCGAGCTGGCCGAGCTGCGCCGCCACGTAGGCGACGTCGCCGGGCGAGGCGGCCGCGTCGAGTGCCTGCCGGAGGACCCGCCGGGCCGCCGGGACGTCGCCGCGCAGCTCGCGCACATAGGCGTACCGGGTGAACACCGGTACGCCGGGCCTGCGTTCGTCGGCGGTGTCGGCGGCCCGGGACGCCTCCGCGTACCGGCCGAGCTCCACCAGGGCGTCGATCCGGGAGCACAGGGCGCGCTCCCCGTACGGGTTCCGCCGCAGCGCCCGGTCCGCGTAGCCGAGTGCGCCCGTGAAGTCGTGCCGGGCGGCGGCCAGCGCGGCCCGGCCGGCCAGCGCCTGGTCGTTGCCGGGGGCCAGCTCCAGGGACCGCTCGAGTGCCTTCTGCGCCTGCGGATACCGGGCCGGGTCGCCCTTGGTCCGTGCCTGCTCGACATAGGCCAGACCGAGCGTGGCCCAGCCGCCGTGGTCCCGGGGCTGCGACCGCAGATGGGCCTGGAGGGCGGTGACGGCCGCGTCCAGGTTCCCGCCGCCCAGCACTCCGGGATCGACCGCGCCGGAGGCCGCCGCCGGTACCGTCCGGCCGTCCCGCGCGGCCCCGACGGCGATCGCCCCGCCGGTCAGGGCGACCGCCAGCAGCGCCGCCGGCCCCGCGAGCCGCACGGCCCGCCAACGCCGTCCCGCGGCCCCGGCCCGCCGCACGGCGGCCACCCGCTCCTCGGCCCCGGCCGCGCCGCGCGGCTCGTCCGGCGCCGTGCCGGCGTCGGGCCGCGGTGCCGGTCCGGCGCCGGCCGGCGGGGTGCCGGATCCGGCCGTGCGGGCCGTACGCCCGCCGGTCTCCTCGTCGTTGGTGCGCGGGGCCATGCCGTCTCCTGGATCGCCTGGTGCCGTTCGGAAGCGAGAGGGGCGCGGCCCGCCGTGGGGGAAGGGGAAACGGGCCGCGCCGGTTCGGGGGTGGGTCAGTACGGGCGGCGCATCCGGCGGCGCCACCAGGTGAGGGCGGTGCCGACCAGCAGGATGCCGGCCGCGCCCGAGGCCGCCGAGGCGGCGATCAGCACGGTGTTCCCGGAGCCGGCGGTGTCCGCCCCGGCCGGCCGCAGCGCGTCGCCGAGCTGGCTGCGCACGTCCGCGCCCTTGGTCGTGCCCTTGGCGAGCGCGCCGCGCGAACCGGCGGTCGGCTCGGCGACGTACGGGAAGTACTTCTCGAACTTCTTGTCGTTCTTGTCCACCGCGTCGCCGAGGTCGTTCTTGGCGCCGACCAGTTCGCCCTCCACGACCTGCAGCGCCTCGTCGATGACGTCGTCGGTGAGCCGGCGGCCGTTCGGGAAGCCCGCGTTGTCACCGTCCAGCACGCCCAGCCGCTTGGGATGCATGGCCGGCTTGATCGACGTGTTCAGCCGCAGCTGCTCCGAAGGCTTCACGTTCGGCGGCTGGTTGAGGCCCTTGACGCCCTTCAGGAAGACGTCGACCAGGTCGTTGCGCGGCTCGGCGGGCGCCTTGATCTTGTAGATGCCCTCGATGAGCTTCGGCAGCTCGGGATTGGTCACGTTCTTCAGGAACTGGGCGTCGTACGAGGGCTGCGACGCGTTGAACCGGTCCTTGTCCTTCTGCGGGTTGACGACCTCGTTCACCAGCGGGTTGCCCAGGCGCGACACCTGCGCGTAGTAGCCCTGCGCGTTGCGGCGCTGGGTGGTCGACCAGATGCCGACGACCGGCTGCTCGCCGGACTCCCGTATCAGGTCGTTCGGCACCTGGAGGGCGATCGTGTTGACGTTGTAGCCCTTGAGCGTGTCCCGGCCGACCTCGGTCAGGTTGCCGCCGTACAGCAGGTCGAACACCCGCAGGTCCAGGAAGAACGGGTCGTCGGCCTGGCCCGCGAAGGTCGCGGCGCCGCCCGCCGCCTTGTACACGGCCTGCGAGCGCAGCTTGCCGTAGTCAGGCATGGACGCCTTGCCCACGTTCGAGGGCGCCACCGGCACGTCGTCCGCGAGCTTCGTCCGCGACACCACGTGCTGGTTCTTCGTCCGGATCAGCTCGATGTCGTACGTCTGCGTGATGTTGAGGTCCGGGTCGTCCAGGCTGGTGACGGGCCCGGTGTTGTACAGGAACGTGTCCCCGTTCCTCGTGTGCGTCCTGAAGGTGTAGCGGAACAGCAGATCGTCCTGCGCGTCACCGTTGCTGTCGACGTGGATGTCATACTGCGCGTCGTCCGCGAACGTGTAGAAGTTCGGGCCGCCGGCCGGCTCCTCGAACGGGATCCAGTCGGCCACGATCGTCGTGGTGTCGGGCTTGTCCGGGCTGACGAACGCGTACAGGTCCGTGTTGTCGTACTGCGGGGTCCCCGAGATCAGCGGGGCCTCGCGGTGCGAGGAGGCGGAGGCCGCCCCGGGTTCCAGCGTGGCGACGCCGGCGGCTGCTAGCCCCCCGGCGGCCAGCGCACCGCAGATGAGCGTGACCAGGCCCTTGCGACCGGTGCCGCTCCTGGAGAAGAGAGGTGTCATGCCGTCCGTCCTCAGTACCGACTTGCTTTGACGGACGGGTATACGGAGCGGGTTCGCCGATCGGATTGGTCGGCCGGGGAATTTCTTTCGGACCGTCCCGGACCCGCGTTTTCGGCCCGCTGATGCGTATCAACCGCCGGAGGTGTGCGCTCGTGCGGATGCGTGGAGCAAGAGGCGGGGGACGGGCCGGCTGCGGCCACGGAGGTAGAACCGGAGTGGAGGCGGACGAACTGCTGGTTCTCGTGGCGGGCGGTGACCAGAGGGCGTTCGAGGAGCTGTACGCACTGGTGTCCGGACCGGTGTTCGGACTCGTGCGCCGGGTGGTGCGCGACCCCTCGCAGTCCGAGGAGGTGTCCCAGGAGGTGCTGCTCGAACTGTGGCGCTCCGCGGGCCGGTTCGACCCCCGGCGGGGCAGTGCCCTCTCCTGGATCCTCACCCTCGCCCACCGCCGCGCCGTCGACCGGGTGCGCAGCGTGCGCGCGGCCGGCGAACGCGAGCAGCGGGAGGCCCTGCGCTCCGGGGAACCGGCCTTCGACCACGTCGCGGAGGAGGTGGAGGCCGGTCTGGAGCGCGAGTGGGTGCGCCGCTGCCTGAACCGGCTCACGGCGCTGCAGCGCCAGTCCGTCACCCTCGCCTACTACGACGGCTACACCTACCGTGAGGTGGCCGAGCGGCTCTCGCTGCCGCTCGGCACCGTCAAGACCCGGATGCGCGACGGGCTCACCCGGCTGCGCGACTGCCTGGGAGGTGCCGCGTGAGCGTTCTCGGCCGCCTGCTGGGCCGCGGTGACCTGCACTCGCTCGCCGCCCCCTACGCGCTCGACGCCCTCGAAGCCGGCGAACGGCGCCGCTTCGAGAAGCACTTGGCGAAGTGCGACCGCTGCGCCGCGGAGACGCGCGCGCTGTCCGAGGACGCGGTGCGCCTCGCCTTCTCCACGGCCGCCCCCGCACCGGCCGCCCTGCGCGACCGGGTGCTGGCCGCCGTCCGCGCCACCCCCCAGGAGCAGCCGCCCACCCGGGAGCGCGCGCCCCAGCTGCCCCCGCACGTCTGGGGCGGCCAGCCGCCGCCCGCGCGCGCCCGTACGCCCCGGACGCGCCCGCTCTTCGTCCCGTTCGCCACGGCGACCGCCGCCGCGGCCCTCGTCGTCGCCTCCCTCTTCGCCGTCCAGGCGAACCGCACGCAGGACCGGCTCGACGCCGAGCAGGCCCGGGCACGTGAGATCGCCCACGTTCTCGCCGCTCCCGACGCCCGCGCCACCGCGAGCTCGGACGCCCGGGGCCGCGGTATCGGAGTGATCGCTTCCGCCTCGGAGGGGAGGGTCGTCGTCACCCTCAGCGGATACGGCGCCCCTTCCGGTGGCCGAGTGCACCAGCTCTGGGTCATGCGCCCCCATGCGCTGCCGCGCTCCCTGGGCCTCCTCGCGGGCGACACGCCCTTGGTGGCCAAGGGACTCGGGCCGACCTCGACGTCACTCGCCGTGACCGTCGAGCCCGGCGGTGGATCGGCACAGCCCACTGGTCAGCCGGTTGCTCAACTCACCCTGAAAGCGGTCGGATTCGGAGAGTAGTCGGCGACGCATGGTCAACCTCCTTATGGGGAAGGTGAATCCTGTGGGCGAGATACACGGGTGCTCCACCGGGGCGATAGGGTTACCCTGCCCGGGCCGGGTGGACTCGTACGGGTGGGGAGTGACATGGAGCAGATAACAGTGCGCAGCAGGGCCAGGGTCCCTGCGATCACCTGCGGGAGCAGCGCGACCAGTTCGCGCCTCGACCGCCATCTGTCGGTGCTGGCGGGTCCCGCCATACCGCAGGTCGAGACGGCCGAGGCGACCTCGCTGATGCTCGAGCTGACGGCACGTGACACCGCGCACCAGCGCAGCGACCGGGGCCGGCGGGTCAGCCGGGTCTCCCTGTTCGCGCCCCTGCGCCGGCTGCGCCGCTCGCTGTTCGGCGGGCACTGAGCCGGCGCCCGGCCGAGTACCGAACGAACCCCGCGAGGCCCCGCGGGGTCCCTGAAGCAGGCCGGCGGTCCCGGAGCCCGTCCGGGGCCCGCGCTCAGGCCGCCACACCGTCCCGGCGCAACGCTGCGATCTCGTCGTCCGTCATCCCCACGGCGCGCAGCAGGGCACCGGTGTGCTGTCCGAGCGCGGGCACGTCGCCCATCCGTGCCTCGTCCCCGCCCGGCAGCGTGATGGGAGGCAGCAGCGCCTTCAGCGGCCCGACCGGCGTACCCACCCGACGCCACCGCTCCCGGGCCGCGAGCTGCGGATGCTCTGCCAGCTCGTGCAGGTCACGCAGCCGCGCGCAGGCGATGTGCGCCTTCTCCAGCCGGGCCAGCGCCTCGTCGGCGCCGAGCAGGACCAGCGCGTCCGCCACCAGCTCGTCGGTCCGCTCCCGGTTCGCCACCCGGGCCGCGTTCGTCGCGAAGTCCGGGTCCGTGCCCAACTCCGGTCTGCCTATCACCTGTTCGGCCAGCCGGCGCCACTCCCGGTCGTTCTGCACCGACAGCAGCACCCGGCCGCCGTCCGCCGTCGGATAGGCGTCGTAGGGCGCGATCACGGCGTGCGCGAGGCCGGTGCGGGCCGGTGGCTCGCCCCCGTGCATCGCGTGGTGCAGCGGATGCCCCATCCACTCCGCGAGCGCCTCCAGCATCGACACCTCCACCGGTCCGCCCCGGCCGGTGGCGCCCCGCCGGACCAGCGCGGCCAGCACCCCGGAGAAGGCGTACATGGCCGCCGCGATGTCCGCCGCCGGGATGCCCGCCTTGACCGGCTGCCCGGGCGTCCCGGTCACCGACACGAGCCCGGCCTCGCACTGCACGAGCATGTCGTAAGCCCGCTTGTCCGCGTACGGGCCCGAGTCGCCGTAGCCGGAGATGTCCACGGCGATCAGCCGCGGGTGCGCCGCGCACAGCGTCGCCGCGTCCAGCCCCAGCCGGGCGGCGGCCCCGTGCGCGAGGTTCTGCACGAACACGTCGGCGTCCGCGATCAGCCGCCGTACGACGGCCAGGCCGCGCGGGTCCTTCAGGTCCAGGGCGATGGACTCCTTGCCGCGGTTGCACCACACGAAGTGCGAGGCGAGACCCGCGGCGGCGGTGTCGTAACCCCGTGCGAAGTCACCGCCGTCGACCCGCTCGACCTTCACGACCCGGGCGCCCAGGTCGGCGAGCTGCCGGGTGGCGAAGGGCGCGGAGACGGCCTGTTCGACGGCGACGACGGTGATGCCCTCCAGGGGCAGCGGCAGACGATCCATGAGCCGGATGATCTCCTCTGACCGGCGGTCCTGTCAGCACCCCGCCGCCGGACCCGTCCCCTGACCGCATGGACCGGGACCGTGCGGGGCCTCGACTCGCCCTGACCGCCGGGCTGCCGGCGGCCGTCCGCGGTCCCGGGCCCGCCCTGTGGCTGCGCGGCGGCCGGCCGCTGGACTTCCTTCCCCGCGAGGCCCTCCGGCACCTCGGACACGGCGGCTGCCGCACCTTGGCGCGGGACGCGGGGGTCCTCACCGGCACCCTGACCCGGCTCAGGCGCCGGCCGGTCCCCGGCCCCCGGTTCGACTTCACCCGGAACGGCCCGGACAGCGGCTTCGCCCTGCTGGACAAGCCGAGGACGCCGCCGGCGCCACCCGGCCGGAGGCCTCGCTGCCACCGCTAGAGCAGGGCGAACTGGCCGTCCGGGCCCTCCTCCTGGTGGTCCAGGACCGAGGCGGGGCGGCGGGCGGAGGCCGGGACCGGGAGGACGCCCGCGTCGCGCAGCTCGGCCGCGGTGACCGGTGAGGTGACCTCCAGCGCGGCCCGCCGCGGGCGCAGTTCCACCAGCAGGGCCAGCACCGTGACCAGCTCCAGCAGCTCCGACGTCCAGGCCTGCGGCCAGGCGGCGGGGCGGATCGCGGCCAGGGTGCCCGGCTCCGCCGCAGCGGTGCGGGCCGCGAACCATGCCTCCAGGGTCCGGACCCCGGCCACCTCGTGGTCCCAGGCCTCCGGCGGCACCGGGGAGATCCGGCCCTCGTCGAGGTGCAGCGTCTCCTCCTCCCGGTCGTAGCGCAGGGTGAGAGGGCGCGCGGGCAGGGGAGCGCGGACGTAGGGGCGGCGGCCGCCGGGCAGTCTGGGGCGTTCGCCGTCGCGGCGCATCAGCCACAGCATGCGGCGGCCCAGTTCCACGCCGGCGGCCCAGACCCCGGCGTCCCGGGTGAGCGGGACGGTGCGGCCGGGCCGGACCGCCGCCAGGATCCAGGCCAGCACGTCCGTGGCGGTGGGGCGTTCTCCGAGCAGGGCGCCCAGGTGGTCCAGCAGGCCGGGCGCCAGGTTCGGCTCCGTGCCGTCCGGGCGGCGGTACAGCGGCCGGACACGGCCGGGGCGCAGCAGCGGCAGCAGCGAGGTCGCGAGCAGCGGGCCGTCGTCGCCCGTCTCCACCAGGAACACCTGCCGCTCGCCCGCCACCCGCCACAGCTCCGGCCGGGCCACGTCGAGCAGCCGGTGGTCCGGGATCAGCCACTGCTCGTCGAAGGGGGCCGCCAGCACCCGCACCGGCTCGGCGCAGGGGCCCTCGGCGCGCGCCAGCCGCTCGGTGCCGGAGGACTGGCCGGGGAGCTGGCCCACCGCGGAGTGCGCGGTGCGCGAGCGCGTCGGCTCGAACAGGGCCTCCCGGTCCGGGCCGCCGGCCTTGAGCAGCGCGTCCCAGCGGGCCCGCAGGGAGCCGGGGTCGGGCGCCGTCGGCCAGGCGCGGCCCGGCCGCAGCGGTGCGACGGACCACGGCATGAGGTCCGCCAGCGGCGGAGCGTCGTCGTGCGTCACGCTGGGCATCGTAGAGCCTGCCGGTGACGGCCGGGTCAGGTGGCGTCCAGGGTCACCGTGAACGAGAAGCGGTCGCCCCGGTAGTGGATCACCACCACGTCGAGTGCCCGTCCGGCGGCGTCGTAGGTCACGCCCGTGTAGTGCAGGATCGGGCTGAGCAGCGGCACCTGGAGCAGCCGCGCGGTCTCCGGGTCGGCGAGCCGGGCCTCCACGGTGTCCGTGATGCGGCTGATGTCCGCACCCGCGACGTCCCGCAGCACCTTCGTCATCGGCCAGCGGACCAGGTCCCGCACGTCGATGCGCGCCGCGAGTTCGGGGCGGACGTGGTTGCGGGCGTGGTTGGTCGGCTCGCCGGTCTTCTCGTCGCTGCGCAGCCGGTGGTACGTCGCCACCTCCGCCAGGTCCGGGAAGTGCTCGGCGAGTTCGCCGGTCACCGGCGTGCTGCCCTGCTCCAGCAGTTCGGTCGTCATGCCGGACTGCTGGGCGACGATCGCGTCCACCGAACCCAGCAGCCGCACCGGGGCGCCGCGCCGCGCGTCGGGCTCGATGAACGTGCCGCGCCGCCGGTGCCGGCTGATCAGCCCCTCGTCCTCCAGCTCCTTCAGCGCCTGCCGCATGGTGAGCACGCTCACCCCGTAGTGCTCCGCGAGCCGCTCCTCGGTGGGCAGGCGCAGCGGGTCCCGCGGTGAGCGGCCGAGTATCGAGGCGCGCAGCGACTGCGACACCTGATACCACAGCGGCAGCTTGCGGTTCAGGACGATCGAATCCGGGGCGAAGGAGGTCACGGGGCTATCCGTACCTGTTCGGGATCGTTCGGTGCAACGGAGCCGTCACAGCGCCCGGAAGTGGCGCTCGAGGCCCTGCCAGACGTCGTCGTACCGCTGCTGGAGGTGGCCGGCCCCGGCCGCCTGCGGGGCGAGCGTCAGCGGCCAGCGGGTCTCGAACATGAACGCCAGCCCGTCGTCGACCCGCTGCGGCTTCAGCTCGGCCGCGCTCGCCCGGTCGAAGGTCTCCCGGTCCGGGCCGTGCGCCGACATCATGTTGTGCAGCGAGCCGCCGCCGGGCACGAACCCCTCCGCCTTGGCGTCGTAGGCCCCCTCGACGAGGCCCATGTACTCGCTCATCACGTTCCGGTGGAAGTACGGCGGCCGGAAGGTGTCCTCGCCCACCAGCCAGCGCGGGGCGAACACCACGAAGTCGACGCCGGCCAGGCCCGGGGTGTCCGACGGGGACGTCAGCACCGTGAAGATGGACGGGTCGGGGTGGTCGTAGGAGATGGTGCCGATCACATTGAAACGGCGCAGGTCATAGACGTACGGCACATGGTTGCCGTGCCAGGCGACCACGTCGAGCGGGGAGTGGTCGTACGTGGCGGTCCAGAGGTTGCCGCAGAACTTGTTGACCACCTCCACCGGCCCCTCCACCTCCTCGTACGCGGCGACCGGCGCCCGGAAGTCCCGGGCGTTCGCGAGCCCGTTGGCGCCGATGGGACCGAGATCGGGGAGTTGGAACGGCGCCCCGTAGTTCTCGCACACATAGCCGCGGGCCGACTCGTCGAGCAGCTCCACACGGAAGCGCACCCCGCGAGGAATCAGTGCCACATGTGCGGGCTCCACATGGAGCCGGCCGAACTCGGTGTGCAGCAGCAGGCCGCCGCGCTCCGGCACGATGAGGAGCTCCCCGTCGGCGTCGGAGAACACCCGCTCCATCGAGGCGTTGGCGTGGTACAGGTGCACGGCCATGCCGGTCCGCTGGGTGGCGTCGCCGTTGCCGCCCAGCGTCCACAGCCCCGCCAGGAAGTCGGTGCCGGCCGGCGGCTCGGGCAGCGGGTTCCAGCGCAGCCGGTTGGGGTCGGGCACGGTCTCGGTGAAGGGCGCCGTGCGGATCGCGCCGTTGCCGGTGCGGGTGAACGCGGGGTGCGCGGCCGACGGCCGGACGCGGTACAGCCAGGAGCGCCGGTTGTGCGCCCGCGGTTCGGTGAACGCCGTGCCGCTGAGCTGCTCGGCGTACAGGCCGAGCGGCGCGCGCTGCGGCGAGTTGCGGCCCTCCGGCAGGGCGCCCGGCACCGCCTCCGAGGCGTGCTCGTTGCCGAACCCGGTCAGGTACGACAGTCCCTCGGCGGTCTTCCGCGCTCCCCCACGCTCGAACCCGCTCGCGCGGGAGGTACCCCCATCGCTCATTGATCGCTCCCTTGCGCTCCTGATTCCTATGCATCACCGTAGGAATGGTGGGGGTCCGGACGCAAGGGGGTCCCGGGTTCTCGCGCCGGGTCCACCCGAAGGGATGGGCCGGGAACCGGACTTCAGGGGGATTCGGGATGCCGGGACGTTGTTCCGACCTCCCGGGCATGTCGTGGAGGCCATGGACGGGCAGGACCCTCGCCGCGCCCGCGGTCTCGGTCCTGCTGCCGCTGTCCGGGCCGGTGCGACGGCCCCGGTCCGCCCATGAGCGGGACGCCCCCGGCACCGCCGATGAGTGCATCGGCCACTCTTCTCCGTACTGGGGGGCGAGGTTCACCCGACCCCGGCGGAGAGGCATCATGAAGTCCGTGCCCCACGCGACATCGCTTCGCCGCGCCCCGGTCCAGCGGCGCAGCGCCGAACGGCTGACCAGGATCCTCGACGCCTGCGCCGACCTCCTCGACGAGGCCGGCTACGAGGCCCTGAGCACCCGCGCGGTGGCGGCGCGCGCCGAGGTGCCCATCGGTTCGGTCTACCGGTTCTTCGGCAACAAGCGGCAGATGGCCGACGCCCTCGCGCAGCGCAACCTGGAGCGGTACTCCGAACGCGTCTCGGAGCGGCTGAAGGGCGAACGGCGCGGGGACTGGCGGGCCGCCGTGGACGCCGTACTGGACGAGTACCTCGCCATGAAGCGCACCGCGCCCGGCTTCTCCCTCGTGGACTTCGGCAACCAGATCCCGGTCGGCGCCCGGCAGGCGGAGCCCAACACCCGGGTCGCCGGCCGGCTCACCGACCTGCTCTCCGGCTACCTCGGCCGCACCCCCGGCGAGGATCTGCGCCGTGTCTTCCTGGTCGCCGTGGAGAGCGCCGACACCCTCGTGCAGCTCGCCTTCCGGGTCGATCCCGAGGGGGACGAGGCGATCATCCACGAGACCCGCGAGCTGCTGCGGGCGTACCTGGGGCGCGTCCTCGACTGAACTTGGCCCGCGGACGCGGCCGACGCGGGGGCTCCCCTCCATGCCTACCGGTCGGTATGCTCACCCCCCGAGCCCGCCGGAGCCCACCCGGGCCCACCGGGGCGGGCCCGGCACCGCCGCCGATCCTCCGGGAGGACCCGTGCCCCGCACCGCCCTGCGAATCTGCCCCCTGTGCGAGGCCACCTGCGGGCTGACCCTCACCGTCGAGGGCACCCGGGTCACCGGCGCCCGCGGCGACCGCGAGGACGTCTTCAGCAAGGGCTTCATCTGCCCCAAGGGCGCCTCCTTCGGGGCCGTCGACGGCGACCCCGACCGGCTGCGCGGGCCGCTGGTCCGCGAGGACGGCGCGCTGCGCGAGGCCACCTGGGAGGAGGCCTTCGACAGGGTCGCGGCGGGTCTGCGCCCGGTCGTCGAGCGGTACGGGCCGCACGCCCTCGGTGTGGTCCTCGGCAACCCCAACGTGCACACCATGGCCGGCGCCCTCTACCCGCCGGTCCTGCTGGCCGCCCTGCGCACCCGCAGCCTGTTCACCGCCTCCACGGTCGACCAGATGCCCAAGCACGTCTCCAGCGGTCTGCTCTTCGGCGACGCCAACGCCATCCCGGTCCCGGACCTCGACCGCACCGACCACCTGCTGCTGATCGGCGCCAACCCCCTGGAGTCCAACGGAAGTCTGTGCACCGCCCCGGACTTCCCCGGCAGGCTCAAGGCCCTCAGGGCCCGCGGCGGCCGGCTCACCGTGGTGGACCCCCGCCGCACCCGCACCGCCAAACTCGCCGACCGGCACCTCGCGATCCGCCCCGGCACCGACGCCCTGCTGCTCGCCGCGCTGGCCACCGTGCTGTTCGAGGAGGAGCTGACCGACCTCGGCGCGCTCGCCCCGCACGTCAAGGACGTCGACGAACTGCGGGCGGCCCTCGCCGACTTCACCCCCGAGGCGGTGGCCCCCGCCTGCGACCTCGACGCGGACCTCATCCGCGCCCTCGCCCGCGAACTCGCCGCCGCCCCCACCGCCGCCGTCTACGCCCGCATCGGGAGCTGCACCGTCCCGCACGGCACCCTCGCGAGCTGGCTGGTCGACGTCCTCAACGTCCTCACCGGCAACCTGGACCGGCCGGGCGGCGCCCTGTTCCCGCAGGCCGCCACCGACCGGACCCCGCGCCCGGCCGGCCCCGGCCACGGCTTCGCGCTCGGCCGCTGGCACTCGCGCGTACGGCAGCTGCCGGAGGCCAAGGGCGAGTTGCCGCTCTCCGCGCTCGCCGAGGAGATCGACACCGCGACGGACGCGGGAGAGCCGGTCCGCGCGCTCGTCGTCGTCGCGGCCAACCCGGTGCTGTCCGCGCCCGACGGCGACCGCCTCGACAAGGCCCTGGACTCACTGGACTTCATGGTCAGCGTCGATCCGTACCTCAACGAGACCTCCCGCCACGCGGACGTCGTACTGCCCCCGCCGCCGCCCTCGCAGAGCCCCCACCACGACTTCGCCTTCAACACCCTCGCGGTCCGCAACCAGGTCCGCTACAGCCGCCCCGCCGTCCCCCTCGAACCCGGCCGCATGGCGGAGACGGAGATCCTCGCCCGGCTGGTCCTGGCCGCGACGGGCCGGCACGGCGCCGACCCGGCCGCCGTGGACGCGATGGTCGTCGGGCAGACCCTAGGCAAGGCCGTCCAGGAACCCCACTCCCCGGTGCACGGGCGCGATCCGGAGGAGCTCGCCGCGCAGCTCACCGGGGAGAGCGGCCCCGAGCGGCGGCTCGACCTGATGCTGCGCCTCGGCCCCTACGGCGACGGCTTCGGCGCCCGGCCCGACGGACTGACGCTGCGCAGGCTGCTCGACCACCCGCACGGCATCGACCTGGGCCCGCTGCGCCCGCGCCTGCCGCAGCCCCTGAAGACCGTGAGCGGCAGGATCGAGCTGCTGCCCGGGCCGATCGCCGGCGACCTGCCCCGGCTGCGCGCCGCCCTGCGCGAGCGCCCCGCCGCACTGGTCCTCGTCGGACGCCGTCACCTGCGCTCCAACAACAGCTGGATGCACAACGTGCCCGCCCTCACCGGCGGCAGCAACCGCTGCACCCTGCAGCTCAACCCGCGCGACGCCGCACGCCTCGGCATAGCGGACGGGGAACAGGTGCGGGTCAAGGGCGCCGGGGGAGAGGTGACCGCGCCCGCCGAGGTCACCGACGCGGTCCGGCCGGGCGTGGTGAGCCTGCCGCACGGCTGGGGCCACGACCGCCCCGGCGTCCGGCTGAGCCACGCCGTCGCCGACCCCGGCGTCAACGTCAACCAGCTCCTCGACGGCAGCCTGCTCGACCCGCTGTCCGGCAACGCGGTCCTCAACGGGGTGCCGGTCGAGGTGGCGGCCGTGTCGGCGAAGCTGGGCGCGCTGACGTGAGTAGAGCTGTGACCTGGACTTTCGCGCTTATTGCTCGCGTGTCAACCACTTGTTAACGCCGTTTGACGGGACCTAACGTCGCACCGCCGGCCCCAGGCGGGATGTTCAAGGGCGAACGTTAGGTATCCATTTCATGCTGACCATTCTCGGCTTCGCCATGATCGCGACCTTCCTGGTCCTGATCATGCTGAAGAAGATGTCGCCGATCGCGGCGCTCGTGCTCATACCGGCACTCTTCTGTGTCTTCGTGGGCAAGGGCGCCCACCTCGGCGACTACGTCATCGACGGCGTCACCGGCCTCGCCCCCACAGCGGCGATGCTCATGTTCGCGATCGTCTACTTCGGTGTGATGATCGACGTCGGCCTCTTCGACCCGATCGTCCGCGGCATCCTGCGGTTCTGCAGGGCCGATCCGCTGCGGATCGTCGTCGGCACGGCCGTCCTCGCCGCGATCGTCTCCCTCGACGGCGACGGCTCCACCACCTTCATGATCACCGTCTCGGCGATGTACCCGCTGTACAAGCGGCTGAAGATGAGCCTGGTCGTGATGACCGGCGTCGCGGCCATGGCCAACGGCGTGATGAACACCCTCCCCTGGGGCGGCCCGACCGCGCGCGCCGCGACCGCGCTGAAGCTGGACGCGAGCGACATCTTCGTCCCGATGATCCCGGCCCTGGCCACGGGCCTGCTGTTCGTCCTCGTCCTCGCCTACGTCCTCGGCCGGCGCGAGCGCAAGCGGCTCGGCGTCCTCACCCTGGACGAGGCGCTGGTGGAGGCGCCCGAGACGCAGACCGTGCTGGTCGGCGCCGGTTCCAGCGGCACCGCGAAGCGCACCGGGGACGCCGGCTCCGGCGGGGGCCTGCCCGAGGCGCCCGAGGACGAGGGCTTCCAGGGCCTCGACCCCGGCCGCGCGACCCTGCGGCCGAAGCTGTACTGGTTCAACGCGCTGCTCACGGTCGCCCTGCTCACCGCCATGATCATGGAGTGGCTGCCGATCCCGGTGCTGTTCCTGCTCGGCGCCGCCCTCGCGCTGACCGTCAACTTCCCGCACATGCCGGACCAGAAGGCCCGGATCGCCGCGCACGCCGAGAACGTCCTCAACGTCTCCGGCATGGTCTTCGCCGCCGCCGTCTTCACCGGAGTGCTGCAGGGCACCGGCATGGTGGACCACATGGCCGAGTGGCTGGTGCGCAACATCCCCGACGGCATGGGCCCGCACATGGCCCTGGTCACCGGCGTGCTGAGCATCCCGCTCACGTACTTCATGTCCAACGACGGCTTCTACTTCGGCATCCTGCCGGTGCTCGCGGAGGCGGGCCAGGCCCACGGCGTGTCCACCGTGGAGATCGCCCGCGCCTCGATCGTCGGCCAGCCGCTGCACATGTCCAGCCCGCTCGTCCCGGCCGTGTACGTCCTCGTCGGCATGGCCAAGGTCGAGTTCGGCGACCACACCCGGTTCGTCGTGAAGTGGGCCGTCCTCACCTCGCTGGTGGTGCTCGGCGCGGGCGTCGTCTTCGGCATCCTCTGACCCGCCGGACGCCCAGGGGCGTTCACCTGAGGAAGCACCCCGAAAGCCTCCCGGAAGGAGAAGGTCTCATGGCGTCCGGTGGGAACCGCGGCTGGCTGCTCCGCCTCGTCGTCGCCTTCGGTCTCGCGCAGGGGGCGGTGTCGATGGCCCGGCCCGCCGTCTCCTACCGGGCGCTCGCGCTGGGCGCCGACGAGCGGGCGGTCGGCGTCATCGCCGGGGTGTACGCCCTGCTCCCGCTGTTCGCGGCGGTACCGCTCGGCCGCCGCACCGACCACGGCCGCTGCGCTCCGCTGCTCCCGGTGGGCGTCGTCCTCGTCTCCGCCGGCTGCGTACTCAGCGGGCTGGCCGGCTCCCTGTGGACGACGGCCGTGTGGAGCGGGGTGATGGGGCTCGGGCACCTCAGCTTCGTGATCGGCGCCCAGTCGCTGGTGGCCCGGCAGTCCGCACCGCACGAACAGGACCGCAACTTCGGGCACTTCACCATCGGCGCCTCCCTCGGCCAGCTCGTCGGGCCGATCGCCGCGGGCGCCCTCATCGGCGGCCCCGACATGGCCGGCAGCAGCGGGCTCGCCCTCGTCGTGGCGGGCGCGGGCGGGGCGCTCGCGCTCACCTCGCTGTGGCGCGTCGAGGACCGCACGGCCGTCAACTCCGCCCCGCCGAAGGGCGGCAGGGTGCCGGTCGGCGGGATCCTGCGCGCCCGGGGCGTGCCCGCGGGGATGCTCATCAGCCTCTCCGTGCTCTCCGCCACCGACATCCTCACCGCCTATCTCCCGGTGGTCGGCGAGCACCGGGGCATCGCCCCCGCCGTGGTCGGCGTCCTGCTCAGTCTGCGCGCCGGGGCCACCATCGCCTGCCGGCTCGTCCTCACCCCGCTGCTGCGGCTGCTGGGCCGTCCCGCGCTGCTCACCGTGACCTGCTTCCTGGCGGCCGTGCTGTGCGCGGGCGTGGCCGTGCCGGCGCCGGTGTGGGCGCTCGGCGTGATGCTGACCGTCCTCGGTTTCTGCCTGGGCGTCGGACAGCCGCTGTCCATGACGACGGTCGTGCAGGCCGCCCCGGCCGGCGCCCGCTCCACCGCGCTCGCCCTGCGCCTGACCGGCAACCGGCTCGGCCAGGTCGCCGCCCCGGCCGCCGCGGGCCTGGTCGCGGGAGTGGCCGGAGTGGCCGCGCCGTTCGTGATGCTGGGCGCGTTGCTGCTGCTGTCCTCGGCCGTGGCGGTGCGCTCGCCGGAGGGCGGAGAACGGTCGCCGGAGGCCGGTTCGGTGGCCGATCGGAAAGCCGATCCCGCGGCCGGTACGGAGGCCGATCCGGCGGCGGAGAAGGGCCGTGCGGGCCCGGCGTTGCGCCGCACGAGCGATATCTGACGGCGCGTCCGGCGTTGGTGCCGCGGGCCGTGGAGCGCATGCGTGAGAGTCCAGAGAAGAGCGATTTGTATGAAAATCGTCTAACTCGGAGGAGCTTGCATGCCCACCCTGACACTTCCACGGACCTTCTCCCGCGCGGGTGCCACCGTCCTCCTGACCACGCTCGCCGCGGCGGGCGCGTCGTGGGTGGCGGCCCCGGGCGCGGTGGCCCAGGGGGAGAACGGCGACATCAGGATCCACAACGCGCGTTCCACCAATCCGCCGTCGTTCATCGGCTCGGCGAAGGACGACCCGGTGGTCTGCAAGTTCTTCCTCGAGGCCGTCAACTTCGACTCGCTGCCCGTCATCACGTACACCATCACGCCCCAGCCCCCGCTGCCCACGGCCGCCATGGTGACGGGCACCATCCAGCTCGCCGGCGGCGCCGGCCACACCGACCCGCTGGGCCTCGCGGACGGGCAGTACAAGATCAGCTGGACCGTCGGGACGCCCACGGCCCTGAAGGAGAAGGTCTTCCGCGTCAACTGCCGTGACGGCAGGGTGGAGGGGCAGCAGGGTCCCGGCGGCCAGATCGAGGACCACCAGCAGAACCACGACCAGCAGAACCACGACCAGCAGGGCGACTCGGCCTGGGGCTCGGGCGGCGGCGACCACAACGACGGCGGCCCCAAGGGTGGTGTGCACGCGGGCGGCGGCGGCCTCGTCGACACCACGGGCGCGTTCTCGCCGGTCGCGGCCGCCGCGGCCGTCGGACTGGTCGCGGTCAGCGGCGCCGTGTACATCCGGCTGATCCGCCGGCGGCCCCATGGCGCCGCGTAGGCGCCGACCCAGGCCGTGGTACCGGACCCGCGCCTACCGCCTCGTCAGGACGGCCCTGCTCGCGGCCGTCCTGGTGACGGTGGGGGTCAGGTGCGGCGGACCGGACGGACCGGCCCAGGCGGGCGGCCGGTCCGGCGGCGACGGACGGCAGGGGGAGTCCGGTGACCAGGCGCCCCCGCCCCGCCCCCTGGCCACCCGGTCCCGGCCGACGGACTTCCGCATCCCGTCCCTCGGCATCGACGCCCCGGTCATGGGTCTGCGACTGGACCGCGACCATCAGTTGTCGACACCTCCGCTGGACCGTCCGAAGGAGGTCGGCTGGTACCAGGGCGGCCCCACGCCGGGACAGACCGGCACCGCCGTCGCCGTCGGCCACCGCGACACCCTGACCGGCGCCGCCGTCTTCGCGGCCCTCGCCCAGGTCGAGCCCGGCAAGCCGATCGAGGTCAGGCGCGCGGACGGCCGTACCGCCGTCTACAGCGTGGACCGGGTGAAGGTGTACGACAAGGCCGGCTTCCCCGACGAGGAGGTCTACGGCCCCGCCAAGCGCCCGGAGTTGCGCGTGCTCACCTGCGGCGGCCTGTACAGCCGGCGCACCGGCTACACGAGCAACGTGGTGGTCTTCGCCCACCTCACCGCGACCGGCTGACCCGCCCCGGGCGCCGCCTCCCGCGCCCCGCACCGGGCGGTCCGGAGCCCTAACCCGCCCCTCCGTTTCCGGCCCCCGCCTGGGGCGTGTTCCCGGACATCGTCACCACTCTTCCGCGACCGGGCACATTCCGTTAACTTCCGTGACTCGTGGGGCCTGTCGTCCCCTTCCCGCCGGCCGCGCGGCGGGAACGCGACGGCATGCCCCTGGGTCCCGTACGTCCGCACGGGACCCCGGACCCAAGGAGCAGCGGCGCTCCGCACAGCCCCCGGGGGCAGCACCCATGACACGCGCCATCTCTCTGCACGACGTGAGCAAGTCGTACGCCCGGGGCCCCCGGGTGGTCGACCGGGTCTCGCTGGACATCGCGCCCGGCGAGTTCCTGGTCCTGCTCGGCCCCTCCGGCTGCGGCAAGTCCACCGTGCTGCGCATGATCGCCGGCCTCGAGGAGATCGACGACGGCGCGCTGTTCCTCGACGGCGAGCACGCCAACGACTGGCTGCCCGCCGAGCGGGACATCGCCATGGTCTTCCAGAACTTCGCCCTCTACCCGAGCATGACCAGCCGCGACAACATCGGCTTCCCGCTGCGCATCGAGGCCCCCGCCGCCGACCCGGCCCCGCGCGTGGACGCGACCGCCCGCATGCTCGGCATCGAGGACCTGCTCGACCGGTTCCCCGGCCAGCTCTCCGGCGGCGAACGCCAGCGCGTCGCCATGGGCCGGGCCATCGCCCGCCACCCCTCAGCGTTCCTGATGGACGAGCCGCTGTCCAACCTCGACGCCAAGCTCCGCAACCACCTGCGGGCCGAGATATCCCAGCTCACCCGCGAGCTGGGCGTCACCACGGTGTACGTCACGCACGACCAGTCCGAGGCCATGTCCCTCGGCGACCGGGTCGCCGTGCTGCGCGGCGGCGTGCTCCAGCAGGTCGGCACCCCGCGCGAGGTCTACGCGCTGCCCCGCAACGTCTTCGTCGCCGCCTTCATCGGCACCCCGCGCATCAACCTGCTGCGCGGCCTGGTCCGCGCCCCGCTCGACGGCGCCATGACCATCAGCCTCGGCAAGCAGTACCTGCGCCTGCCCGAACCCCTCTCCCTCGACCACCAGTTGCTCCGCGTCCAGCAGGGCCGCGAGATCATCGTCGGGCTGCGCTCGGAGGCGGTGCGCATCGCCAAGCACAGCGCCGCCCGGCCCGGCGAGGTGCCGCTGACCGGGCTGGTGGAGCACATGGAGTTCCAGGGGCACGAGACGCTCGTGCACTTCAACACCGGTTCGCGCCCCGCCCTGGTGCCCGAGCTGGAGGCCCCGCGCCCGGCCGCCCGGGCCGCCCGCAGGCGCCGCCGGGACGGGGCGGGCGTGCTGGACCGGCTGCGGGAGCGGGCCGGGTCGCTGCGGGCCGGCCCCGTGGTGGTGCTGGAGCATCCCCAGGAGACCGTGCCCGAGCCCGCGCCGCCGGAGGGCCGGCTCCCCGGCGACCTGGTGGTCCGCACCACCCCCGACATCCGGCTGCGCCACGGCATGCAGGTGCCCCTGCTCGTCGACCTCGCCCACCTCTTCGTCTTCGACCAGCACGGCGACCGCATCTGCCCGGCGCCGGCCAGGCTGCCCGACCTGGAGGAGTGAGCCGCCGCCGATCCGGCGATGATGTCCCGGTACGTCCGGGTACCGGGGACCGCCGGCGCCCGGGCGAGTCTGGCGCACGAAAACTATCGCCGCTAGTTTGTGTGCCGGACGACGGAGACCCGCCGGGAGGAACCAGCATGAAGGCACATGACGGCCTGTACATCGACGGCGCCTGGCGCCCCGCCGCCGGCCGGGACGTGATCGAGGTCGTGAACCCGGCCGACGAGCAGGTCGTCGGCCGGGTCCCGGCCGGTGACGCGCAGGACGTCGACACCGCCGTACGCGCCGCCCGCGCGGCCTTCCCGGCCTGGGCGGCCACGCCCCCCGCCGAGCGCGCCGCGCGCCTGACCGCTCTGCGCGACGTCCTGGTCGCCCGCAAGGACGAGATCGCCGAGACGGTCACCGCCGAGCTGGGCTCGCCCCTGCAGTTCTCGCAGGCCGTGCACGCGAGCGTGCCGATCGCGGTCGCGGGCTCCTACGCCGAGCTGGCCGCGACCCACTCCTTCGAGGAGAAGGTCGGCAACTCCACCGTGCTGCACGAGCCGGTCGGCGTGGTCGGCGCGATCACCCCCTGGAACTACCCGCTGCACCAGATCGTCGCCAAGGTCGCCCCCGCGCTGGCCGCCGGCTGCACGGTCGTCCTCAAGCCCGCCGAGGACACCCCGCTCACCGCCCAGCTCTTCGCCGAGGCCGTCCACGAGGCCGGCGTCCCGGCCGGGGTGTTCAACCTCGTCACCGGCCTCGGCCCGGTCGCCGGGCAGGCCCTCGCCGAGCACCCGGACGTCGACCTGGTCTCCTTCACCGGCTCCACGGCGGTCGGCCGGCGGATCGGCGCGGTGGCCGGCGCCGCCGTGAAGCGGGTGGCGCTGGAGCTGGGCGGCAAGTCAGCCAACGTCATCCTGCCGAGCGCCGACCTCGCCCGGGCGGTGGGCGTGGGCGTCGCCAACGTGATGTCCAACTCCGGCCAGACGTGCAGCGCCTGGACCCGGATGCTGGTCCACCGCGACCGTTACGACGAGGCCGTCGAGCTGGCCGCGGCCGCCGCCGCCAAGTACGGCGACCGCATCGGCCCGGTCGTCAACGCCAAGCAGCAGGCCCGCGTGCTCGGTTACATCGAGAAGGGCGTCGCCGAGGGCGCCCGCCTGGTCGCGGGCGGCCCCGAAGCACCGCGCGAGCGGGGCTACTTCGTCAGCCCGACGGTCCTCGCCGACGTCACCCCGGAGATGACCGTCGCCCAGGAGGAGATCTTCGGCCCGGTGCTGTCCGTCCTGCGCTACGAGGACGAGGAGGACGCCCTGCGCATCGCCAACGGCACCGTGTACGGGCTCGCGGGCGCCGTCTGGGCCGGGGAGGAGTCCGAGGCGGTGGCCTTCGCCCGCCGCATGGACACCGGCCAGGTCGACATCAACGGCGGCCGGTTCAACCCGCTCGCCCCGTTCGGCGGCTACAAGCAGTCCGGGGTGGGCCGGGAACTCGGCAGCCACGGACTGGCCGAGTACCTCCAGACCAAGTCCCTGCAGTTCTGAGGAGCCAGCGAGCCATGGCCGTACGAGCCGCCGTCCTGCCCGCCATCGGCGCACCCCTGGAGATCACCAGCATCGAACTGCCCGACCCGGGCCCGGGGCAGGTCCGCGTCCGCCTCGCCGCCGCGGGCGTCTGCCACTCCGACCTGTCCCTGTCCAACGGGACCATGCGGGTGCCGGTCCCGGCGGTCCTCGGCCACGAGGGCGCCGGCACCGTGGTGTCCGTGGGGGAGGGCGTCACCCATGTCGCGCCGGGCGACCCCGTCGTCCTCAACTGGGCGCCGGCCTGCGGCGCCTGTCACGCCTGCGCGCTCGGCGAGGTCTGGCTGTGCGCCAACGCCCTGTCCGGCGCGGCGGGCGTGCACGCCCGCACGAGCGACGGCACCGAACTCCACCCCGGCCTGAACGTCGCCGCGTTCGCCGAGGAGACGGTGGTCGCCGCGTCCTGCGTGCTGCCGCTGCCCGACGGCGTCCCGCTCACCGACGCCGCCCTGCTGGGCTGCGCCGTCCTCACCGGCTACGGCGCCGTCCACCACTCGGCACGGGTCCGCGACGGCGAGACGGTGGCGGTGTTCGGCGCCGGCGGCGTCGGTCTCGCCACGCTCCAGGCGGCCCGTATCGCGGGCGCCTCCCGGATCATCGCCGTGGACGTCTCGCCGGAGAAGGAGGAACTGGCCCGCGCGGCCGGCGCCACCGACTACGTCCTCGCCTCCGACGCCACCGCGCGCGAGATCCGCGCCCTCACCGGCAAGCAGGGCGTCGACGTCGCCGTGGAGTGCGTGGGCCGCGCGGTCAGCATCCGCGCCGCCTGGGACTCCACCCGCCGCGGCGGCCGGACGACCGTCGTCGGCATCGGCGGCAAGGACCAGGAGGTCACCTTCAACGCCCTGGAGATCTTCCACTGGGGCCGCACCCTGTCCGGCTGCGTCTACGGCAACACCGACCCGGCCCGCGACGTGCCCGTCCTCGCCGAGCACGTACGGGAGGGCCGGCTCGACCTCTCGGTGCTGGTCACCGAGCGGATCGCCCTGGAGGGCATCCCGGCGGCGTTCGAGAACATGCTCGCGGGCAAGGGCGGCCGCGCGCTGGTGGTGTTCTAGGCCAGGCTGGCACTCCCCCGGCCTTCGGCCGGGGGAGTGCCCGAGCACGCACCACGACGCGACGTCGCGGACACGACCCGGCGGCCGGCGCCCGCCCGGTTCAGCGCACCTTCTCGGGTCGCGGCTCCCCGGCCGCGACCCGGCGCGAGCGTCCGGCCGACCTGGACCGCGACACCGCGACACCTGCCAGGCACAGCACCCCGCCCACCAGGGTCAGCGCCCCCGGCACCTCGCCGAGCACCAGCCACGACATCAGCACGACCAGCGCCGGCACGGCGTACGTGGTCGCGCCCATCCGGCTGGCGGTGGTGCGGGCGAGGGCGTAGGCCCAGGTCGTGAAGGCCAGCGCGGTCGGGAAGACGCCCAGGTAGACCATGTCCAGGGTCGCCGACACGGGCGCGTGGGCCGCCTCGCTCACGAGCTGTCCGGCGAACGGCAGGCACACCACCGCGCCGACGAGACATCCGAACGTCGTCACCTGCAGGGCGCTCGCCTGCCCGAGGGCGGGCTTCTGCGACACGACCCCGGCGGCGTACGCCATCGCCGCCAGCAGACACGCCACCACCCCGAGCAGCGAGGCCCCGCCGCCCCCGGACGACATCGAAAGGCCCACGGTCACGGCGCCGGCGAAGGACACCGCCATCCCCGCCAGCAGCCTCGGCGGCATGGGGTCGCCCAGCAGCCGGGACCCGAGCAGGGCGATCAGCAGCGGGCCGACGTTCACGACGAGGGCGGCGGTGCCGGCGTCCACCCGCTGCTCGCCCCAGTTGAGGGCGACCATGTAGAACCCGAACCAGAGCACCCCGGAGAGGGCTATGCCGCGCCAGGCCGCCCTCGGTGGCAGCCCCTCCCGTCGTACGACGCACAGGACGCCCAGCGTGAGCGCTCCGGCCAGCAGCCGCCCGAGCGCCAGCGCACCCGGCGAGTAGGCGTCGCCGGCACTGCGGATCGCCACGAAGGCGGAGGCCCAGAGCACGACGGTGAACACGGCGGCCGCGGCGGGCAGCAGGGGGTGACGCGGGGCGTTGCTCATCATGCTCCTGAGGCTAGGCGGGACGGCGTGAGGCCGGCTGGCGGAAAAGCGACGGCGCCCTGCGGCCGGGGGCGCCGGGGAGGATCCGAGGGATGCGTGGAACGGCGCTGCCGGCCGGAGCGGGCCCGCACCGGGCCACCGGCACGCCCCGCACCCCCGTTCTCAGCACAGCGCCTCCCGCTCGATGCCCAGCAGTTCGTACAGCGCCCGCGCCCCCGACGGAGTCACCCGCACCGCCCGCTCGGACCCGATCCGCTCGCACCAGCCCGCCTCCAGCGCGTGGCGGCACAGCGCGGCGCCCGCCGTGCCCGCGAGATGGGGCCGCCGCTCGGTCCAGTCCAGGCACGCCCGGGCCAGCGGGCGCCGGGCCGACCGGTCGAGGGCGATGCCCGCCGTGCCGTACCACCGCAGTCCCGCGTCCGTCAGCGCGAACCCGGTGTCCTGGCGCAGCAGCCCCCGCTCGGTGAGCGCGTCCGTGACCGCGATGCCCAGCCGTCCGGCGAGGTGGTCGTAGCAGGTGCGGCCCCGGGCCATCGCCGAGCCCGCGCTCGACGCCCGCAGGGTGCGCGGGCGTGCGGCGTCGTCGGGCGCCACCTGGACGGCCAGGTCCTCCAGGAGCTGGGCCACCCGCGCGTCGGCCAGCCGCACGTACCGGTGCCGGCCCTGCCGCTCCTCGGCCAGCAACCCGCCGGCGACCAGCTTGCCCAGGTGCTCGCTGAGCGTGGACGGGGCCACCCCGGCGTGCCGGGCCAGTTCCCCGGCGGTCCAGGCGCGTCCGTCCAGCAGCGCCAGCAGACAGGCGGCCCGCGTCTCGTCGGCGACGAGCGAGGCGAGCGCGGCGAGTCCGGCGGCCCGGACGTCCTTGGCGGTCATGCACCCAGCATGCGGCACCGACGCTTCGGCGCGGACCGAAGTGTCCGGGCGCCCTCACACGCTCTGCCGGGCCGCCTCGTACTGCTGCGCCAGCCCGTCCAGCAGCGCGGTCAGCCCGGTCTCGAAGGCCCGCTCGTCGATCTTCTCCTGCTGCTCGGCGAGCAGGTGGGCCTGCCCGAGGTGCGGGTAGTCGGACGGGTCGTAGGCGCTCGCGTCGTCCACGAAGCCGCCCGCGAAGGAGCCGAGCGCGGAGCCCATGATGAAGTACCGCATCAGCGCGCCGATCGAGGTGGCCTGGGCCGGCGGCCAGCCCGCGTCGACCATCGCGCCGTACACGGCGTCGGCCAGCCGGAGCGCGGCGGGGCGGCGGCCGGGCCCGCGGGCGAGCACCGGGACGATGTTGGGGTGGTCGCGCAGCGCCGTCCGGTAGGAGACGGCCCAGTCGTGCAGCGCGGTCCGCCAGTCCCGGCCGTCCTCGAACATCGACAGGTCGACCTGCCCGCTCACCGAGTCCGCGACCGCCTCCAGGATCTCGTCCTTGGTGCGGAAGTGGTTGTAGAGCGAGGGCCCGCTCACGCCCAGTTCGGCGGCGAGCCGCCGGGTGGAGACGGCCGCCAGGCCCTCCGCGTCCACGAGTTCCCGGGCCGTCTCGACGATCCGGTCGGTGCTGAGGAGGGGCTTGCGCGGTCGGGCCATGGCGCACATAGTAGGGCTGCGAGTGGAAACTAGCAGTGCTAATTTAAATGTACGTCTTTCAAGATCCGTATCCGTGTGGGGTGATCGCGTGGTGAACCTGGAGCTGAGCGAGGAGCAGGCCGCCGTACGGCAGCTCGCCCGGGACTTCGTGGAGCGCGAGATCGCCCCGCACGTGGTCGCCTGGGACCGGGCCGAGGAGGTCGACCGGGCCATCGTGAAGAAGCTCGGCGAGGTCGGCTTTTTGGGGCTCACCGTCGACGAGGAGTACGGCGGCTCCGGTGGCGACCACCTCGCGTACTGCCTGGTCACGGAGGAGCTGGGGCGCGGCGACTCCTCGGTGCGCGGGATCGTGTCGGTGTCCCTCGGGCTGGTGGCCAAGTCGATCGCCGCCTGGGGGAGCGAGGAGCAGAAGCGGCGCTGGCTGCCGGGGCTGACCGCCGGCGAGTACGTCGGCTGCTTCGGCCTCACCGAGCCCGGCACCGGCTCCGACGCGGGCAGCCTCTCCACCCGGGCGGTGCGCGACGGCGACGACTTCGTCCTGAGCGGCACCAAGATGTTCATCACCAACGGCACCTGGGCCGACGT
Source organism: Streptomyces sp. NPDC003720 (assembly GCF_042875075.1). Lineage (NCBI taxonomy): Bacteria > Bacillati > Actinomycetota > Actinomycetes > Kitasatosporales > Streptomycetaceae > Streptomyces > Streptomyces sp. NPDC003720. The sequence continues at coordinate 96,931 of NZ_JBIANZ010000010.1, forward strand.
CGTGCTCCTGTTCGCCCGGTCCACCGACGCCCCGGGGCACAAGGGCGTCTCCGCCTTCCTGGTGCCGACGGACACCCCCGGCCTGACCCGCCGCACCATCCACGGCAAGCTCGGCCTGCGCGGCCAGGCCACCGCCGAGCTGGTCCTGGACGACGTGCGGGTGCCGGCCTCGGCGCTGGTCGGCGAGGAGGGCAAGGGCTTCTCCGTCGCCATGTCCGCGCTGGCCAAGGGGCGGATGTCGGTCGCCGCCGGATGCGTCGGCATAGCCCAGGCCGCGCTGGACGCGGCCGTGCGCTACGCCGGTGAGCGCGAGCAGTTCGGCAAGCCCATCGCCCGGCACCAGCTCGTGCAGGAGCTGATCAGCGACATCGCCGTGGACGTGGACGCCGCCCGGCTGCTCACCTGGCGGGTCGCCGACCTGATCGACCGCGGCCGGCCGTTCGCCGTCGAGTCCTCCAAGGCCAAGCTGTTCGCGTCCGAGGCGGCCGTCCGCGCCGCCAACAACGCCCTGCAGGTCTTCGGCGGCTACGGCTACATCGACGAGTACCCGGCCGGCAAACTGCTGCGCGACGCCCGCGTGATGACCCTCTACGAGGGCACCAGCCAGATCCAGAAGCTGCTCATCGGGCGGGAGCTCACCGGGGTCTCCGCCTTCTGAGCCGTTCGCCCCGGCCGGCCTGAGTAGCCGTTCTGAGTATTCCGGCGGATGTGGCGGGAGCCGCCTCCGCCGATGCTCGTGTCCATGAGCGAAACACCGGTCAAGCAGCAGAACACGGCCGCCTTCTACGGTCAGGCCGTCGCCTCCTTCGCGGTCGCCATGGCGGCCACCGCCATCGGCATCCTCCGGCTGGACGCCGACGCCTGGGTGCGTTCCTTCCTGGCCATCGCCGTCCTCTACCTGGTCACCTCGGCCTTCACCCTCGCCAAGGTGATCCGGGACCGGCAGGAGGCCGGGCAGATCGTCAGCCGCGTCGACCAGGCCCGGCTGGAGAAGCTGCTCGCCGAGCACGACCCCTTCGAGAAGCTCTGAGCGGTCCCGGGCGGCCCCGAGCGATCCCGTGTCCGCCACCTCGCTGAGCGGCTGCTCTAAGCGAGCGCTCACCTTCGGCGGTATGGTGGTGCTCCTGTCACCGAGAGGGGCGAACGAGCGATGAGTACGGCGGAGGAGACGGCCGGCGGCGAGGTCGAGCCGTGGGAACAGGTCACCCCTGACGCGGCGCGGCGGCTGCTGGTCGCCGCCGTGGAGGCCTTCGCCGAGCGCGGCTACCACGCGACGACGACCCGCGACATCGCGGGCCGCGCCGGTATGAGCCCGGCCGCGCTCTACATCCACTACAAGACCAAGGAAGAGCTGCTCCACCGCATCAGCAGGATCGGCCACGACAAGGCCCTGGACATCCTGCGCACGGCGGCCGGCCGCGAGGGCACCGCCACCGAGCGGCTCGCCGACGCGGTCAGCTCCTTCGTCCGCTGGCACGCCGGTCGGCGGACCACCGCGCGGGTCGTGCAGTACGAACTCGACGCGCTCGGCCCCGCGGCCCGCGCCGAGATCGTCGCGCTGCGCCGCCAGGTCGACGCCGAGGTGCGCGGCATCATCGACGACGGGATCGCCGCGGGCGAGTTCCGGGTGCCGGACGTGCAGGGCACCACGCTCGCGGTGCTGTCGCTGTGCATCGACGTGGCCCGCTGGTTCAACGTGGACGGGCCCCGCACGCCCGAGGAGGTCGGCGCGCTCTACGCCGACCTCGTGCTGCGCATGGTGGGCGCCGAACCGGACGCGCCGGCTCAGAGGTAGTACCTCCGAACCGGACGCCCCGGCTCAGAGGTAGTACCGGGACACCGACTCCGCGACGCACACGGGCTTCTGCCCGCCCTCGCGCTCCACGGTGAAGGCGAGGGTCACCTGGATGCCGTCCTTGACGTCCTCGACGCCGGTGATGACCGCGGTGGCGCGCAGCCGGGAGCCGACCGGGACGGGGGAGGGGAAGCGGACCTTGTTCGTCCCGTAGTTGACGCCCATCCGCACGCCCTCGACCCGGAGCAGCTGCGGGCCGAAGAGCGGCAGCAGGGAGAGGGTGAGGTAGCCGTGCGCGATGGTCGTCCCGAACGGCCCAGCGGCGGCCTTCTCCGGGTCCACGTGGATCCACTGGTGGTCCCCGGTCGCCTCCGCGAACAGGTCGATCCGCTTCTGGTCGACCTCCAGCCAGTCCGTGTGGCCGAGCTGCTCGCCCACGGCGGCCTTCAGTTCGTCGGGGGAGGTGAAGGTCCTCGGTTCTGCCATGTTCCCGGCCTCTCGCTCGTATTCCTAAGCAACTGCTTAGCATGGTCGGGTGTGGGGGCGATGTCAACGGATGCGGGGCCGGTCGGGTCGGTAGGGTCTGCGGAGTGCCCCAGATCCCCGAGAAGGTCCACGAGCTGACCGTCGGCCAGTTGGCCGCGCGCAGCGGCGCCGCCGTCTCCGCCCTGCACTTCTACGAGTCCAAGGGTCTGATCGCCAGTCGTCGCACCGCCGGCAACCAGCGCCGCTACACCCGCGACACCCTGCGCCGGGTCGCCTTCGTCCGCGCGGCCCAGCGGGTCGGCATCCCGCTGGCCACGATCCGCGAGGCCCTGGCCCGGCTCCCCGAGGAGCGGACCCCGACCCGTGAGGACTGGGCCCGCCTCTCGCAGGCGTGGCGGTCCGAACTCGACGAGCGCATCCGCCAGTTGAACCGGCTCAGGGACCACCTCACCGACTGCATCGGCTGCGGCTGCCTGTCGTTGGAGAACTGCGTCCTGTCCAACCCGGACGACATCTCCGGCAGCCGTCTGACGGGCTCCCGCCTGCTGCCGGAACGGCCGTAGCGGCCGGCCGGGGGCGACACGGCCGCGCGTCCGCCGCGAACCGCCGCCCGGCGTCAGGGCGAGCGCGGGGGCGACTCGTGCTGGACCAGTCCCTCCGCCACCAACTGGGCGTTGGAGGTCGCGCGTTGCCCGTCCGGGAGGAACAGCGTGTCCTCCAGGCCGATCCGGGTGGCGAGGCCCAGCCGCCCGGCCAGCCGCAGCACCGGCCAGGCCCCGCCCTCCTCGCCGTGCAGCAGCACCGGGCGGCCGTGCGCGGCGCCCAGGCGCGCGAGCAGGGCGCGCGCGGTCGCCTCCGCGGTCGCCGGGCAGGGGTCCGTCACCTCCGCGAGCACCCGCAGCACCCTCGGGCCGAGCGGCGAGTCCGCGAACCGGGCGGCGGCGTCCGTGCCGGACCAGATGCCCGCCTCGACGCCGACGCCCATGGCGAGCAACCGCGCGGCGACGTCCTCGGCGCCCGGCTCGTGCCAGTTGACCGAGGCGAAGTCGGGCAGCACCGACCAGGCCCGCACACGGTCGAGCCGCGCGGCCGGGTCGGGCTCGGCCCACGCTCCGGTGGTCACCCCGACCGGCACCGGCACCCGCGCCCGTATCGCCTCGAGCACCGGCGCGAGCACCCGGGCGGACAGACTGTCGTGCCCGCACGGCGTCCTCGGGTGGACGTGGACCTCCGTGGCGCCGGCCGCGACGGCCTCGGCGGCGGACCGCGCCAACTCCTCGGGGGACGACGGCACCCAGGCGCCGTCGGCGGCCGACCGGCGTCCGTTGAGACATACCTGCACCATGCCCCGATGGTGCCAGGGGCCACTGACAGGCGGCCGCGGCCGGGTACATCGGGGGTGCGGCATTCCCCGGCACACCCCCGGTGCGTTCCCCCTCGGCCGGGCCGGCCCGCGGATCAGGCCGACATCAGCAGGCGTTCGCTTCTGGAGTACGCCAGCGCCTGCGGGGTGAGCACGGGCCGGGGCACCAGGATGCCGCAGTCCGCGCAGACCGGTCCGGACGACGGCTCGTGGTCGAGGCCGTACCTCCACACCAGCCGCTCCCCGTCGCACACCGGGCAGCACGCGCCCGGTTCGCGGTTCAGCGCGGTGATGAGCCGGCGCAGCACCTCCGCCAGCGGCTCGTCGGGATGGACCCGGGGGTCGTCGCACCAGGCGACGCCGAACCCGCCCCAGGTCAGCCGGTGCCAGTCGTCCACCGTCCCCGGCCGGCGCAGCCCGTCGTGCTTCTCCTTCTTGCGGCGCTCGGCGAACTCGGCCTCGTAGCCCAGCCAGACCGCCCGCGCCTCCTCCAGCTCCTCCAGCGCGGCCACGAGCCGCACCGGGTCGGGGGACCGGTCCTCCGGACCGAAACCGGCCCGGGAGCACAGATGGTCCCAGGTCGCCCGGTGCCCATAAGGGGCGAACCGCTCCAGGCACTTGCGCAGCGAGTAACGCCGCAGCGCCAGATCACACCGCGGATCTCGTACCTGTCTCGCCAGACTTCGGAATCCGGCCATCGCCATGCACCTCCGTCACATCTGCGTCCGCTCTTGCGTCACTTCTCCGTCGTCGTACGGGTTCCTCGCGACCTCGCCGAATAGACGTGTCGACACGCGATCCGGCTCCATCCGTTTTCCGATGCCCTCCCATAAGGCGCCCCGGGTTGACCGCCGGGCGCCCTTCCGGTGACCCCGAAAGTTGACGCATGTTCATCTTTAATCTCGGGGATACCGGCGGTAACGTCCGGCCCACCCCCGTCGGGAGGAGCTGCCATGCCACGGCGCGCCCCACGCAACGTGCTGCTCGACAAACTGAGAACTCCCCGCAGGCTCACCGGGTTCCTGAAGACGGCGTCGATATGCGTTCTCGTCGCCGGACTTCTCTCCCCGCTCACCCACGCCACCGCCGCCCAAGCCGCCGTGACCTCGGACGACTACTGCGGCGGCCAGTGCTCGGACATCCTGCCGCCCGGCGAGAACGGCAACGCCACCCTCGCCCAGATCCTGCTCAACCAGGCCTTCGGCACCCAGCCCGCACACGCCGAGGACCAGCTCGGCCCCTACGCCGGCCTCGCGACCGGATACCGGGGACTCACCGACGCGAAGATCAACACCTTCTTCAACGACGCGTCCTTCGGCGTCCCTTCCGACCAGGTCGCCTCCACCGAGAAACCGGCCGGCCGCGGCGACGTGACCATCGTCCGCGACAAGAAGACGGGTGTGCCGCACATCACAGGCACCACCCGCTACGGCACCGAGTTCGGCGCGGGCTACGCGGCCGCCGAGGACCGGCTGTGGCTGATGGACGTCTTCCGGCACGTGGGCCGCGGGCAGCTCACCGGATTCGCGGGCGGCGCGGCCGCCAACCAGGGCCTGGAGCAGCAGTTCTACCGCGACGCGCCGTACACCGAGGCCGATCTGCAGGCGCAGATCGACAACGCCGTCGCGCACAACGGCGCCCGCGGCCAGCAGGCCCTCGCCGACGCGAGCGCCTACCTCGCCGGCATCAACTCCTACATCGACGCCTCGGACAGCGGCCGTTACTTCCCCGGCGAGTACGTCCTGACCGGCCACAAGGACTCCATCACCAACGCCGGCACCATAGACCACTTCAAGATCACCGACCTGGTGGCGCTGGCCTCCGTCGTCGGCTCGCTGTTCGGCTCGGGCGGGGGCGGCGAGGTGAACAACGCCCTCTCCCTGATCGCCGCCCAGTCCAAGTACGGCGTGGCCGAAGGCACCAGGGTCTGGGAGTCGTTCCGGATGCGCAACGACGCCGAGGCGGCCCTCACCGTCCACGACGGCACGAGGTTCCCGTACGCGGGCCGGCCCGCCGACCCCAAGGGCACGGCGCTGCCCGACGCCGGCTCGGTGACCGCGGAGCCCCTCGTCCACGACCGCACCGGCAGCGCGGCCACCGCGAGCGCGAAGAGCGTCTCCGGCGCGGCGGCGAAGGCCTCCCTGAGCTCCGCCCGCCGCGGCATGTCCAACGCCCTCGTGGTCAGCGGCAAGTACACCGCCGGCGGCCGTCCCATCGCCGTCTTCGGGCCGCAGACCGGCTACTTCGCACCCCAGCTGCTCCTGCTGCAGGAGATCCAGGGGCCCGGCATCAGCGCCCGCGGCGCCTCCTTCGCGGGCCTGAGCATGTACGTCGAACTCGGCCGCGGCCAGGACTACTCCTGGAGCGCGACCACCTCCGGCCAGGACATCATCGACACCTACGCCGTCGAGCTGTGCCAGGACGACCACCACTACCTCTACCACGGCACCTGCACGGCCATGGAGCAGGTCGAGCGGAAGAACGCCTGGAAGCCCACCGTGGCCGACGGCACCGCCGCGGGCTCGTACACGATGCGGGTGTGGCGCACGAAGTACGGACCGGTGCAGTACCGCGCGACCGTCGGCGGCAGGAAGGTCGCCTACACCACCCTGCGCTCCTCCTACCTGCACGAGGCCGACTCCATCATCGGCTTCCAGATGCTCAACGACCCCGGCTACGTCAAGGGCCCGAAGGACTTCCAGAGCGCGGCCCAGCACATCAACTACACCTTCAACTGGTTCTACGCCGACTCGCAGCACACCGCGTACTACAACAGCGGCGACAACCCGGTCCGGGCGAGCGGCGTCGACGCGGAGTTCCCGGTGCTGGCCGAACCGGCCTACGAGTGGCGGAACTGGGACCCGGCCGGCAACACGGCCGACTACACCCCGGCCTCCGCCCACCCGAACTCGGCCGACCAGGACTACTACATCTCCTGGAACAACAAGCAGGCCGCCGACTACACGACCGCGTCCTGGGGCGACGGCTCCGTGCACCGCGGCGACCTGCTCGACGACCGGGTGGCGAAACTCGTCGCGGCCGGCGGGGTGACCCGCACCGCGCTCGTGCAGGCCATGGCGGACGCGGCCCTTGCCGACCTGCGGGCCGAGGACGTGCTGCCCAGGCTGCTGAAGGTGATCGGATCGTCGCCGGTGACCGACCCCACGGCCGCCGCGGCGGTGAGCAGGCTCCAGGCGTGGGTGACCGCGGGCGCGAAGCGCACCGAGACCTCGGCCGGCTCCAAGAAGTACGCCGACGCGGACGCCATCCGGATCCTGGACGCCTGGTGGCCGCTGCTGGTGAAGGCCGAGTTCGAACCCGGCCTGGGCACCGACCTGTACAGCGCGTTCACCGGCAACCTGCCCGTGGACGAGGCCCCGTCGGCCGGCCACGGCCCGACCGGATCCCACGCCGGCAGCTCCTTCCAGTACGGCTGGTGGAGCTATGTCGACAAGGACATCCGGGCGGTGCTCGGTGAGCCCGTGCGGGACGGCCTGGCGCAGAAGTACTGCGGCGGCGGCGCCCTGGGCGCCTGCCGGGACGTCCTGATCGGCACCCTGAAGGAGGCCGCAGGAAAGACCGCCGCCCAGGTCTACCCCGGCGACGACCAGTGCTCGGCGGGCGACCAGTGGTGCGCCGACTCCATCGCGCAGCGGCCCCTGGGCGGCGTCAAGCACGGGAGGATCAGCTGGCAGAACCGGCCGACCTTCCAGCAGGTCGTGGAGTACACCTCGCACCGGTGACGCCCCGGCGGTGACCTCACCGCGGTGACGTCCCGGCGACGGCGGCGGGTCAGGCGATACGGCCCGCCGCCAGCACCACCCGCGCCAGCTCCGGGTGCAGGATGTCGCTGTGCGCCCCGCTCGGCGCGCCCCCGCGCCGCACCACCGCCGCCGCGTCGACGTTCACGCAGCCCGCCCCGGGCAGCGGTCCGCGCAGGGCGGCGGCGAGGTCCAGGGCGCCGGTCCCCGGCACCCCCTGCACCCCGTCGTGGCCCATGGCCCCCCACCGGTCGCCCAGCATCCGGCCGAGCGCGAGGCCGCCGACCGAGCGGTCGTCGTCCGCGCAGCGCGACGCCAGCGGGTAGAACGTGGCGAGCGCCGAGTCGAAGCGCGAGTAGCAGCACACCAGCGGGCCGTCGATCCGCTTCTGCCGGCCTTCGAGCGCCCCCGCGCGGCCCGGGTCGTGCGGCAGCCGGGCGGCGAACGCGTAGTGCGAGAAGGCGCCCTGGAGCAGGGTCACGGACTTCACCGCGCGCACCCCGGCGGGCAGTCCGCGCAGCGCGAACGACACCAGCCGCCCGCCGAAGCTGTGCCCGACCAGATGCACCCGCACGCCCGGCGCCGCGGCCGCCAGCCGCCCGACGACCGGACCCAGCCCGCGCTCGCCGACCGTCCCGGCCCGCCGCTTCATGGTGTAGTACGCGGCCTGGCGCAGGAGTTCCTTGGCGCCGTCCCAGGGGTTCGGCAGCGTGAGCCCCTCCGGCGCGCCGAGCCCCGCCGACGCGTCGGCCAGTTCCGCGCAGGCGGCCACCGGATCGCAGCGGAACAGGGCCGGATCGTCCTCCTCCGGGACGTCCGCCGCCGAGTGCCCGCCGGGTCCCGGCTCGACGAGCAGCCGCACCAGCCGCCCGAACTCCGCGAGCCCCTCGTCCCCGGCCGGCCGCTCGTCCAGCAGCCGGGCCAGCCGGTCGAGCACGGCGGCCCGGTCCGGGAAGGCGCCCAGCAGGGCGCGCCGGGTGTCCTTGTCCAGCGCCGGGCCCGGTGCCGCCTGCGCCTCGACGGCGGCGACCGACCGGGGCAGGTCCGGGATCGGCTCGTCGCTGAACCGCATCGACGGCCAGACGACGCCGACGTACCCGATCCGGGCCCTCGGGGCGAGGCCCGGGAACGGGGCGAAGAACGCGCGGTACAGCGCCGTGGCGCCCGAACGGTCGTTGTTCCAGCCGTGCGCGAAGACGATCAGGTCACGGACGCCGCCGCCCCCGAGCCCCGCCCGCAGCCGGTCCCGTTCGGCGCCGTCCACGTCGCCGTCCGCGTCGAAGGTCAGCTCCCAGTAGGGAGTCACGCTCATCCCAGGATCCGCCATGACAGGCTCCCTCGTGCCCCGAAACGGTGCGATCTGGGCGCATCGTCCCGCCGCCCGGGGGAGTTGGCCAGAGCGGGCGGCTCACTTGTACAGGAGATATCCCGCGCGGACCTTCCGGAACGCCGCCAGCTCGTCCTGCCAGGCGCCGACGACCTCGTCGGTGCCCGCGCCCGCGTCGATCATCGTCCGCACCCGGGTGGAGCCGGTGAGCTTGTCGATCCAGTTGTCCGGGCGCCAGGCGAAGCCGTCCCATACCTTCCGGGCGGTCACCAGCAGCGCGATGCCGGTGCGCACCGGGTCGAAGGCGGCCCGGTCGTGCACGTGGATCTGCACGCCCCCGACCGTCTTCCCCTGGAACTTGGAGAACGTGGGCGCGAAGTACGCCTCCCGGAACCGCACCCCCGGCAGTCCCGTCCCGTTGGCCTCGGCCGCCCACCGCCCGTCGACGCCCTCCGCCCCGAGCAGCTCGAACGGCCGGGTCGTACCGCGCCCCTCGGAGAGGTTGGTGCCCTCGAACAGGCAGGTCCCGGAGTACACCAGCGCGGTGTCCGGGGTGGGCATGTTGGGGCTGGGCGGCACCCAGGGCAGCCCCGCGGCGTCGTAGAACCGGTCGCGTCCCCAGCCCGTCATCAGGACCGTCTCCAGCGGGACGGGCTCGTCCAGGAACTCCCCGTTGAACAGCCGGGCCAGCTCGGCCACCGTCATCCCGTGCGCCTGCGCGATCGGCTGCCGGCCGACGAACGTGGCGAACTCCCGGTGCAGCACCGGCCCCTGGGCCGAGCGGCCGGTCACCGGGTTGGGCCGGTCGAGCACGACGAACCGCTTGCCCGCCAGCGCGGCCGCCTCCATGCAGTCGTAGAGGGTCCAGATGTACGTGTAGAACCGGGCGCCGACGTCCTGGATGTCGAAGACCACCGTGTCCACGCCGGAGGCGGTGAACACGTCGGCCAGCGGCCGGCCGCTCTTCAGGTACGTGTCGTACACCGGCAGCCCGGTCGCCGGGTCGTCGTAGCGGCCCTCGGAGCCGCCGGCCTGGGCGGTGCCCCGGAAGCCGTGCTCCGGGCCGAAGACGGCGGTCAGCCGCACCCGGGGGTCCGCGTGCATCACGTCGACGATGTGCCGGGCGTCCCGGGTGATGCCGGTGGGGTTGGTGACGACGCCGACGCGCCGGCCGTCAAGAAGGCGGTATCCGTCGGCCGCGAGCCGCTCGAAACCCGTGCGCGGATGCCCGGCGGCGGCCGTGGACGCCGCCGGGAGGGAAGCGGTGGTCTTGGATGCCGCCAGCAGGGCCGGCGCCGCCGGGAGGGCCGCGCCGGCCGTGGCCGCCGCCAGTACGCTCCGTCTGGACAGGTGCACGAGGAGACCTCCGTGGGTGGGGAGGTGCGGGCCGTGCGGGGCGGGTCGCGCCCGCGCCGCGGAACCGCACATCGGTACGGCCCCGCGCCCCCGGGGCCTGCCTAGGTTTGCTCCGGCGGCCCTTCCCTCACACATACCGACCGGTTAGTCTGGCCGTCGCTGAGCCGAGTCGCGTCGCGTCGAAGGAGACCGATGGTGGAAGCCGTGCAGGATGCGGGAGTGGTCGTCACCGGAGCGGGCGGGGGGATCGGGGCCGCGCTGGCCCGGCGGTTCGCCACCGAGGGCGCCCGCGTGGTCGTCAACGACCTGGACGCCGACAAGGCCAAGTCCGTGGCAGCGGAGATCGGCGGGATCGCCGTGCCCGGCGACGCCTCCGCCGTCGTCGACGAGGCCCGGGACGCCCTCGGCGGCACCGTGGACGTCTACTGCGCCAACGCCGGCGTCGCCTTCGAGGACGGCGGGGCCGGCGCGCCGCTGGACGAGCGGGCCTGGGCGCTGTCCTGGGACGTCAACGTGATGGCGCACGTCCGCGCGGCCCAGGCGCTGCTGCCCGGCTGGCTGGAGCGCGGTGCCGGCCGGTTCGTCTCCACCGTCTCGGCCGCCGGGCTGCTCACCATGATCGGCGCCCCCTCCTACGCGGTCACCAAGCACGGCGCGCTGGCCTTCGCCGAGTGGCTCTCGCTCACCTACCGCCACCGGGGCGTCAAGGTGCACGCCATCTGCCCGCAGGGCGTGCGCACCGACATGCTGGCGGCCACCGGCAGCGCGGGCGACCTGGTGCTGCAGCCCACCGCGATCGAGCCCGAGGACGTCGCGGACGCCCTGTTCCGGGGCATCGAGGAGGACCGCTTCCTGATCCTGCCGCACCCCGAGGTCGCCGAGTACTACCAGGCGCGGGCCGCCACCCCCGACCGCTGGCTGGCCGGCATGAACCACATCCAGCGCAAGTGGGAGGAGGCCCGGTGACCGAGTCCCGCTACGCGGCCCGCCCCTGGCTGGCCCTGCTCGACGAGGCCCAGCGCGGCCCGGTCGACCCCGCCGACTCCCTGGTGCACGCCCTGCGCCGGGCCGCCGCCGAGGCCCCCGACCGCACATTCCTCGCCTACTTCGACGCCTCCCTCGGCTACCGTGAGGTCGACGACCTGACCGACTCGGTCGCAGCCCACCTCGCGGAGCGCGGCCTGGAGCGCGGCGACCGGGTGGCCGTACTGCTGCAGAACTCCCCGCACTTCGTGCTCGCGGTCCTCGGCGCCTGGAAGGCGGGCGCCACCGTCGTGCCCGTCAACCCGATGTACAAGTCGGCCGAGGTGGCCCATGTGCTGCGGGACGGCGAGGTCGCCGCGCTGATCTGCTCCGACCGGGCCTGGGAGTCGTACCTGCGGGACACGGCCGCCGACTCGCCGGTGCGGATCGTGCTCACCGGCTGCGAACTCGACTTCCAGACCCGCGACGACGCGCGCGTGCTCACCTTCGAGCGGCTGCCCCAGGCCCCCGACGCCGAGGACCTCGTGGCCGTCGCCCGCCGGGGCGGCCGGGCCCCGGCGGGCCGCGACCCGCGCCCCGGCGACATCGCCCTGATCAGCTACACCTCGGGCACCAGCGGCACCCCCAAGGGCGCCACCAACACGCACGGCAACATCATGTACAACGCCGAGCGCCAGCGGACCGGCCTGGGCCTGCCCGAGGCGCCCGTGTACTACGCGCTCGCGCCCCTGTTCCACATCACCGGCATGGTCTGCCAGCTCGGCGCCTGCCTGAACAGCACCGGCACGCTGGTGCTCACCTACCGCTTCGAGCCCGGTGTGGTGCTGGCGGCCTTCGCCGAGCACCGCCCGCACTACACGGTGGGCCCGTCCACCGCCTTCATGGCCCTCGCCGCGCACCCGGACGTCACCCCGGAGCACTTCTCGTCCTTCGTGAACATCTCCTCCGGCGGCGCCCCCGTGCCGCCCGCCCTGGTCGAGCGGTTCCGCGAGCGCTTCGGGCCGTACATCCGCACCGGGTACGGCCTCACCGAGTGCACCGCGCCCTGCGCCTCCGTGCCGCCCGGCCTGGAGTCCCCCGTGGACCCGGTCTCCGGGACGCTCTCGGTGGGCGTGCCCGGCCCCGACACGGTCGTACGGATCGTGGACGACCTGGGCGAGGAGCTGCCCTTCGGCGAGCAGGGCGAGATCGTCGTACGCGGCCCGCAGGTCGTCCCCGGCTACTGGCGGCGCCCCGACGCCACCGCCGAGACCTTCCCCGGCGGCGAACTGCGCACCGGCGACATCGGGTTCATGGACGAGCAGGGCTGGCTCTACGTCGTCGACCGCAAGAAGGACATGATCAACGCGTCCGGCTTCAAGATCTGGCCGCGCGAGGTCGAGGACGTCCTGTACACCCATCCGGCGGTGCGGGAGGCGGCCGTCGTCGGCGTCCCGGACGGCTACCGCGGCGAGACCGTCAAGGCGTACATCAGCCTGCGCCCGGGCGCCGACCCGGACCCGGATGAACTCGCGGTGTACTGCAAGGAGAGACTGGCCGCCTACAAATACCCGCGCCAGGTGGAGATCCTGCCCGACCTGCCCAAGACGGCGAGTGGGAAGATCCTCCGGCGGGAACTGCGCACCCGGGCGCAGGGCAGCGGGAACGACAGTCGGTGACGACGGGAAGGCGGGTGGCGGCAGTGCCCAGGACGACGGACGGAGACGGGACGCCCGTCCCGCAGCGGCTGCTGGACGCCGCCACCCGCCTCTTCGCCGAGCAGGGTTACGACCGCACCTCGGTGCAGGAGATCGTGGAGGCGGCCGGCGTCACCAAGGGAGCGCTGTACCACTACTTCGGCTCCAAGGACGACCTCCTGCACGAGGTGTACGCGCGCGTGCTGCGCATCCAGCAGGAGCGCCTCGACACCTTCGCGAACGCGGACGAGCCGGTCGAGAAGCGGCTCAGGGGCGCGGCGGCCGACGTGGTCGTCACGACGATCGAGAACCTCGACGACGCGATGATCTTCTTCCGCTCCATGCACCATCTGAGCCCGGAGAAGAACAAGCAGGTGCGCGCCGAGCGCCGGCGCTACCACGAGGGCTTCCGCGCGCTCATCGAGGAGGGCCAGCGCGAGGGCGTCTTCTCCACCGCGACCCCGGCCGACCTGGTCGTGGACTACCACTTCGGCTCGGTCCACCACCTGTCGACCTGGTACCGCCCCGACGGTCCGCTCACCCCGCAGCAGGTCGCCGACCACCTCGCCGACCTGCTGCTGCGGGCGCTGCGCCCGTAACCGGCGGCGAAGACGCGTGCGCCCGTGACCGGGCGCTGACGAGGGGCGGCCGCCCGGGCGGCCGCCCCTCGTCAGCTCTCCGCTACAGGTACTTCTTCAGCTCGCGCCGGGCCAGCGACCGCTGGTGCACCTCGTCCGGACCGTCGGCGAGCATCAGCGTGCGGGCGCTCGCGTACAGCTCGGCCAGCGGGAAGTCCTGGCTCACGCCGCCGGCGCCGTGGAGCTGGATCGCGCGGTCCAGGATGCCGACCACCGCGCGCGGGGTCGCGATCTTGATGGCCTGGATCTCCGTGTGCGCGCCCCGGTTGCCTACCGTGTCCATCAGCCAGGCCGTCTTCAGCACCAGCAGCCGCAGCTGCTCGACGGTGACCCGCGCGTCCGCGATCCAGTTCTGCACCACGCCCTGCTGGGCCAGCGCCTTACCGAAGGCGGTCCGCGACACCGCACGCCGGCACATCAGCTCGATCGCCCGCTCGGCCATGCCGATCAGCCGCATGCAGTGGTGGATCCGGCCGGGGCCGAGCCGGGCCTGGGCGATGGCGAAGCCGCCGCCCTCCTCGCCGATCAGGCTGGTGACCGGCACGCGCGCGTGGTCGAAGACCACCTCGGCGTGGCCGCCGTGCGAGTGGTCCTCGTAGCCGAAGACCTGCATCGCGCGCCTGACGGTCACCCCGGGGGTGTCGCGCGGGACCAGCACCATGGACTGCTGCCGGCGGATGTCGGCGCCGTCCGGGTCGGTCTTGCCCATGACGATGAAGATCTTGCAGTCCGGGTTCATCGCCCCGGAGATGTACCACTTGCGGCCCGTGACGACGTACTCGTCGCCGTCGCGCTCGATGTGCGTGGTGATGTTGGTGGCGTCGGAGGAGGCCACCTCCGGCTCGGTCATCGCGAACGCCGAGCGGATCTCGCCCGCCAGCAGCGGCTCCAGCCACTGCTTCTTCTGCCGCTCGTCGCCGAACTGCGCCAGCACCTCCATGTTGCCGGTGTCGGGCGCGGCGCAGTTCGTCGCGGTCGGCGCCAGGTGCGGGGAGCGGCCGGTGATCTCGGCGAGCGGCGCGTACTGCAGGTTGGTCAGGCCGGCGCCGTGTTCGGCGTCGGGCAGGAAGAGGTTCCACAGGCCCTGCCTGCGCGCCTCGGCCTTCAGCTCCTCCACCACGGCCGGGGTGTCCCACGGCGAGGCCAGCGCGGCCCGCTGCTCCTCGGCGACCGGCTCGGCCGGGTACACGTACTCGTCCATGAAGGCGAGGAGCCTGGCGCGCAGCTCCTCGGTGCGCGCGTCGAACGCGAAGTCCATGTCCGGTCAGCCTTCCTGCAGAGTGGTCAGTCCGTGGTCGATGAAGACGGGCACCAGCTCGCCGATCCGGTCGAAGCCGCCGCCCACCGTCTGGCCGAGCGTGTACCGGTAGTGGATGCCCTCCAGGATCACGGCGAGCTTGAACCAGGCGAACGCCGTGTACCAGGAGACGGCGGAGACGTCGCGCCCCGAGCGCGCCGCGTACCGCTCGATCAGCTCGGCGGGCGAGGGGTGCCCGGGCGCCTCGGCGGTCGTGGACACCGGCGACTTCGGCAGGCCCAGCGGCGTGCTGTACATCACCAGCAGTCCGAGGTCGGTGAGCGGGTCGCCGAGCGTCGACATCTCCCAGTCGAGGATCGCCCGGATGGTGTCGTCGGAGCCGATCAGCACGTTGTCCAGCCGGTAGTCGCCGTGGACGACGGCCGGGGCGGGCGAGGCGGGCAGCGCGCGGCCGAGGGCGGCGTGCAGCTCGTCGACGCCGGCCAGCTCACGGTTGCGGGAGGCGTCGAGCTGCTTGCCCCAGCGGCGGAGCTGGCGGTCCAGAAAACCCTCCGGGCGCCCGAAGTCCTCGAGGCCGACGGCCGCCGGGTCCACGGCGTGCAGCCCGACCAGCGTGTCGACGAGCGAGAGCACGGCGTCCCGGGTGCGCGCCTCGCCCAGCGGGGCGAGCTGCTGGGCGGTGCGGTAGGGCGTCCCCTCGACGAACTCCATGACGTAGAACGGCGCCCCGAGCACCTCGTCGTCCTCGCACAGCAGCACGGGCCGGGGGACCGGCACGTCCGTCGGGTGTAGGGCGCTGATCACCCGGTGCTCGCGCTTCATGTCGTGCGCCGTGGCCAGCACGTGCCCGAGCGGCGGCCGCCGGACGACCCAGCGCGAGGCGCCGTCCGAGAGCGCGTAGGTGAGGTTCGACCGTCCGCCCTCGATCAGCCGGCCCGTGAGCGGCCCGGTCACCAGGCCGGGCCGCTCACGGTCGAGCAGCGCGCGCAGCCGGTCGAGATCGAGTCCGGGCGGGTGGTCGGCGCTCATACATCACTCCTACGAACGGGCGAACAGCAACGCGTCTCATGATGCCGACCGGTCGGTATGCCGTCCAGTGTGCGTGCCGAACCGGGCCCCGAACGTGACCGGAGCCACCATAATCGGCGTGCCGCGCGCGCGGCGGCTGGTCATGACGGCCGCCTTCGGGGTACCGGTGGGAGCGACGCAGACGCAGTCACGCGAACGGTGCGCATCCGGCACGACGGTCGTGTGGCGCACGAGGACCCCGGAGGGTCGTGGGCATGAAGGCCATCAGTTACAGCCGCTACGGCGGGCCCGAGGTGCTGGAGTACGGCGAGGCGGACGACCCCAAGGTCGGCCCCGACTCGGTGCTGGTCAAGGTCCGCGCGGCCGCCGTCAACCCGGTCGACTGGAAGTGCCGCGAGGGCTATCTGGACCAGATCCTGGACGCCGTCTTCCCGGTGATCCCGGGCTGGGACGTCAGCGGAGTGGTGGTGCGGCCCGGCGCCTCGGCGCCGGAGTTCTCCGTCGGCGACGAGGTCATCGGCTACGTCCGCGAGGACTTCCTGTCCCGGGGCACCTTCGCCGAGTACGTCGCCGCGCCCGTGCGCACCCTGGCACGCAAGCCGCGCAACCTCTCCTTCGAGCAGGCGGCCGGACTGCCGCTGGCCGGGCTGACGGCCTACCAGGTCCTGGTCAAGGCGCTGGAGGTCAAGCGCGGCGAGACCGTGCTGGTGCACGCGGCGGCCGGCGGGGTCGGCTCCCTGGCCGTCCAGGTCGCCGCCCACCTCGGCGCCCGGGTGATCGGCACGGCCGGCGAGCGCAACCACGACTACGTCCGCGAGCTCGGCGGCGAGCCGGTGACCTACGGCGAGGGGCTGGCGGAGCGGGTACGCGGACTCGCCCCCGAGGGCGTGGACGCCGTCTTCGACACCATCGGCGGCGACACCCTGAAGGTCTCGGCCAACCTGCTCGCCCCGGAGGGCCGGCTGGTGTCGATCGCCGACCCGGAGGTGGCCGGCTTCGGCGGCCGCTACTACTTCGTCCGTCCCGACGCCGAGGACCTGCGCAAGCTGTCCGAACTGGCCGAGCAGGGGGTGCTGTCCGTACACGTCCAGGAGGTCTTCCCGCTGGAGCGGGCGGCCGACGCCCACCGGCTGAACCAGGAGGGACGCACCCGCGGCAAGATCGTGGTGACGGTCGGCCAGGACACCGAGAGCGCCTCCTAGCCCCCGGCCGGGGCGCCGCGGGCGTGTCCTGGACCCGGGCCGGGGCGCCGCGGGCGTGTCCTGGACCCGGGCCGGGGCGCCGAGGGCGCTGTCTGGACCCGGGCCGGGGCGCCGCGGGCGTGTTCCTGGACTCAGGCCGGGGCGCCGCGGGCGTGTTCCTGGACCCGGGCCGGGACACCGAGGGCGCTGTCTGGACCCGGGCCGGGACACCGAGGGCGCCTCCTAGCCCCGGGCCGGGGCGCCGAGGGCGTCTCCTGGTCCCCGCAGCGGCGTTCCCCGGTGCGAGCCGGGGCGCCCGCTCAGACCAGCAGCGCGACCGCGCACACGGCCATCGCCACCGCGCACAGCGCGGCCGCCGTCGCGTACCGCGGCGCGAGCGCGGGCGGCCGGGCCCCGGCCGCCAGGGCGCGGATGCGGTGGTGGGCCACCCACAGGAAGCCCAGCCAGAGCACGCAGCACAGCGCGCATCCGACGACCGCGGCGGCCGACGCCCCGCCGTGCAGCGCGGCCCGCACCGCGAGCACGGCGGCCACGGCGGCCGACAGCGTCGTACGCCGCCAGGCCAGCCGGGTCCGCTCCGGCTGGAGTCCCGGATCCCGGCCGGCCGTGCTCACCCCGCCCACCCGGCCAGCACCACCACGACCATCGCGACCGCCACCACCGCCACGACCAGGCTCAGCACCGCCGGGAACCGGGAGGCCGGCAGGTCCTCGCCCCGCCGCATCGCCCGTTCGCAGCGCACGAAGTGGTTCACCGCGCGCAGCGAGCACAGCACCCCCGCGCCGAGCAGCGCGAGCGCGAGGCCCACCCGCCACGCCCAGCGCAGGTCCGGCAGGAACTGGTCCACCGCGAATCCGCCGCCGATCAGCGCGAGCGCGGTCCGCAGCCAGGCCAGGAACGTGCGCTCGTTGGCCAGCGAGAACCGGTAGTCGGGCGTGCCGCCCTCTTCGCGCACCCGCTCCGGGGCGAACCAGAGCCGGACGTTGCGTACGAACTCACTCACGCCAAGGACCCTACCGGCGCGTCACCCGGCCGACCGGAACGCCCGCAGCCGCTCGTAGGCCGCCAAGCCGTCCGGCACCCACTCCCACTCGCCGAGCCGCCGCTGCACCTCCTCCTCGGACAGGAAGTCGTGCCACTGCACCTCCTCGGCCTGGGGCCGCACCGGAAGCTCGCACTGCACCTCGTACACCGCCGACCACCAGCTCTTCCCGGCCCCGTCGTCGTAGAGGAACCTGAAGAGGAACTCCGGCCGGGGCAGCCCCGACACGCCCAGTTCCTCCTCGGCCTCGCGCAGCGCCGCCGCGTCGTAGGACTCGCCCGCGCCCACCACACCGCCGACGAACATGTCGTACAGGGAGGGGAAAACCAGCTTGGTGGGGGTGCGGCGGTGCACGAACAGGCGCCCGGCCGCGTCCCGGGCCTGGACGAAGACGCACCGGTGGCGCAGGCCCCTGGCGTACGCCTCGCCGCGCGGGACCCGCGCGACCACCTGGTCGTTCTCGTCGACGATGTCGAGGATCTCGTCAGCAGGATTCATGCCCGTATCCAAGCAGGCCCGGCACGCGGGCTCAGCGGGCCTGGAGGTCCCGGGCCCGCTCGGACGCCGCGGCGCCGGACGGCATCGCCGGGTGCAGCCCGAGCAGCACGATGCCCGCGACGATCGCCGCGAGCCCCGCCGCCTCCCAGGCCAGCGCGCCGGTGTCGGTGCGCAGCCGGTCGCCGAGGAAGCCCACCCCGCACAGGATCCCGGCCAGCGGCTGGGCCGCGGTGAGCGCCGGCAGGGACATCCGCAGCTCGGCCGTCTCGAACGCGCTCTGCACCAGCACCAGCCCGGTGACGCCCAGCGCCAGCACCCCGTACGGCTGCCAGCCGGTGAGCAGCTCCGGGAAGCCGCCGGCCGCGAAGCGGGTGCCGCAGATCCGGGTCAGCGCGTCCTGCACGCCGTAGAGCAGCCCGGCGGCGGTGGCCAGCAGCCCCGGGCCCCCGTCCAGCCGGGACCGCTTGGCGCAGGTGGTGAGCAGCAGGGCCGCGCCGAGCATCGTGCCGATGATCAGCCAGTGCCGCACCGGGTCGGTGACGGCGCTGCCGGCGCGCGGCTCGCCCGCCACGATGAACGCGCTCACGCCGCCCGCGAGCAGCCCGAGCCCGGCCCAGCCCTGACGGCCGAGCGACCTGCCGCTCCTCAGCCGCGACAGGGCGAGCGCGAACAGGAGGTTCGTCGCGAGCAGCGGTTCGACCAGCGAGATCTCGCCCTTGCCGAGGGCGACGGCGCCGAGCACCATGCCGGCCACCATCAGGGCGATGCCGCCCAGCCAGCGCCGCACCCGCATCAGGTCCAGCAGCAGCCGGAACGACAGGAAGTCGCTGAGCGGTGCCTGCTGCGCGACGCTCTGCTGGAGGACGAAACCGAAGCCCACACAGGCGGCGGCGCTCACGGCGAGCAGGAGAACCAGAACGGACACGCTGCGTACCTCGATCATCCGGCCGGACAGGCCCTGGTGGCCGACTGTAGCGTCCCCTCGACGCCGTGCCATGGCGTACGCCACACCGTCCCGTCCGCACGTCCCCCGGATCCGGTGGCGACCAGCGGGTCCGTGCCCCAAGTGCCCGCCGTCACAACCTGGTTGAAGAGGGCAACACTCCGGTTCCGCTTGACGCAAACCAAGGCTGGGGGTTTGCTGTGCGTGATCGGTCGATGGCAGCCCGAGAAACAGGAAGTCCCGCGGTGCCCCCAACCCCGTCCCTGCTCGGCGCCCGCCGTGCCCACCCGGACCAGCCGGGCGGCACCGCCCCGGAGGACCAGGGCCTCTTCGACGAGGCCCTGGACGACGCCGGACTCCTCGCCGCCCGCGCCGCGCTGGCCCAGGGCCGGCGGCAGGCGACCCGCGCCCTGCTGCTGCGCACCGGCGACGACTGGGACCGCCGCGGCCATCGCCTCACCGTGCTCGCCGGCGCGCCGTACGCCGCCGCCTGGGCCCAGGACTGGCTGCTCGCCGAGCCGGACTCGCCCGACGCCGCCGCCCTGTACGCCCTGGCGCTGGTCCGGCGGTCCTTACGCGGCAAGGAGAGCCCCGACCGGGCCCGCGCCGCCTGCCGCGCCGCCGCCGCCCTGGCCCCCGCCGACCCCACGCCCTGGCTCGGCCTGGTCCAGCTCGCGCGCGTCCTCGGCCCCGAGCGCGAACTGCTGCGCGCCTTCGCCGAACTGCGCGAACGCCACCCCGAACACCACCACGCCCACCATCTGCTGGTCGCCCGGCTCGCCGAGCGGCCTCAGGGCGGCCGGGCCGAGTCCCACGAGGTGTACGACCTCGCCGAGCGGGCCGCCGCCGAGGCTCCCGCCGACTCCCCGCTGGCCGTCCTCCCGGTCGTGGCGTACGCCGAGCGCTACCGCGTCCTGGCCGCCACCGGCCTGGCCCCCGCCGACCCGTCCGGCAGCGGGCACTGGTCGGGCCCCCGGGCCCGCGGTGTGCTGCGGGCGGCCTTCGAGTGGTGGCTGGAGTGGGAGCACGACGAGCACCCCCGCCGCCACACCGACCTCAACCACCTGGCCTTCGCGATGTCCTGCGCCGGCCGCCCGGCCGAGGCGGCGGCCCTGTTCCGCCGCATCGGCCGGCACGCCACCGCCGTCCCCTGGTCGTACCCGCACCGCGAGCCGGGGCCGGCCTTCCGCGCGGCCCGCGCCCGCGTGCTGGGCGGGGACCCGCGCCCGCGCGGCGGGAGCGCTCCCGCACAGGGACGGGAAGTCATTACGGAACTCTGACCGGGGCCCGCACGGGCTGGCCCCGCCCCGGCCGCAGGTGCTCGAATGAACACGTGAACCCCGAACAGCCCGAGGACCCCGGCGCCCAGGGCCGGCCCGTCGGCCGCCGCGTCTTCCTCGGCACCCTCGCGCTCGGAGCGCTGGGCGTCGCCACCGCACCGGTGGTGCAGCGCGGCCTGGAGGGCGTCCTCGGCGGCCTCTCCGGCAGCGACCCGACCGGCCTGACCGGCCTGCTGCCCAACGGCGGCGGCTTCCGCTACTACTCGGTGGCCGCGTCCGTCCCGCACAAGAGCCCCGCCGACTACCGGCTCACCGTCGACGGCCTGGTCGACCACCCGCGCACCTACACCCTCGCCGACCTGCGCGCGCTGCCGCAGACCCGGCTGGTCAGGGACGTCCAGTGCGTCACCGGCTGGCGGGTCCCGGGCACCCCCTTCGAAGGCGTCCCCCTCTCCCGGCTGCTGGACGCGGCCGGAGTCCGGGCCGCCGGCCGGGCGGTCCGCTTCACCTGCTTCGACGGCACCTACGCCGAGAGCCTCACCCTGGAGCAGGCCCGCCGCCGGGACGTCCTGGTCGCGCTGCGCATGCAGGACAAGGACATCGGCCACGACCACGGCGGCCCCGTCCGCCTCTACGTCGCGCCCATGTACTTCTACAAGTCCGCGAAGTGGCTCTCCGGCATCACCGTGACCGACCGCGTCCAGCCCGGTTACTGGGAGCGGCTCGGCTACGACGTCGACGCCTGGGTCGGCCGGTCGAACGGACGGACCGATGAGCCTACGAGCTGACACCCCCGCGCCGCCGGACTCCCGCGTCCGCCGCTTCGGCCCGGCCCAGCGCTGGGTGCACCGCGGCACCGCCGCGCTGATGGGCGTGTGCGTGCTCACCGCGGCCTGCCTCTACATCCCGCAGCTCGCCGTGCTCGTCGGCCGCCGCGAACTGGTCGTCCGGATCCACGAGTGCGCCGGGCTCGCCCTGCCCGTCCCCGTGCTGCTGGGCCTCGCCTCCCGCGCGTTCCGCGCCGACCTGCGCTTCCTCAACCGCTTCGGCCCGCACGACCGCGTCTGGCTGTGGGCCGCGCTGAGCCGGGACAAGCGCCGCTCCTCCCGGCCGGCGGGCAAGTTCAACGCCGGCCAGAAGGTCTACGCGGCCTGGATCGCCGGGGCCACGCTGGTCATGCTCGGCACCGGCCTGATGATGTGGTTCACCCACTTCACCCCGCTGGTCTGGCGGACCTCGGCGACATTCGTGCACGACTGGCTCGCCCTGACGATCGGCGTGGTGCTGGCTGGGCACATCGGCATGGCGCTCGGCGATCCGGAGGCGCGGCGCGGGCTGCGGACCGGCACGGTGAGCAGGCGCTGGGCCGAGCGGGAGCACCCGCTGTGGCGCCCCTGAGACACGACTCACCCCCTCCTCGGCGCACGGGGAGGGGGTGAGCGGCGTTCTCGGCGCCCGCGCGGGGCGCCTTCGGTCGCCGCGCGTCTATATGACGAGTGACAGCAGCAGGACCAGCCCGCCCGCGACCACCGAGATGATCGTCTCCATCACCGACCAGGTCTTCACCGTCTGGCCGACGCTCAGCCCGAAGTACTCCTTCACCAGCCAGAAACCGGCGTCGTTGACATGGCTGAAGAAGAGCGAGCCGGCGCCGATGGCGAGGACCAGCAGAGCGGCGTGGGTGGTCGACATGTCGGCTGCGAGGGGCGCGACCAGACCGGCCGCCGAGACCGTCGCCACCGTCGCCGAGCCGGTGGCCAGCCGGATCGCGACCGCGATCAGCCAGGCCAGCAGCAGCGCCGGGATCGACCAGTCCTTGGAGATGTCCAGGATCATCTGGCCCACGCCGCAGTCGATCAGCGTCTGCTTGAAGCCGCCGCCCGCGCCCACGATCAGCAGGATGCCGGCGATCGGCATCAGGCCCTTCTCCACCGTCTGCTGCAGCCGGCCCTTGCTGAACCCGGCGGGCCGGCCCAGCGTGAAGAAGCCGACGATGACGGCGGCGAGCAGCGCGATCAGCGGGGAGCCGACGACGTCGAAGACGCGCTGCGTCATGTTCGCGGTGTCGTCCACCACGATGTCCACCAGCGCCTTGGCCAGCATCAGCACCACAGGGAGCAGCACGGTGGCCAGCGTCGGGCCGAAGCCCGGACGGCGCTCCAGCTCCTCGGACGGGCGCTGCGGGATCATCCGCTCGGGAGCGGGGACGTCCACCCAGCGGGCGGCGAACCGCGAGAAGACCGGACCGGCGATGATCACCGTGGGGATGGCGACCAGGATGCCGAGCGCCAGCGTGACGCCCAGGTTGGCCTTGACCGCGTCGATCGCGACGAGCGGGCCGGGGTGCGGCGGGATCAGGCCGTGCATCACGGACAGACCGGCGAGCGCCGGGATGCCGATGCGCATCAGGGAGTAGTTGCCGCGCTTGGCGACCATCAGCACGACGGGGATCAGCAGGACGATGCCGACCTCGAAGAACAGCGGCAGACCGATCACGGACGCGATCAGCACCATCGCCCACGGCATCGACCGGCCGCCCGCCTTGGCGAGGATCGTGTCGACGAGCTGGTCGGCGCCGCCGGAGTCGGCGAGGAGCTTGCCCAGGATCGCCCCGAGCGCGATCAGGACGCCCACGCCGGCCACGGTGCTGCCGAGCCCGGTGGTGAAACTGACGATGGCCTTGTCCAGCGGGGCGCCGGCGACCGCGCCGAGCACCAGTGACCCGATGGTCAGCGACAGGAAGGCATGGAGCTTGAACTTGGTGATGAGCAGCACGATGACGGCGATGCCCACCAGGACGGCGATGCCGAGCTGGGCATGGCCGGCGGAGGTGATCGGCGGAGGTGCGTCCGCTGCCAGCATCTCGACGCTGAGTCTGGTCACGGGGGTTCCCTTGCAGGTACGGGGGACGGGGGTGAGGTGTTACTCGGAGGTCTCGGAAAGCGCGTCGAGGGCCCGCACGGCGCGTGCGGTGATCTCCTCGGGGCTGCCGCCGACGTCCACGGCCGCTCCGGCCTCGTCCGGCTCGAGCGGCTGCAGCGTGACGAACTGGGAGTCCAGCAGCGCCGTCGGCATGAAGTGACCCTGCCGGTGCGACATCCGGTCCTCGATCAGCTCGCGGTCGCCCGTGAGGTGGAGGAACACCACCCCCGGAGCGACGGACCTGAGCCGGTCGCGGTACGACCGCTTCAGGGCCGAGCTGCTGACCACACCGCCGAGTCCGGCCCGCCCGTGCGCCCAGTGCCCGATGGCCTCCAGCCACGGCCACCGGTCGGCATCCTCGAGCGGAACGCCGGCCGTCATCTTCTCGATGTTGGCCCGCGGGTGGAAGTCGTCGCCCTCGGCGTAGGGGACACCCAGCCGGGCGGCGAGCAACGGACCGATCGTGGTCTTGCCCGTCCCGGCGACGCCCATCACGACGACGACCTGGGGGGTGCGCATGACTGCCTCGCTGTCTTCCTCGACATCCGACGCCACTTCGGCGTCGCCACACTGAAACCCATTAGGTACGACGAATTCAAGAGTGTGTGACGTATAAGTCTGACTTTTTGTCTCCGTGATCCAGGCCGTACGCTGAGTCCATGAGCACACCGGGCCGAGGGCTGCACGGCCGCGTACTGGACACCCTCGGTCCCGCGATCACCGCGGGTGAGTATCCGCCGGGCAGCGTGCTGCGCACCGACGAGCTGGCACAGCACTTCGAGGTCTCACGCTCCGTGATGCGCGAGGCCGTCCGCGTGCTGGAATCAATGCACCTGGTCGAGTCCCGCCGCCGGGTCGGCGTCACCGTCCGCCCCAAGTGCGAGTGGAACGTCTACGACCCGCAGGTCATCCGGTGGCGTCTGGCGGGCGCCGACCGCCCGCACCAGCTGCGCTCACTGACCGTGCTCCGCTCCGCCGTCGAACCGGTGGCCGCCGGCCTCGCCGCCGGCCACGCCACACCCGAGCAGTGCGCCGAACTCACCGAGTGCGCCCTCGGGATGGTGGCCAACTCGCGCGGACACCGGCTCCAGGACTACCTGGTCCACGACATCGCCTTCCACCGGGTCATCCTCACCGCCTCCGGCAACGAGATGTTCGCCCGCCTCGGCGACGTCGTCGCCGAGGTGCTGGCCGGGCGCACCCATCACGAGGTGATGTTCGAGGACCCCGACCCGGCGGCCGTCACCCTGCACGTCCAGGTCGCCGAGGCGGTCCGCGAAGGCGACCGCGCCCGCGCCGAACGGCTCACCCGGGAGATCACCGAGGGCGCCCTCCAGGAACTGGACATCCTCGCGCCCTGACGCCCCCAGCACGGGCCCGGACCGCACGCACCGGCCGGGGTCAGTCGAGGAAGTCCCCGTCGACGTACACCCACGCCCCGTCCACCCGCTCGAACCGGCTCCGCTCGTGCAGCGAACCGCCCCGGTAGGAGGCGCGGAAGGTCACCGTCCCCGCGCGGTGGAACGCCGAACCCTCCCCGGTCTCCAGGATCTCCAGGCCCGTCCACCTCATCCGCGGATCCAGCTCCAGCCGCTCGGGCCGGGTCCGCGGATGCCAGGTCCGCAGCAGGTAGGCCGCGTCCCCCCGGACGAACGCGCTGTACCGCGACCGCATCAGCGCCTCGGCGGTCGGCGCGGTGGCCGGCCCGGAGTGGAAACGGCCGCAGCAGGCGTCGTAGGACAGAGGGAGCCCGCAGGGGCAGGCGCGTGAGGTCATGCACCTCATTCTGCCCGGGCCGCCGCCCCGCTCCGCCGCCGGTGCGGCACCCGCCCGTCCGGTGCACAGTGGAAGGGGTGACGCGCGCCGGCGCGCCCCGTCGGCCTCGCAGCGCAGTGAGGAGAGACGGACCATGACTCGACCCCTGAGCAGCCGTCCTCCGTCCGTCAAGGAATGGCGGCTGAACCTCTACCTGTCCGAACACGACCCGGACACCACCGCCCGGATCGTCCTGGACACCGGAGACAACGTCCTGGAGAGCCACGCCGAGGCCCGCCGCAACCCCTACGACACGGCGGTGCCCGACATCGGCGACGAACTCGCCGCCGGACGCGCGCTGATCGCCATGGGCCGGGTGCTGCTGCGCGCGGCCGCGGGCGACATGAAGGACATGGGCGCGAACGACCGGGAGGCCCCCGCGCCGCTCTGGCTGTCCCGGGAATGAAGTGAGGGGGCCCACCGTGCTCTTCACCGACCGGATCGAGGCGGGACGGCGCCTCGGCGCGCGCCTCGAGTACCTGAGGGGCCAGGACGTCGTGGTGCTCGGCCTGCCCCGGGGCGGCGTCCCCGTCGGCGCGCAGGTCGCCGAGGCCCTCGACGCCCCGCTGGACGTCTGCCTGGTCCGCAAGCTGGGCGTCCCCAGCCAGCCCGAGCTGGGCATGGGCGCCATCGGCGAGGACGGCGTCCGCGTCATCAACCAGCAGGTGCTGCGCGGCAGCGGGGTGTCCGCGGCCGAGCTGGACCGGGTCGAGGCGCACGAGCGCGCCGTCCTGGCCCAGCGCGCCGCCCGCTACCGCGGCGACCGCCGGCCGGCCGGCGTCGCCGGGCGGACCGCCGTCATCGTCGACGACGGCGTGGCCACCGGCTCCACCGCGCGCGTCGCCTGCCGGATCGCCCGGGCCCGGGGCGCCGCCCGGATCGTGCTCGCGGTCCCCGTCGCACCCTGGGACTTCCCGCACCGGCTCACCGGGGAGGCCGACGACCTGGTCTGCCTGGCCACCCCGGCCGACTTCTACGCGATCGGCCAGTTCTACGGCGACTTCACCCAGGTCGCCGACGACGAGGTCACCGCCTGGCTGCGGCAGACGGCCCACCGCCACGAACGCTTCGCCGGCACCGGCCCCGAGGACCGGGAGGCGGAGATCGCCGCCGGAGCCGTCCGGCTGCGCGGCCGGCTCACCCTGCCCGCGGGCGCGACCGGAGTGGTCGCCTTCGCCCACGGCAGCGGCAGCGGCCGGCACAGCCCCCGCAACCGGTTCGTCGCCGGCGGACTGAACGAGGCCGGACTCGGCACCCTCCTCTTCGACCTGCTCACCGAGGACGAGGAGCGCGACCGGACCAACGTCTTCGACATCGCGCTGCTGGCCGGCCGGCTCCGCGACGTCACCCGGTGGCTGCGCGAGGAACCCGACGCCGAAGGGCTCGCGGTGGGCTACTTCGGCGCCAGCACCGGCGCGGCCGCCGCCCTGTGGGCCGCCGCCGAACCGGCCACGCGCCCCGCCGCCGTCGTCTCCCGCGGCGGCCGCCCCGACCTCGCCGGCCCCCGGCTGCCCGAGGTGAGCGCGCCCACCCTGCTCATCGTGGGCGGCGCCGACCGGCAGGTGCTCGAACTCAACCGGGAGGCGCGGGCCGCGATGCGCTGCGAGAGCCGGCTCGAGGTGGTGCCCGGCGCCACCCACCTCTTCGAGGAGCCCGGCACGCTGGAGCGGGTGACCGAACTGGCCCGCGACTGGTTCACCGACCACATGGCCCCGGCCCACGTGTAGGCCCGGGCCATGCGCGAGGGCGCCGTCACCCTCTTCCTCGCCGGTGACGTCATGCTCGGCCGGGGCGTCGACCAGATCCTGCCGCACCCCGGCGACCCCGCCCTGCGGGAGGACTACGTACGCGACGCCCGGGACTACGTCGCCCTCGCCGAGGCCGCGAACGGCCCGATACCCCGCCCGGTGGCCCCGGCCTGGCCGTGGGGCGAGGCACTGCCCTGCCTGGACCGGGCCGCGCCCGACGTACGCGTGATCAACCTGGAGACCGCCGTCACCCAGGACGGCGACTTCGCGCCCGGCAAGGCCGTCCACTACCGGATGAACCCCGCCAACCTGTCCTGCCTCGCCGCGGCCCGCCCCGACGTCTGCGCCCTGGCCAACAACCACGTGCTCGACTTCGGGCCCCCCGGTCTGGCGGAGACCCTCGACAGCCTGGCCGGGGCCGGCCTGCGCACGGCCGGAGCGGGCCTCGACGCGGTCGCGGCCTGGCGGCCCGCCGCCGTGCCCCTGAGGTCGGGCGGACGCGTCCTCGTCTTCTCCTTCGGGATGCCCTCCAGCGGTATCCCGCACGGCTGGGCCGCCACCGCGGACGGCCCCGGAGTGGCGCTGATCCCGGCGCCGACCCCGGCCGGCGCGGCCGCCTTCGCCGACTGCCTGGGCCGGCTCCGGCGGCCCGGCGACCTCGTCGTCGCCTCGATCCACTGGGGCCCCAACTGGGGATACGGGATCCCCCGCGGCGAGATCCGCTTCGCCCATGACCTGGTCGACGCCGGAGTGGACGTCGTCCACGGCCACTCGTCCCACCACCCGCGGGTACCCGAGGTGTACCGGGGCCGGCTCGTCCTGTACGGCTGCGGCGACCTCGTCGACGACTACGAGGGCATCAGCGGCTACGAGCGCTACCGGGACGACCTGCGCCTGCTGTACCTGGTGACCGTCGAGGAAGGCACCGGCCGGCTGACCCGCCTGCGCATGGTGCCCCTGCGGGCCCGCCGGATGCGCCTGGAACACGCCTCCGCCGAGGACACCGCCTGGCTGCGCACCGTGCTCGACCGGTGCGGCCGCGACCTCGGCACCCGCGTCGAGCAGCGGGACGACGGCACCCTCACCGCACGGCCCCTGCACGCCACCGCGCCCCGCTGACGAGCAGCCGGGCCGCTTCCAGGGCATGCGAAAGGCCCCCGCGGAGCGAGGGCCTCACTGGTGTCCGAGGGGGGACTTGAACCCCCACGCCCGATAAAGGGCACTAGCACCTCAAGCTAGCGCGTCTGCCATTCCGCCACCCGGACAAGGTGTCTGTCGTGCGGGGTTTCCCCCGCGGCGACGAAGGAAACACTACCAGGCTTTCGGGGGTGGCCGATCACACCCCGTCCCCGCGGCCCGCCCGGCGCGAACGGCGTGTGACGGATCGGGCCCGCTCTTGGGCGCGGGGCGGGGCCGGGGGGAGGATGGACGGGACCACCAGCAGTGACAGTGGGAGGAATCAGCGTGAGCGAGACGGACACGGCCAGGGGCGTCACCGGCGAGGACGAGGTCGTGGACCTCTGCCGCGAGCTGATCCGGTTCGACACCAGCAACTACGGCGACCACTCGGGGCCCGGCGAACGGGCCGCGGCCGAGTACGTCGCCGAGAAGCTCGCCGAGGTCGGGCTGGAGCCGGAGATCTTCGAGTCGCACCCCGGCCGCGCCTCCACCGTGGCCCGCATCGCGGGGGAGGACCCGTCCCGGCCCGCGCTGCTGATCCACGGCCACCTGGACGTCGTGCCGGCCAACGCCGCCGACTGGACCCACGACCCGTTCTCCGGCGAGATCGCCGACGGGTGCGTGTGGGGGCGCGGGGCCGTCGACATGAAGGACATGGACGCCATGACCCTCGCGGTCGTGCGCGACCGGCTCAGGAGCGGACGCCGGCCCCCGCGCGACATCGTGGTGGCCTTCCTCGCCGACGAGGAGGCGGGCGGCACGTACGGCGCGCGGCACCTGGTGGACAACCACCCCGGCCTGTTCGAGGGCGTCACCGAGGCGATCAGCGAGGTGGGCGGTTTCTCGTTCACGGTGAACGAGCAGCGGCGGCTCTACCTGATCCAGACGGCCGAGAAGGGCATGCACTGGATGAAGCTGACCGTGGCCGGCACCGCCGGTCACGGGTCGATGATCCACCGCGACAACGCCATCACCGAGCTGTCCGAGGCCGTCGCCCGGGTCGGCCGGCACAAGTTCCCGGTCCGGGTCACCAAGACCACCCGGGCCTTCCTGGACGAGCTCGGCGACGCCCTCGGCACCGAGCTGGACCCGGAGAACATGGAGGCCACCCTCGCCAAGCTCGGCGGCATCGCCAAGCTGATCGGCGCGACCCTCTCCAACACCGCCAACCCCACCCAGCTCGACGCCGGCTACAAGGTCAACGTCATCCCCGGCGAGGCCACCGCGCACATCGACGGCCGGTTCCTGCCGGGGCACGAGGAGGAGTTCCTCGGCGACCTCGACCGGCTCCTCGGGCCGAACGTCCGCCGCGAGGACGTGCACGCCGACAAGGCGGTCGAGACCACCTTCGACGGCGCGCTGGTCGAGGCGATGCAGTCCGCGCTGCTCGCCGAGGACCCGACCGCCAAGGCGATCCCCTACATGCTCTCCGGCGGCACCGACGCCAAGTCCTTCGACGACCTCGGCATCCGCGGCTTCGGTTTCGCGCCGCTGAAGCTGCCGCCGGAGCTGGACTTCGCCGGCATGTTCCACGGCGTGGACGAGCGGGTGCCGGTGGACGGGCTGAAATTCGGCGTCCGGGTGCTCGACCGGTTCATCGACGCGTCGTGACGTCCTGGGCCGAGGTAATCGGGCGGCTGTGCGAGATCGACTGAGAAGAGTGAATGCGACGATAAGCTCGTAGCCCCATTAACCCCTCCTCGTTACAGGTGATGTGATCCCCGCACCTTGGGATCGCATTGTCAACTAGGAGGAATAAATGATCAAGAAGGTCGTCGCTGCCGCGGCCGCCACCGGTGGTCTGGTTCTCGCGGGGGCGGGCCTGGCCGTCGCCGACTCGGGTGCCCAGGGTGCCGCCACGCACTCGCCGGGCGTCGTCTCCGGCAACGTCGTCCAGGTGCCCGTCCACGTTCCGGTGAACGTCTGCGGCAACACGGTCGACGTGATCGGGCTCCTGAACCCCGCCTTCGGCAACGCCTGCGTCAACGACTGACGCCGACTCCCCGAGGGGCGTCCTTTACGAGCCGTCGGCCCCGGAGCGCGAGCCATGCGCTCCGGGGCCGACCGGCCTTTCTCCGCGAATTCCCTTTCGCGGAGGGTGCAGAGATCTTCGAAGGCAGGGGGGAATTCCGTTATGCGACAGAGCACCCGCAAGGGTCTTATGACCATGGCCGCCGCCACCGGCGTGATCGCCGCCGCGAGCGGCTACGCACACGCCGACGCCGGCGCGGCCGGCTCCGCCACCGGTTCGCCCGGCGTGCTGTCCGGCAACACCGTGCAGGCGCCGGTGCACGTACCGGTGAACGTCTGCGGCAACACCGTGAACGTGATCGGGCTCCTCAACCCGGCCGCGGGCAACGCGTGCGCCAACCACGGCGGCAGCGGCTCGGGCGGTCACGGCGGCTCCCACGCGAGCGGCCGCAGCGACCACTCGCCCGGCGTCGGCTCCGGCAACACCGTCCAGGTGCCGGTCGACGTCCCGGTGAACGTGTGCGGCAACAGCGTCAACGTCGTGGGCGTCGGCAACGCCGCCAAGGGCAACGACTGCGCCAACGGCGGCGGCCACCACAACCCGCCCGGCAACCCGGGGCAACCGGGCAACCCCGGTACTCCGGGTCACCCGAGCCACCCCGGTCACCCGGGCCACCCCGGTCACCCGGGCCACCCCGGCCACCCGAGCCACCCCGGCCACCCGGGCAACCCCCATACGCCTGGCACCCCCGGCCACCCGGGCACGCCGGCCACTCCGCCCACCGACACCGGCCGGACCCCGCACGGTTCGTCCCAGGTCAGCGCCCAGGGCGGCTCGCAGCAGTCCGTGGGCGGCGGTCAACTCGCCCACACCGGAAGCGAGGTGCCGCTCGGGCTCGCGCTGCCGGCCGGCGCGGGCGCGCTGCTCGCGGGCGCGGTCCTGTACCGCAAGGCCCGGGCCGCCTAGCCGGAACGCCGGGACCGGTACACCGTGGCCGAGAGGCCGTGGAAACCGGAGCGGGCCCCGCCGTCCCGGCGGGGCCCGCTCCGTTGTTCATGCGTCGTCCTGCCTCACCACGTGGCCCGCGCCTGGCGGATGATCCGCCGGCGCAACCGCACCTTGCGGCTGCCGTCGCGCAGCAGGCTCAGTCGGTCCAACTCCCAGTGTCCGTACTCTGCATGGTCCGTCAGCAGACGCGTGGCGTCCTTGCGGGACACCCCGCGAGGCACGTACACGTCGACAAATTCGTATTCCGGCATCGCATCTATTGTGCGGGCTGGTGCCCGGTACGGATAGCGTCTGCACTATGTCTGATGCTGCGCAGCCCACCGCTGCCGAGGTACGCGCCGCCGTCGAGGCGGTCAAGACCGCGCTCGACCGTCACCTGGCCGCGGTCGAACGCAGGACGGGGGAGGACGACCAGGCCGTCTACGAGGCCTTCAACGAGCTGGCCTCGGCCGCCGAGACGTACGACGAGCTGCTCTACGACCGCTACGACGAGGTCACGCCGTTCGAGATCCCCGGTGCGGAGGAGTCGCTGCCCCCGTACGCGGGCCCCGGGGAGCCGAACGCCGTCAGCGTGCTGATCCGCCGCGACTACTCCGTGGCCGAGCCCCAGCGGCTGCTGGCGCAGGCCCAGCGGGTCGAGGCGGCGGAGTACGACGACGCCGAGGCCGCGAACGAAGAGGCCGCCGCCACCGTCCCCGGGGCGCTCGGGGTCCTCTTCGGCGAGTTCGAACCGGACGAGATCGCCTCCCGGCACAAGGAGTTCGGCCTGGAGGAGGGCGACTCCACGCTGTGGGTCACCGCCGCGGACGAGCCGGCCGAACCCGGTGAGTGGCTGGAGGCCCCGTTCGACGAGGTCGACCCGGAGCGGGTGCTGTGCCGGTTCGACGTCAGCGCGGTGTTCGACGAGGACCACGAGGACGACGACGAGGACCACGAGGACGACGGGATCGACGACGGGGGCCTCGACGAGCTGGACGCCGACGACGAGCTGGACGGCGACGACGACGATCTGGAGCCGCTGGACGCCGAACGGTGACCCGGCGGCCCGGCGGCGCCGCCCGGGCCGCCCGCCCGTATGGCACCGCCGGGGGCGGCGGGCCGGTCAGCCCGCCGCGGGGACCTGGGCGCGCAGCAGCGTCTGCAGGCGGGTCGTCCGGGGCTTGGCATGGCCCTCCGCCACGGCCCTCGGCAGCGCCTGCTCCACACCGTGCACCACCGACAGATGCCGCTCGGCCCGGCCGAAGGCCGTGTACACCCAGGATCTGGTGAGGGTCTGCGCGGCGTCCCCGGGCAGGACCACCACCGCGGCCGGCCAGCGGCCGCCCACCGTCTGGTGCGCGGTCAGCGCCCAGCCGTGCCGCACCGACTGCTCCACCCGCTCCCGGGGTACGACGACGGGCTCGCCCGCGCACTCCAGACGCAGCCCCTCGGCGTCGGCGTCCACCACGCGGCCCGGCACCGTGCGGCCCGGTGCGGGGGAGTAGGCGATCCGGTCGCCGGGGTCGAAACCGCCGAAGCGGCCGGGCCCCGGGTTGAGGCGTTCCTTCAGTGCGGTGTTCAGGGCCCGGGTGCCGGCGGCGCCGCCGTGTCCCGGGGTGATCACCACCGTCTGCTCGGGCGGCACCCCGATCGCCCGCGGCACCGAGTCCGCGACCAGCTGCACCGTCCGGTGCACCGCCTCGCCCGCGTCCCGCACCGGAACGATGACGATCTCCTTGCCGGGCGCCTCCACCTGGTTCAGCTCGCCCGCCCCGATGCCGGAGACCAACTCGCCCAGCGGGCCGGGGTCCGGGGTCCGGGAGGCGAGCACCGGGCAGGCGCGGGCGGCCAGCAGATCGGCGAAGACCCGGCCCGGCCCGGCCGACCACAGCACCGACGGGTCGCCGCTGAGCACCAGCCGGGCCCCGTCGGGCAGCGACTCCACCAGCATCGCGCCGCTCTCCACGTCGAGCTGGGGCGCGTCCAGCACGATCAGCAGATCCAGGTCCAGCGCGCCCTCCGCGTCCCGGCCGGGCCCCTCGGCCCCGGAGAGGACACCGGCGACCGTGCCGGCAGCCGGGGCGTCCTCCGCGTCGCCGAGCAGACCGGCGAGACGGCGACGCCCCTCCGGGGTGTGGCAGACGGCGAAGGCACGCAGCCCGGCGGCCCGGGCCGCGCCGAGCAGCGCGGCCGGTTCGGCGCGAGCCGCCTCGCCGCCGGTGTGCAGCACCAGGGCGTGCCCGGAGACCGCGCGGGCCAGTTCGGCCGCCGAGCCGGACGCTCCGGCGGCGACCGCCTCCCAGGGCCCGGCGGCCTCCTTGGGCAGCGAGTTCACCAGCCGGGCCAGCCCGTCCGCGAGGCTCTCCTCGGCGAGCGCGTACCGCTCGAGACCGGCGAGGACCCGGACCGGGCGCTCCTCCTCCTCGCCGTCCTCCTCCCGGGGGGCCGGGGCGCCCGGCTCCTCCAGGGCGTCCTGGAAGAGCAGCGCCTCCGCCTCGGCGATCGTGCCCTGCACCGCCGCGTCCGGGTCCGGCACGCCGCGCTGCGCCAGGGCTGTGGTGAGCGCCGTCAGCTCCAGCGCGGTGTGCCCGGCCAGCGCCGCCTGCTCCAGCAGCCAGACGGTCACCGCGCGGCCCCGCCGCTCGTCGTCCGGGCCGCACTCCGGGCCGAGCAGCGCCCGCGCGAACCCGTCGGCCTGCTCCGGCCGCACCCCGCCGATCCGCAGCAGCTGCCAGGGGTCCTCGCGCAGCGCGGCTCCGGCGCCCTCGCCGAGTGCCGCCGCCACCTGCGCGGCCAGGGCCTCGGGCGCCCCGCCCTCGGCGAGCACCCGCCGCACTTCCTCCACGGCCTCGGGTGCGGGCCCGGCCGCGGCGGGCGCCGGGACCGGGACGGGCTGCGGCCGCCGGACCGGCTCGGGCGCCGGGCGGCGGGGGGCCGGCGCGGGCTCGGCGAAGGCCGCCGCGGCCGGCCGCTCGCCGCTCTCCACCGCCCGGACCGCGGCGAGCAGGTCCGCCGCCTTCCCGCTGAGCGCGGTGCCGCTCGCGATGGGCGCCGTCCGCTCGGCCTTGCGCCGCTCGATCCGCTCCCGCTCCAACCGCTGAGCGGCCAGCTCGGCCTCCGCCTCGGACAGTTTCGCGTCGCCCGCCTCGCCCGCCCCGCCCGCCTCGCCCGCGGGCTCCGCGCCCGTGCTCCCGGGGTCGTCGCCGGCCGCCGCGCCCTGCTCGGGGGTCCGCTCCGTGTCCGGGCTCTCCGTGGCGTCCGGGCCCTCGGGCCCGGTGTCCTCCGTGGTCTCCGGCTCCGTGCTCACAGCGTGCTCCAGTCGTGATCGGGATAGCGGTGCACGGGCGCCGACACATCGTCCAGCGCCCGGCAGATCTCGTCAGGAAGACTAAGCGCCTCCACTGACAGAGCGGCCGTGAGCTGCTGCGCGTTGCGCGCGCCGACGACCGGGGCGGCCACCCCGGGCCGGTCCCTGACCCAGGCGAGAGCCACCTGCAGCGGGGTGACCGCGAGCCCGTCCGCGGCCGTCGCGACGGCGTCCACGATGTGGGAGGCGGTGTCGTCGAGGTACGGCTCGACGAACGGCGCGAGGTGTTCGGAGGCGCCGCGCGAGTCCGCCGGAGTGGTGTGCCGGTACTTGCCGGTGAGCACACCTCGGCCCAGCGGGGAGGACGGCAGCAGACCGACGCCCAGGTCGAGCGCGGCGGGCAGCACCTCCCGCTCGGCGCCGCGCTGGAGCAGCGAGTACTCGAGCTGCGTGCCGGCCAGCCGGGTGCGGCCCGGCGCGGCGAGCTGCCAGGTGGCCGCCTTGGCGAGCTGCCAGCCGCAGAAGTCGGCGACGCCCACGTACCGGGCCCGGCCGCTGCTCACCGCCAGGTCGAGGGCCTGCAGGGTCTCCTCCAGCGGGGTGCCGGGATCGAAGGCGTGGATCTGCCACAGGTCGACGTGGTCGGTGCCGAGGCGCGCGAGGGAGGCGTCGAGAGCGGCGAGCAGATGGCCGCGGGAGCCGTCGACGCGGCGGTCCGGGTCCGCGACGCTGCCCGCCTTGGTGGAGATCACCAGGTCCCGGCGGGGCACCAGGCCGTCCATGAGCCGCCCGAGCAGGTACTCCGCCTCGCCGTCCGCGTACACGTCCGCGGTGTCCACGAGGGTGCCGCCGGCCTCCCAGAAGGTCTTCAGCATGTCCGCGGCGTCGTGCTCGTCGGTGTCCCGGCCCCAGGTGAGGGTGCCGAGTCCGATCCGGGACACGCGCAGGCCGGTCCGGCCGAGATGCCTCTGCTCCATGTGCGCGAGATTACTGGCCGGAACTGGTGCCGTGGGTTGCCTGTGGACAACCCGGTCCGGCCCGGTCGGCGCCCGGATTCCAGGGCCGCGCCGGCGCCGGCGGCGGCGGGCGGCGGCGGGCGGGGGGCTGTGCGGGGACGCCCCCGGCTCGCTAAGGTCGCAGCCAACGGACGTTACTCATGGGTAAGGGGATTCGGCCATGCAGCTCGGGATCAACCTCGGCTACTGGGGTGCCGGGATGGACGCGGACAATCTGGCCGTCGCGCAGGAGGCCGAGCGGCTGGGGTACGCCGTGTGCTGGGCCGCCGAGGCGTACGGCTCGGACGCGGCCACCGTGCTCAGCTGGGTCGCCGCCCAGACCGAGCGCATCGACGTCGGCTCGGCCATCTTCCAGATCCCGGCCCGGCAGCCGGCCATGACCGCGATGACCGCGGCGACCCTGGACTCGCTGTCCCAGGGCCGCTTCCGGCTCGGTCTCGGCGTCTCCGGCCCGCAGGTCTCCGAGGGCTGGTACGGCGTCAGGTTCGACAAGCCGCTCGCCCGCACCCGCGAGTACGTCGAGATCGTGCGCAGGGCGATGACCCGCGAGCGGCTGTCGTTCGAGGGCGAGCACTGGACGCTGCCGCTGCCCGGCGGCCCGGGCAAGCCGATCAAGCTGACCGTGCACCCGCAGCGCGAGCACATCCCGCTGTACATCGCCGCCATCGGCCCGAAGAACCTGGAGCAGACCGGCGAGATCGCCGACGGCGCCCTGCTGATCTTCCCGTCCGCCGAGCACCTCGAGGACACCACGATCACTCACCTGCGCGCCGGGCGGGAGAAGGCCGGCCTGACCCTCGACGGGTTCGACATCTGCCCGACCCTGCCGCTGGCCGTCGGCGACGACAAGGACGTGGCCCGGCTCGCGGACACCTTCCGCCCCTACACCGCGCTGTACGTCGGCGGCATGGGCAGCGCCAAGCAGAACTTCTACAACCGGCTCGCCCAGCGCATGGGGTACGAGAAGGAGGCCGCCGAGATCCAGGAGAAGTACCTGTCCGGCGACAAGCAGGGCGCCGCGGCCGCGGTCCCGCAGGACCTCATCGACAAGACGACGCTGCTGGGCTCCGTGGACCGCATCGCCGACCGGATGAAGGCCTACGCCGCCGCCGGCGTCACCACCCTGTCCCTGGCCCCCGCGGGCTTCACGCTCGACGAGCGGATCGCCTCGCTGCGCGCCGGCAGCGAGGCCCTGGAGCGCGCCGGTCTCGGATAGGGACCGCGCGCCGAGTTCCGCGGCCGTGGTGGGGGCTCGGGGGTCTTCCCCGCCACGGCCGTCACGCAGAACAACGCACCGGAGGCCGGGTGGTTACGACCCCCGGCGCTCCTTCTCGCGGACGGCCCGCACCGACACCCGGAAGTCCACTCCCGGACCCCGCCCCGCTCACATCCAGCCGCGCCGCTTGAACTGCCGGTACAGCAGCACCTCCAGCACGGCCATCACCACGATCACCACCGGGTACGACCACAGCCAGTGCAGCTCGGGCATGTGGTCGAAGTTCATGCCGTACACGCCCGCGATCATCGTCGGCACCGCGGCCATGGCCGCCCAGGCGGAGATCTTCCGCATGTCGTCGTTCTGCCGCACGCTGGTCTGCGCCAGGTGCGCCGACAGGATGTCCGACACCAGCCGGTCCAGGCTCTCCACGGACTCGTTCACGCGCGTGAGGTGGTCGCTCACGTCCCGGAAGAACGGCCGCGCCTTGTCGTCCACGAACCGCACCCCGCCGCCGCCACCGCCGAGCGGTCCGGTGCCGGCCAGCCGGCTCAGCGGCACCGCGAGCGGCCCGGTCGCCCGGCGGAACTCCAGGACCTGCCGCTTGAACGCGTAGATCCGCGACGCGGTGTGCCGCGAACCGCCGCTCACCGGCTCGAACACCTCCGCCTCCAGCTCCTCCAGGTCCGTCTGCAGCTCCGTCGCCACCTCCAGGTAGTGGTCCACGACGGCGTCGGAGATCGCGTACAGCACGGAGGTGGGGCCCTTGCCGAGCATCTCCGGGTCCTCCTCCAGACGGCGCCGTACGGCCGCCAGCGGCGCCCCCGCGCCGTGCCGGACCGTCACCACGAAGCCGTCGCCGACGAAGACCATGACCTCCCCGGCCGAGACGGTGTCGCTCTCCGGCTCGTACACCACCGGCTTGAGCACCGTGAAGAGCGAGTCGTCGTACACCTCCAGCTTGGGCCGCTGATGGGCCTTGAGGGCGTCCTCGACCGCCAGCGGGTGCAGTCCGAACTCCCGGGTCACCAGGTCGAACTCCCGCTCCGACGGCTCGTGCAGCCCGATCCACACGAAACCGCCCGCCGCCCGCGCCTCGTCCAGCGCGTCGGACAGGTCCTCGGGGCCCTCGGTACGGTGCCCGTGCCGGTACACGGCGCAGTCCACGATCACGGAGCGCATTCTCCCTTCGCCCGGTCACCAGTGCGTGCACTGATGCGCTTACCCTGGGCCGCATGCCCACGCTGATCCTCGTCAGGCACGGACGGTCGACCGCCAACACCTCGGGGGTGCTCGCCGGCTGGACGCCGGGAGTCGCCCTCGACGAGCGCGGCGCCGCCCAGGCCGCCGCGCTCCCCGGACGGCTCGCGGGGCTGCCCCTCGCGGAGGTAGTCGCGAGCCCCCTGCAGCGCTGCCAGGAGACCGTACAGCCACTGCTCGACGCCCGGCCCGGGCTGCGCGCCCACACCGACGAACGCATCGGCGAGTGCCACTACGGCGACTGGTCCGGCCGCAAACTCGCCGAACTCAAGGACGAGCCCCTGATGGAGGTCGTCCAGGCCCACCCGACGGCCGCCGCCTTCCCGGGCGGCGAGTCCATGCGGGCCATGCAGACCCGCGCCGCGGAGGCCGTGCGCGAGTGGAACGCGCGCGTGGAGCGCGACCACGGCGCCGACGCCGTCTACCTCATGTGCTCGCACGGCGACATCATCAAGTCGCTCGTCGCCGACGCCCTCGGACTCCATCTCGACCTCTTCCAGCGGATCTCCGTGGAACCGTGTTCCGTCACCGCGATCCGTTACACCCGCCTCAGGCCGTTCCTCGTCCGCCTCGGCGACACCGGCGACTTCGCCTCGCTCGCCCCGCGCGAGGAGTCCGGCGAGGGCGACGCACCGGTCGGTGGCGGTGCGGGCGCACCGTGATCGTCGCCCGCAGTAGGGTGAAGCGATCCACCCCGTCGCTCCCGCCCCGGCCCGCCCCGCAGCAATCCCCGATTCCAAATGGAGACAGGACGTGTCCCGTCAGGTGTTCCTCTTCGACCCGCCGGACCGTTTCGTGGCGGGCACGGTCGGGCTGCCCGGACGCCGTACGTTCTTCCTCCAGGCCGTCGCAGGCTCCCGGGTGACCAGCGTCGCCCTGGAGAAGACCCAGGTCGCCGCGCTCGCCGAGCGCATGGACGAACTGCTGGACGAGGTCGTCCGGCGCAGCGGCGGCAGCGCCGCCGTCCCCGCCGTGGCGCCCACGGAGGTCGCCGACACCGGCCCGCTGGACACCCCCGTCGAGGAGGAGTTCCGCGTCGGCACCATGGCCCTGGCCTGGGACGGCGAGGAGCAGCGCATGATCGTGGAGGCGCAGGCTCTGGTCGAGCTGGACGCCGACACCGAGGAGGACCTCGCCGAGGCCGAGGAGCGGCTGCTCCAGGACGAGGAGAACGGGCCCCCGATGCTGCGGGTCCGGCTGACCGGCGCGCAGGCCAGGGCCTTCGCCAAGCGCGCCCTGGACGTCGTCAACGCCGGGCGGCCGCCGTGCCCGCTGTGCAGCCTCCCGCTCGACCCGGAAGGACACGTATGTCCGCGCCAGAACGGATACCGCCGCGGAGCGTGACCGCCGCGGACGACGGCGCCGCCGAGCTGCTCGCGCGCGGTGAGCTGTCCGTGCGCGGACGCATCCGCGAGGCGTCCAACGCGGCGCTGTTCTGCACGGTCGCCCTCGACGGCCGGGAAGCCTCCTGCGTGTACAAGCCGGTGGCCGGCGAGCGCCCGCTGTGGGACTTCCCCGACGGCACCCTGGCCGGCCGCGAGGTGGCCGCCTACGAGGTCTCCGAGGCCACCGGCTGGGGCCTGGTCCCGCCCACCGTGCTGCGCGACGGCCCGTACGGCGAGGGCATGTGCCAGCTGTGGATCGACGTCGTCGCCGAGGCGGAGCTGCTCGCCCTCGTGGACGCCGAGGAGCCGGAACCCGGCTGGAAGGCCATCGGGCTCGCCGACGTCGGCGAGGGCCGCACCGCGCTGCTCGTCCACGCCGACGACGAGCGGCTGCGCCGCCTGGCCGTCCTCGACGCCGTGATCAACAACGCCGACCGCAAGGGCGGCCACCTGCTGCCCACCGCGGACGGCCGGCTCTACGGCATCGACCACGGGGTCGCCTTCAACACCGAGGACAAGCTGCGCACCCTGCTGTGGGGCTGGGCCGGCGAACCGCTCACGGCCGAGGCCAAGCAGGTGCTCGGGGCGCTGCGCGGCGCCCTCGCCGAGGACGGTGCCCTCGCCGGGCGGCTGGCCCCGCTGATCACCCAGACCGAGATCGACGCCACACGCGCGCGTGTCGACGCGCTGCTCGCGACCGGACTCCACCCGGAGCCCGGCGGGGAGTGGCCCGCGATCCCCTGGCCGCCGGTGTGAGCACACCACGGCGCGAACCGCAAGAACGCACAACCGGCCATCCGGGCCGATCCCGTTCGTATCCGCAGCTCGCGGCCGGTTAGGCTCATGTACATGCATGCCTGGCCCGCTTCCGAGGTCCCCGCCCTGCCTGGTCAGGGCCGCGACCTGAGGATCCACGACACCGCGACCGGCGGCCTCGTCACCCTCGACCCCGGTCCCGTCGCCCGTATCTACGTCTGCGGCATCACGCCGTACGACGCGACCCACATGGGTCACGCGGCGACCTACAACGCGTTCGACCTCGTTCAGCGCGTGTGGCTCGACACCAAGCGGCAGGTCCACTACGTCCAGAACGTCACCGACGTCGACGATCCGCTGCTGGAGCGCGCGGACCGGGACGGCGTCGACTGGGTCGCCCTCGCCGAGAAGGAGACCGCCCTCTTCCGCGAGGACATGACGGCCCTCCGGATGCTCCCGCCCCGGCACTACATAGGCGCCGTCGAGGCCATACCCGGCATCGTGCCGCTCGTGGAGCGCCTGCGTGAGCTCGGCGCCGCCTACGAACTCGACGGCGACGTCTACTTCTCCGTCGAGGCCGACCCGCACTTCGGCCAGGTCTCGAACCTGGATGCGGCCGCGATGCGGCTGCTGTCCGCCGAGCGCGGCGGCGACCCGGACCGGCCGGGCAAGAAGAACCCGCTCGACCCGATGCTGTGGATGGCCGCCCGCGAGGGCGAGCCGAGCTGGGACGGCGGCAGCCTCGGCCGCGGCCGCCCGGGCTGGCACATCGAGTGCGTGGCGATCGCCCTCGACCACCTGGGCATGGGCTTCGACGTCCAGGGCGGCGGCTCCGACCTGGCCTTCCCGCACCACGAGATGGGCGCCTCGCACGCCCAGGTGCTCACCGGCGAGTTCCCCATGGCCCAGGCGTACGTGCACGCCGGGATGGTCGCCCTGCACGGCGAGAAGATGTCGAAGTCCAAGGGCAACCTGGTCTTCGTCTCCGCGCTGCGCCGTGACGGCGTCGACCCGGCCGCGATCCGGCTGGCCCTGCTCGCCCACCACTACCGCTCCGACTGGGAGTGGACCGACCAGGTGCTGCGCGACGCGCAGGACCGCCTCGGCCGCTGGCGGGCCGCCGTCTCCCGGCCCGACGACCCGTCCGCCGACGCGCTCGTGGAGGAGATCCGCGCGGCCCTCGCCGACGACCTCGACGCGCCCGCCGCGCTCGCCGCCGTCGACCGCTGGGCCGAGCGGCAGCAGCAGGAGGGCGGCACCGACACCGGCGCCCCCGGTCTGGTCACCCGGGCCGTGGACGCGCTGCTCGGCGTGGCCCTGTGACCCACCCGTCCGGGCCGGGCGCCGGCCCGGCCTGACGGCGAAGGGGCGGTACGCGAGTCGCGTACCGCCCCTTTCTCAGTCCTCGGAGCCGTCCTCGTCGTCGGTCTCGGCGCCGCCGGGGGCGTCCGTGTCCGGCTTGGCCGGCTTCGGCGGCCGGGCCCGCCCGCCCGGAGTGTCCCGGGGCGTGTCCCGGCGGAACGAGCCGCCCTCGCCGCCGTCCGCCGTGGCGTGCCCGCCCGTCGCCGGGCCGACGTCCCGGCGCCGCAGGTACCGCTCGAACTCGCGGGCGATCGCCTCGCCGGACGCCTCCGGCAGCTCGGCGGTGTCCCGGGCCTCCTCCAGCGTCTGCACGTACTCGGCGACCTCGCTGTCCTCGGCCGCGAGCTGGTCCACGCCCACCTGCCAGGCACGCGCGTCCTCGGGCAGCTCACCCTGCGGGATCCGCAGGTCCAGCAGGTCCTCCAGCCGGTTCAGCAGGGCCAGCGTGGCCTTCGGGTTGGGCGGCTGGGAGACGTAGTGCGGCACCGCCGCCCACAGCGACACCGCCGGCACGCCGGCGTGCGTGCAGGCCTCCTGCAGGACGCCGACGATGCCCGTCGGGCCCTCGTACTTGGTCTCCTCCAGGTCCATGCGGCGCGCCAGGTCGGGGTCGGAGGTGACCCCGCTGACCGGCACCGGGCGCGTGTGCGGGGTGTCGCCGAGCAGGGCGCCCAGGACGACCACCAGCTCCACGCCCAGCTCGTGCGCGAAGCCGAGCAGTTCGTTGCAGAACGACCGCCAGCGCATGGACGGTTCGATGCCCCGGACCAGCACCAGGTCGCGCGGTTTCTCCCCGCCGACCCGCACCACGGACAGCCTGGTCGTGGGCCATGTGATCTTGCGCACCCCGCCGTCCATGAACACCGTGGGGCGGTTCACCTGGAAGTCGTAGTAGTCCTCGGCGTCCAGCGCCGCGAACACCTCGCCCTTCCACTCGCGTTCCAGGTGCGCGACCGCCGTGGAGGCGGCGTCACCGGCATCGTTCCAGCCCTCGAACGCGGCCACCATGACTGGGTCGATCAGCTCGGGAACCCCCTCCAGCTCGATCACCCAGTGCCTCCTTCCGACGTGCTCTCGCCTGACCACCC
The DNA here is from genome assembly GCF_042875075.1 of Streptomyces sp. NPDC003720. Taxonomy (NCBI): domain Bacteria; kingdom Bacillati; phylum Actinomycetota; class Actinomycetes; order Kitasatosporales; family Streptomycetaceae; genus Streptomyces; species Streptomyces sp. NPDC003720. The sequence goes on from NZ_JBIANZ010000010.1 coordinate 139,582, forward strand.
AACCTTACGGCGTCCGGCGGGAGCGCCCGCGACCCCCTTGACCGGGGGCTGCCCGGATCACTGCCCCGTTCACCACCCCGGAACACCCGGCGCGCCCCCGCCGGACCGCGCCGTTCCACAACCGGGAGGGGCAGCCGGAAGGGGCGGCTCCATCGGCGTGGAGCCGCCCCTCGCGGCCTTCCGGACCCGGTGCGGCGGGTTCCGGCGCGGCGACGGCGGCCGGCCCTGGTCAGGGAGGGGGCCGGCCGCCGCCCGGTCCTACTTCTTGTCGAGCAGCTCCTGGACCTTGGCGCGGACCTCGTCGGTCGCGAGGCCGCGGATGGTCAGCGTGGTGCGGCGGCGCAGCACGTCGTCCGTGGTCTCGGCCCACTCGTGGTCGCGGGCCCAGACGACCTGCGCCCAGATCTCCGGGGCGTCCGGGTGGACGCGCTGGGCCAGCTCCGGGTGCTCGTTCGCCAGCCGGGCGATGTCGAAGGCCAGCGAGCCGTAGTGGGTGGCCAGGTGCCTGGCCGTGTCGGCGGCCATGCGCGGGCCGGGCGCCGGGTGGTCCACCAGCAGGCGGTGGGCGACCGCGCGCGGGTTGGCGACGCCGGGCAGCGGCAGCTTCTTCGGCAGCGAGGAGATCGGCTCGAAGTCGTCGCCCAGCGGGTGGCCCGGCAGCTCCTCCAGCTTCTGCATCACGGTGCGGCCGATGTGCCGGAAGGTCGTCCACTTGCCGCCCGCGACGGACAGCATGCCGCCCCTGCCCTCGGTCACGACCGTCTCGCGCTTGGCCTTGGCGGTGTCGCCGGGACCGCCCGGCAGCACCCGCAGACCGGCGAACGCGTAGGTCATCAGGTCGCGCTGGAGCTGCTGGTCCCGGACGGAGAACGCGGCCTCGTCCAGGATCTGGGCTATGTCCTTCTCGGTGACCGAGACGTCCGCCGGGTCGCCCTCGTACTCCTCGTCGGTGGTGCCGAGCAGCAGCATGTCCTCCCAGGGGAGGGCGAAGGTGATGCGGTACTTGTCGATCGGGGTGGCCAGCGCGGCCTTCCACGGGGCGGTGCGCTTGAGCACCAGGTGCGCGCCCTTGGACAGGCGGATCGAGGGCGCCGCGTTCGCGTCCTCCATCCGGCGCAGGTGGTCGACCCAGGGGCCGGTCGCGTTCAGCACCAGGCGGGCGTTGACCCCGAACTCGGTGCCGGACATCCGGTCCCTGAGCTCGGCGCCGGTGACCCGGCCCTTGGTGAAGCGCAGCCCGGTGACCTCGGCGTGGTTGAGCACGACCGCGCCCGCCTCGACGGCCGCGCGGACCGTCATCAGCGCCATGCGCGCGTCGTTCATCTGGTCGTCGCCGTACACGGCGACGGCCTTGAGGTTGTCGGTGCGCAGCTCGGGCACGTCCTGCGCCGCCTTGGCGGGGGAGAGCAGGTGGCCCACGCCGTCGCCGAAAGCGGAGAGCGCGGAGTAGGCGAAGACGCCCGCGCCGAGCTTCGCCGCGCCGTGCGGCCCGCCCTTGTACACGGGGAGGTAGAAGGTGAGCGGGTTCGCCAGGTGGGGGGCCACCTGGCGGGAGACCGCACGGCGCTCGAAGTGGTTCTCCGCCACCAGCTTCACCGCGCCGGTCTGCAGGTAGCGCAGACCGCCGTGGAGCAGCTTGGAGGAGGCGGAGGAGGTGGCGCCGGCGAAGTCGCCGGCGTCGACCAGCGCCACCCTGAGCCCGGACTGCGCGGCGTGCCAGGCGGTGGAGATGCCCAGGATGCCGCCGCCGATCACAAGAAGGTCGTACGACGCCTTGGCGAGCTGCTCCCTGGTCTCGGCTCGGCTCGGGTTCGAGCCGGAGGCCGGGTGCGTTCCCAGGGCAGGCACGGACTGCAGGGTGGACTGACTGGTCATGTCGGGTACTTACTCCTCGTCAGAGCTGTCGGGTTCAGCTCAGCTCTCGTCCTCGATCCAGCCCATGGTCCGGTCGACGGCCTTGAGCCAGTTCTTGTACTCACGGTCGCGGGTCTCCGCGTCCATGCGGGGGGTCCACTCGGCGGCCCGGCGCCAGTTGGCGCGCAGTTCGTCGGTGCTGGACCAGAAGCCGACGGCGAGGCCGGCGGCGTAGGCGGCGCCGAGGCAGGTGGTCTCGGCGACCATCGGGCGCACCACGGGTGCGTCCAGGACGTCCGAGAGGGTCTGCATCAGCAGGTTGTTGGCGGTCATGCCGCCGTCGACCTTGAGGGTCACCAGCTCGTCACCGGAGTCCTTGACCATGGCGTCGGCGATCTCCCGCGTCTGCCAGGCGGTGGCCTCCAGGACGGCGCGGGCGAGGTGCGCCTTGGTGACGTACCGGGTCAGGCCGGCGATCACACCGCGGGCGTCGGAACGCCAGTGCGGGGCGAACAGGCCGGAGAAGGCCGGTACGAAGTAGGCGCCGCCGTTGTCCTCGACCGAGAGCGCGAGCGTCTCGATCTCGGCCGCGGTGGAGATCAGGCCCATCTGGTCGCGCATCCACTGCACCAGGGAGCCCGTGACGGCGATCGAGCCCTCGAGGGCGTAGACCGTCGGCTGGTCGCCGATCTTGTAGCCGACGGTGGTCAGCAGGCCGGCGTAGGAGTTGATGATCTTGTCACCGGTGTTCATCACCATGAAGGTGCCGGTGCCGTAGGTGGACTTGGTCTCGCCCTCGGAGAAGCAGGTCTGGCCGAACAGGGCCGCCTGCTGGTCGCCGAGCGCGGAGGCCACCGGGATACCGCCCAGCAGGTCGCCGAGCTTGCCGCCGGTGATCTCGCCGTAGACCTCGGCGGAGGGGCGGATCTCGGGCAGCATCGCCAGCGGAACGCCGATGGACTCGGCGATCTTCGGGTCCCACTGCATGGTGTGCAGGTTCATCAGCAGGGTGCGGGAGGCGTTGGTGACGTCGGTGACGTGCTTGCCGCCGTTGACGCCGCCGGTCAGGTTCCAGATGACCCAGCTGTCCATGGTGCCGAACAGGATGTCGCCCGCCTCGGCGCGCTCCTGGAGGCCGTCCACGTGGTCGAGCAGCCAGCGCGCCTTGGGGCCGGCGAAGTAGGCGGCCAGCGGCAGGCCGGTCTCGCGGCGGAAGCGGTCCTGGCCGACGTTGCGGCCCAGCTCCCGGCAGAGGGCGTCGGTGCGGGTGTCCTGCCAGACGATGGCGTTGTGGACGGGCTCACCGGTGTTCTTGTCCCACAGCACGGTGGTCTCGCGCTGGTTGGTGATGCCGATGGCCTTGATGTCGTCCCGGGTGATGCCGGCCTTCTCGATGGCCCCGGCGACGACTTCCTGGACGTTGGTCCAGATCTCGTTGGCGTTGTGCTCGACCCAGCCCGGCTTCGGGAAGATCTGCTCGTGCTCCTTCTGGTCGACGGAGACGATCCGGCCGTCCTTGTCGAAGACGATGCAGCGCGAGGAGGTGGTGCCCTGGTCGATCGCGGCGATGAACGGGCCTGCGGTGTGGGCGTCGGTCACTGTGTGCTCCTGAAAGATCCGTGGTGATGGGGCTTTACGTACGGCGCGTGCGCGGAGGCTCGGTGCTTCCTAGACGAAGGCGACGTTGTAGATGCCTGCGGCGATCGCGCCGCCGATCAGCGGACCGACCACCGGGACCCAGGCGTAGCTCCAGTCGGAACCGCCCTTGTTGGGCAGGGGCAGCAGGGCGTGGACGATGCGGGGGCCGAGGTCACGGGCGGGGTTGATCGCGTAGCCCGTGGGGCCGCCGAGGGAGAGGCCGATGGACACCACCACGAGCGCGGTGATCAGGGCGCCCAGGGTGCCCAGGCCGTTGCCCTTGTCGTTCAGGCCCTGCGTGAGGACGGCGAGCACCAGCACGATCGTGCCGATGATCTCCGTGAGGAGGTTCTGCACCGCGTTCCGGATCTCCGGACCGGTGGAGAAGACGCCCAGGACCGGGCCGGCGCCCTTCTCCTGGGCCTCGACGGCCTTGGCCGTCGTGGCCTGCGCACCCGGACCGCCGACGATCTCCTTGTCGGTGAGGTGCGCGTGGAACTGGCCGTAGTAGGCCGCCCAGACCAGGGCCGCGCCGATCATGGCGCCGAGCAGCTGACCGCCCCAGTACACGGGGAGGTTGCTGAAGTCCTTGTCCTTGATCGCGAGCGCGAGCGTCACGGCCGGGTTCAGGTGGGCGCCGGAGAGCGGCGCCGAGGTGTAGACGGCCGTCAGTACGGCGAAACCCCACCCGAAGGTGATGGCGAGCCAGCCGGCGTTACGGGCCTTGGAGGCCTTCAGCGTCACGGCGGCGCACACACCGCCGCCGAGCAGGATGAGTATGGCGGTACCGATGGTCTCGCCGATGAAGATGTCGGAGCTGGACACCCGCGACTCCTTTGTCCTTCGTCCAGGGAAACCGAACCCCGGGTCCCTCCGGGGGTTCTGGCGCCCTCGGGGGTGAGAGCGATGCCGGCCCTTGGCGTTGTCACACTCTAGCGCGTATTGCCGTTAGGTGTTCGACAATGCCGACCGATGGACGGGAGTCTCGCTTCGGCTTCACGCGTGCGTCAAGGGTTCTGTTATCGAAAACAGGATCGTTATTGATCGCTGCCGGTTATCGCTCTTCCCTGCACTGACGTACCCACTCGCCCGATATGTCCATTTCAGGGTATGGCGAGAACCGGAACGCCGCCCAGCGTCCCGGTCGTCCTTCGATTGGCCGGTGTCGACCGGCTTCGATCAGCTTTCGCCCGGCAGCGGATCGCCGCCGGTCAGAAACGTCCCGCGCCCAGGTCCCGCGACACCGCGCGGGCACAGTCCCGTACCGCGGCGATCAGCTCGGGGCGCACCTCGCCGTCCCGGCACAGCCGCTCCACCGCGCCCGCGATGCCGACCGCGCCCACCGGCATCCGGCGCCGGTCGTGGATCGGCGCGGCGATCGACGCCACGCCCTCCCAGGTCTCCTCCACGTCCGCCGCGTAACCACGCGCGCGCGTGAGGTCCAGCAGGTGCTCGAAGTCCGCCGGCTCGCACACCGTGCGGTCCGTGAACGGCTTGCGGTCCGCCTCCATCGCCTCGCTGTGCGCCACCGGGTCGTAGGCGGAGAGCACCTTGCCGAGCGCCGTGGAGTGCAGCGGCTGCATCGCCCCTATCTCCAGCACCTGCCGGCTGTCGTCCGGCCGGAAGACGTGGTGCACGATCAGGACGCCCTGCTGGTGCAGGACGCCCAGATAGACGCTCTCCCCGCTGGAGCGGGCCAGGTCGTCGGTCCACACCAGGGCCCGCGCCCGCAGTTCGTGCACGTCCAGATAGGTGGTGCCCAGGCGCAGCAGCTCGGCGCCCAGCTGGTAGCGGCCGGAGACGCCGTCCTGCTCGACGAAGCCCTCCTGCTGCAGGGTCCGCAGGATGCCGTGGGCGGTGCCCTTGGCGAGGCCCAGCGACGAGGCGATGTCCGAGAGGCCGAGCCGCCGCTCACCGCCCGCGAGCAGCCGCAGCATCGCCGCCGCCCGTTCGAGCGACTGGATGTTCCGTGCCATCGCCGTCCTGCCCTCCGTCCCCTTCGACCATTGCCGAACAGCGTGCAACACCCCGTTCGGCAATGTCGAACACTACCGGTCCATGTCGACCTCCCGCCAATGGTTCGGACGACACCTGTTACATCCCGCGCGGCACGCCGGTGGCGATCCGGCCATCCGGCACGCCCCGCGTCCGCCTCGTGGACGCCGGTGCCCATCCAAGCCCACTCCCGGTTACCCTGACGCCGTGCCCTGCCCCGGTTCCCGCCGGGGAAGGCGCATAGCCGACAGCCGTCGCACCCCAGGGAGCCCCTTCATGGCCTCGTCGCCAACGTCCCCTTCCACCGACAGCCGGACCCGTGCGTCCGCGCTCCGAGAGGCACTCGCCACCCGTGTGGTCGTAGCCGACGGAGCGATGGGCACGATGCTCCAGGCCCAGGAGCCGACGCTCGAGGACTTCCAGCAGCTCGAGGGCTGCAACGAGATTCTCAACCTCACCCGCCCCGACATCGTCCGCTCCGTCCACGAGGCGTACTTCGCCGTGGGCGTCGACTGCGTCGAGACCAACACCTTCGGGGCCAACCACTCCGCCCTCGGCGAGTACGACATCCCCGAACGCGTCCACGAACTGTCCGAGGCCGGCGCCCGCGTCGCCCGCGAGGTCGCCGACGAGTTCACCGCGAAGGACGGCCGGCCCCGCTGGGTGCTGGGCTCCATCGGCCCCGGCACCAAGCTGCCCACCCTCGGCCACGCCCCCTACACCACCCTGCGCGACGCCTACCAGCGCAACGCCGAGGGCCTGGTCGCCGGCGGCGCCGACGCGCTGCTCGTGGAGACCACCCAGGACCTGCTGCAGACCAAGGCCGCCGTGCTCGGCGCCCGTCGCGGCCTGACCGCCCTCGGCCTGGACCTGCCGGTCATCGTGTCCGTGACCGTAGAGACCACCGGCACCATGCTGCTCGGCTCCGAGATCGGCGCCGCCCTCACCGCGCTCGAACCGCTCGGCATCGACATGATCGGCCTGAACTGCGCCACCGGCCCGGCCGAGATGAGCGAGCACCTGCGCTACCTCGCCCGCAACGCCCGCATCCCGCTGTCCTGCATGCCCAACGCGGGCCTGCCGGTACTCGGCAAGGACGGCGCCCACTACCCGCTGAGCGCGCCTGAGCTGGCCGACGCCCAGGAGACCTTCGTCCGCGAGTACGGCCTCTCGCTCGTCGGCGGCTGCTGCGGCACCACCCCCGAGCACCTGCGCCAGGTCGTCGAGCGCGTCCACGGCCTCACCCCGCGCACCCGCGACCCGCGCCCCGAGGCCGGCGCCGCCTCCCTCTACCAGAGCGTGCCCTTCCGCCAGGACACCTCCTACCTCGCCATCGGCGAGCGCACCAACGCCAACGGATCCAAGAAGTTCCGCGAGGCCATGCTCGAGGGCCGCTGGGACGACTGCGTGGAGATGGCCCGCGACCAGATCCGCGAAGGCGCCCACATGCTCGACCTGTGCGTGGACTACGTCGGCCGCGACGGCGTCGCCGACATGGAGGAACTCGCCGGCCGCTTCGCCACCGCCTCCACCCTGCCGATCGTCCTCGACTCCACCGAGGTCGACGTCATCGAGGCGGGCCTGGAGAAGCTCGGCGGCCGCGCCGTGATCAACTCCGTGAACTACGAGGACGGCGCCGGACCCGGCTCCCGCTTCGCGAAGGTCACCGAGCTGGCCCGGGAGCACGGCGCCGCACTGATCGCGCTCACCATCGACGAGGAGGGCCAGGCCCGCACCCCGGAGAAGAAGGTCGAGATCGCCGAACGGCTCATCGACGACCTGACCGGGAACTGGGGCATCCGCGAGGAGGACATCCTCATCGACACCCTGACCTTCACCATCTGCACCGGCCAGGAGGAGTCCCGCAAGGACGGCGTCGCCACCATCGAGGCGATCCGCGAGCTCAAGCGCCGCCACCCGGCCGTCCAGACCACCCTCGGCCTGTCCAACATCTCCTTCGGCCTCAACCCGGCCGCCCGCATCCTGCTGAACTCCGTCTTCCTCGACGAGTGCGTCAAGGCGGGCCTGGACTCGGCGATCGTGCACGCCTCCAAGATCCTCCCGATCGCCCGGTTCAGCGAGGAAGAGGTGCAGACCGCCCTCGACCTCATCCACGACCGCCGCGCCGAGGGCTACGACCCGCTGCAGAAGCTGATGCAGCTCTTCGAGGGCGCCACCGCCAAGTCCCTCAAGGCCGGCAAGGCCGAGAAACTGGCCGCGCTGCCCCTGGAGGAGCGGCTCAAGCGGCGCATCATCGACGGCGAGCGCAACGGCCTCGAAGCCGACCTCGACGAGGCCCTCCAGGACCGGCCCGCCCTCGACATCGTCAACGACACCCTGCTCGACGGCATGAAGGTCGTCGGCGAACTGTTCGGCTCCGGCCAGATGCAGCTGCCGTTCGTGCTCCAGTCCGCCGAGGTCATGAAGACGGCCGTCGCCCACCTCGAACCCCACATGGAGAAGTCCGACGCCGAGGGCAAGGGCACCATCGTGCTCGCCACCGTGCGCGGCGACGTCCACGACATCGGCAAGAATCTCGTCGACATCATCCTGTCCAACAACGGCTACAACGTCGTCAACCTGGGCATCAAGCAGCCCGTCTCCGCGATCCTGGACGCCGCCGAGGAACACCGCGCCGACGTCATCGGCATGTCCGGCCTCCTGGTCAAGTCCACCGTGATCATGAAGGAGAACCTGGAGGAGCTGAACCAGCGCGGCCTCGGCACCCGGTTCCCGGTCATCCTCGGCGGCGCCGCCCTCACCCGCGCCTACGTCGAACAGGACCTGCACGAGATCTACGACGGCGAGGTCCGCTACGCCCGCGACGCCTTCGAGGGCCTGCGCCTCATGGACGCCCTCATCGGCGTCAAGCGGGGCGTGCCCGGCGCCAAGCTGCCCGAACTGCGCCAGCGCCGGGTCCGCGCCACGGCCGCCGTGGAGGTCGAGGAGCGCCCCGAGGAGGGACACGTCCGCTCCGACGTCGCCACCGACAACCCGGTGCCCGCCCCGCCCTTCTGGGACACCCGCGTCATCAAGGGCATCCAGCTCAAGGAGTACGCGAGCTGGCTCGACGAGGGCGCGCTGTTCAAGGGCCAGTGGGGCCTGAAGCAGGCCCGCGCCGGCGACGGCCCGACCTACGAGGAGCTGGTGGAGACCGAGGGCCGCCCCCGCCTGCGCGGCCTCCTGGACCGGCTCCAGACGGACAACCTGCTGGAGGCGGCCGTCGTCTACGGCTACTTCCCGTGCGTCTCCAAGGACGACGACCTGATCATCCTGGACGAGCGGGGCAACGAACGCACCCGGTTCACCTTCCCGCGCCAGCGCCGCGGCCGCCGCCTGTGCCTCGCCGACTTCTTCCGCCCCGAGGAGTCCGGCGAGACCGACGTCGTCGGCTTCCAGGTCGTCACCGTCGGCTCCCGGATCGGCGAGCAGACCGCCCGGCTCTTCGAGGCCAACGCCTACCGCGACTACCTCGAACTGCACGGACTGTCCGTACAGCTCGCCGAAGCGCTTGCCGAGTACTGGCACGCCCGGGTGCGCGCCGAACTCGGCTTCGGCGGCGAGGACCCCGCCGCCATGGAGGACATGTTCGCCCTGAAGTACCGGGGCGCCCGCTTCTCCCTCGGCTACGGCGCCTGCCCCGACCTGGAGGACCGTGCCAAGATCGCCGAGCTGCTGCGGCCCGAGCGGATCGGCGTCCAGCTCTCCGAGGAGTTCCAGCTCCACCCGGAGCAGTCCACCGACGCGATCGTGATCCACCACCCCGAGGCCAAGTACTTCAACGCCCGCTGACACACCCGCCGGCCCCCGCGCCCGGGCACGCCGAAGGGCCTCCTGGCCTGCACGGGGGTGTTTCAAGGGCTACCCCCGACCCGGAGTGATAAACGAGGCGCTTCGGGCGCCGGAGACGTACACTGGTCGGTCCACCGCAGGCCGGTTCCCCGCATGGGAACCGGCCTGGTCGTCCCCCAGGAGGTGCGCCCGGATGACCAGCACTGTCCCAGCGCTCGGAACCCGTACGGCCGAAGGCTCCGCCCTGCAGGCGGTGCTCCTCGACATGGACGGCACCCTGGTGGACACCGAGGGCTTCTGGTGGGACGTCGAGGTCGAGGTCTTCGCCGCCCTCGGCCACGTCCTCGACGAGTCCTGGCGGCACGTCGTCGTCGGCGGCCCCATGACCCGCAGCGCCGGCTTCCTCATCGAGGCCACCGGCGCCGCCATCACCCTCGCCGAAGTCTCCTTGCTCCTCAACGACGGCTTCGAGGCCCGCATCGGCCGGGCCCTGCCGCTGATGCCCGGCGCCGCCAGACTGCTCGCCGAACTCCACGAACACGGCATCCCCACCGCCCTGGTCTCCGCCTCCCACCGGCGCATCATCGACCGCGTGCTGACCGTGCTGGGCCCCCACCACTTCGGCCTCTCCATCGCCGGCGACGAGGTCTCGCGCACCAAGCCCTACCCCGACCCCTACCTGCTCGCCGCCGCCGGACTCGGCGTCGACCCGGCCCGCTGCGCCGTCGTCGAGGACACCGCCACCGGCGTCGCCGCCGCCGAGGCCGCCGGCTGCCAGGTGGTCGCCGTCCCCTCCATCGCCCCTATCGCCCCGGCCGAACGGCGCACCGTCGTCTCCTCCCTCGAAGAGGTCGACCTGCCATTCCTGCGCGGCCTGATGACGCGAATGCGCTAGCCGTTCACGCGGGCGCCCCCGGGCCGGGGACCGGCCGAGTACCGGGCCCAATGGGCGTGTTGGACAAATATCCGGGGAAGTACACCGGAGACTGAATTCCGCGCGGGCGCACGGCCGAATTCCGGTAACGGCCAACTCCGAGCCCCAGGTGTGACGTTCCCCACGCCTCCAGTCCTCGACAACGTTGCCCAAGTGTGCAGACCGTCCCGATCCGGGACGTGGCGGCGCGCCCTTGTGTCCCGATTGGGGAGACGCTGCACTAATCCTGCCGCTGTCGGGTTTTCGGTGTGTCCACACCCGGTTTCACTCCGTGATGGACGCTCAACTCCCACGCCCGCCAACCCCCGTGCGGGCGCGGACTAATCTCGTCGCGAGAACATCGAAACAACCCCCGTGACTCGCCGCACCACCCATGCATGCCGAGTACATGGACTCGAACAGCTCTGGAGAAACTCCCGCATGAACCGCAAGACTTTGGTGCTGCCGGCAGTGGCCGGCCTGCTGACGCCGGTTCTCGCCGCGTGCGGCGGATCCGACAGCGGGAGCAAGAGCGCGGACGCCATCGTGGTCGGCACCACGGACCGGTTCGAGGCCACCAGCGACGCCCCGGCGCCCCTCGACCCCGCCTACGCCTACGACGTCGGCACCTGGAACATCCTGCGCCAGACGGTGCAGACCCTGATGACCCAGCCCAAGGGCGAGGGCAACCCCGTCCCCGAGGCCGCCGAGAGCTGCTCCTTCACCGACAGCGGCAACGAGCGCTACGCCTGCAAGCTGCGCGAGGGCCTGCAGTTCTCCGACGGCGACAAGGTCACGGCCGCCGACGTCAAGTACTCCATCGAGCGCGCCCTGCGCATCAACGCGGACAGCGGCGTCGCCGCCCTGCTCAACACCATCGACACGGTCGAGACCCAGGGCGACCGCGAGGTGATCTTCCACCTCAAGACGGCCGACGCCACCTTCCCGTACAAGCTGTCGACCCCGGTCGCGGGCATCGTCAACCCCAAGGACTACGCCAAGGACAAGCTGCGCGACGGCTTCGACGTCGACGGCTCCGGCCCCTACACGGTCAAGTCCGAGGTCAAGGACAACGCGATCGTCGCCGCCACCTTCACCAAGAACCCTTCCTACAAGGGCAGCGTGACGGTGAACAACGACGAGGTCGTGATGCGCTCCTTCGACGACGCCGACGCCATGGGCCAGGCCATCGAAAAGGGCGACATCGACCTGATGACGCGCACCATGTCGCCGTCCCAGATCGACAAGCTGGACTCCGGCTCCCAGGCCAACGTCGACCTCGTCGACATGCCGGGCCTCGAGATCCGCTACCTGGCCTTCAACACCAACGCGCCCACCGTGAAGAACAAGGCCGTCCGCCAGGCCATGGCCCAGCTCATCAACCGCGGCGAACTCGTCTCCAAGGTCTACGGCACCCAGGCCCAGCCGCTGTACTCGCTGGTCCCGGCCACCCTCACCGGCCACTCCAACTCGTTCTTCAACCAGTACGGCGACCCCAGCGTCACCAAGGCCAAGAGCTCGCTCGAGAAGGCCGGCATCACCACCCCGGTGAAGCTGACCCTGCACTACACCACCGACCACTACGGCTCGGCCACCAAGCAGGAGTTCCAGATCCTGCAGAAGCAGCTCAACGACAGCGGCCTGTTCGACGTCAGCATCCAGGGCCACCCCTGGTCGACGTTCCGGCCCGCCGAGCGCAAGGGCGACTACGACGTCTACGGCATGGGCTGGTTCCCCGACTTCCCCGACGCCGACAACTTCGTCGCGCCGTTCCTCGACAAGGGCAACTTCCTCGGCTCGCCCTACTCCAACGGCACCATCCAGCGCACCCTGATCCCCGAGTCCCGGCGCGAGGCCGACCGCATCAACGCGGTCAAGACCCTCACCGCGATCCAGGACACCGTCGCCGAGGACGTCCCCGTGCTGCCGCTGTGGCAGGGCAAGCAGTACGTCGCCGCCCGCGACAACATCACGGGCGTCTCCTACGCCCTCAACTCCGTGGCGTCGCTCCAGCTGTGGGAGCTTGGCCGCGGTGTGAGCGGCTGACGGCCCACCCCGCACGACACCGAGGGCGCCCCTTCCCGCACGGGAAGGGGCGCCCTCGGTTCTGCTCCCGGCCGCCGGCTCAACTCGCGCCGGGCCGCACCAGTCCGCTCTCGTACGCGTACACCGCCGCCTGCACCCGGTCCCGCAGCCCCAGCTTGGTCAGCACATGACCCACGTGCGTCTTCACCGTCGTCTCGCTGACGAACAGATCCGCGGCGATCTCCGCGTTGGACAGCCCGCGCGCCACCAGCTTCAGCACCTCCACCTCACGGTCGGTGAGCGTGTGCAGGGTGTCCGGCACGGACTCCTCACCGGACGGCAGATGCGTGGCGTACTTGTCCAGCAGCCGGCGCGTGATGCTCGGCGCCAGCATCGCCTCGCCTGCGGCCACCACCCGGATCGCCTGCACCAGCTCGTTCGCGGGCGCGTCCTTCAGCAGGAACCCGCTCGCCCCGGCGCGCAGCGCCTCCACCACGTACTCGTCCAGATCGAACGTGGTCAGCACCAGCACCTTCGCCGGGCCGTCCCGCCCCGGTCCGGTGATCTGCCGGGTCGCCTCCACACCGTCCATGCGCGGCATCCGGATGTCCATCAGCACCACATCCGGCTGCAGGGCCCGTACCTGATCGAGGGCCTGCAGACCGTCACCGGCCTCGCCCACGACCGCGATGTCCTGCTCGGCCTCCAGGATCATCCGGAAACCGGTGCGCAGCAGGGGCTGGTCGTCGACCAGTAGGACGCGGATGGCCACGTGACACTCCTTCGCTAGTCCGCACCCATTCTGCCCTGCCCCCGGCAGGCCGCAGGCGGCGGCCTCGGAGCGGCCCGCGGCCGCTACCCGTCCGCCGCGGCGGACCGCACCGGCAGCGGATAGGGCGGGGGAGTACCGCCGAACTCCGGGCAGCGGGACCGGTGATCGCACCAGCCGCACAGCTTCGTGGGCCGGGCACGCCACTCGCCGGTCTCCGTGGCCCGCCTGATCGCCTCCCACAGCGCCAGCAGCTTGCGCTCCACCCGCTCCAGATCGGCCGGCACCGGATCGTAGGTCAGCACGTCACCGCTGCCGAGATACACCAGCTGCAGCCGGCGCGGCACGACCCCCTTCAGCCGCCACACCACCAGCGCGTAGAACTTCATCTGGAACAGCGCGCCCTCCGCGTACTCCGGCCGCGGCGCCTTCCCCGTCTTGTAGTCCACGATCCGCACCTCGCCGGTGGGCGCCACGTCGACCCGGTCGATGATGCCGCGCAGCCGCAGCCCCGACTCCAGCTCGGCCTCCACGAACAGCTCCCGCTCGGCGGGCTCCAGCCGGGCGGGATCCTCCAGCGTGAACCACCGCTCCACCAGCCGCTCGGCCTCGCCCAGCCAGCGGGCCAGCCGCTCGCCCTCCGGATCCTCGGCGAACAGCTCCCCGACCTCCGGCCGGCTCTCCCGCAGCCGGTCCCACTGCCCGGGGATCAGCGCCTTCGCCCGCGGCGCCGTCCGCTCCACGGCGGGCGCGTCGAACAGCCGCTCCAGCACCGCGTGCACCAGCGTGCCCCGCGTCGCGGCCTCGCTCGGCTTCTCCGGCAACCGGTCGATCACCCGGAACCGGTACAGCAGCGGACACTGCATGAAGTCCCCGGCCCGGGACGGCGACAAAGAGGACGGCGCGACAGCCTCCCGCTCCCCACCCGCCCCGGCGACCACCGCCTCCTGGGCAACCGCCGCCGCCTCACCACCGGCCACCACCGACTGCCCGCCGGACACCACCGGCTCCTGGGCGGACGTCGCCGACTCCTCGGCGGGCACCACCGGCTGTCCGTCGGACGCCACCGGGTGTCCTGCGGGCACCACCGGCTCCTCGGCGGGCACCACCGGCTGTCCGTCGGACGCCACCGGGTGTCCTGCGGGCACCACCGGCTCCTCGGCGGACGCCACCGCCTTCTGGGCCGGCACCACCGGCTCGCTGCCGGCCTCCATCGGCTCCCCGGCGGACATCGACGAGCCGCCGCCGGACGCCCCCGGCTGCTCGCCGGACGTCATCGGCTCTCCGCCGGGCACCATCGACTCCCTGCCGGACACTCCCTGCTTCCCGGCGGCCGCCGCCGGCGCCGGAGGGGTCTGTCCGGGCGGAGTCGGCAGGGTCCCCGCGTCCTCGATGCTGCTGTCCATGACCCCAGACCATACGGCCCGGCACTGACAGCGACCCAGCCGTGGGCCGCGTTAGGGCGCGCGACAGCGGGGCAAACACAAGGGGTGCCGGGGCGGAACGGACCACCACGGCCGCATACCATCGACCCGAGACCTCCCGCCCGCGCGGCGCGGAGGACGCTTCGAACGAGGGGACAGCGTGGACGTGAGCGGCGGGAGCGGGCAGCCGCGGTCCGGCAACGACGAGCCGGCCGAGCACCCCGCGGCCCCTACGGCCCCGGCGAACGGACCCACCGGCCACCACCCCGGTCCGGAGCCCGACGACGCCCCGCAGCCCGGCCCGGCCGACCGCGACGGCCTCCGCGACACCCCCGGATCCCATGATGCGGACGAGCGCCCCGGCTCCGGCGCGCCACAGGACAGCGGGGCCGCGCGCCCGGACCCCGATCACGAGACGGGCGGGGCCACCGGCCCCACGGGTCCCACCCACACCGGCACCGGCGAGCAGCCGCCCGAGGCCGGCCCCGGCCCGCACCCCGGCGAACACCGCTCCCTCGCCCACTCCGGCATCGCCAAGGGCGAACCCCCGCAGCGACGGCCCAAGGAACCCGGCGGCGGACTCCTCATGGGTCGCCCCTTCGGCGTCCCCGTCTACGTGGCGCCCAGCTGGTTCCTCGTCGCCGCCCTGATCACCTGGGTCTTCGGCGGCCAGCTCGACCGGGTGCTGCCCGAACTCGGAGCCGCCCGCTACCTCGTCTCCCTCTTCTTCGCCGTCGCCTTCTACGCCTCCGTACTCGTCCACGAACTGGCCCACACCGTCGCCGCGATCCGCTTCAAGCTCCCCGTCCGCCGCATCCAGCTCCAGTTCTTCGGCGGCGTCTCCGAGATCGAGAAGGAGGCCGAGACCCCAGGACGCGAGTTCGTCCTCGCCTTCGTCGGCCCGCTGCTCTCCCTCGCCCTGGCCGGACTGTTCTACCTGGCCATGAAGCCCGTACAGCCGGACAGCGTCCCCGGCGTCCTGCTCGCCGGCCTGATGATCTCCAACCTCATCGTCGCCGCCTTCAACCTGTTGCCCGGCCTGCCCCTCGACGGCGGCCGCATGCTGCGCGCCGTCGTCTGGAAGATCACCGGCAAACCCATGAGCGGCACCGTCGCCGCCGCCTGGGTCGGCCGCGCCCTCGCCATCTCCGTCCTCGTCGGCCTCCCCCTGCTCAACCAGTCCGGCGCCTTCGGCGGCGGCAACCAGGACGTCGGCGGCATGGACACCGTCACCGACGCCCTGCTCGCCGCCATCCTCGCCGCGATCATCTGGACCGGCGCCGGCAACAGCCTGCGCATGGCCCGCCTGCGCGAACACCTCCCCGAACTCAAGGCCCGCGCCCTCACCCGACGGGCCGTCCCCGTCGAGACCGACACCCCGCTCTCCGAAGCCCTCCGCCGCGCCAACGCCGCCGGCGCCCGCGCCCTCGTCGTCGTCGACGCCGAGGGCAACCCCCTCTCCCTCGTCCGCGAGGCCGCCATCGTCGGCGTACCCGAACACCGCCGCCCCTGGGTCGCCGTCAGCGGCCTCGCCCAGGACCTCACCGACGGCATGCGGGTCTCCGCCGAACTGGCCGGGGAGGAACTCCTCGACACCCTCCGGGCCACCCCCGCCACCGAATACCTCGTCGTCGAGGAGACCGGCGAGATCTACGGCGTCCTCTCCGCCGCCGACGTCGAGCGCGCCTTCGTCAAGGCCATGGCCCGCCCCTGACGGCCCGCCCTCCCGTGGTCGGCGGCCCCCGCAAACGCCGGTAGGCTGGTCACATGTCCGAACCGACCGGTGCCGCCCGCAGGCGCGGGCCCTTCAAGGTCGGGGACCAGGTTCAGCTGACCGACCCCAAGGGCCGCCACTACACGTTCACGCTCGAAGCCGGGAAGAACTTCCACACCCACAAGGGCTCCTTCCCGCACGACGAACTGATCGGCGCTCCCGAGGGCAGCGTTGTCCGCACCACCGGCAACGTCGCCTACCTCGCGCTGCGCCCCCTGCTCCCCGACTACGTCCTGTCCATGCCCCGCGGGGCAGCCGTCGTCTACCCGAAGGACGCGGGACAGATCCTCGCCTTCGCCGACATCTTCCCCGGCGCCCGCGTCGTCGAGGCCGGCGTCGGCTCCGGCTCGCTCAGCAGCTTCCTGCTGCGCGCCATCGGCGACCAGGGCATGCTCCACTCCTACGAGCGCCGCGAGGACTTCGCCGAGATCGCGCAGGCGAACGTCGAGCGCTACTTCGGCGGCCCCCACCCCGCCTGGCAGCTCACCGTCGGCGACCTCCAGGACAACCTGTCCGACACCGACGTCGACCGCGTCATCCTCGACATGCTCGCCCCCTGGGAATGCCTGGAAGCCGTCTCCAAGGCACTCGTCCCCGGCGGCATCCTGTGCTGCTACGTGGCCACCACCACCCAGCTCGCCCGGACCGTGGAGTCCATCCGGGAGATCGGCTGCTTCAACGAGCCGACCGCCTGGGAGACCATGATCCGCAACTGGCACATCGAAGGCCTCGCCGTCCGGCCCGACCACCGCATGATCGGCCACACCGGCTTCCTCCTCACCGCCCGCCGGCTCGCCGACGGCGTCGAGCCGCCCATGCGCCGCCGCCGCCCCGCCAAGGGCGCCTACGGCGAGGACTACGCCGGCCCCAACGCCGACGGCGGCACCGGCCGCTGAACGGCCCCCTCCCCACCGGCACAACGCGACGGCGCCGTGGCCGAGTTCCCACCACATCCGGGAACCCCGCCACGGCGCCGACGCGTTGACACGGCACCAGGCCGCGCACGGGCCCTCACGCGCGCGTCCCCCCGCCTGCGAGAATCCCGTACGACCCCGCCGTTCCCACGCACTGTGACGTGTGGCACCATGCTGGCCACCCCCCCACCGGCACAGCCCTCACAGGAGAAACTCCTAGTGCAGCCATCCGCCGTTCCGGAGCTCGCCCACACGCACACCCGGCCCATCCACTGGGTCGCCACCGCCACCGCGATAGCCGGCGTCGTCGCCCTGTCATCCGCCGTGCAGCCCGGCTCGGCCACCGCCGCCCAGCCCACCCCGCGCACCGAGGTCAAGACCGCCCCCGCCGCCGCGCCGCCCGGCACCGGCGGCGTGCACTTCCCGCTCAGCTGCGGACCCGTGAAAGCGGTCGTGGTCAAGAAGGTCACCGGCGACCTCGACGGCGACGGCGCCCCCGAGACCGTCGCGGTCGTCCACTGCGACGCCCCCATGGGCACACCGCCCGACGGCGTCTACGTCCTCACCCGGGGCGCGGCCGGCGGCGCCGCGCGCGTCGTCGCCACCCTCGTCGACCCCAAGGACCGGCACACCGTCACCGACTTCGCCTTCCACGCCGGCACCGTCACCGCCACCCTGCTCGGCTACTCCACGCCCGACATACCCAGTTGCTGCCCCGACCTGAAGACCCCCACGAGCTGGCACTGGAACGGGAAGGTGTTCCTCCGCTCCACCCCCACCGCGTCCCACAGCGTGTGACGCACCCCCGGCCGCACACCCCCCGCGCGCCACCAGGCCCCGGCACACCTGGCCCGAAAACACCGCACGCGCGCGACCCGTCCGAAGACGACCCACGCGCGCGCACGGCACGACCGGACACCGGCCGGATCTCACTCCGCGTCCGGACCGTGCACCTCCACCTTGTCCAGAACCCGGCGCACGTGGATGCACTCCCCGGGACACTCCTTCGCCGAGTCGACCACATCCGCGAGCAGCGGCAACGGCACCGGCACCGTGGCGCCCTCCGCCTGCAGCAGCTCGTCGTCCGCGCCCTTCACATAGGCCAGCCCGTCGATGTCCAGCTCGAACACCTCGGGCGCGTACTGGGCGCAGATACCGTCGCCGGTACACAGAGCCTGGTCGATCCAGACCTCCAGCGCCTCGCCCTCCGGGGCCTCCTGCCGCACGGTCACCTCTCCTGCCGTCGAATCGCCGCCCGGCGCCCCCGGCCCGACGGCCAGCGAGGTCCGCACCAGCGGCTGTTGAACACCTCGACCCTACCCCCGCCCGCATACCCGCCGGATTCCACGGGTATCGGGTTTCCCTCGGCACCCCTTCGGGTACGAGCGCCCGACCGGGAAAGGGAGCCCCGGAACCGGGCGAACACTTCCAGCCGCCCCGACGATGACCACGACCGACCCGACCGTCGCTCTGCGTCACAACCGCACGAGCGCGGCGAAGCGTGCCCCGGAACCGGCCGACCGGCCCGGAACGGACAACTCCGGCCACACGCGCCGGGTATTGACCGCCACCGACCAGGAACAAGCGGCTTCCGAATCACGTTCAGTGGGTATCCCCTCCGTGCGAGAGGGAGCGCACCGGGTGACCGACGACACACCTTGACAGTCTTTATGATCTAGGGGTTTCAATCGTCACCCACCCAGGTAGGGTCTGGAAGCGTCCAGCTCCCCTTGGAGGAGGTGAGGACCGTGGCAGCCCACGACGACGACATGAACCGCGGCATCCGCCCGGGACGAGGGTCCGACGACCCCGCCGGGCAGATCGCCTACCTTGAGCAGGAGATCGCCGTCCTGCGACGCAAGCTCGCCGACTCTCCGCGGCACACGAGGATTCTCGAAGAGCGGATCGTCGAGCTGCAGACCAACCTGGCCGGCGTCTCCGCCCAGAACGAGCGCCTGGCCAACACACTCCGCGAAGCCCGCGACCAGATCGTGGCCCTCAAGGAAGAGGTCGACCGGCTCGCCCAGCCGCCCGCCGGCTTCGGCGTCTTCCTGCAGGCCAACGAGGACGGCACCGCCGACATCTTCACCGGCGGCCGCAAGCTCCGCGTGAACGTCAGCCCGAGCGTCGAGGTCGACGACCTCAGGCGCGGCCAGGAGGTCATGCTCAACGAAGCGCTCAACGTGGTCGACGCCATGGAGTTCGAGCGCGTCGGCGACATCGTCACCCTCAAGGAGATCCTCGAGGACGGCGAGCGCGCCCTCGTCCTCGGGCACACCGACGAAGAACGAGTGGTCCGGCTCGCCGAACCCCTCCTCGACGTCACCATCCGCCCCGGCGACGCCCTCCTGCTCGAGCCCCGCTCCGGCTACGTCTACGAGGTCGTCCCCAAGAGCGAGGTCGAGGAACTCGTCCTCGAAGAAGTCCCCGACATCGGGTACGAGCAGATCGGCGGCCTCGGCAACCAGATCGAGGCCATCCGCGACGCCGTCGAACTGCCCTACCTCTACCCCGACCTCTTCAAGGAGCACGAGCTGCGCCCGCCCAAGGGCGTCCTGCTCTACGGGCCGCCCGGATGCGGCAAGACGCTCATCGCCAAGGCCGTGGCCAACTCGCTCGCCAAGAAGGTCGCCGAGGTCACCGGACAAGCCGCCGGCAAGAGCTTCTTCCTCAACATCAAGGGCCCCGAGCTCCTCAACAAGTACGTCGGCGAAACCGAGCGGCAGATCCGCCTCGTCTTCCAGCGAGCCCGCGAGAAGGCCAGCGAGGGCACCCCCGTCATCGTGTTCTTCGACGAGATGGAATCCCTCTTCCGCACCCGCGGCTCCGGCGTCAGCTCCGACGTGGAGAACACCATCGTCCCGCAGCTCCTCGCCGAGATCGACGGCGTGGAAGGCCTGCAGAACGTGGTCGTCATCGGCGCCTCCAACCGCGAGGACATGATCGACCCCGCCATCCTGCGCCCCGGCCGGCTCGACGTGAAGATCAAGATCGAGCGGCCCGACGCCGAGGCCGCCAAGGACATCTTCGGCAAGTACCTCACCGAGCGACTCCCGCTCCACGCGGACGACCTCGGAGAGCACGAGGGCGACAAGGCCACCACCGTCGGAAGCATGATCCAGACGGCGGTCGAGCACATGTACGCCGAATCCGAGGAGAACCGCTTCCTGGAAGTCACCTACGCCAACGGAGACAAGGAAGTCCTCTACTTCAAGGACTTCAACTCCGGCGCCATGATCGAGAACATCGTCGGCCGCGCGAAGAAAATGGCGATCAAGGACTTCCTGGAAAAGAACCAGAAGGGCCTCCGCGTCTCCCACATCCTCCAGGCCTGCGTGGACGAGTTCAAGGAGAACGAGGACCTGCCCAACACCACCAACCCCGACGACTGGGCCCGCATCTCCGGAAAGAAGGGCGAACGGATCGTCTACATCCGCACCCTCATCACCGGAAAGCAGGGCGCGGACACGGGACGCTCCATCGACACGGTGGCGAACACCGGTCAGTACCTGTAAAACCAGGGCGGCTGCGGGTGCCCACCACGGGTACCCGCAGCCGACTGCTTTTCAGGCCACGACCGGAGCAGCCAATGACGCAAATGATCTCCCCACCAGCGCAAAGGCGTTCTAGGCTCTTTCCTACCGCCGAGTCGCACAGTGCGGGGACGGGCACCGCACACGCACCGGAGCGCCGGCGGTACGCGAGCGGTACCCACGACCGAGGGTGCCGCCGGGCAAGGAGGGCCGCATGACCGTACGGCGAGTAATGGGCATCGAGACGGAGTACGGGATCTCCGTCCCCGGCCACCCCAACGCCAATGCCATGCTCACCTCATCCCAGATCGTCAACGCCTACGCCGCGGCGATGCACCGGGCCCGCCGGGCCCGCTGGGACTTCGAGGAGGAGAACCCCCTACGGGACGCCCGGGGCTTCGACCTCGCCCGCGAGGCCGCCGACTCCAGCCAGCTCACCGACGAGGACATCGGCCTCGCCAACGTCATCCTCACCAACGGTGCGCGCCTCTACGTCGACCACGCCCACCCCGAATACAGCGCCCCCGAAGTCACCAACCCCCGCGACGCCGTCCTCTGGGACAAGGCCGGCGAACGCATCATGGCCGAAGCAGCCGAACGGGCCGCACAGCTCCCCGGCGCCCAGCCCATCCACCTCTACAAGAACAACACCGACAACAAGGGCGCCTCCTACGGCACGCACGAGAACTACCTGATGAAGCGGGAGACCGCCTTCTCGGACATCGTGCGCCACCTCACGCCCTTCTTCGTCTCCCGCCAGGTCTTCGCCGGAGCCGGCCGCGTCGGCATCGGCCAGGACGGCCACGAACACGGCTTCCAGCTCAGCCAGCGCGCGGACTACTTCGAGGTCGAGGTCGGCCTGGAGACCACGCTGAAGCGGCCCATCATCAACACCCGCGACGAACCCCACGCCGACGCGGAGAAGTACCGCCGCCTGCACGTCATCATCGGCGACGCCAACCTCTCCGAGATCTCCACCTACCTCAAACTGGGCACGACCTCCCTGGTCCTGTCCATGATCGAGGACGGCTTCATCGCCGTCGACCTGGCCGTCGACCAGCCCGTACGCACCCTCCATCAGGTCTCCCACGACCCCGGCCTGCAGCGTCTGATCACCCTGCGCAGCGGCCGCACACTCACCGCGGTCCAGCTCCAGATGGAGTACTACGAGCTGTCCCGCAAGTACGTCGAGGAACGCTTCGGCGCCGACGCGGACGACCAGACCAAGGACGTCCTCTCCCGCTGGGAGGACACCCTCAACCGGCTCGAGAACGACCCCATGAGCCTGGCCGGCGAACTCGACTGGGTCGCCAAGCGCGAACTCATGGAGGGCTACCGCCGCCGCGACGACCTCGACTGGGACGCCGCCAAGCTCCACCTCCTCGACCTCCAGTACGCCGACGTACGCGCCGAGAAGGGCCTCTACAACCGCCTGGCGGCCCGCGGGCGCATGAAGCGCCTGCTGGACGAGAGCGAGGTCGAGAAGGCCCGCACGACACCGCCCGAGGACACCCGCGCCTACTTCCGCGGCCGCTGCCTCGAGCAGTACGCCGACGACGTGGCCGCGGCCAGCTGGGACTCAGTGATCTTCGACCTGCCGGGCCGGGACTCGCTGCAGCGCGTCCCAACCCTCGAACCGCTTCGCGGAACGCGAAATCACGTCAAGGAGCTGCTGGATCGCTGCCGCACGGCGGAAGACCTGGTCAGGGTCTTGTCCGGCGGCTGACCGGAGACCGCGGGGTACTCGGACCCGCCCGGGCGTCCGGGGTGGAAACCCCGCCGTCCGGGAATCATCGAGTTGGCCCCCGTACGTTGTCGCAACTGCGGGGCCGATGTCGGACCCGGCTTGTAGGGTCTGATCATCACCGATCGGCAGGAATGCCGACCCGTCGACCATGTCGGGCGAACAGAGCGGGGTGAGGGATATGGCAACCAAGGACACCGGCGGCGGCCAGCAGAAGGCCACGCGCTCCACCGAGGAGGTCGAGGAGCAGGCGCAGGACGCGCAGGGCTCCGAGGACCTCAAGGAGCGGCACGAGAAGCTGAGCGACGACGTGGACTCCGTCCTGGACGAGATCGACGACGTCTTGGAAGAAAATGCCGAGGATTTCGTTCGGAGCTTCGTGCAAAAAGGTGGCGAATAACCTTCGAATCGAAGGCGCACGGGGGCGTTTGGCTTGGCAAGCGAAGAGAGTATGAAGCGCTGTGTGCGGTGCGGTGAAAGCAAGCCGCGCACGGCGTTTCACCGTCGGCGGTCCAATCTGGATGGCCTGCAGCAGCACTGCAGAGCTTGCGCATCCGACTACCACCGGAAGCGCCAGGAGAGCCTGGGGCGGAAGGTGCGCCCGAAGATGGACGTACCAGAAGGCCACAAGCTCTGTCTGAAGTGTGGTGAGGTGAAGCCGTGGAGCGAGTGGCACCGCAACGCGACCGCCTCGGACGGGCTGTCGACCCGATGCAAGGCATGCCGCGCGGCAGAGGGGCGAGCACGTCATCTGAAGCGTCATTACGGCCTGACCGAGGCCGAGCGCGATGAGTTGGTCGCCTCTCAAGGGGGCGTCTGCTGTATATGCCTGGCTGCCGTGCCCGCACATGTGGATCACTGCCATGAGACGGGTAGGGTCCGTGGCGTACTGTGCTTCAGCTGCAATGCCGCACTGGGGCAGTTCAAGGATCAGCCCGAGGTCATAAGGCGGGCTGCTGCATACGTGGAAGGAAACGCGTGGAAGCCAACACTCGTAGCACCGGGCGTCTACCAGCTGCCTTCCTGACGCCAGGGTCCTCCTCCTTCATGGACTTCCTCTCCGAGCACCAGCCCGAGCTGCTGCCCGGCAAGCGGCAGCTCCCGCCCACCCAGGGCGTGATCGAGGCGCCGCACGGGACGACGATCGTCGCCGTCACGTTCCCCGGGGGCGTCGTGCTCGCCGGTGACCGCCGGGCCACCATGGGCAACATGATCGCCCAGCGGGACATCGAGAAGGTGTTCCCGGCGGACGAGTACTCGGCCGTCGGCATCGCCGGCACCGCCGGTCTCGCCGTGGAGATGGTGAAGCTCTTCCAGCTGGAGCTCGAGCACTTCGAGAAGGTCGAGGGCGCGCAGCTGTCGCTGGAGGGCAAGGCGAACCGGCTGTCGACGATGATCCGGTCCAACCTCGGCATGGCGATGCAGGGGCTGGCCGTGGTGCCGTTGTTCGCCGGGTACGACGTGGACCGTGAGCGGGGGCGGATCTTCTCGTACGACGTGACGGGAGGACGTTCCGAGGAGCACCACTTCGCGGCGACGGGGTCGGGCTCGATCTTCGCGCGGGGCGCGATGAAGAAGCTGTTCCGGGAGGACCTGTCGCAGGAGCAGGCCACGACGCTGGTGGTGCAGGCTCTGTACGACGCGGCTGACGACGACTCGGCGACCGGTGGTCCCGATGTCGCCCGCCGGATCTATCCGATCATCACCGTGATCACCGAGGACGGTTTCCGCCGGCTGACCGAGGACGAGTCCTCGGAGCTGTCGCGTGCGGTGCTCCAGCGGCGGCTGGAGGAGCCGGACGGTCCGAAGGCCGCTCTGCTCTGAGCGTGGCCCGGCTGTTTTCGAGGTGATCCAGTGACCATGACAGAAAGGGACGGATAACCGGTGTCGACGCCGTTCTATGTCTCACCCCAGCAGGCGATGGCCGACCGGGCGGAGTACGCCCGCAAGGGCATCGCGCGTGGCCGCAGTCTGGTGGTCATGCAGTATGCCGACGGCATCGTGTTCGTCGGCGAGAACCCGTCCCGTGCGCTGCACAAGTTCAGCGAGATCTACGACCGGATCGGTTTCGCGGCCGCCGGCAAGTACAACGAGTACGAGAATCTGCGCATCGGCGGTGTGCGGTACGCGGATCTGCGTGGTTACACCTATGACCGTGACGATGTGACGGCCCGGGGTCTGGCGAACGTGTACGCGCAGACGCTGGGCACGATCTTCTCCTCGGCGGCGGAGAAGCCGTACGAGGTGGAGCTGGTCGTGGCCGAGGTCGGCGCGACGCCCGAGGGTGACCAGATCTACCGGCTGCCGCACGACGGTTCCATCGTGGACGAGCACGGCTCGGTGGCGGTGGGCGGCAACGCGGAGCAGATCAGCGGTTTCCTGGATCAGCGTCATCGTGACGGGATGTCGTTGGCGGAGGCCCTGAAGCTGGCGGTGCAGGCGCTGTCGCGGGACACGAACGGCAGTGAGCGGGAGATTCCGGCGGAGCGTCTGGAAGTCGCGGTGCTGGACCGTACGCGGCCGCAGCAGCGCAAGTTCAAGCGGATCGTGGGCCGTCAGCTGTCGCGTCTTCTGGAGGCGGACGGTGCGGCCACGGAGGCGGAGAGTTCCGTGGAGGACGAGGAGTAGGTCTGTCCGCGGCGGTTTCGCCGCCGTCTCTTCACTGATCGCGCCCCGGCCGTTTCGGCCGGGGCGCGATCAGTTGTGCGTCCGGCTGGGGGGGTTGTTCCGCGTGCGGCTCGGGCCGGGGGGCCGGAACCTGGAGGTGTGGGCGGCGTTTTGCCGCTTTCCTGTGGGATGGCCCGCTGTGTGGGGGCACTCGGTGGGGCACGGCAGGGATGTGCGGAGGTGGAGGAGTCATGGCGGAGCAGAGGTCGTCCTCGGTTCTCACCGCTCCGGTGCGGGGCGCTGCCTCGGTGCTGGGCCGGTTGCCCGGTGCCGGGACGGTGAGCAGGGTCGCCGAGGGCACGTTGAACAAGGTGGCGGCGGTGTCGCCGAGGAGCCGGCGGCTGGCGGTGTACACGGGGGCCGGGGTGCTGGGGGTGGCGGGGGTGGTGGAGTGGCCGGTGGCGTTGACGGGTGCGGCGGTGGCGTGGCTGACGCAGCCGCGGCCTTCCGTCGGGTCCGCCGGGCAGGCCGGTGCGGGGGTGGCGCGGCTCGGTGAGCCGGTGGAGGACGGTGAGCCGGTGGAGCGTTCGGATGTGGCGGACGTGCCGGAGGAGCCGGTGGCGGTGGAGCCGGACGACGAGGCGATGGCGTGGGCGGCGACGCACCGGACGGTGCCGGCCGGGGAGGGGCCGGGGCAGCGGCTCGGCGGGTCCGGTGAGCGTGGTGGGTCTGCCGGGCACGGTGGTTCCGCGGGGCCTGGTGCTGCTGGGCACGGCGGTGCTGGTGAGCATGGCGGTTCCGCCGTGCACGGTGGTCATGGCGTGCATGGTGGGCCTCTTGGGCCTACGGCCCGGCCGGGCCGTACGACGCGTTGAGGACGGTCGATGGTGTTCTCCTTGCTGACGGTTCCGTCGGCTGCCGCCCGGCTGGTGCCGGCGGCGCCGCGGATGCTGGCGCGGGCGGTCGTTCCGGTGGTGGGCGCGGCGGCCGGGGTGGCGGCGGGTACGGCGCGTGCGGGGGTGCGTGGTGCGGACGCGGCGGTGCGGGTGGGCCGGGTGGCGGGCAACGCGCTGCCGGGTGGTGCGGGCCGGTGGCGTGCGGGCGCCCGGCAGCATGTGGCGTTGCACCCGGCGCACGAGGAGGCGGCGCGGCACGGCAGGGAGCGTCTGGGGCGTCGGGTGGCCGCCGCGGTGGCGGAGCATCCGGATGTGCTGGTGGCCTACTGGGACGAGGGGCTGGCCCGGTTGGTGGTGACGGCGTCCGAGGACGCGCTGTCGGACCTGGTGCTGGACCATGTGGTGGATGTGGCGCGGCGCCATGGTCTGGAGCTGGGTGGTGATCCGGAGGAGTTGTCGCATCCGGCGGATCCGGTGGGGGTGCGGGTGGCGGCGGCGGCGCTCGCGGCGGATGTGGTGGGGACGGGCGCGGCGTTCGCGGCGTACACATGGCGGTTGCCGCCGTCGCCGCGGACGGTGACGGCGGCGGTGACGCTCCTGCGGGAGAACCCGCGGGTGCGGGCGGTGCTGCGCCGGCGGCTGGGCGGGCCGGGGATGGATCTGGTGCTGGCGGGTGCGAACGCGCTGGCGCACGGGGCGGGGCAGAGTCCGGCTTCGCTGGTGCTGGACGGGGCGTTGCGGGGGTGTCAGCTGGCGGAGGTGGTGGGGCGGGCCGCGGCTTTCGACACGGTGCATGACGAGTTGTGTGCTCCGGAGCGGGTGAGTGTGGGTGGCCGGGAGTGGGAGCGGCCGCCGTTGCGGGAGACGCCGGCGCAGGAGTACGCGGCTCATGCGGCGGCGGGGAGTGTGATCGGCGCGCTGGCGACGCTGCTGGTGAAGCATGACGGCGCGGAGGCGGCGGAGGCGGTGCTGTCGGGTTCGCCGAAGGCGGCGCGGTACGGTCCGGCGGTCTTCCACGCCGTGTTGAGTGCCGCGCTGGCGCGGGTGGGGGTGTTGGTGCGGGCGCCGGAGCGGTTGTGGCAGTTGGAGCTGGCGGGGACGGTGGTGCTGCATCCGAGTGCGCTGCGGGCGGCGGACGGGTCGGCGGATCCGTGGACGGAGCCGGTGCTGGACGCGGCGCGGCGGGCGGGGCTGCGGGTCGTGGTGGTGGACGATCCGGTGCTGGAGGATTTCGCGGGTCTCGCGGATGTGGTGGTGGACGCGCGGCGGCCGTTGGACGACGTGGTGTGCGAGATGCGTGGTGACGGGGGGACCGTGATCACGGTCGCCCGGCTGGGTGCGGTGGACGAGGGCGGGGTGCTGGCGGGGTTGCGGGCCGGTGATCTGGCGGTGGCCCTGGTGGATGGGGACGCCGCGGTGGTGTGGGGTGCGGACGTGCTGGCCCGGCGTGGTCTGCAGGACGTGTGGCGGCTGCTGACGGCGGTGCCGGCGGCGCGTGCGGTGGGTGGCCGGTCGCAGACGCTGGCGCGGTCGGGTGCCGCGCTTTCGGGGTTGCTGGTGGCGGTGGGGGAGTCGAGGCGTGGGCGGGGGCGGCTGACGGTGCTGCCGGGGATGCGGCATGTGCCGGTGGATGCGGCGGCGGCGGGTGCGTTGTTCTCCGGGGTGCGGGCGGGTCTGGGGGTGGCGGCGGCTTCGGCGCCCCGTCCGCGTCCGCGGGTGCACTGGCACGATCTGGATCCGGAGGAGGCGCGGGAGCGGGTGGACCGGGAGCCGGCTGCCGAGGTGAGCGGGCTGGGCCGGGCGGCGGCCGGGGTTCGTGGGGCGGCGGGTGCGGTGGCGGGGCATCCGGCGGTGAGTCCGGTGCGCTGGGGTGTGCGGTTGGGCCGGGCGGTCAGCGGCGAGCTGCATGATCCGTTGACTCCGGTGCTGGCGGTGGGTTCGGCGGCGTCGGCGATCTTGGGTTCGATGGTGGACGCGCTGCTGGTGGTGGGGGCGCTGGATCTGAACGCGCTGGTGGGTGGGGTGCAGCGGTTGCGGGCGGAGCGGGCGTTGTCGGGGCTGCTGGCGGATCAGAAGCGCAAGGCGCGGGTGGTGCCGTCGGAGGAGGAGGCGCCGGCGGGCGGGACGCGCACGGTGGACGCGGGTGGGCTGCGGCCGGGTGATGTGATCGAGCTGGCCGGGGACGACGTGGTGCCGGCGGATGCCCGGTTGTTGTGGCAGGAGGGTCTGGAGGTCGACGAGTCGGCGTTGACGGGGGAGTCGCTGCCGGTGCAGAAGCAGACGGACCGGACGCCGCACGCGGCGGTGGCGGACCGGCGGTGCATGGTGTTCGAGGGGACGACGGTGGTGGCGGGGAGGGCCCGGGCCGTGGTGGTGGACACCGGTGACCGTACGGAGGCGGCGCGGGCGGTTCATCTGGCGGCTCGTACGCCGCCGGCGGGCGGGGTGCAGGTGAGGCTGCAGGAGCTGACGCGCCGGGCGCTGCCGTGGACGCTGGGGGGCGGGGCGGCGGTGACGGGGCTGGCACTGCTGCGGGGGACGCCGGTGCGGGACGCGGTGAGCGGTGGGGTGGCGGTCGCCGTGGCGGCGGTGCCGGAGGGGCTGCCGCTGGTGGCGACGGTGGCGCAGTTGGCGGCGGCGCGGCGGCTGAGCGCCGACGGGGTGCTGGTGCGTACGCCGCGCACGCTGGAGGCGCTGGGGCGGATGGACACGGTCTGTTTCGACAAGACGGGCACGTTGACGGAGAACCGGCTGCGGCTGGTGCGGGTGTGGGACGCCGGTGGCGGGGTGTCGGCCGCGGGCGAGGAGGCGGCGGCGGAGACGGTGCGGGCGGCGGCGCGTGCGTGCCCGCGGCCGAACGGCGGGTCGGAGCGGCCGGTGCACGCGACGGACGAGGCGGTGCTGGACGCGGCCGGGGACGATCCGGGGTGGACGCAGGAGGAGGGGCTGGCGTTCGAGGCCGCGCGCGGGTACGCGGCGGCGGTCGGGCGGACGGGTGACGGGGCGCGGGTGCTGGTGGTGAAGGGGGCGCCGGAGACGGTGCTGCCGGCCTGCCGGGAGCTGCCGTCGCACGCCTGGGACGGGGCGCACGTGCTGGCGGGTGACGGGCTGCGGGTGCTCGCGGTGGCGGGGCGCCGGTTGGCGGAGGGCGAGGCGGCGGCCGGGGTGCTCGAGGAGCCGCTGCGGGAGCTGGGTTTCTCGGGGCTGCTGGCGTTCTCGGATGTGCCGCGGGAGACGTCGACGGCGCTGGTGCGGGGTCTGTACGAGGCGGGGGTGCGGCCGGTGATGCTGACGGGGGACCATCCGCAGACGGCGCGGGCGATCGCCCGGGAGCTGGGGTGGCCGGAGGAGCCGGTGGTGGTGACGGGGGACGAGCTGGGCGCGGCGGACCGTTCGGGGCGGGCCCGGATGCTGCGGGACGCGGGTGTGGTGGCGCGGGTGGCTCCGGAGCAGAAGCTGCAGGTGGTGGAGGCGCTGCGGGATGCGGGCCGGGTGGTGGGGATGGTGGGCGACGGCGCCAACGACGCGGCGGCGATCCGGGCGGCCGACATCGGGGTGGGCATCAATGCCCGTGGTTCGGCGGCGGCGCGCAACGCGGCGGACATCGTACTGACGGACGACGATCTGACGGTGCTGATCGACGCGGTCGTCGAGGGGCGCGCGCTGTGGCACAGCGTGGCGGACGCGATCGCGATCCTGATCGGCGGCAACGCGGGCGAGGTGGGTTTCGGTCTGCTGGGCACGCTGGTGTCGGGCCGGGCGCCGTTGTCGACGCGGCAGATGCTGCTGGTGAACCTGTTCACGGATCTGTTCCCGGCGATGGCGGTGGCCGTGACGCCGAAGGCCGGGGCCCAGGCGGCGGAGCGGTCGGGGCCGCGGTCGCCGGAGGACGCGGCGGGCGGTGTGCTGGGCGAGCCGTTGATCCGCCAGATCCGGCACCGGGCGCTGACCACGTGTCTGGGCGCGTTGACGGCGTGGCTGGTCGGCCGTTTCACGCCGGGTACGGCGCGCCGTTCGAGCACGATGGCGCTCTGCGGGGTGGTCGGCACCCAGCTCGCGCAGACGCTGCTGGACCGCCGGGACAGCCCGCTGGTGCGGGTGACGTCGCTGGGTTCGGCGGTGGCCCTGGTCGCTCTCATCCAGGTCCCGGTGGTGAGCCGCGCGGTCGGCTGCACCCCGCTGGGGCCGGTGGGCTGGGCCGGTGTGGTGGCGGGCATCGCGCTGGCCCTGGCAGGCCAGCGGGTACTGCCGCGCCTGGAGGAGACGGTGAGCGGCTTGCTGCCGGACACCGACTGAGGGCGGCACGGGGGTGGTTGAGCCGCATGGGTGCCGGTGGGGCGCCGGGGGCCGGGCTGAGGGCGGCCTGACACTAGGTCGTGGAGCCGAGCCGAAGGCGGCCGGAGCGGCGCGTGGCCCGCGAGCCGCGCCGGAACGGGACCGCCGGGGCCTGTCCGCCGGGGCCGACTGCGCCGCGCCGGGACGGGCCGATGCGGTGGCGGCGCCGGAAAGCCCCCCGCTATGGCCGGGCGGGTTCAGCCGGGTCGTGGAGCCGGGCCCGGAGCGGTGCAGGGCTCGCGAGCTGCGCGGGAACGGGGCCGCCGGGGCCGGCTGAGCCGCGCCGGGACGGGGCGATGCGGTGGCGGCGCCGGAACGGCACGGCGCGGCGGGCGTAGCCAAGCCCCTGGAGCCGGCCCCGGTGCGGTGCAGGGCTCGAGCCGCGCCTGGCCGGCATCGGCGAAGCAGCATCGTGCCCTGGCCGGGCGGTGCCCGGGCACCAACCCTCGCCGAGGGTGCGCCGAGGACCTCGTGCCGGCGCCAGGGCCGGTGCCGCTCGCGGGACGCCGCGCTGGGACTCGCCGTGCGGTGGTCGTGTCGCAGAGCCCCGCTGGGCCCCGCCGGGCGTTGTCGCCGCCACGTGCGGCCTGGCTAGGCCTCGGCGGCGCTTGCCGGGGCCGTAGAGGCGCGTACGACGAGTTCCACGGGAATGTCTGCGCCGGCCGGCTCCCGGTTCTCCAGGACGGCGAGGAGGGCTTCCATGCCGCGTTCTCCGAACTGTTCGGCGTCGAGGCGGACGGTGGTGAGTTCGGGGTCGAGGGCGGTGGCGAGGGCCAGGTCGTCGAGGCCGGTGACGGACACGTCGTCGGGGACCCGCAGGCCGAGGCGGCGCAGGGCCTTGTAGGCGCCGGCGGCCAGTTTGTCGTCGTCGCACACCACGGCGGTGGGGCGGGGGCCGGGGGCGGCCAGCGCGGCCTCGAGGGCGGTGCGGGCGCCGTCGATGGAGATCGGCGCGGGTGCGGTCCGCAGCTGTGTCCCGGGTACGGCGTCGAGGCGGGCGGCGAGTTCCCGGGCGCGCATCTCGAAGGTCCAGGAGGGCACGTCGGCGGCGAGGTGCAGGAAGCGGCGGTGGCCGAGGGCCAGCAGGTGCTCGGTGACCTGGCGGACGCCGTCGGCGATGTCCAGGTTCACGGTGGCGGCGCCGAGGCTGCCGTCCGGGTCGCTGTCGAGCATGACGAGGGGGAGCTGGTCGCCGCGGATGGCGGTGAGGGCGTCGGCGGCCATGGAGGAGGCGATGACGCCGTCCAGGGCGGACTGCGCGGAGGCGAAGGGGTCGCGGGCCGGGCCGATGCCCTCGGGGGAGGGGTACAGCACGACGCCGAAGCCGTGCCGGGCCGCGACGCGTGCGGCGCCGGTGTAGACGCCGGCGAAGAACTCGGTGGTGAGCGCGGGGACGACGAGCAGGACGGTGCGGGTGCGGCCGAGGCGCAGGTTGCGGGCGGCGAGGTTGGGCCGGTAGCCGAGGTCGCGGGCGGCTTCCCGGACCCGGTCGGCGGTGGCCTCGGAGACCCGGCCGCGCCATTTGCCGCCGAGCACGAGGGAGACGGCCGCCTGGGAGACTCCGGCCGCCTGTGCGACGTCCCGGCTGGTCGGGCGGGTGCTGCTGCGTGCCACCGCGGGGGTGCTCCTGTTCTGGCGGTCGTGCGCCCGGGGGCTTCGCGGCCCGCCGGCTCACGTCCGGTCGTCTGGACGGGTGAACAGCGCACATGGTACGTATGACGGGCGGGGTTATACGTAACACTTGGAGGCGGGACATGGCCGCGGGATACCTCGAGATCCTCAGGGCGAGACACGCGGCCCGGCTGCTCACCGGCACCCTGGTGGGCCGGCTGCCCAACGCGACCGCCGCGATCGCGCTGGTGCTGTTCGTCCGCGCCGAGGGCGGCACGTACGGCCTGGCGGGCGCCCTCGCGGCCGTGTACGGCGTCGCCAACGCCGTCGGGCAGCCCGTGCTGGGCCGTCTGGAGGACCTGTACGGCCAGCCGCGCGTCCAGCTTCCCGCGGCCGTCGCGTCCGCGCTGGCGATGGCCGTCTTCGCGTTCTCCGGCACCGACCCGCTGCCCCTCGCCTGCGCGGCCGTGGCCGCGGCCGGCCTGTTCACCCCGCCGCTGGAGGGCGGTCTGCGGGCCCTGTGGCCGTCGGTGCTGCGCCGCGAGGAGCAGGTGCACACCGCGTACGCCATGGACGCCGTCGCCCAGGAAGTCATGTTCACCGTGGGACCGTTGCTGGTGACGCTGTGCGTCTCGCTGTGGTCGGAGCGGGCGGCGCTGCTGGTGCTGAACGCCGTCGGCGTCCTCGGCGCGCTCTCGGTGGTCCTCTCGCCGCCCTCGCGCGCCTGGCGCTCGGCGCCGCGCGAGGCGCACTGGCTGGGGGCCCTGCGCTCGCCCGGCCTGCTCGCGCTGCTCGGCGCCTTCCTGTTCGTCGGCATCGCGCTCGGCTCGATCACCGTGGCCTCGGTGCCGTACGCCGACGAGCACGGCGGCGACGCGGTCTACGGCTGGCTGATGGCCGCGCTGGGCCTCGGGGCGCTCATCGGCGGCTCCGTGTACGGCGCGCGTGCCTGGAGCGGCGCGCCCGAGCGGCGACTGCGCGTCCTGGTGGCCCTTCTGGCGGTCTGTTACCTGCCGCTGATGCTGATGCCGGACGCCGTGGCCATGGTGCTGCTCAGCCTGCTCTCCGGGGTGTTCCTGGCTCCCTGCATCGCCTGCGCGTTCATCATCGTCGACCGGCACGCGCCGGGCGGCACCGTCACCGAGGCGTTCTCCTGGCTCGTCACGACGTTCACCGTCGGCGCCTCGGTGGGAACGGGCCTGGCGGGACCGGTGGTCCAGGCGGGCGGCCCGCTGTGGGGATACGCCGTCCCCGGCGCCGCGGGAGCCGTGTCCCTGCTGGTCCTGCTCGCCACCGGGCGGGTCCTCGCAGTTCCCGCGCGGAGCGGGGTTGTTGCGGCTTCATCGGAAAATGATCCAAATCGTGCTGCCGAACCCCGTTTCAGCTCGGGGGATCGGGCGTAATGTTCAGTCATGGACCGCCGCATTTTCGGGCTGGAGAACGAGTACGGCGTCACGTGCACGTTCAGGGGACAGCGCCGCCTGTCTCCTGACGAGGTGGCGCGGTACCTCTTCCGCCGTGTCGTGTCATGGGGCCGCAGCAGCAATGTCTTTCTGCGAAACGGCGCCCGGCTCTATCTGGACGTGGGGTCGCATCCGGAATACGCCACACCCGAATGTGACAACGTGACCGAACTGGTCACCCACGACAAGGCCGGCGAGCGCATTCTCGAAGGACTCCTGGTGGACGCGGAACGACGCCTGCACGAGGAGGGAATCGCGGGCGACGTCTACCTCTTCAAGAACAACACCGACTCGGCGGGCAACTCCTACGGCTGCCACGAGAACTATCTGGTGGCGCGGCACGGGGAGTTCTCCCGGCTCGCGGACATCCTCATCCCCTTCCTGGTGACCAGGCAGCTGCTGTGCGGTGCGGGCAAGGTCCTGCAGACGCCGCGCGGCGCCGTGTACTGCGTCAGCCAGCGTGCCGAGCACATCTGGGAGGGCGTCTCCTCGGCGACGACCCGCTCCAGGCCCATCATCAACACCCGCGACGAACCGCACGCGGACGCCGAGCGCTACCGCCGGCTGCACGTCATCGTCGGCGACTCGAACATGTCCGAGACGACCATGCTGCTCAAGGTCGGCGCGACCGACCTGGTGCTGCGCATGATCGAGGCGGGCACCGTGATGCGCGACCTGACCCTGGAGAACCCGATCCGGGCGATCCGCGAGGTCAGCCACGACATCACCGGCCGGCGCAAGGTGCGCCTGGCCAGCGGCCGGGAGGCGTCCGCGCTGGAGGTGCAGCGCGAGTACTTCGACAAGGCCGTCGACTTCTGCGACCGCCGCGGCATCCGCACCGGCACGGTCGCGCAGGTCCTGGAGCTGTGGGGCCGCACCCTCGACGCCATCGAGACCGAGGAACTGGACCGCATCGGAACCGAGATCGACTGGGTCATGAAGTACAAGCTCATCGAGCGGTACCGGGCCAAGCACAACATGACCATGTCGCATCCGCGGGTCGCCCAGATAGACCTCGCTTATCACGACATCCACCGTCGCCGGGGTCTTTACTACCTGCTGGAGAAGAAGGGCCAAGCCGCCCGGATCTGCAACGACTTGAAGATCTTCGAGGGCAAGTCGGTGCCTCCGCAGACCACTCGGGCCCGGCTGCGCGGCGACTTCATCCGCCGGGCACAGGAACAGCGCAGGGACTTCACGGTCGACTGGGTGCACCTCAAGCTCAACGACCAGGCACAGCGCACCGTGTTGTGCAAGGACCCGTTCCGTTCGGTGGACGACCGCGTGGAGAAGCTCATCGCCGGAATGTGAGACCGCTCGCGAGTCAAGCGTTTCGGCGCCGAAATGCCGGACCGCCACACGGGCGCCGTACGTTTCCCGTACGGCGCCCGTGTCGCGTCGTAGAGTTGCGCGCACGCCAATCCGCAAGATCGACCGATTACGAGGCCCTTCCCGTGCGCCGACGCTCACTCCTCCTCGCCGCCGTACCCGCAGGACTGGTCACGCTCGCCGGGTGCGGCGACGACAAGTCCGAGTCCAGCAAGGCCGGCGCGTCGCCGACACCGTCGGGCCCGGCGTCCTCCGTGCCGCCGCCCAAGATCGTGGACGGGCCGCTGCCGGCGATCACGGCGGGCACGAAGTTCGGCGAGAAGCCGACCGTCGCCAAGGGCCCGGGCGACCCCTCGAAGGACCTCGCGGTCAAGACGGTCATCACGGGCAGCGGGCGCACGGTCGCGGAGAACGACTTCATCGAGGCGAACTACCTGGGCCAGATCTGGAGCAGCGCCAAGGTCTTCGACAATTCCTACGACCGCAACCGCCCGCTGGTCATGCAGCTCGCCCAGGGCAGCCTCATCGACGGCTGGCGGTACGCCCTGCAGGGCAAGAAGACCGGCAGCCGCGTGCTCATCGCCGTCCCGCCCACCTGGGGCTACGGCAAGTCGGGCAACGCGCAGGCGGGCATCAAGGGCACCGACACCCTGGTCTTCGTCATCGACCTGATCAACTCCTTCAACTCCAAGAGCTCCGCCCAGGGCAAGGAGGTGCCGCAGGACGACCCGGCGCTGCCGACCGTCGGCACCAACACCGACGGCAAGGCGCCCGAGATCAAGCCGGCCAAGCAGAGCACCCCGCCGGGGAAGCTGGCCTCCGTCTACGTCCTGGAGGGCGACGGCCCCGAGGTCAAGGCGAACCAGGCGGTGCTGTGCCAGTTCAAGGGCGTGGTCTGGGGCAGCGACAAGCCGTTCCAGCAGACGTACGACACCGGACGGCTCAGCCAGTTCTCGCTGGAGCAGATGCAGCAGGTCGTCAAGGGGCTGTCGCAGGGACTGGCCGGCAAGAAGGTGGGCAGCAGGGTCCTGATCGTCGTGCCGCCGGACCTGGGTTACGGCGACACCCCGCCGAGCGGCAGCGGCATCAAGAAGGGCGCCACGCTGGTGTTCTCGGTGGACATCCTCGCCGCCATGTGACCGGGCCCGTCGTGGCGCCGTGGCGGGCGGCAGACCAGCGGGGATGACAGACTGTCCGTGTTTCGTGTCGTACACAAGCAGGAGCTTTTGACGTGAGCATCGAGAAGCCCGAGATCGACTTCCCGGGCGGCGAGCCGCCGGCGGACCTCGAGATCAAGGAGATCTGGGAAGGGGACGGCGAGGTCGCCGAAGCGGGCGACATCGTCAAGGTCCACTACGTGGGCGTGGCCTTCTCCTCCGGCGAGGAGTTCGACGCCTCCTGGAACCGCGGCACCCCGCTGGACTTCCAGCTCGGCGTCGGCCAGGTCATCCAGGGCTGGGACAAGGGCGTCCAGGGCATGAAGGTCGGCGGCCGCCGCCAGCTGACCATCCCCGCGCACCTCGCGTACGGCGACCGCGGCGCCGGTGGCGGCCGGATCGCCCCGGGCGAGACGCTGATCTTCGTCTGCGACCTCGTGGGCGTTGCCAAGCGCTGACCGAACCTGGTCGAAGGAGGGCCCGTGCTGTCCGCACGGGCCCTCCTCGCGTGACCGCCGCTGTTCAGTACGGCTCCGCTTCCCGCTCCGGCTTTTGCCCCGACACCCCGGGGCGGTACGGTCAACGGTCGGAAGCACCATAGGGAAGGCGAAGGGCGTCGATGGCCATTGCCAAGGCCGAGCGGCTGATGAACCTCGCGCTGTGCCTGCTCGGCACACGCCGGCCGCTCAGCAAGCGCGAGCTGCGCGACTCCATCGAGGCGTACGTCGAGGCCTCCAGGCCGGAGCGGGGCGCTGCGGGCAGCGACGACTCCTTCAACCGCATGTTCGAGCGGGACAAGGACGACCTGCGCGAGCTGGGCCTGGTCATCGAGACCGTGGAGAACCTCGACGGCGAGGTCGGCTACCTGGCCCGCCGCGACAGCAACCGTCTGCCCCCCATCACCCTGGACGCCGAGGAGGCCGCCGCCCTGGGCCTGGCCGCCAAGGTCTGGCAGCAGGCCCGTCTGGCCGGCGCGGCCAGCGGCGCCCTGCAGAAGCTGCGCGCCGCCGGGCTCCCCGAGGACGTCGACCCCTACGAGGCGCACGGCGCCCTGGAGCCGCGCATCCCGGTGCACGAGGCCGCCTTCGAACCGCTGATGCTGGCCTGCCGCGACCGCCGCCCCGTGGTCTTCGACTACCGCAAGGCCTCCGCCGCCCACCCCGAGCCCCGGCACGTCGAGCCCTGGGCGCTGGAGTGCTGGCGCGGCCACTGGTACCTGGCCGGCTTCGACCGGGACCGGGGCGCCGAGCGCGTCTTCCGGCTGTCCCGGATCACCGGCCGGGTGCGCTCGCGCGGCACCGGTTTCACCGTGCCCGTGCCCGACGTGGTCACCGTGCGGGAGACCGTCGCGAGCTGGGCCGGTGAGATCGCCGACCGCTCGGCGCTGATCCGGCTGCGCTCCGGCTCCGGTTACCCCCTTCGGGCGAAGGCCACCGCGGTCCGGGAACTCGGGGACGGCTGGGACGAGTTGGAGATTCCGTACGGGCACGGGCTGGACGCCTGGCTGGTGGAGTTCGGGCCGGACGCGGTGGTCGTGGAGCCGGCCGAGCTGCGCGCGGACGTGGTGGACCGGCTGCGTGCCGTGGCCAAGGGCTGAGGGGGAGCGGAGCACAACCATGGCAGGCAAACCGGTCAGGCCCGTGAACGCCATCGACCAGACCCGGCGGATGCTCTCCCTGGTCACCTACCTCAGGGAGCGCCCCGGCGCTCGGATCGCGGACGTCGCGCGCGCCTTCGGCATCACCGAGGACGAGCTGGTCTCCGACCTCGACCTGCTGCCCATGTGCGGCACCAGCTTCCGCGGCGGCGACCTGCTGGACATCGACACGGACGGCGAGCGGATCTGGTGGCACAACCCGGCCGCGCTCGGCGAGGAGGCGGCCGAGCCGCTGCGGCTCGCCGCCGACGAGGCCACGGCCCTGCTGGTGGCCGCCCGCGCGGTGTCCACCCTGCCGGGCCTCAGAGAGGGCGACCGCCAGGCGTTGCTGCGGGCGACGGCCAAGGTGGAGACGGCGGCCGGCGAGGCGGCCGGCGCGAGCGCCCGGCTGTCGGTGACCTTCGAGTCCGAGGGCGGTGTCTTCGCCGACGTCGACCGCGCGATCTCCGAGCGCCGCAGGCTGTGGATCCGCTACTACTCGCCCGCGCGCGACGAGATCACCGAGCGGGAGATCGACCCCATCCGCCTGGTCAGCGTCGGCCACACCTACGTGGAGGCCTGGTGCCGTCGCTCCGAGGCGCGCCGCACCTTCCGGCTGGACCGGGTCGCCGAGATCAGGATCCTGGACGAGCCGTCCGCGCCGCCCGAGATGGAGCTGCGGGACCTGTCCGAGGCCCTGGTGCAGCCGGCCGCCGAGGACCCGGAGGTGGTCATCGAGGTCGGCCCCGGCGGCCGCTGGGTGGCCGAGTACTACCCGCACGACAGCGCCGATGAGCTTCCCGACGGCGGGCTGCGTATCACTCTGCGCACCCCCGATCCGGCGTCGCTGAGACGGCTGGCCCTGCGTCTCGGCCGCGACGGCCGGATCGTCTCGCCGCCCGAGCTGGCCGACAGCGCCCGCCGGGCGGCCCGCGAGGCGCTTGCGGCGTACGACACGGCCACCGCGCCGGTGGGCGGCGGTGCCGGCGAACGGCGTGACGACAGGCAGGAGCGAGAGCGTTGAGCGAGTCTCCGGTGTCCGGTGCGGGCCGAGCCAGGGGGGAGGCGAGCGGGGGCGGCGGCCAGTTGACCGTGGCGTCCGCCTTCGCCGGGATGAGAAGAGCGGTCCCCGTGCTGTTCCGGGCCGGCTGCCCGGACTGCCGGGGCCGCTTCGAACTCGCCGCGGGCGCCCTGCGCCTGGCCATAGGCGCCACCAGCCGGACGACGTTCTACTCCTTCACCTGCCCCGACTGCGGCGCCGCGGTGCGCAAGCCCGCGGGGGAGCGGATCGTCGAACTGCTCACCGGCGGCGGCGTGCGCACCCTGCGGCTGCACTCCACGGTGTAGGACCGTCTAAGGTCGACGTCATGTTCTGGCCGATGTTCGCGGTAGCCGTGGGATTCGTGACACTCGCCGTGCTGGGGGTGCTCGCGGTGCGGGTCTTCCTCGAGGCCCGGCGTCTGGGGCGGCAGGTCGCCGACTCGGCGCGCCGCATCAACCGGGCCGCCGAGGACCTGGAGCGGGCGGCGGTGAGCGCGGCCCGCGCCGTGGACACGCTGTGACGGTCCCGACCCCGAGAGTCTGGTAAGGGACGCGGTTTGGGGCACTTCGCCCTGTCATGCTGAGAGGTGGGGCAGGTACGCTGCTGATCGCGGCGCGAAGAACGAGGCGCGTGCCGCGGACCGGGAGTACGCACGGGGATTGCCTCACGTTCACCCCTGAGCGTTACGATCGCTGGCAGCACGATCGTTCGGACACGTGTCCGGCTGGTCGGACAGCACCCACCCAGTCGCCTCGGTGAGAAGGTAAAGACTTATGTTCGGAAGGCTCGGAGCCCCCGAGATCATTCTCATCCTCGTCGTCATCGTCCTGCTGTTCGGCGCGAAGAAGCTTCCGGACATGGCGCGCTCGCTCGGCAAGTCCGCGCGCATCCTCAAGAGCGAGGCCAAGGCGATGAAGGAGGACGGCGGCAACAGCTCCGCCCCGGCGCCCGGCTCCAACGAGCAGCCTCCGTCCCAGCGCACGATCCAGGCGTCCCCCGGCGACGTGACCAGCTCCCGGCCGGTCAACGAGCCGTCGGACACCACCCAGCGCTGACGCAGGGCCGGAGCGCTCCGGCCCGCCGCACGAGATGAGGACGTGGGTTGCTCAAGTCTGCCCGCAAGAAGGAGAGAGATCCCGAGGGGCGGATGCCTCTCGCGGATCATCTTCGTGAGCTCCGCAACCGGCTCGCGAAGGCCATGCTGGCCATCGTCGTCGTGACGATCGTCGCCGCCTTCTTCTACAACGACATCATCAACTTCCTGACCAAGCCGATCCTCGACTCGGTGGGCTGTCAGGAGAGCTTCGAGCAACTGGCGAAGTCGCCGGCGAAGCACCAGTGCGCGGAGATCACCATCAACGGGCTCCTCGCCCCGTTCACCCTCGCGCTGCAGGTCTCGCTGATGGCGGGCGTCGTGCTCGCCTCGCCGGTCTGGCTCTACCAGCTGTGGGCGTTCGTCGCGCCCGGTCTGCACCGGCACGAGAAGAAGTACGCCTACGCGTTCGTCTTCACCGGCGCCCCGCTGTTCTTCGCCGGCGCCTTCTTCGCGTACAAGGTGCTGCCGACCACCGCCAAGGTGCTGATCGACTTCACCCCGAACGGCGCCATCAGGAACCTGCTGCCGCTGGACGACCTGCTCCAGCTGGTCACCCGCATGGTGATCGTCTTCGGCCTCTCCTTCGAGCTGCCCCTGCTGCTGGTCATGCTCAACCTCACCGGGGTGCTGAGCGGCAGCCGGATGCTCGGCTGGTGGCGCGCGATGATCCTCGGCATCACGGTCTTCGCGGCCGTCGCGACGCCGAGCACCGACCCGCTCTCCATGCTGGCCCTCGCCGGGCCGATCTGGGTGCTGTACTTCGGCGCGGTCGGCTTCTCCCTGCTCAACGACAAGCGCAGGCGGCGCCGCGAGGCCGCCGGCCCCGCCGACGACGAGGCCTCCGAGCTGGACCTGACCCCCGAGGACATCGGCGAGATCCAGCCCGTCGCGGCCGCCCGCACGGTGCCCGAGCAGACGAGCACGGAGCGGGTCAACGGCTACGACGACGTGACCTGACCCCTCGCCCGCAGCGCCGCCGGTGCCCCCGTCCCCGAGGACGGGGGCACCCGTCGTTCCCGCCCGCCGCGTGATCCGCTGCCGCTCAGTACACGATCGGGATAATGATCGTCCTGTTGTCAGCGGGGCCCGGTACGCTCGAAAGCACGATGACAGAGGACCTCTCACCGGCCGAGCGGTACGCGGCCGCCCGCCTGCGGGCAGCCGAGCAGGCCACCGCGCTCGCGTCCTTCCGCGAGATGTACGACTTCGGCCTCGACCCCTTCCAGATCGAGGCCTGCCAGGCGCTCGAGGCGGGGAAGGGCGTCCTGGTGGCCGCCCCCACCGGTTCGGGCAAGACGATCGTGGGCGAGTTCGCCGTCCACCTCGCCCTGCTGCAGGGCAAGAAGTGCTTCTACACCACCCCCATCAAGGCGCTGTCCAACCAGAAGTACGCCGACCTGTGCCGCCGCTACGGCGCGGCCAAGGTCGGCCTGCTCACCGGCGACAACAGCGTGAACTCCGACGCCCCGGTGGTCGTGATGACCACCGAGGTGCTGCGGAACATGCTGTACGCCGGCTCGCAGACCCTCCTCGGCCTCGGCTACGTGGTCATGGACGAGGTGCACTACCTCTCCGACCGCTTCCGCGGCGCCGTCTGGGAGGAGGTGATCATCCACCTCCCCGAGTCGGTGACCCTGGTGTCGCTGTCGGCCACCGTGTCCAACGCCGAGGAGTTCGGCGACTGGCTGGACACCGTCCGCGGCGACACCGAGGTGATCGTCTCCGAGCACCGGCCCGTGCCGCTGTTCCAGCACGTGCTCGCCGGGCGCCGGATGTACGACCTGTTCGAGGAGGGCGAGGGCCACAAGAAGGCCGTCAACCCCGACCTCGCCCGGCTCGCCCGCATGGAGGCGAGCCGGCCCTCGTACCAGGACCGGCGGCGCGGGCGCTCGATGCGCGAGGCCGACCGGGAGCGGGAGCGCAGACAGCGCTCCCGGGTGTGGACGCCGGGCCGGCCCGAGGTCATCGAGCGCCTCGACGCCGAGGGCCTGCTGCCCGCCATCACGTTCATCTTCAGCCGGGCCGCCTGCGAGTCCGCCGTCCAGCAGTGCCTGTACGCGGGCCTCAGGCTGAACGACGACGAGGCCCGGGAGAAGGTGCGGGCCCTCGTCGAGGAGCGCACCGCCGCCATCCCGCCCGAGGACCTGCACGTCCTCGGGTACTACGAGTGGCTGGAGGGCCTGGAGCGCGGTATCGCCGCCCACCACGCGGGCATGCTTCCGACCTTCAAGGAGGTCGTGGAGGAGCTGTTCGTACGCGGTCTGGTCAAGGCCGTGTTCGCGACCGAGACGCTCGCGCTCGGCATCAACATGCCCGCCCGTTCGGTGGTGCTGGAGAAGCTCGTCAAGTGGAACGGCGAGCAGCACGCCGACATCACCCCCGGTGAGTACACGCAGCTCACCGGCCGGGCCGGCCGCCGGGGCATCGACGTCGAGGGCCACGCGGTCGTGCTGTGGCAGCGCGGTATGAGCCCCGAGCACCTCGCGGGCCTCGCCGGCACGCGCACGTACCCGCTGCGCTCCAGCTTCAAGCCGTCGTACAACATGGCCGTCAACCTGGTCGAGCAGTTCGGCCGGCACCGCTCGCGCGAGCTGCTGGAGACCTCCTTCGCGCAGTTCCAGGCCGACAAGTCGGTCGTCGGGATCTCCCGGCAGGTGCAGCGCAACGAGGAGGGCCTGGACGGCTACAAGGCCTCCATGACCTGCCACCTCGGGGACTTCGAGGAGTACGCGCGGCTGCGGCGCGAGCTGAAGGACCGGGAGACCGAGCTGGCCAGGCAGGGCGCCAGCCAGCGGCGCGCCGAGGCCGCCGTCGCCCTGGAGAAGCTCAAGCCGGGTGACGTCATCCACGTGCCCACCGGCAAGTACGCGGGCCTCGCGCTGGTGCTGGACCCGGGCCTGCCCGCCGGGCGTTCCAACGGCCACCGGGGCTTCGACCACCACGACGGTCCGCGCCCGCTGGTGCTGACGGCGGAACGGCAGGTCAAGCGGCTTGCGTCGATGGACTTCCCGGTGCCGGTCGAGCCGCTGGACCGGATGCGGATCCCGAAGTCCTTCAATCCGCGCTCCCCGCAGTCCCGCCGGGACCTCGCCTCGGCGCTGCGCACCAAGGCCGGGCACATCCCGCCGGACCGGGCCCGCAAGAAGCGTTCGCAGGCCGCCGACGACCGGGAGATCGCCCGGCTGCGCACGGCGATCCGGGCGCACCCCTGCCACGGCTGCGACGACCGCGAGGACCACGCC
This sequence comes from Streptomyces sp. NPDC003720, assembly GCF_042875075.1. Taxonomy (NCBI): domain Bacteria; kingdom Bacillati; phylum Actinomycetota; class Actinomycetes; order Kitasatosporales; family Streptomycetaceae; genus Streptomyces; species Streptomyces sp. NPDC003720. Next base: position 182,371 of record NZ_JBIANZ010000010.1, read on the forward strand.
CGCTGGGCCGAGCGCTACCACCGCCTGCTGCGCGACACCACGCAGCTCGAGCGCCGGATCGAGGGCCGCACGAACACCATCGCGCGGACCTTCGACCGGATCGTGGCGCTGCTCACCGAGCTGGACTACCTGCGCGGCGACGAGGTCACCGAGCACGGCAGGCGGCTCGCCCGGCTCTACGGCGAGCTGGACCTGCTGGCCAGCGAGTGCCTGCGCGAGGGCGTCTGGGAGGACCTCGCCCCGGCGGAACTCGCCGCCTGCGTCTCGGCGCTGGTGTACGAGGCCCGGGTCGGCGACGACGCGATGGCGCCCAAGCTGCCCTCGGGCAGGGCGAAGGCCGCGCTCGGCGAGATGGTCCGGATCTGGGGCCGGTTGGACGCGGTCGAGGAGGAGTTCCGGATCAGCCAGACCGAGGGCGTGGGCCAGCGCGAGCCGGACCTGGGCTTCGCCTGGGCCGCCTACATGTGGGCCTCCGGCAAGGGCCTGGACGAGGTGCTGCGCGAGGCGGAGATGCCCGCGGGCGACTTCGTGCGCTGGTGCAAGCAGGTGATCGACGTGCTCGGGCAGATCGCCGCCGCCGCGCCCGTGGAGGGCTCGACGGTGACGAAGGCCGCGCGCAAGGCCGTGGACCAGCTCCTGCGGGGCGTGGTGGCCTACTCGTCGGTGGGCTGAGCCCGCCCCGCCCCGCCCCGCCCGGACGCGGCCGGCTTCCGCCGGTCGCGTCCGGCGCCGAACCCCCTCATTCACTCGTCACGGTGAGGGGGTTTCGTATGCCCGTACGGCGTCACGGATGGTGTTCGAACAAATGCACAGCGTGTAAATGGAGTGAGCGTACTCCTGTTGCGCGGGTGAATTCAGGTGCTTGCCGAATATGACGCGGCGATGATCCGGTCGGACTAAGCTCGCCCGCGACGCACCGGGTTGAGCCGATTACTGCGTCTGCCCCCGAATATCCCGAAGGTCCGGGTCGTTCCGTGAATCTTCCCCTCGCAAGCTCCCCCGACACCCAGCCGACTCGTCTCGGAAGGCATCCATGGTGAGTGTTCCAAAGCCTCCCGGCGGCCGTGAACTTCCCCTCGCCCGCGTGCTGTTGCCGCCCGCCGTCGTGATGGCCGGGGTGACCGGGGCCGCCGCCGCACTGGTCCCGCCCGCCGCCCGGATCGCCGTCGTCGGGTGCGGGACCGTGGCCCTGCTGCTGCTCCTCGCCCTGGCCGCGGAGATCGTCCGCCGCGGCCGCGAGCTCCGCGAGACGCGGGCCGAGCACGCCCGGCACGCCGCGTACCTGGAGCACCGCCTCGCCACCCACGACGCGGAGATCGTCCGGCTCGGCACCCAGGTCCTGCCCACCGCGCTGCGCCACCTGCGCGGCGGAGAACCGCTCCGGGAGGTGATGCGCAAGGTCGTCGACAACGACCCAGAACTGCGGCACCTGCCCGACTCGCAGCGCACGCTGCTGCACACGGCACTGCGCGGCGCCGACCACGAGATCTCGATGCGCGACGCCACCGAGCGCTCCTTCGTCAGCATCGCCCGCCGCGTGCAGGCCATCGTCCACCAGCAGGCCAGCGAACTGCGGGAGATGGAGGAGGACCACGGCCGCAACCCCGAGGTCTTCGACGACCTGCTGCGCATCGACCACGGCACCGCGCTGATCGGCCGCCTCGCCGACTCCATCTCCGTGCTCGGCGGCGGCCGCCCCGGCCGCCAGTGGCCCCTGCCCGTGTCGCTGTACAGCGTCCTGCGCGGCGCGATGTCCCGGATCCTGGAGTACCGGCGCATCGACCTGAACTCCATCGTCAACATCAACATCAAGGGCACCTCGGTGGAGCCCATCATCCACGCCGCCGCCGAACTGCTCGACAACGCCACCCGCTACTCGCCGCCGTCGACCAAGGTGCGGGTCACCGCCGTCGAGGTGCAGACCGGGCTCGCCATCGAGATCGAGGACGCCGGGGTCAGCCTCAGCGAGGAGTCCCGGGCCCGCATCGAGAAGGCCATCACCGACGCCATGGCCGCCGACGACGCCCACAACCTCGGCGAGAGCCCCCGCCTCGGCCTCGCCGTCGTCGGCCGGCTCTGCAAGGCGTTCGACATGCAGGTCTCGCTGCGCGCCTCCGCCTACGGCGGCGTCCGCGCGATCCTCGTCGTGCCGCGCGTGATGACCACCACGGAGCCCGGCGTGGGCGCCGCCCACGGCATCGGCGCCACCGCCGTGCCCATGCCCGAACTGGGCGCCCTGGAGGGCCCCAAGCGCCCGCCGAAGAAGCGCCGGCCCACCAGCCCCCGCATCCCCGCCGGGATCTCCATGGAGGACGACGTCCCCGAGGTCACCGAGTGGACGGCGGGCGGTCTGCCGCAGCGCCGCAGCCGGGTGAAGACGCCGCTCAGCCAGCGGTTCGCCGAACAGGCCGCCATCGAGCGCGCCGAGCGCGAGGGCAGGCCGACCGTCTGGTCCCAGCCGGCGCCCGAGCCGGAACCCGCGCCCGAGATCGACCGCGAGCCGCAGAAACTGAAGGACCGGCCGCCGGGCATGTGGGTCGACGCCTTCTGGGACGGCCTGAAGAAGGGCATGCCCGAGGGCGCCACCGCGGCCGAGCTGACCGACTTCACCCGGAACCCGACCGCTTACCTGCACCTGATCGACGATTCGGCAGGCCCCACCCAGGCCGACGACGAGGGGGACCTCAAGTGATCCAGCAGCGAGGCAACATCGACTGGATGCTCAAGCAGCTCAACGACGGCGTCCCGGGCATCCAGATGATCGTGGTCCTCTCCGCCGACGGACTGCGCATCGCCCGGCACGGCGGCGACCCCGACGCCGCCGACCGGGTGGCCGCCGCCTGCGCGGGACTGCAGAGCCTGGCCGGCGCCATCACCCAGGAGATCGTGGGCAGCGGGGACATGAAGCTCGTCGTCATCGAGATCGACGGCGGCTACTTCTACCTCATGAACGCCGGCGCCAACGCCTTCCTCGCGGTGCTCGCCGACGTGACCTGCGAGCCGGGCCGGATGAGCGGCATGATGCGCGACCTCGTCGTCCGCATCGGCACCCATCTGACGAGTCCGCCCCGGCGGAACGGGCAGACCGTATGACTCCGCCGCGGCGCAGGCGCCGCCGGCCACCGCACCCGCCGGCACCCCCGCCGCCCCCACCCCCGCTCCCCGCGAAAGCCGGGGGCGGCCCCGGGCGGCCCGGCAACCCCGAGCGGCTGTACACCATCGCCGGTCCCGCCGACGGCGCCCGGGCCGAACTCGACCTGGTGACGCTGATCGTGGCGCACTCCGCGCCGTCGCCCTCCGCCTCCCCCGAGCAGGCGGCGGTGCTCCGGCTGTGCACCGCGCCGCTGTCCGTGGCCGAACTCTCGGCCTACCTCAACCTGCCGTTCAGCGCGACGACCGTCCTGCTCACCGAGCTGATCGCGGCCGACCTGGTGCAGGCGCGCGCCCCGATCGTCCGCCAGGCGCTCCCCGACCGTTCACTCCTCGAAGCGGTGATGCATGGACTTCAACGGCTCTGACACCATCCCCGGCCCGCGCACCGAGGACCATCTGCCGCAGACGGCGCAGGCCGCGGTGAAGATCGTGATCGTGGGCGGGTTCGGCGTCGGCAAGACCACCATGGTCGGCTCGGTCAGCGACATCAGGCCGCTGACCACCGAGGAGACCATGACCCAGGCCGGCATCGGGGTCGACGACAACTACGGCTCCGACACCAAGACGGCCACCACCGTGGCGATGGACTTCGGCCGCATCGGCATCACCGACAAGCTGGTGCTCTACCTGTTCGGCACCCCCGGCCAGGAGCGCTTCTGGTTCCTGTGGAACGGCCTGTTCGAAGGCGCGCTCGGCGCGGTCGTCCTGATCGACACCCGGCGCCTGGAGGTGAGCTTCGACGTCATGGGACGGCTCGAGGAACGCGGCGTGCCCTTCGTCGTCGCCGTCAACACCTTCCCGGACGCGCCCCGTTACCCGATCGAGGAACTGCGCACCGCGCTGGACCTGTCCCCGGACATCCCGATCATCGACTGCGACGTGCGCCGCCGGGCCTCCAGCAAGGACGTGCTGATGACCCTGATGCGCTTCCTGCACTCCCTGGCCCTGTCCGGCGCCCTCCGCTGATCCCGCGTCCGACCGACCCCCACCCATCCGTTCCGGAGCTGCACCGTGACGTCTGAACCCCAGTCCCTGACCGGCACCGAACCCACCCCCGGCCCGCCGCCCGGCTGCCCGGCGCACGGCCTCGGCCCCGGCGAGGCGCACCGGATCCACGGCCCCGGCGTCGAGGACCTGGACGGCCTCTACGAGCACCTGCGGGAACTGCACGGCGCCGTGGCGCCCGTGCTGCTCCACGACGACGTACCGATGTGGGTGGTGCTCGGCCACGCCGAGAACCTGCAACTGGTGCGCAGCCCCTCCCAGTACACCCGCGACAGCCGGATCTGGTCCCCGCTGCTCCAGGAGCAGGTGAAGCCCGACCACCCGCTCATGCCGCACATCGCCTGGCAGCCCATCTGCTCGCACGCCGAGGGCGACGAGCACCAGCGGCTGCGCGCGGCGGTCACCGGCGCCATGGCGCCCATCGACCACCGCGGCCTGCGCCGTCACATCGGCCGCTACACCCAGACCCTGGTCAACGACTTCTGCGAACGCGGCCGGGCCGACCTGGTCTCGCAGTTCGCCGAGCACCTGCCGATGGCCGTGATGTGCGAGATCCTCGGCATGCCCGAGGAGTACGGCGACCGGCTGGTGCAGGCCGCCCGCGACGCGCTCAAGGGCACCGAGACCGCCATCCGGAGCCACACGTACGTCATGGAGGCGCTCGGCCGGCTCACCGCCCGCCGCCGGGCCCGGCTGGAGGACGACTTCACCAGCCACCTCATCGCCCACCCGGCGGGACTCACCGACGACGAGGTCCGCGAGCACCTGCGGCTGGTGCTGTTCGCGGCCTACGAGGCCACCGCCAACCTCCTCGCCAACGCGCTGCGCATGGTGCTGACCGAGCCGGGCTTCCGCGCCCAGCTCAACGGCGGCCAGATGACCGTGCCGGAGGCCATCGAGCAGTCCCTGTGGGACGAGCCGCCGTTCAGCACCGTCTTCGGCTACTTCGCCAAGCAGGACACGGAACTGGGCGGGCGGCGCATCCACCGGGGCGACGGGCTGCTCTTCGCGCCGGCCCCGGGGAACGTCGACCCCCGGGTGCGCCCCGACCTCTCCGCCGGGATGCAGGGCAACCGGTCCCACCTGGCGTTCGGCGGCGGCCCGCACGAGTGCCCCGGCCAGGACATCGGCCGGGCGATCGCCGACGTCGGGGTGGACGCGCTGCTGATGCGGCTGCCCGACGTCCAGCTCGACTGCGCCGAGGAGGAGCTGCGCTGGCGCTCGTCGATCGCCTCCCGGCACCTGGTGTCGCTGCCGGTGCGCTTCGAGCCCAAGGCCCAGCAGGACGTGAGTCTGCCGCCCCGCCCGTCGACCGTGCCGCCGCAGCGCTCGGGCCCGCCGGCCGTCACCGCGCCCATCGCACCGGCCCCCGCCGCCGGGCCCCGGCCGCCGGTTCCGGCCCCGGTCGCCCCGCACGTGCCCGCCCCCGTCCCCGCGACGCCGGACCCGTCCCGCCGCGAGAACGTGTGGCAGCGGCTGCTGCGCTGGTGGCGCGGGGAGTGAGCGGCGGGTCCCGCGGGCGGTGAGCGGGACCGCTACGGCTCCTGCCCGGCCCACGCGGCCGGGCAGGACCACGCCCGCAGGGTCCGCCCGCTGGCGAAGGCGTGCCGCGCTCCGGTGACCGGGTCGGTGAACTCCAGGCGGCGGGCCAGCAGTTGCAGCGGGCGGCGGAAGTCGCCTGGCGGCACCGGGCCGGTCACCTCCGGGTACAGCGGGTCGCCGAGGATGGGCACGCCCAGCGCGTTCAGATGGACTCGGAGCTGGTGGGTCTGCCCGGTCTCGGGCAGCAGCCGGTACCGGCCCAGACCGTCCCGGTGCTCGGCCAGCTCCACCCGGGTCACCGCGTTCGGCTCGCCCTCGACCTCCCGCGCCGCCTGCACCCCGCGCTCCTTGACGATCCGGCTGCGCACGGTGCGGGGCAGCACGAGCGCCGGATCGTACGGGGCCACGGCCTCGTACTCCTTGCGCACCCGCCGGTCCCGGAACAGCGTCTGGTAGGCGCCGCGCTCCTCGGGCCGCACCGTGAACAGCACCAGACCGGCGGTGAGCCGGTCCAGCCGGTGCGCGGCGGTCAGCGACGGCAGGCCGAGCTCGTCGCGGAGCCGGGCGAGAGCGGTCTGGGCAACGTGCGAACCGCGCGGTGTGGTGGCGAGGAAGTGCGGTTTGTCGGCCACGACGATGTGCTCGTCCCGGTGCACCACCTCCAGCGGGAAGGGCACCGGAACCTCGGCGGGCAGTTCGCGGTGGAACCACACGAACGTCCCCGCCCGGTAGGGCGCTTCCGGTTCGACCGGCCTCCCGTCGGCGCCGACGAAGAGCCCCGCGTCGAGCATGGCCTCGACGGTGCCGGGCCCGGCGCCCGTCAGCCGCGCCACGAGGTGCTCCCGCACGGTCGCCCACTCCCCGCCGTGCGGCAGCCGCAGCCGTACCGGGTCGACGCCGTGGCGCTGGGGGAGCGGGGCGGGCGGGGGCGGGGTGCGGCGTCTCACGAGGTCAAGCGTACGAGCGCGGCGGGAGGGCCGGTCACCTCCGGTCGCGCGCCGGGCGGCCGGGGGCGGCGGCCGGTCGCCGGCGCGGACCGGCTCAGGCGGCAGCCGCGGCGCCGCCCTCCTGCTCGGCCTCGATCCGGGCGTTCCACTCCCGCTTGGAGGCCTGCCAGCCGTCCTCGTTGTGGCCGAGGCGCCAATAGCCGGAGATCGACAGGTCCTCGCGCGGGATCTGCAGCTCGACCCGGAGCATCCGGCGCAGCTCCTTCACGAACGCCGCCTCGCCGTGCACGAAGGCGTGCGGCCGGCCCTCGGGGAACCGCAGCGCCCGTACGGCCTCGACCAGGGCCTGACCCACCGGCCGGTCCCCGCGGTGCAGCCAGACGACCTCCACGTCGGAGTCGATCTTCTGCTCCTCCTCGGGCCCAGCCACCTCCACGAAGGCGTGCGCGCGGGCGCCGGCCGGCAGCGTCTCCAGGGCGCGGGCGATCGCGGGCAGCGCGCTCTCGTCGCCGGCGAGCAGATGCCAGTCCGCACCGGCGTCCGGGGCGTAGGCGCCGCCGGGGCCGATGAAGCGCACCGTCTCGCCGGGGCGCGCCCGCAGGGCCCAGGGCCCGGCCAGGCCCTCGTCGCCGTGGATCACGAAGTCCAGCGTCAGCTCGAGGTGCTCGGGATCCCAGGCGCGCACGGTGTACGTCCGGGTCACCGGCCACTGCTCGCGCGGGAACTCCGCCCGAACGCGCTCCAGGTCGAAGGGCTCGGGATAGGTGACGCCCTCGGGGCCGAACAGCAGCTTCACGTAGTGGTCGGTGCAGGTGTCCGCGGCGAAGTCGGCGAGGCCCTCGCCGCCGAGCACCACGCGCTGCATGTGCGGGGTCAGCCGCTCGGTCCGCACCACCTGGGCGGTATAGGGCTTGCGCGGCTTTCGTCCCGGACGCTCTGCCATCACGGCCTCCTGCTGCATTGGTTAGGTTTACCTAAGTTAGCATCACGAACCGAGCGTCGTCAGCAGTCTCCCGAGGGAGCCGCCCAGCCCCCAGCGCGCCGCCAGCGCCTCCAGGGCCGCCGGGTCGCGCGGGGCGCGCGGCAGGGCGGTGTCCACGTCCGGCAGCGGGACGTCACCGGCCACCCGCACCACCTCCGGCGCCACGGCCACGTACGGCCGGGCCTCGGTCAGCCGCTTGCGCTGCGACGGCGTGAGCCTCGCCCGCGGGTCGTCGACCGCCGCCATGATCCCCGCCAGGTCGCCGAACTCGGCGAGCAGCTTGGCGGCCGTCTTCTCGCCGATCCCGGGCACGCCCGGCAGGCCGTCGCTCGGGTCGCCGCGCAGCAGCGCCAGGTCCGCGTACCCGCGCCCGTCGACCCCATACTTCTCGCGCAGCACCGCCTCGTCGGTGAGCTGCAGGGTGCCGACGCCCTTCAGCGGGTAGAGCACCCGGACGCCGCGCTCGTCGTCGACGAGCTGGTACAGGTCGCGGTCACCGGTGACGATGTCGACGGGGCCGTCGGCCCGCGCGGTGAACGTGCCGATGACGTCGTCCGCCTCGTACCCCGCGACCCCCACCCGGGCGATGCCGACCGCGTCCAGCACCGCCTCGATGACCGGCACCTGCGGGGAGAGGGTGTCCGGCACCTCCTCCTCGTCCGGCGCGCCCTCGTGCTCCTCGGCGACCCGGTGCGCCTTGTACGTCGGGATCAGGTCCACCCGCCACTGCGGCCGCCAGTCGGCGTCCATGCAGGCCACCAGCCGCTGCGGCCGGTGGTCCTTCACCAGCCGGTCGATGAAGTCCAGCAGTCCGCGCACCGCGTTCACCGGGGTGCCGTCCGGCGCCCTGACGGAGTCGGGCACGCCGAAGTAGGCGCGGAAGTAGAGCGAGGCGGTGTCGAGGAGCATGAGTCGTCCGGTCACGCTCGCATCATGCCGTACGGCACTGACACGGCCCCGTTGTGACCTAAGACACTTAAAAGTTTGACCAATGAGGATCTGGGGAGGCGCGGCTTCTGTCATGTACGGCCGAGACGAGAGGCACGCGTGCAACCAAGGCTTGAGGCCGAGCGCCTGTTCAAGGTGTTCGGCAGACGACCGGACCAGGCAGTGGAGAAACTGCGCGGGAGCACCGACCGCGAGGAGCTGCGCGCCGACGGCACCACCGCCGCCGTGATCGACGCCTCCTTCCAGGTCGAGGCGGGTGAGATATTCGTCGTCATGGGTCTGTCGGGCTCCGGCAAGTCCACCCTGCTGCGGATGCTCAACGGTCTGCTCGAGCCGACCGCCGGCCGCGTCCGCTTCGACGGCCAGGACCTCACCGGGCTCGGCGACCGCGAACTGCGCGAACTGCGTTCGAAGAAGATCAGCATGGTCTTCCAGCACTTCGCGCTCTTCCCGCACCGCAGCGTCCGCGACAACGCCGCCTACGGCCTGTCCGTGCAGGGCGTGCCCCGCGCCGAGCGCGAGCGCCGCGCCGACGAGGCGCTCGCCCTGTGCGGTCTGGCCGGCTGGGAGGACTCCTGGCCCGACGAGCTGTCGGGCGGCATGCAGCAACGCGTCGGCCTCGCCCGCGCCCTGGCCACCGACGCGGACCTGCTGCTGATGGACGAGTCCTTCAGCGCCCTCGACCCGCTGATCCGCCGCGACATGCAGGACCAGCTGCTGGAGCTGCAGAAGACCCTGAAGAAGACCATCGTCTTCATCACCCACGACCTCAACGAGGCCATGCGCCTCGGCGACCGCATCGCCGTCATGCGCGACGGCCGGATCGTCCAGACCGGCACCGCCGAGGACATCCTGCTGCGCCCGGCGGACGACTACGTCGCCTCCTTCATCCAGGACGTCGACCGCTCCCGGGTGCTGACCGCCGCGTCGGTGATGGACACCGACGTCCGCGGCGACGAGGCCGACTGCGGCTGCGAGACGGCCGCCCCGGACACGCCCTTCACCGAGCTGTGCGCCATCAGCGCCCGCCTCAGCCACCCGGTCGCCGTCCTGGACGCCGGGCGCGAGCTGGTCGGCGTCGTGCCGCGCCGGCGCCTGGTCGGCCTCCTCGGCGACGAACAGGGCGACCCCACCGCCTGCGACAACGACAACGGCGGAAAGGTGATCGCCCGTGCCTAGGATCCCTCTCGGCGACTGGGTCGACTCCGGTGTCAACTGGCTCGTCGACCACCTGTCCTGGCTCTTCGACGCGATCCGCGCGGTCATGGAGGGCATGTACGACGGCATCGACGCCGTCCTCGCCGCGCCCGAGCCGCTGCTCATGGCCGGCATCCTCGGGGTGATCGCCTGGTGGCTGCGCGGTCTGCTCGGCGGCGTCCTCGCCTTCGCCGGGTTCGCGCTGGTCGACTCGCTGGACCTGTGGGACCGGGCGATGTCCACGCTGGCCCTGGTCCTGGTGGCCACGGTGATCGCCCTGGTGATCTCCATCCCGCTGGGCATCTGGGCCGCCCGCTCCAAGACGGTCAGCGCGGTCGTGCGGCCCGTCCTGGACCTGCTCCAGACGATGCCGTCGATGGTGCTGCTGATCCCCGCCATGCTCTTCTTCGGTCTCGGCACCGCCGCGGGTGTCGTCGCCACCCTGATCTTCGCGCTCGCCCCCGGCGTCCGCATGACCGAGCTGGGCATCCGGCAGGTCGACGCCGAACTGGTCGAGGCGGCCGAGGCGTTCGGCACCACGCCGCGCGACACCCTGTGGCGCGTGCAGCTCCCGCTGGCCCTGCCGACCATCATGGCCGGCGTCAACCAGGTGATCATGCTGGGCCTGTCCATGGTCGTCATCGCGGGCATGGTCGGCACCGGCGGCCTCGGCGGCGCGGTCAACGAGGCCATCGGCCGGGTCGACATCGGCTACGGCTTCGAGGCGGGCGTCGGCATCGTCGTCCTCGCCATCTACCTGGACCGGGTCACCAGCGCCCTCGGCACCCAGCTCTCCCCGCTCGGCCGCAGGGCCGCCGCCAAGACCCGGACGACCGCCTGGTCGTACCGGCCGCGCCCGGTGGTCGCCGTCGCCGGTGTGGTCGCCCTCGCGCTCGTCGCGGGCGGTCTGGGCGTCTTCGGGTCCTCCGGCACCTCCGAGGCCTCCGGCACCGACATCGGCCAGGGCAAGGAGATCAACCTCGGCTACATCCCCTGGGACGAGGGCATCGCCTCCACGTTCCTGTGGAAGGAGCTCCTGGAGCAGCGCGGCTTCAAGGTGAACACCACCCAGTACGCGGCCGGCCCCCTCTACACCGGCCTCGCCACCGGACAGATCGACTTCGAGACCGACTCCTGGCTGCCCACCACGCACGCCGAGTACTGGAAGAAGTACGGCGACAAGCTGGACGACCTCGGCAAGTGGTACGGCCCCACCTCGCTGGAGCTGACCGTCCCGTCCTACGTGAAGGACGTGAACTCCCTGGCGGACCTGAAGGGCCACGCCTCCGAGTTCGGCGGCAGGATCGTCGGCATCGAGCCCAGCGCCGGCATGATGGGCCTGCTCAAGGACAAGGTCCTGGGTCGGTACGGCCTGAAGGGCGAGTACCAGGTCGTCGACGGCTCCACGCCCGCGATGCTCGCCGAGCTTAAGCGCGCCTACGGCAAGAAGCAGCCGGTCGTCGTCACCCTGTGGTCGCCGCACTGGGCGTACAGCGACTACGACCTGAAGAAGCTGAAGGACCCCGAGGGCGCCTGGGGCAAGGGCGACGGGGTGCACACCCTCGCCCGCAAGGGCTTCGCCGAGGACAACCCCGAGGTCGGCGCCTGGCTGAAGAACTTCTCGATGACCGAGGAGCAGCTCACCGGGCTGGAGGCGCAGATCCAGAAGGCGGGCAAGGGCAAGGAGCAGGACGCCGTCCGCGCCTGGCTGAAGCGGCATCCGGGCCAGGCCGACAAGTGGGCTCCGATCGACCGCAAGGGCGTCTCGAGCCAGGCGGCCGGGTGACCTGACCCTTCCGACCGCCGCCCGAGGGGTGGGCGCCGCGCGCACGTCCGTGGACGTGCCCCCGGCGCCCACCCCTCGCGGTTTCCCCGGGCCCCGGCACCGCTTCGTGGCCGCACCGACGCCCCCAGGTCCCTCCACGGTAAGGATCCGGCCAACCACGGAGGGTCATGACCCCCGCCGCGGCGGAACATCGGGGGCCGTCCGGGCCTTGGAACAAGCAAGACCCGTCCCGCACCGCGGCGCCGCAGTGGCGTGAACCGTGGGGGTGCGGGCCCACCGGCGTGTCGGGGATGTGACAGGCGCGTGAAACGGTTTGCCGAACATGCGTAGGGTGCAGACAACTCCTCAGGGAACCGTCCGGCGACGGACGTCCGGCAGGCGGCACGACGAGTGAAGGAGGGAGCCGGAGCGATGGGCGACCACAAAGAGCAGCAGCCCGTGCGGGTGGGCGCGGCCGTACGGCGGCGGCGTCGCGCGCTGGAGCTGACTCTCGCCGTCGTGGCCGAGCGCACCGGCCTCTCGGTGCCCTTCCTCAGCCAGGTCGAGAACGACAAGGCCCGCCCGAGCCGCGGTTCCCTGGAGAAGCTGGCCGACGCCCTGCGCACCACGGCCGTGGAACTCCTCGCCGCCGCCGACCCGGCCGCCAGCGTGGACGTCGTGCGCGCCGAGCCCGTCACCGAGTCGGACTTCCTGCCCCGCACCCGCTCCCTGGTGCGCGGCCACCACCAGTTGCACGCCTCGGAGTTCACCGGCGACCACGACGCGGGCCGCGAGTTCCAGCACCGCAACGACGAGCTGATGTACGTCGCCGACGGCGCCGTCGAGATCGAGGCCGAGGGCCGCGCCTACCGGCTGGGCCGCGGCGACACCCTGTACCTGACCGGCGGGGTCCGCCACCGCTGGCGCGCGACGGTCCCGGACACCCGGGTGATCGTGGTGGCCGTCGCCGAGCACATCGAGGCCGTGCAGGACCGGGCGCGCTAGCCGCCGTGGTGCGCGTCGTCTCGCTGGTGCCCTCGCTGACCGAGGCGGTGGCCCGCACGCTGCCCGGCGTGCTCGCCGGGGTCACCGACTGGTGCACCCACCCGCCGGACATCGGAGCCGCCCGGATCGGCGGCACCAAGAACCCCGCCGTCGACCGGATCATCGCCCTCGCCCCCGATCTGGTGGTCGCCAACGAGGAGGAGAACCGCGCCCCGGACCTCGACGCACTGAAGGCCGCGGGTCTGGAGGTGCTGGTCACCGAGGTGCGCACGGTGCCCCAGGCCTTCCGCGAGCTGGACCGGGTGCTCACGGCGTGCGGCGCCCCGTCCCGGCCCCGCTGGCTGGACGAGGCGGAGGCGGCCTGGGCGGACCCGCCCGGCCCCCCGGCCCGGACGACGGCGGTCGTGCCCGTCTGGCGGCGCCCCTGGATGGTGCTCGGCCGGGACACCTTCGCGGGCGACGTGCTGGACCGGCTCGGCGTGCGTCACCTGTACGCCGGCCACCCCGACCGCTACCCCAGGGTGCCCCTCGCGGAACTGGTGGCGGCCGGCCCGGACCTCGTCGTCCTGCCGGACGAGCCCTACCGCTTCGGCGCCGGGGACGGCCCCGAGGCCTTCCCGGGCCTGCGCTGCGCACTCGTCAGCGGACGCCACCTGACCTGGTACGGACCCTCGCTTGTCGAGGCGCCGCGGGTGCTGGGCGGGGCGCTTCGGGCAGCTCTCCGCTGAGCAGCCCGCGCACCGTACCCGACGCGGCCGCCAGCCAGGCGGCGACCAGCAGCCCGTACAGAGCGGTGGCCAGCGCGTCGTACGCCGCGAGCCCGGTGCGCCCGGCCAGGGAGGCGGCGCCGGTGACGCAGGTGCCCACCGGGAAGGTGAACGCCCACCAGGTCATCGAGAAGCCCATGCCGCGCCGCCGGGCCCGCACCACGTGCGCCGAGGCGAGCGCCAGCCACAGCAGCGCGAAGCCCATGACCGGCACCCCGTACAGCACCGCGAACACGCCCAGCCCGCGGTCGTAGGGCGCCGGTACCACCCCGGGGGCCGCGTCCGCGATCACGCCGACGGCGGTGGTGGACTGCCCGAGCGGGCCGAGGACCAGGAACAGGCCCGGGGTCAGCGCGAGCGGCAGCGGACCGGAGACCAGCGGCCGGGCGAAGACCAGCGGCAGCGTCGCCAGCGTCGCCAGCAGGCTCAGCCCGAACATCGCGAAGCACCCCAGCAGCAGCGTCTCCCGCGGCTGCCCCGGCGGCAGCAGCGGCACCAGGCGCGGGCCGGCCGCGGCGGACACCATCGGCGCCACGAGCGGCAGCAGCCAGACCGGGCCGGCCTCGCGGGGCTCGCCCCGGTGGTGCGCCGCCATCAGATACGGCACGGCGACGGCGGCCGCGAGCCCCACCGCCGTGCCGGCGGTGAACAGAACCGCGTCGAGCGCCAGCGCGGGGCCGGTGCCGATCCAGTCCCGGCCGGCCGCCGCCGCACCGCCGCCCACCGCCAGCAGGGCCATGGCCAGGCAGCCGTAGAAGGGCGCCACGGCCGGGTCCAGGAGGTGGGCGCGGGCCCGGTCCCGGTGGTGCGTCCAGTGCAGGGCGCGAGCGGCCAGCAGGGCCGCCAGCGCGACGAGGGACAGCGCCCACAGCGCGGTGCACACCGTGCGCAGCCCGGGAACGTGCACGGGGAGCGCGGCGCCCGCCGTGCCGACGACCGAGGTTCCCATGACGGAGGCGTACCAGTGGGGGCCGAGGTGCCGGACCCGGACGGCACGCGCGGTGGGCAGGGAGTGGGCTGCGATGACCATGACCGTACGATCCCGCCGCCGGCCCCCTCCGACCAGGGAGTCCCCGTGTATGGGGGCATAAGCTGGTCTTATGAGCGAGCGGAACACGACGGACGACGGCCTGCCCGGCGGCTCGCTGGCGCACCGGGTGCCCGACCTCGGCGCGCTGGAACTCCTGCTCGCCGTGGCGCGGCTGGGCAGCCTCGGCGCGGCCGCCCGGGAGGTGGGCATCACCCAGCCGGCCGCCAGCAGCCGGCTGCGCTCGATGGAGCGGCAGCTCGGCGTGGCCCTGGTCGACCGCTCGCCGCGCGGTTCCCGCCTCACGGACGCGGGCGCCCTGGTGACGGACTGGGCCCGCCGGGTGGTGGAGGCGGCGGCCGCCTTCGACGCGGGCGCGCGGGCGCTGCGCGACCGGCGGGACTCCCGGCTCAGGGTCGCGGCGAGCATGACCATCGCCGAGTACCTGCTGCCGGGCTGGCTGCTCGCCCTGCACGCCGAACGGCCCGACACCGCGGTGTCCCTGCTCGCGGGCAACTCCGCGAAGGTCGCGGAACTCCTCCTGGACGGCGAGGCGGACCTGGGGTTCGTGGAGGGCCTGACGGTGCCGCCGGGCCTGGACTCGGCGGTGATCGCCCGGGACCGCCTGATCGTCGTCACGGCGCCCGGCCACCCCTGGGCCCGCCGGCGGCGCCCGCTCACCCCGTCCGAACTGGCGGCCACCCCGCTGATCCTGCGCGAACGCGGCTCCGGCACCCGCCAGGTGCTGGACACGGCGCTCGGCGGTCTGGCCCGGCCGCTGATCGAGCTGTCCTCCACCACGGCGGTGAAGGCCTCGGCGGTGAGCGGCGCCGGCCCGTCGGTGCTGAGCGAGCTGGCGGTGGGGGAGGAGCTGGCGATGCGGCGCCTGGTGCGCATCCCGGTCGAGGGCGTCGCCCTGCGCCGCGAACTGCGCGCGGTGTGGCCGACGGGCCACCGGCCCACCGGACCGGCACGCGAACTGCTGTCGCTGACGCGGGGCTAGGTCGTGTCCGCGAAGTCGCGTCGTTCGCCCGCAGGGCGGGCGTCGCGGCGTCCGGTGCGTGCTCTGGGGGTCCCCCCGGCCGAAGGCTGGGGGAGTGCCGGCCGGATGCCCTCGTACTGGGTGTACTCGGGCTTTCGGCCGGTGCGGCGAGAGTGCGTGCCGGGCGTCGTGACGCAGACGCGACTTCGCGGGCACGGCCTAGCGGGCCGGGCCGGCTCCGGACGCGGCGGCCCGCACCAGTGCCCGCATGACCCGGGTGTCGTCCCCCATCTCCGGGTGCCACTGGACCCCGAGCACCCACCCCTCCCGCGGCGGCAGCTCGACCGCCTCCACCGTCCCGTCCGCCGCGTGCGCGGAGGGCGTCAGCCCCGCGCCGAGCCGCTCCACCGCCTGGTGGTGGTACGTCGGCACGGTCACCTCCTCGGGCACGATCCCGGCGTAGAGGGTCCCCGGCACGGGCTTCACCGGATGCCCGCCGAAGACGCCGACCAGCTCCGCGTGCCCGTCCAGGTGCTGCACCAGCGTGCCGCCGCGGGCGACGTTGAGCAGCTGCATGCCCCGGCAGATCCCCAGCAGCGGCACCCGGGCGGCCAACGCCGCCCCGATCAGGGCCAGTTCCCAGGCGTCCCGCTCCGGCGCGGGCGGTCCGGTCCGGGGGGACCGCTCGGCGCCGTAGCACGCCGGGTCGACGTCCGGGCCGCCCGCGACGACCAGCCCGTCCAGCCGGGCCACCAGGGCGGCGGCCCGCGCGGGCTCGTCCGGCGGCAGCATGGCGGCCAGCCCGCCGGCCCGCTGCACCAGCCGCGGATACGCGGCCGGCAGCAGCGCGGCCGCCAGCTCCCACACCCCCCACCGCGCGCCCTGCTCCAGATACGTGCTCACACCGATCAGCGGCCGCACCGGCCCACCGCCCTTCCCGGGACGCAAAGGTCCCCCATAGCACCTTTGCGGAGGCCGGTCATGCCAGGAACCCCCGCAGCAGCGCCGCCGTGCCCGCGCAGTGCTCGCGCATCGTCTCCCGCGCCCCGTCCGCGTCCCCGTCCAGCACCGCCTCGACCAGCGCGGTGTGCTGCCGCTGCGAGTGCTCCAGGTTGCGCACCAGCAGCGGGATGCAGTCCAGCAGGTCGTTGACGCTCGCCCGCACCGCCGCGTACCGGGCGGCCAGCGACGGCGAACCGCACAGCTCGGCCAGCGTCAGGTGCAGCAGCGTGTCCCGCCGCCGGTACTCGGCGAGCGGGGCCTCGTGGGTGCGGTGCAGGGCCTCGCGCAGCCGCCCTGCCTGATCCGGGGTCAGCCCGTGCGCCGCGCACAGCCCCGCCGCGCCCACCTCCAGCACCTCGCGGAAGCGCAGCACGTCCTCGATGTCCACCTCGGCGATCCGCCGCCGCAGCTCGTCCTCGCCGCCGGCGTCCGCGCGCGGCAGCACGAACGTGCCGCCGTAGCGTCCGCGCCGCGACTCCACGAGGCCCTGGTCCTGCAGCACCTTCAGCACCTCGCGCAGCGTCACCCGGCTGATGCCGAGCCGCTCCGCCAGCTCCCGTTCGGCGGGCAGCCGCCCGCCGTCCGGCACCAGGCCGAGCCGTACCACCTGGAGGATCTGCTCCAGCGCCTCCTCGAAGCCGTTGCCCGCCCGCACCGGACGCAGCACCGGGGCGAGCCGGTCCCGCGCGGCCCGCTCCCGCGCCCCCCGCGCGTCCGTCTCCCGAGGCATCCCGGTCGTGCCCCCTTCCCAGGCAATGGTTCCCGGCAATACCTTATGGCTCCCGGTCCGGCCGAAAAAGTGCCGTACAGCCGAAGGAGGATCTCCCGTGGCAGACCGCACACCCCCACTGAGCGTCGAGGAGCTGCGCGCCCTCGTCGCCGGCGGTGAGATCGACACGGTCGTCCTGGCCTTCCCCGACATGCAGGGGCGGTTGCAGGGCAAGCGGTTCGCCGCCCGCTTCTTCCTCGACGAGGTCCTGCACCACGGCTCCGAGGGCTGCAACTACCTCCTCGCCGTGGACACCGAGATGAACACGGTCGACGGCTACGCGATGTCCTCCTGGGACCGCGGTTACGGCGACTTCGCCATGCACCCCGACCCCGCCACCCTGCGCCGCGTCCCCTGGCACCCCGGCACCGCCCTGCTCGTCGCCGACCTCGCCTGGAACGACGGCGCCCCGGTCGTCGCCGCGCCCCGCCAGGTCCTGCGCCGCCAGCTCGACCGGCTCGCCGAGCTGGGCTACACCGCGCGGGTCGGCACCGAGCTGGAGTTCATCGTCTTCAAGGACAGCTACGAGCAGGCCTGGGACGCCAACTACCAGGGCCTGACCCCGGCCAACCAGTACAACGTCGACTACTCCATCCTCGGCACCGGCCGCGTCGAGCCCCTGCTGCGCCGGCTGCGCAACGACATGGCGGGCGCCGGCCTGACCGTGGAGTCCGCCAAGGGCGAGTGCAACCCCGGGCAGCACGAGATCGCCTTCCGCTACGACGAGGCCCTGGTCACCTGCGACCAGCACGCCCTGTACAAGACCGGCGCCAAGGAGATCGCCGCGCAGGAGGGCGTCTCGATCACCTTCATGGCCAAGTACGACGAGCGCGAGGGCAACTCCTGCCACATCCACCTCTCGCTCGCCGACGCCGAGGGGAACAACGCCATGGCCGGGCCCGACGGCATGTCCGACGTCATGCGGCACTTCCTCGCCGGGCAGCTCGCCGCCCTGCGCGACTTCTCCCTCCTGTACGCCCCCAACATCAACTCCTACAAGCGGTTCCAGCCCGGCTCCTTCGCGCCCACCGCCGTCGCCTGGGGCCACGACAACCGCACCTGCGCGCTGCGCGTGGTCGGCCACGGCCGCTCCCTGCGCTTCGAGAACCGCCTCCCCGGCGGCGACGTGAACCCCTACCTCGCCGTCGCCGGCCTGGTCGCGGCCGGTCTGCACGGCGTCGAGCAGCGGCTCCAACTGCCCGAGCCCTGCCCGGGCAACGCCTACACCGCGGACTACGAGCACGTGCCCACCACCCTGCGCGAGGCCGCCGAGCTCTGGGAGAACAGCCCCGTGGCCAAGGCCGCCTTCGGCGACGAGGTCGTGGCCCACTACCGGAACATGGCCCGGGTCGAACTGGCCGCCTTCGACGCCGCCGTCACCGACTGGGAACTGCGCCGCTCCTTCGAACGCCTGTGAAGCGAACGCCCGCGAAAGGTCCTCACGTGTCCGAGCCGCACGAACTGCAGGTCCTCAACCCCGCCACCGAAGAGGTCGTCGCCACCGTCCCCGCCGCCGGCGCGCCGGACGTGGACGCCGCCGTCGCACGCGCCGCGCGCGTCCAGCAGAAGTGGGCCGCGCTCCCGCCCGCCGACCGGGCCCGGCTGCTGCGCCGGTTCGCCGACACCGTCGACGGCCGCATCGAGGAACTCGCCCGGCTGGAGGTCCGCGAGGCCGGGCACACCCTCGGCAACGCCCGCTGGGAGGCGGGCAACGCCCGCGACCTGCTGCTGTACGCGGCGGGCGGCGCCGAACGCGTCCTCGGCAGCCAGATCCCGGCGCCCGGGGGCTGGAACGTCACCTTCCACGAACCCCTCGGCGTCGTCGGGGTGATCGCCCCCTGGAACTTCCCCATGCCCATCGCGGCCTGGGGCTCCTTCCCGGCGCTCGCCGCGGGCAACGCCGTCGTCCTCAAACCCGCCGAGACGACCCCGCTGACCGCCCTCCGCCTCGCCGAACTCGCCCTGGAGGCGGGCCTTCCCGAGCACCTGTTCCAGGTGCTGCCCGGCCACGGCCACACCGCCGGACGCGCGCTGGCGGACCACCCGGACGTCGCCAAGATCGTGTTCACCGGCTCCACCGCCACCGGCCGCGAGGTCATGGAGCGCTGCGCCCGGCTGGTCAAGCCGGTCACCCTGGAACTCGGCGGCAAGAGCCCCAACGTCGTCTTCGCCGACGCCGACCTGGAGGCCGCCCTCGACCCCTTCTCCTTCCTGGACAACGCCGGCCAGGACTGCTGCGCCCGCACCCGGATCCTGGTCCAGGAACCGGTGTACGAGCGCGCCCGCGAGTTCCTCGCCGGCGCGCTGGCCTCCGTCGTCGTGGGCGACCCGGCCGACGAGAAGACGCAGATGGGCCCGCTGATCTCCCGCCGGCAACTGGACCGCGTACGGTCGTACGTCCCCGAGGGCGCCGAGGCCCTGCGCGGCGCCGCGCCCGACGGCCCCGGCTTCTGGTTCCCGCCGACCGTGCTCACCGGGGAACGGCCCGGCTCCCCGGCCGTCCGCGAGGAGATCTTCGGCCCGGTCGCCGTCCTGCTGCCCTTCACCGACGAGCAGGACGCGGTCCGCCTCGCCAACGACACCCCCTACGGCCTGTCCGGCTCCGTCTGGACCCGGGACATCGGCCGCGCCCTGCGCGTCTCACGGGCCGTCCAGGCGGGCAACCTGTCCGTCAACTCCCACTCCAGCGTCCGCTACTGGACCCCGTTCGGCGGCTTCAAGCAGTCCGGACTCGGCCGCGAACTCGGCCCCGGCGCACTGACCGCCTTCACCGAGACCAAGAACGTCTTCATCAGCACGGAGGGCTCCGCACAGTGAACGCAGAACACGTCTGCCGCCGCCTCGCCGGCCGCACCGCCGTCGTCACCGGGGCGGGCAGCGGCATCGGCCTCGCCAGCGCCCGCCGGCTCGCCTCCGAGGGCGCGCACGTCGTCTGCGCCGACGTCGACGAGGTCACCGGCAAGGCCGCCGCCGACGAGACCGGCGGACTCTTCGTCCGGACCGACGTCACCGACCCCGGACAGGTCGAGGCGCTGTTCGCCGCCGCCCACGACACCTACGGCAGCGTCGACGTCGCCTTCAACAACGCCGGCATCTCCCCGCCCGACGACGACTCCATCCTGGACACCGGCCTGGAGGCCTGGAGGCGTGTCCAGGAGGTCAACCTCACCTCCGTCTACCTGTGCTGCAAGGCCGCCATCCCGTACATGCGGCGCCAGGGCCGGGGCTCCGTCATCAACACCGCCTCCTTCGTGGCCCGGATGGGGGCGGCCACCTCGCAGATCTCGTACACCGCCTCCAAGGGCGGCGTGCTCGCGATGTCCCGGGAGCTGGGCGTGCAGTTCGCCCGGGAGGGGATCAGGGTCAACGCCCTGTGCCCGGGCCCGGTCGACACCCCGCTGCTGCGGGAGCTGTTCGCGAAGGACCCGGAGCGCGCCGCGCGCCGCCTGGTGCACATCCCCGTCGGGCGGTTCGCCCGGGCCGAGGAGATCGCCGCCGCCGTCGCCTTCCTGGCCAGCGACGACTCCTCCTTCGTCAACGCCACCGACTTCCTGGTGGACGGCGGGATCTCGGGCGCGTACGTCACCCCCCTGTAAGGGGCAGAGGTGTAGGTTCCGCGCATATGCGACAACTTCTCGCGTGGACCCTGGCAGCGGCCGCCGCCCTGGCGGCCGCGCCCACCGCGCCGACGGCGCGCCCCGACTGCCCCCGGCTGACCACCTCCTGGCACGGCGACAACCGCGCCCGCCTGCAACGCGTCGTCGACGCCCGCGGCACCTGCTCCGGCCGCACCGGCGCGGTCGCCGCGTTCGACTGGGACAACACCGTCACCAAGAACGACGTCACCGACGCCACCCTCTCCTGGGCCCTGCGCCACGACCGCCTGCCCCGCCCCGCCCGCTGGAAGGACACCAGCGCCTGGCTGACCGAGGCCGCCGACCGGGCACTGGCCGCCGCCTGCGGCACCGGGGCGGGCACGTCCCTGCGGACCTCGGACCGGCCGCGCTGCACGGACGAGATCCTCGAGATCCGCGAGCACGCCACCACCATGAGCGGCGTCCCGGCCTTCGCGGGCCGCTGGAACCACCGGCGCACGGTCCCGCAGTACGCCTGGGTCCCGCAGCTCTTCGCCGGCCGCACCCCCGCCGAACTCGCCTCCTACGCCCGCGCCGCCCGCCGCGAGGCCCTGGCCGCCCCGGTCGGCGCGACCCGCGTCCTCGGCACCCACACCGTCCCCGCCTACGTCCGCCCCTACGCCCAGATGCGCGACCTCATCCGCACCCTGCACCGCGCCGGATTCCGGGTCTACGTCGTCTCGGCGGGCGTCGAACCCGTCACCGAGGTCTGGTCACGGGGCGTCGGCGTGGACGCGGCGCACACCCTCGCCATCCGCCCGGTCCTGGACCGCCGGGGCCGGATCACCACCCGGACCGAGGGCTGCGGCGCCGTCCCCGCGACCCGGGGAGCGGTGATCCCCTACATCGACGGCAAGCGCTGCTGGATCAACCAGGAGATCTACGGCGTGCGGGGCGCCGCCGCCTGGCAGCGGCAGCCCTGGGAGCGCCGGCCCGCCCTCGCGGCCGGCGACGCCGACACCGACGTCACCTTCGTCGGCGACGCCACCGGCGCCCACCTCGTCATCGACCGCGACAAGCCGGAACTGATGTGCCGGGCCTACGACGACGCCGACCGGCGCTGGCTGGTGAACCCCATGTTCATCGACCCGCTGCCGCGCCGGACCGAGCCGTACCCGTGCTCGACCACCGCCTGGACCGCGCCCGACGGCACGCCCGGACCGGTGCGCCGCGCCGACGGCTCCGTGGTGCCGGACCAGGCCGACCGCGTCCCCTGAGCGTCCCGCCGGCCCGGCTCGGGGGTGCGGCGCACCGGCTCACAGGAAGGTGTGGCCCTCACCGCGGTACGTGGGCACGGCGGCCGTGACCCTGTCGCCCTCGACCAGGTGCAGCACGTCGAACCGCTCGCACAGCTCACCCGCCTTGGCGTGCCGGAACCACACCTTGTCGCCGATCAGCAGGTCGTCGGCGGGCGTGCCGAGCAGCGGGGTCTGCACCTCGCCCGGACCCTCCTGCGGGTCGTACGCCAGACCCTCCGGCAGGTACGGCACGGGCAGCCGGTCCGGGCCTGCGGCGCCCGAGGCCGGATAGCCGCCGCCCAGCACGGTGACGACACCCACGCCCGGCCGCCGCACGACGGGCTGTGCGAACAGGGCCGCCGGACGCCCGGTGAAGGACGTGTAGTTGTCGAAGAGCCGCGGCAGGTAGAGCCCCGAACCGGCCGCGATCTCGGTGACCGCGTCCTCGGCGGCGGTGTGCTGCACACTGCCGGTCCCGCCGCCGTTGACGAACTCCAGGCCGGGCGCCACGGCGCGGACCGCCCGCACCACCGCCGCGCGCCGCTCGGCCAGCTCCCGCCGTGCGGCGGCCTGCATCAGCCGGATCGCCCGCGAGCGCAGCGGCCGCCCGGCCACCGCGTCCCCGACCCCGGCGACATGGCCCTCGTACGCCATGATCCCCACCAGCCGGAAGCCCGGCCGCCGGGCCACCGCCCTTGCCATCTCGGCGAGTTGGGCGGCGGAGTGCAGCGGCGAGCGCCGGGCCCCGACCCGCATCCGGCCGCCCAGCAGCCGCAGCGAGGTGTCCAACTCCAGGCAGACGCGCACCACTTCACGTCCGCCGTCGCGCGCCGCGTCGATCAGGTCGAGCTGGGCCACGTCGTCCACCATCACGGTGACCGCGCCGGCGAGCTTGGGGTACGCGGCCAGCTCCGCGAAACCCGACCGGTCGGCGGACGGATAGGCGAGGAGGACGTCGTCGAACCCCGAGCGCGCCAGCCACAGGGACTCAGCGAGGGTGAACGACATGACGCCCTGGAAACCGTCCCTGGCCAGCACCCGCTCCAGCAGCGCCCGGCAGCGCACGGACTTGCTGGCGACCCGGACCGGCTTGCCGCCGGCCCGGCGCAGGAGGTCGTCCGCGTTCGCGTCGAACGCCTCCAGATCCACGATCGCGAGAGGGGCGTCGAGATGGGCGGTGGCCCGGTCGTAACGGGCCCGGTCGGCGGCGCGCGCAGTCATGACGGAAGCGTGCCAGACAGGATTACCGCAGGGTAGGGGGACGATACGGGCAGATGCCACGGGCTCGTGGACTGGTTCTCGTTCTCTCCCGGACAACCCGTAGAGTGACGCGCACGACGGCGGAACGCTCCCGGCCCCATCGCCTGAACCGGGATGCCGGTCCAGCCGTACGGGTATGCGTGCCCGGACGGAGCTTCGCACCGGGCACGGCCGAGAAGCGCGGCGGCCCGCTCGCGGAAGACGGCCCGGGCACGAGGAAACGGGGGGTGCATGAGCACGGAAGCGCGCCGCGCCCCGATCCCACCGCGCCCCGCCACCCCGCCCCGCCCCGCCACCGCGCCCCAGGATTACGCCCCGACGCCCCAGGGCACGCGCGCGGGCGCCCCCGCGGCCGACACACCGCAACCCCGCACGACCGCCCCGCGCGAGGCCGCCGCCGGGCCTGGCGGCCGCGGCGGCGAGTCCTGGAGCGGGAGCGGGTCCATGGGCGGGATCGCCCACACCGACGCGCCTGCGGCGACCGGCCGAACCGGCGACCCGCGGGGGAACGCCGCCCAGGGGGCGGACCCCGTCCGCACCGCGCCCGCCGCCGGGCCGGGTGACCGGGGCGGCGAGTCCTGGAGCGGGAGCGGGTCCCTGGGCGGGATCACCCGCACCGACGCGAC
This sequence comes from Streptomyces sp. NPDC003720, assembly GCF_042875075.1. Taxonomy (NCBI): domain Bacteria; kingdom Bacillati; phylum Actinomycetota; class Actinomycetes; order Kitasatosporales; family Streptomycetaceae; genus Streptomyces; species Streptomyces sp. NPDC003720. The sequence continues at coordinate 206,221 of NZ_JBIANZ010000010.1, forward strand.
CCCGCCCGCTCCTGCGGCGACCGGCCGAACCGGCGACCCGCGGGGGACCGCCGCCCAGGGGGCGGACCCCGTCCGCACCGCGCCCGCCGCCCGACCGGGTGACCGCGTCGGCGAGTCCTGGACTGCGAGCGGGTCCATGGGCCGGGGCGGCACCGCGTCCGGGGATGTCGCTGAGCCGGGCGACGGTCGGGGCGGGATCGCCCGCGCCGACGCGACCGCGTCCGCTCCTGCGGCGACCCGTCGAACCGGCGACCCGCAGGGGACCGTCGCCCAGGGGGCGGACCCCGTCCGCACCGCGCCCGCCGCCCGACCGGGTGACCGCGTCGGCGAGTCCTGGACTGCGAGCGGGTCCACGGGCCGGGGCGGCACCGCGTCCGGGGGTGCCGGTGCGCCGGGCGACGGCCTGGGCGGGATCGCCCACGCCGACGCGACCGCGTCCGCTCCTACGGCCACCGGGCGGGCCGGTGGCCCGGGGGAGCCCGCCGGCCGGCCGGGCGGGCGTCGTCCCGGGGTGGCCCCCGCGCCCGTCTGCCCGCCGGACGACGCCGACGACGAGGAACCCTCGGTCTTCGCGCCGCGCGCCGCGCGGCACCCGGTCGGACCCGCTCCGGAGGAGACGCGGCAGGGCGGTGAGCGGTCCGGCGCCGCGAGCGCGGCCGACGGGCCCCGCTTCCCCGCCTTCCCCTCCGCCGCCGGGCCCGCCGGCACCGACCCGTCGGGTCCGCCTCCGCCGCCCGCCTCCGCCCGCTTCCCCGACGCCCCGCCGCACGCTTCGCGCACGGCGGCCCCGTCACGCCGGCCGGGCGCTCCCGCGGAGTCCGCGTCGGAGACGACGACCCGGCTGCGGCCCGTCCCGCCCGCACCGGAGCAGCGCCGTTCCGGGACCGCGGGCCCGGCGGCGGGAGCCTCCGCGCGCGCCGGGACCTCGGGCGCGGCGGCGGGAGCCTCCGCCGAGTCCGGAACGGAGACGACGACGCGGCTGCGGCCGGTCCCGTCGGCGCCGGAGCAGCGCCGTTCCGGAACGGCCCCGGGCCGGGGAGGCCCGGTCCCGGCGTCCGGCTCCGACCGCCCGGCCCCCGTGGGGCAGCCCGCCGCCACCCGTACGGCCTCCGCCCCGTCTCCCGCCCGCCCGGCCTCCCAGCCGCCGCCCGCTCCCGCGCAACCGCCCACGCCGACCCCGGGCGCCGCGGCCCCGCCGGTCCCGGCGCCGTCGTCCGGGCCCGGCGCGCGTGACGGCCGGCCCGCGTGGCGTCCGGGCGGCCCCGCCCACCCCGCGAGCCCCGCGCCGGTGTCGCCGGACCCCGTCCTGTCCTGGAGCGCGGGCGGCCCGGCCCGGCCCGTGGTGTCGTTCGGGGAACCCGAGTACGGCGAGCGGACCCGGCCCCCGGCGTGGCTGCGGCCCCGCACCGCCGCTGCCGCCGCCTGCCTGGTCCTCGGACTGGGCCTCATCGGCGGCGCGGTGACCGGGAGCTGGCTCACCGGCGACGGTTCCGGCGGCAGGGCGGGCACCGGGTTCAGCGCGGCCGGCACCCTGTGGCACAGCGTGCCCGTGGACGGGCTGTTCCCGCCCACCGTCCAGGGCACCGGCGCGGGCCCCGGCGGCGCCGACCGGACCTGGACGCGGATCGCCGTCGCCCCCGACACCGGCTGCGCCGGCGCCTTCGACCCGCTGCTGCGCAAGGTCCTCGCCCCGGTCGGCTGCCGACGGCTGCTGCGCGCCACCTACACCGACGCCACCCAGAGCCATGTCACCACCGTGGGCCTGCTGTTCACCAAGGGCGACCCCGCCGCCATGTCCGCCCTCGCGGCCCGCTTCCGCGACGAGCACCTGGACCGGCGCGCCGACCTGATGCCCCGGCCGTACGCGGCCAAGGGCACCGCGGCGGCCCGGTTCGGCGACGAGCAGCGCGCCACCTGGACCGTCGCCGTCCTGACCGACGCCCCCGTCGTCGCCTACGCGGTGTCCGGCTGGACCGACGGCCGTACGGTCGACTCGCCGCAGCCCGCCGCGGACGCCGTGCGGTCCGGCGCCGGCTCGGCAGCCGCCCAGGCCGGCCTCGGCCAGGAGGCGCAGGGCCTGGCCGACCGCGTCGAACGCCGGCTGCGCCAGACCGCCGGACCGGCCACGGAGAGCCCCTCATGAGGCGGCCGGCACGGCGCGGCCGACGCCTGCGCGGCAGCGCGGTGAGCCTGCTGCTCGCCGGCTCCCTCGTCCTGCTGCCGTCCGCCGCCGCCCACGCCGACGGCATCCGCGCCCAGCAGTGGAGCCTGTCCGCCCTGCGCCTGTCCGAGGCCTGGCAGACCACCAAGGGCCGGGGCGTCACCGTCGCCGTGCTGGACACCGGGGTCGAGGCCGACCATCCGGACCTGGCCGGCAACGTCCTGGACGCCAAGGACATGATCGGTTTCGGCGCGGGCCCCGGCGACCGCGACTGGGCCCGGCACGGCACCGCCATGGCCGGCATCATCGCCGGACACGGTCACGGCGCCGGACGCGCCGACGGCGTCATGGGCGTCGCCCCCGAGGCGAAGATCCTGCCCGTGCGGGTCATCCTCGAGGACGGCGACTCCGCCCGCGGCAAGGCCCGTACCACCCGGGGCAACGCCCTCGCCGACGGCATCCGCTGGGCCGCCGACCACGGCGCCGACGTCATCAACCTCTCGCTCGGCGACGACTCCGACTCCGCCCACCCCGAGCCGAGCGAGGACGAGGCCGTGCAGTACGCCCTGAAGAAGGGCGTGGTGGTGGTGGCCTCCGCGGGCAACGGCGGCGCCAAGGGCGACCACGTCTCCTACCCGGCCGCCTACCCGGGCGTCATCGCCGCCACCGCCGTCGACCGCTACGGCACCCGCGCCTCCTTCTCCACCCGCCGCTGGTACGCCGCGGTCAGCGCGCCCGGCGTGAACGTCGTGATCGCCGACCCCGACCACAAGTACTACGAGGGCTGGGGCACCTCCGCCGCCGCCGCGTACGTCTCGGGCGCGGCGGCGCTGATCAAGGCCGCCCATCCGAAGCTGAGCCCGGCCCAGGTGAAGAAGCTCCTGGAGGACACCGCCCGCGACGCCCCGGTGGGCGGCCGGGACGACTCCCGCGGCTTCGGCATGATCGACCCCGCGGCGGCGCTGAAGGCCGCGGCCCGTCTGGAACCCCGCGGTCTGCGTCCGGCGTCGTACGGGGAGAAGTACTTCGGCCCCGGCCCGGACACCGCCAGGGCGGCCGCCGCCACGTCCGGCTGGGCGGGCCCGCTCGCGGGCGGCACCGGCGCGGTGCTGCTGGTGGCCGGTGTCGTCCTGTGGCGGGGCCGGAACACGGGACGGCGGCGCGACGGGGGGTTCTAGACCCGGGCGGGCACGGGAAGCGCGGCGGGCGCCGGTCCGAACGCCTCCCGGTGGTCCGCCGCCCACCGCGCGTACGACCGGGCCGCACGGCCGGTGAGGCGGGACACGGACCCGTCCACCGTCGCCTTGCTGCCCCGCGACCGCCGTTCGGCGCCGCGCAGCAGGGCCTCGACCACATGCGGCGGATGACGGCGCGACCAGCGGGCCGCGGCCTGCTCCGGCGTCAGTTCCCGGCACACCAGCGGGCGGCCGAGCACCCGGGACAGCTCGCGGGTCTGGTCCGCGGCCGAGATCGCCTCCGGACCGGTGAGCGGGTGGATCCGGCCCTCGTGTCCGGACGAGGTCAGCGCGGCCACCGCGACGTCGGCGATGTCACGGGGATCGACGCAGGCGCTCGGCGCCCCCGGGTGCAGGGCGTGCACCACGCCCTCGGAACGGATCGAGCCCGCCCACGCCAGCGTGTTCGACATGAACGCGCGCGGGCGCAGCAGCGTCCACTCCAGGCCGCAGGAGCGCAGCAGGTCCTCGCAGTCCCGCTGCCAGCGCGTGATCAGGTCGTCGGCGTCGTCCTCGCCGGCCGCGTAGGCGGACAGCTTCACGACGTGCCGCACCCCGGCCGCCTCCGCGGCCCGCAGGAAACGCGCGTCGCTGTCGCCGCCGGGATCACGGGTGACCAGGAACGCCCGGTCCACCCCCGCGAGCGCGCGCCGCAGGGAGCCGTGGTCCTGGTAGGAGCCGACGGCCACCTCGCCGTCCGGACCGAGCGCCGGCAGCCGGGCCGGGTCACGGCAGAACACCCGCACCGGGCCGGCCGCCGACAGCGTCCGCGCCACCTGGCCGCCCACCACACCGGTCGCGCCCGTCACCAGAATCATGCGAAGGCCTCCCCAGCCGGATCACGGAACCGGTCCCGGCCGGCCGCCGCCGGCGTCCGGTCCCTCGAAGAGTGAACGGTTGACCGATCGTGGTCCCGGCCGCTGACCCGCCGCTGACGCGCGGACAACGCTGTCATGCCGGACGCCACTGCCATCGGCAGAGGTCAGCGGCATGTCAGGCGGCTCGTCAAGACTTCCGCGAACACCGGGCCGACGACGGCCCGCACCGATGCGGCCGGCCACCGGGCCCGGCGCCGCGGACGCGCCCCACGCGGTGGACCGGGGCCGGGCGGCGCGCCGCCACCGCGAGCGCGGGCACCGGCGCCGCGGGCCGGGCCGAGCGGCAAGCACAGTCAGGAATCGAGGAAGACGGATGACCACGCCAACGACCCGAGCCCAGACACGCGTTCAGCGGACCGGCCCGGCCGGAGCACCGCACCCGGCGGCCCGGGGTCACGACGCCGACCCCTGGCTCACCGACCTCACCGTCGACCAGAGCGACCCGTTCTTCTACGACCACCCGCTGGACCACGTCCCCGGCATGCTCCTGGTGTGCGCCATGGCGGACGCCGTCAGCGACCGCGTCGACGTCCCGGCGGGCTCCCGGGTGAAATGGGTCGTCAACTTCCGGGTGATGCCCGAGCTGTCCCCGGGCCTCGTGCTCTACGCGGCACCGCCCGAGAACGGCCGCCACACCCTGCGCGTCACCCAGGGCCCGACCGTCGTCTCGGACAGCTGGTTCACCCTCACCGCCGGCCCCGAGGGCGGCCGGCCCGGACCGGAGGCCTTACCGGCCGCCCCCGCCGCCGAGCCCGCCCGCGCGTTCCTGGTGCACCGCACCCGCCCGGAGAACGTCATGCTCGGCGAACCCGTGTGCGACGACGACGTGTTCACCGCTCAGGTGCTGCTGTCGGAGGCCGGGCACACCCTGTCGAGCCGCCGCCCCGGCCGGCGCTCGGTGAAGTCGGTCGTCGAGGCCGGCCGCCAGTTCGCCACCTGGCTCTCGCACCGGGCCGGCGGCTGGCCGGAGGAGGTGCAGATGCTGTGGCTGCGGCTCACCGCCGACCTGCCGGCCGACCTGCCCGCCACGCTCCCGCTGGCGCTGCGCTGGCGACGGACCCGCATGTCCGACGACAAGGCCCGGCTCACCTTCGAGCTGATCGCGGGCGACGGACCGGGCACCCGGATCGGCAGCCTCGTCTACGTCAGCAAGGGCCTGACCCCCGAGGCCTACCGGGCCTTCCGCGCCGCCGCCGGGGCGGCGGCATGAACCAGCGCCTCGTCGTCCTCGTCCTGCGCGCCCTGCTGCCGCTGACCTGCGCCCTGTTCGTCCTCGCCATCGCACTGCTGCTCACCTCGGACACCGCCGGCCCGCACCCCGAGGCCGCCCTGTTCGCGGGCCTCTACCTGCTGTGGATCCTCGCCGAGACCGGCATCACCGTGCGCCACCCCAAGCAGTCCGCCGCCGAGAACGGCACCCTGCTGCCGTACGCCCTGACCCGGGCCGGCACCGGTGTCTCCGCGGTGCTGTGGCCGCTGCCCTGGCACGCCTGGTCGGTGTGGCTGAGCGTGCCGGCCGTGGTGTTCGCCGCCTCCGTCGCGCTGCGCCTGACCGCCATCCGCACCCTCGGCCGGTTCTACTCCCACCACGTGGTGCGCTACTCCGACCACACCATCGTCACCAGCGGCCCCTACCGGCACGTCCGGCACCCCGCGTACACCGGGATGCTGCTGGCCAACGCCGCGTTCGTGGCGTTCTTCTGCAACCCGCTCAGCGTGCTGTTCCTGCTCGCCCTGGCCGCGGTCATCGTGTGGCGGATCCGGGTCGAGGAGCGCGTGCTGTGGGCCGTCCCCGGATACCCGGGATACGCGGGCGGCCGGGCGCGGCTGCTGCCGGGGGTGTGGTAGACGATGGCCTCCACCACCCCGCTCGCCCGTACCGGCCCGGCCACCGGACGCGGCCCGCTGCTCGCCGGCGCCCACGACGCCGCCCTCGCCGACCCGGCCCTGGTGGGCCACAAGTTCTCCCGGCAGCACGAGATGCGCGACGCCGGACTGCCCGTCCCCGAATTCTTCGCGCTGACCGCCGAGGCGTACGCCGCCTGCGTGCCGGTCCCCGCCGGTTTCCCCGGCGCCGGGGCGAGCACGGCGGAGCTGACCGACTGGGCGCGCGCGGCCCGCGACGAGGTCCGCGCCACCCCGCTGCCGCCCGCCCTGGCCCGGCAGGTGCTCGCCGGCTTCGACGAACTCGCCGGCCCCGAAGGGCTGGTGGCCGTGCGCGGCTGCGTCGCCGCCGAGGCGGACGGCAGCGGCGAGGACGGCGCCGACGACCCGTTCGCCGGCCTCTCCGACAGCTATCTGTACGTCCGCCGGGACGCCCTCCTGGACCGCGTCGCCGACTGCTGGGCCTCCGCCTACAACCCCGAGGCCGTGCTCTACCGCGTGCGGCGCGGCGTCGACGCCACCGCCGTCCGGGTCGCGGTCGGCGTCCAGCGGATGGTGCCCGGCGTGCGGTCCTTCGTGATGTTCACCAGCGATCCGCGCGGCGGCGCCGACCAGGCGGTGGTGGCCGCGGCGCACGGCATCGGCGAGGGCATCGTGCAGGAGAAGGCCGACATCGACCACTTCTTCGTGGACCGAGCCACCGGCGCCGTACGCGCCGAACTCGCCCTGAAGTCCGTGATGGTGGGCCTCGACCCGGCCCGGCCGGACGCCGGCCCGGTGCCGCTGCCCGTCCCGGACGCGCTCGGCGGACCGCCCGTGCTGTCCGACGACGAGGTGCGCGCCATCGGCGAACTGGCCGCCCGCGCCGAGGAACTCTTCGGCGGCCCCCAGGACGTCGAGGGCGCCCTCACCGCCGACGGCCGGATCCACCTCGTCCAGGCCCGGCCCGTGGTGCGGGCCGCGACCCCGCACGGGGAGAGCGCGCCGCCGGTGCCGTGGACCAACCACAACCTCACCGAGTCCTTCCCCGGCGTCACCTCCACGCTGACCTACTCCCAGGCCCGCGTCTTCTACCGGACCGGCTTCGCCGACTTCTACCGGCGGCTCGGCGTGCCCGAGGACTCCCTGCGCCGCAACCAGCACCACCTCAGCCGGATGATCGGGCACCTCGACGGGCGGGTCTACTACCGGCTCGACGCCTGGTTCGCGCTGCACGGCCAGATCCCCGGCTTCGACCTCATCCGCCCCATGTGGCAGCGCTCCCTCGGCCTCACCGAACGCGACCAGGACACGGCCCCGGACCGGGCGGCCCGCCGCCGCGCCTGGAAGCAGGTGCTGCGCGCGGCGCCCCGCCTCGCCCGCGCCTACGCCGCCCAGCCGCGCCGGCTGCGCGAGTTCCTCCGCTGGTGGGACGACCTGATGGCGCGCTGGCCCTCCTTCGAGGACTGCACCGCCGACGAACTCGTCGCCCGCTACCGCACCATGTGGACCGAGGCCGAGCACCGCTGGGGCGTCACCATGGTCGCCAGCTACTTCGCCCTGGTCTCCCTGACCTGCGCCGACGCCCTGCTGGAGCGCTGGGTGCCGGACGGCCGCGCGCTGCTGCCCCGGCTGATGGGCGGCGGCCGCCCCAACCGGACGCTCGCCTCGGTCCGTTCGGCGCTCGCCCTCGCCGAACGCGCCGCCGCCGACCCGGCCCTGCGCGCCGCCGTCCTGGAACGCCCCGCGCCCGAGGTCTGGCGGGAGATCACCGGCGGGAAGTACGGCAGCGGTACCGCCGACGCCTTCGCCCGGCACCTGCGGACCTACGGCGACCGCGCGCTGCACGACCTGAAACTGGAGGTCCTCACCCCGCGCCAGGAACCCTGGCAGATCGTCACCGCGCTGCGCCCCTACATCGGCCAGGGCCTGACCGTCGCCGCCAACGAGGCCGACGAGGCCGCCGCCCGCGACGCCGCCCGGGACGCCCTGCGCGAGGCCTGCCCCGCTCCGCTCAAGCGGGCCGCGCTCGGCGCCGTGCTGGCCTCCCTGCGGTTCAGCGTCAAGGCCCGCGAGGACACGCGGTTCTGCCGCAGCCAGCTCTACGGCGTCTCCCGCGAGGTCATGCGCGGGCTCGCCCGGCGGCTCGTCGAGGCGGGACTGCTGGACCGGGCCGAGGACGTCGTCCACCTCCAGACCGAGGAGGTGCTCGGCGCCTTCGACGGCACCCTGCCCGACACCGACCTGCGCGCGCTGGTGCGCCGGCGCGCCGCCCGGTTCGCCGAGAGCGCGGCCGCCGCCGACCCGCCCGCCTACTTCACCGTCCCCGGCGGCCTGCCCGTGCCGGTCGCGCTGGCCTCCCGCCGGGACACCGCCGCGGCCGGCGGACCCGACGCGGACGGCGTGCTGCGCGGCATCGCCTCCAGCAGCGGCACGGCACGCGGCCGCGCCCTCGTCGTCCGGGACACCGCTGTGCCGCCCGAGGCGTGCGTGGGCCGGATACTCGTCGCCAAGGAGACCGACCCCGGCTGGCTCGCCCTGATGATGGCCGCCAAGGGCATCGTCGTCGAGCGCGGCAGCCTCGTCTCGCACACCGCCATCAGCGGCCGGCTGCTCGGCGTCCCCACGGTCGTCGCGGTCCGCGAGGCCATGACGGCCATCGAGGACGGCGCCTGGATCGAGATCGACGGCGCCGCCGGCACCGTACGCCTGCTGCCCGGCGACGGCACCGAGCCGGGGGAGGACGGACCGTGCGCGTGACGAACCTGTTCATCGACGGCCTCGGCTGCCACCTGCCCGAGCCCTACCCGGCCGAACAGGCGGTCGCCGAGGGCCGGTACGCCGAGGCCGAGTGGCGGGCCGGCGGCTGGACCGGCGCCGCCGTCGCCGGGAACGTCTCGCCGCCGGAGATGGCGGTGGTGGCCGCCCGCACCGCGCTGGAACGCTCCGCGCACCCGGCCGCCGACATCGCGCTCGTGCTGCACGCCTCGCTGCACGAACAGGGACCCGAACTGTGGACCCCGCACCAGTACGTGCTCCGGCACGCGGTCGGCACCCGGGTCCCGGCGATGGAGGTGCGGCAGGGCTGCAACGCGGCTCTCGGCGCCATGGAACTGGCCCACGGCCACCTGAGCGCGGACCCGTCCCGCACGGCCGCGCTGGTGACCGCCGCCGAGAACTTCGGCACCGAACGCGTCGACCGCTGGCGCTACCAGAGCGGCGCCCGGATGAAACGCCCCTCCGTCCTCGGCGACGCGGCCACCGCCGTGGTGCTGTCGACCCGCGGCGGCTTCGCCCGCGTCCTGTCCCTCGTCTCCGGCTCGCTGCCCGAGCTGGAGGAGATGAACCGGCCGCGCGGCCCTCTCTTCCCGCCCCGGCGCACCCGCACCGGCCGCATCGACCTGGTCGCCCGGATGATCGACTACGCCCGCAGCGACCCCGGCGCCGCCACCCTGGCCCGCAAGGCCGTGGACGCGGCCCGCACCGAGACCGGACTGCGCGCCATCCAGGACGCCGGGCTCACCCCCGGCGACATCACCCGCGTCACCCACGTCCTGTCCGGCGGCCCCGAGTACATCCGCGCCGTCCTCGAACCCCTCGGCATCGACCCGGCCCGCGGCGTCCTCGACTTCGGACGCGCCCTCGGCCACATGACCACCAGCGACCACTTCGCCGCCCTCCACCACCTCGTGGAGACCCGCGAAGTCGGCCCCGGCGACCGGGTGCTGATGCTCAACAACAGCTTCGGCGTCTCCCTGTTCGCCGCCGTCGTCGAGATCACCGCCACCCCGTCCTGGGCCACCGGGACGCCCTCCCCGTACAAGGAACGGACATGACCCAGCCGCAGACCGCCGCCCCGGCGCCCGGGGCCACGACCGCCGTGGAACGGTGGATCGACGCCCTGAAGGAGGGCTGGCGGGCCCGCGACGCGGACGCCGTCGCCGCCCTCTTCACCGACGACGCCGTCTACCACCAGGGCCCCTACGGCGCCCCGCACACCGGCCGCGAGGCCGTCGCCGCGCACTGGCGGAACACCCTGTCCCGGCAGCGGGACGCCCGTATGTGGTTCGGCGAGCCCGTCGTCTCCGGCGGCCGGGCCGCGGTGGAGTGGTGGTGCGTCCTGTACGACCCCGCCACCGGCGCACCCCGCAACGCGGCCGGCTGCCTGGTGCTCCGCTTCGCCGCCGACGGCCGCTGCGCCTCCCTCCACGAGTACTGGCACGGCGCCCCGGACCAGGAGCTCGAACCCGCCGAGGGGTGGCTGCGATGACCGGTGCGCCCACCCTGCGGTGCCCCGTCACCGGGGCGGGACCGGACCCGCGGCCTCCCGCCTACCCCTTCCCCGACCTGCCCGGCATCTGCCTCGACCCCGGCCGGCTCGCCCGGTTCCGCGAGGAACCGCTGGTGCCGGTACGGCTCGGCAACGGCCGGGACGCGCTGCTCGTGACCCGCCACGAGGACGTCAGGACCGTCCTGTCCGACGACCGCTTCAGCCGCGAGGCCTGGGCCGGCGGCACCCTGTTCGCCCGCAGGTCCAGCGCCCTCGCCCTGGTCACCAGCGACGCGCCCACCCACACCCGGCGCCGCAGCCGGGTCCAGGCCCGCTTCACCCACCGCAGGGCCGAGGAGGACCGCCCCCGCATCGCCGAGATCGCCGCCGGGCTCCTGGACCGGCTGCGCGCCGCCGACGGCCCCGTCGACCTGATCGCCGAGTTCACCACCCCGTTCCCGTACCGGGTGATCTGCGAGATGCTCGGCGTGCCGGTGGCCGACCTGGACCGGCTGCTGCCCGAGGTCACCGTCATGATGTCGGCCGGGCGCTTCACTCCGGAGGAGGGCGCCCGGGCCCACTCCGTCATGTACGACTACTTCTTCGGGCAGCTCGCCGAGCGCCGCGCGGCCGTCGAGGCCGGCCGGCCCGGCGACGACCTGCTCACCCAGCTCCTGACCGCGCCGCCGGACACCAGGCTCAGCGACGAGGAGATCGCCGTCTTCGGCTTCGGCCTGATGATGGCGGGCGGCGAGACCACCGCCTCCCACCTCGCCATGTGCGTGCTGCACGTCCTCACCACGCCCGGCCTCGCCGACCGGCTGCGCCGCGACCCCTCGGCGGTCCCGGCCGCCGTGGAGGAACTGGTGCGCTGGGTCTGGTTCGCCGGCACCGGCGGCCAGCCGCACGTCACCACCGAGGAGGTGCGCCTGGCCGGCCGCGTGCTGTCCGCCGGCCAGGTGGTCGTCCCGCTCACCGACGCGGCCAACCGCGACCCGGACGTCTTCCCCGACCCGGACGTCTTCCGCGCCGACCGCTCGCCGAACCCGCACATCGGCTTCGGACACGGCCGCCACCTGTGCCTCGGCGCGGCCCACGCGCGCGTGGAGCTCCAGGAGGGACTCACCGCCGTGCTCGAACGGCTCGACGGACTGGAACTCGCCGTCGACCCGGCCGAACTGAGCTGGCGCGACCGGATGTTCATGCGCGGCGTGTGGGAACTGCCCGTGCGCGTCCGCCCCTCGGATCGGACACGGCCGTGCTGAGCCGCTGGGCCCGCTTCGTGGCGGGCAGCTACCCGCCGCTGCCGTCCGCGGCGTTCGCGTTCCTGTGGGCCTACGGCGTCTCCGGCCTGTTCGCGGTCGTCCAGCCCGCGCACCCCGCCTGGCGGCCCGGCCTCGGCACCCTCACCGCGGCGCTCACACTCACCGTCACGCTGCTGCTGATGCGCGCCGTGGACGACATCCGGGACCTCGCCTACGACCGCGCGTTCAACCCCCGGCGGCCGCTGGTCTCCGGCGCCGTGCGCGAGCGCGACCTGCTCGTGCTGTGCGCCGCGGGCGCGGCCGTGGTCCTCGCCCTGAACGCGGGCCGCCCGGCCGCCCTCGCGGTGCTCGCCGGGCAACTCCTCTACTGCGCCCTGGTGCTGGCCGTGGACCGGGCGCTGGCCTGGCCCCCGGGCGACCGGCTGCTGCTCAGCCTCCTGATCAGCTTCCCCGCCCAACTGCTGCTGCACGTCTACCTGTACACCCGCTACCTCGGCGACACCGGGCAGGGCGCCGGCCGCGGGGGAGTGCTGGCCATCGTGATCACCGTGCTGGTCACCGTCCACCTGGAGTTCGCCAAGAAGATCACCCGCCGGCTCAGGCCGGGCGAGCGCAGCTACGTCAGCACCCTCGGCCTCGGCGGCACGGTCGCCGTGGCGCTCGCCGCCCCGGTGCTGTCGGTGCTGCTGCTGGTCACGCAGGCCCGCCCGGAGGCCCTGCTGGCGCCGCTGGCCCTGCTGCCGCTGCTGCTGCCCGCCCGGGCCGGCTGGCGCTTCTTCCGGGCGCGCGCCCCGCGCTGGCCGGCCGCCTCCGCCGCCTACTACGTCCTGTCCACCTTCGCCTGCTACCTGGCGCTGAGCCTGGCGTACGGCTGACCCGGCTCACGACCCGGCGGACGCGGTCCCCGGGGAGGCGGCCGCGAAGGCCGACACCGCCGCCTCGGCGGCCGCCTCCACCAGCGCGATCCCCTCGGCCTGCGTGGCGGCCCCGCGCGACAGCACCGCCACCAGGTACCCGGCACCGTCCGCCGTCACCCGCCCGACGCTGTTCACGTCCCACAGCCCGGTCGTGCTGCGCGCCAGCCACCCGTTCTTCAGCGCCCACGAGGAACCGGCGGCCGACACCCCCCACTGCTGGTCGGCCTGCACGGAGCCCATCAGCTTCCGCACGAACGCGCGCGAGGCGGCGCTCAGCTCCGAGTCCTCTCCGAAGACCTGCCGCAGCAGCACGAGCTGATCGGCCGCGGTGGTCCGGGTCAGCCCCCACAGGTCGCCGTCACCGCCCGAGGTGTGCGTGAGCCCGAACCGCTCGTTCGCGGCGTCCAGCCCCCCGGCCCGGCCGATCGCGCGCCACAGCGCGGTCGCGGACGTGTTGTCGCTGTTCTCGATCATCTTCGTGGCGTACGCCCGCTCCGACGCGGTGAGCTCCCGGCCGGCGTCCTGCGCCTGGAGCAGCAGCGCGGCCAGGACGTCCACCTTGACGATGCTCGCCGTGTCGAAGGCGTCCGTCCCGTACGCGGCGCTCTGCCCGGAGCCCGTCGCCAGCACCGCCGCCGACACCCGGGCCCCCGGCGGCACCGTCACCGACGCCATGGCCCGCGCCAGCAGCGCCTCCCGGTCCACCGTCACCGGCTGTGCCGTGCTCTCCGCCGCCTCCTCACCCGCCGCGGCCGAGGCCGAGGCCGGCGGCGAAGGGGCCGACGGCCCGGTCCTGGCACCGGAGTGCGCCCGGGTCGTCACGCAGACCGTGCCGCCCGCCGTCATCCCGCCCGTCGCCACCACGGCCAGGACGGCGAACAGCAGCGGGCGGCGAGAACGGCGGCCACGGCGGCCGGACGGGGAGGACTTCATGCCCGCGATGCTCGGGGCGGCCGCTGTGCGCTCCGTCGGACGCACCTGAGAACCACGTCAGCGAACCAACGGATCCCCTGTGGATCCGGCTCCCGGGCCGGGACGGGCACGCAGCCTGCCTGCCGATAGGGTCGGGACCGTGGCGAAGAAGAACATTCCCGACTCCGGCTACTCCGACGACGACGGTTCCGCCGACCCCCGGCTGAGCGCCGCGCTCGCCGCCTGGGCGGGAGACCGTACGGCCGTGGGCCCGGTCCTCGCGGCGCTGAAGGGCGCCCGGCTGCTGGTGCCCGTGGTCGCCGTGCTCGGGGAGGTCGAGGAGGACAGTCAAGAGGGGCGCGAAGCTCCTCGGAAGGGTGGTGGCGGGAGACGGGAGGGCGGCCTGCGCCGCGAGAAGACCAGCGACATGGCGGTGCCGACGCTGAAGGCGGGCGACCGCACCGCGCTGCCCGCCTTCACCTCCACCGAGTCCCTGGCCCGCTGGGACCCGGCGGCCCGGCCCGTCGCCGTGCCCCTGCACCAGGCGCTCGAGGCCGCCGCGCACGAGAAGGCGGACACGGTCGTGCTCGACCTGGCCGGACCGGTGCCGTTCGAACTGACCGGCCCGGCGCTGCTGGCCCTGGCCGAGGGCCGCACCAGCACCGACCCGCTCACCGACCCGGCCGTCCTCGGCGCCGTGCGCGGGGCGGTGGCCGCCGAGCCGGCGGTCCTGCGCGCCCACCTCGGTCCCGGTCAGGCCGACGGCACCCTGGTCCTCGTCCTCGACCCGGCCGCTCCGCCCGCCGAGGCCGCCCGCGCGGTCGCCGCGCGGCTGGCCGCCGACGAGACGCTGAGGGCCCGCCTGGTGCGCGGCCTCGACCTGGCACTGCTGCCGGCCGGGACCACGCCTCCGGGCGAGCCCTTGTTCGTACGGGATTGAGTACGCGGACCGCGTACCGGACGGGCCGGGGTCAGCCGTAGACCGGGCCGGTGTACTTCTCGCCGGGGCCCTGGCCCGGCTCGTCCGGCACGATCGAGGCCTCGCGGAACGCGAGCTGCAGCGACTTCAGGCCGTCCCGCAGCGGGGCGGCGTGGAAGGAGCTGACCTCGGTGGCGCTCGCGTCCAGCAGGCCGGCGAGCGCGCCGATCAGCTTCCGGGCCTCGTCCAGGTCCTTGTACTTCTCGCCCTCCTCGCTCAGCCCGAGCTTCACGGCGGCGGCGCTCATCAGGTTGACGGCGACCGTCACGATCACCTCGACGGCGGGGACCTCGGCGATGTCCCGGGTCATCGCGTCGAAGTCGGGGGACTCAGGAGGGGTGTCACTCATGCCCCACACGATAGGCGTTCCCCGGCACGCCTCCTCAATTAGCCCTTGTCAAGCGATCCTGCTAACCTTGATGTCGACCGGCCGGACACGCTGTGCCCGGCCCACAAGTGGAGGCTCCGACTTCCCACCCGACCGCCCTCCGGGACGGCGGGTCACCCGGTCAGACGGCCCCCATCGTTCCGTACGGACGATGGAGCCGTCCGAAATCGCGCCCCGCGGTCCCCGCGGCGGTGCTCCGGTAGCCATGGAGCCCCGCCTGTGATCGGCCGGGGCATTTTTTGTGCCTCGGAGCGGTTAGGTCTGTCGAAACAGACATACGCGGCTGTCCGCCAGGCGGTCGCGTGGTGCTACCGAGGAGGATCCATCAGCGCCGAGCCCCGCATCAACGACCGGATTCGCGTTCCCGAGGTGCGACTCGTCGGTCCCAGTGGCGAGCAGGTGGGCATCGTCCCGCTGGCCAAGGCACTGGAGCTTGCGCAGGAGTACGACCTGGACCTGGTCGAGGTCGCGGCGAACGCCCGTCCGCCCGTGTGCAAGCTCATGGACTACGGGAAGTTCAAGTACGAGTCGGCCATGAAGGCCCGTGAGGCGCGCAAGAACCAGGCGCACACGGTCATCAAGGAGATGAAGCTCCGGCCGAAGATCGACCCGCACGACTATGACACCAAGAAGGGTCACGTCGTCCGGTTCCTCAAGCAGGGCGACAAGGTCAAGATCACGATCATGTTCCGTGGCCGCGAGCAGTCCCGCCCCGAGCTGGGCTACCGACTGCTGCAGCGTCTCGCGGAAGACGTCCAGGACCTCGGTTTCGTGGAGTCGAACCCGAAGCAGGACGGCCGAAACATGATCATGGTCCTCGGTCCGCACAAGAAGAAGACCGAGGCGATGGCCGAGGCTCGCCAGGCGCAGGAAGCCCGCAAGGCCGACGCGAAGGCCAACCCCGGCAAGTCGCAGAACGCCGCCGAGGCCGGTCTCGAGGCCGAGGCGCCGTCCGAGGAACCTGCCGAGGCGTGATCCCGGGGGACGCGAGTCCCCGAGGATGTAACCGAAACAAGAGCGACGCTCCACCGTGCCCGGTTTTCACGACCGGGCACCGGAGCGCCACCGACGAGGAGAGAACGGCGCTATGCCGAAGAACAAGTCGCACAGCGGTGCCAGCAAGCGCTTCAAGATCACCGGCTCCGGCAAGGTGCTCCGTGAGCGCGCCGGCAAGCGCCACCTGCTCGAGCACAAGTCGTCCCGTGTGACGCGTCGCCTCACCGGCAACGCCGAGATGGCCCCGGGCGACGCCGCGAAGATCAAGAAGCTTCTCGGCAAGTGACGTACGGCGTCGCCCAGCGACGCCGTACGTCTGGACCGGGACCCATTCGTTTCCGGGCCGCGTGAGCACCCCCCGCGGCCCCGCTACAAGGAGTTAAGAAGTGGCACGCGTCAAGCGGGCAGTCAACGCCCACAAGAAGCGCCGGGCGATCCTCGAGCAGGCCTCCGGCTACCGCGGTCAGCGTTCGCGCCTGTACCGCAAGGCCAAGGAGCAGGTCACCCACTCGCTGGTCTACAACTACAACGACCGCAAGAAGCGCAAGGGCGACTTCCGTCAGCTGTGGATCCAGCGCATCAACGCCGCTGCCCGCGCCAACGGCATGACCTACAACCGCTTCATCCAGGGTCTGAAGGCCGCCAACGTCGAGGTGGACCGCAAGATCCTCGCCGAGCTGGCCGTCAACGACGCCAACGCGTTCGCCGCGCTGGTCGAGGTCGCCCAGAAGGCTCTGCCGAGCGACGTCAACGCGCCGAAGGCCGCGTGACGCCGCGCTGGCTCTAGGCCGGCTCATGGACCCGCAGGCCGTGACGGCCTGCGGGTCCTGCTGTTGCCCGGCGGAGCGATTCGTTCGACTGCGGGCCCGTCGTGGCTGGTCGCGCAGTTCCCCGCGCCCCTTGGGGGGCGCTGTTCCCTGCCGGCGCGGTGGATGGAACCGTGCGTCGAGGTTCTCCTGAAGGTGAAGAAGAAGATGCCCCCCGTCAGCCCCGAGCTGATCTCGCCCCGGTCCGCTCGTGTCGCCGCCGCCCGGCGGCTCGGCAAGCGGAACTTCCGGGGGAAGGACCGGCTGTTCCTCGCGGAGGGGCCGCAGGCCGTGCGGGAGGCCGCCGGGCACCGGGTGGACGGGACGCCCACGCTCGTCGAGCTGTTCGCCACCGTCGAGGCCGCGGAGCGGTACGCCGACATCGTCGGGGCGGCGCGCGAGGCCGGCGCCCGGGTGCACCTCGCCTCCGAGGACGTCATCGCCGACATCTCCACCACCGTCACCCCGCAGGGCCTGGTCGGCGTCTGCCGCTTCCTGGACACCCCCTTCGAGGACGTCCTGGCCGCCCGGCCCCGGCTGGTCGCCGTGCTCGCCCACGTGCGCGACCCGGGCAACGCCGGCACCGTGCTGCGCTGCGCCGACGCCGCCGGCGCCGAGGCCGTTGTCCTCACCGACGCCTCCGTCGACCTGTACAACCCCAAGGCCGTCCGCGCCTCCGTCGGCTCCCTGTTCCACCTGCCCGTCGCCGTCGGCGTGCCCGTCGAGCGGGCCGTCGGGGGACTGAAGGACGCCGGGGTGCGCATCCTCGCCGCCGACGGAGCGGGCGACCGCGACCTGGACGAGGAACTGGACAAGGGCACCATGGGCGGCCCCACTGCCTGGGTGTTCGGCAACGAGGCCTGGGGGCTCCCGGAGGAGACCCGCGCGCTGGCCGACGCCGTCGTCCGCGTCCCCATCCACGGGAAGGCCGAGAGCCTGAACCTCGCCACCGCCGCCGCCGTATGTCTCTACGCGTCGGCGCGCGCCCAGCGCGCCTCCGCGGGGTGCCGCTCCGTCACCCAGAGCTAGTAGGGTGGCCAGTTCGGGGCCCTGCGCCGGCTGAGAGGTGGGGTACGCGGATGAGGGTGGTCGGCAGCGGCACCGCGCCGGACGGGCGCGACGTGCGCCGCGGCTCCGCGCCCCGGCACGCCGGCCGCGCCGGAACCGGCCCCGGCATCGACCCCGACGAGCTGCCCGACGGCCTGGTGACCGCGGACGAGAACGGCCGCGTGACCTGTTTCAACGCCGCCGCCGAGCGCATCACCGCGCTGCGCGCCGAGGACGCGCTCGGCCGCCGTCTGGAGAAGGCGTTGCCCCTGGAGGACCTGGAGGGGCGGCGCTGGTGGCAGCTCACCGACCCCTACGGGGGCCTCGCCATCCGGGTCCGGCAGCCCGAGCGCAACCTGCTGCTGCCCGGCGGACGGGAGGTGCTGGTCTCCGCGCGGTACGTGCGCGACGAACCCCTCGGACCGGTGCGCGCAGTGGTCGTCTCCCTGCGGGACACCGAGGCCCGGCACCGCACCGAGCGCAGCCACGCCGAGCTGATAGCGACGGTCGCCCATGAGCTGCGCTCCCCGCTCACCTCCGTGAAGGGCTTCACCGCCACGCTCCTCGCCAAGTGGGAACGCTTCACCGACGACCAGAAGCGGCTGATGCTGGAGACCGTCGACGCCGACGCCGACCGCGTCACCCGCCTCATCGCCGAGCTGCTGGACATCTCCCGGATCGACAGCGGGCGGCTCGAGGTGCGCCGGCAGCCCGTCGACATCGGCGCCGCCGTCGGGCGGCACATCCAGGCCTACGTCGCCGCCGGCCAGCGGGCCGACCGCTTCCTGCTCCGCGTCGAGCAGCCGCTGCCCGCCCTGTGGGCCGACCCCGACAAGGTCGACCAGGTGCTGAGCAACCTGCTGGAAAATGCGGTGCGGCACGGCGAGGGAACCGTCACCATTGACATCACGTCCGCGCCGTCCCCGCGCGAGGGCGAGGAAACGGCCACGTCGGTCACCGTGAGCGACGAGGGGCCCGGCATCCCGGAGGAGTCCATGAACCGCGTCTTCACCCGCTTCTGGCGGGGCAGCAAGCGCGGCGGCACGGGCCTCGGGCTGTACATCGTCAAGGGCATCGTCGAGGCCCACGGGGGCACCATCACGGTCGGCCGCGCCCCCGGCGGCGGCGCCGAGTTCCGATTTACGCTGCCCGTGTGCACGCCGGCGTATCTCGCCTAGCGGCCCACGGGCCATTCGTCCAGCCCCACCCCGTTAGAATCGGCCTTTGGCACCTTTGTGTCCTGCACACGGCCCGCAGAGAGCCACAGCCGGCTCGAAGCCGGTGACGGGGACCGTCCGCCAGCCAATCGGAAGCACGGGAAGAGATGTCGGCACCGAATAAGTCGTACGACCCTGTCGAGGTCGAGGCGTTGAAACCGGAAGAGATCGAGCGCATGCGGGACGAGGCGCTCGCCGCCTTCGCCGCCGCGGACTCCCTCGACGCGCTCCACGAGGCCAAGGTCGCCCACACCGGCCCCGCCTCCCCGCTGGCCCTCGCCAACCGCGAGATCGGCGCCCTGCCCCCGCACGCCAAGGCCGACGCCGGCAAGCGCGTCGGCATGGCCCGCGGCGCCGTGAACAAGGCGCTCGCCGCCCGCCAGGCCGAGCTCGAGGCCGAGCGGGACGCCCGCGTGCTCGTCGAGGAGGACGTCGACGTCACGCTGCCCTACGACCGCGTCCCGGCGGGCGCCCGGCACCCGCTGACCACGCTCTCGGAGCGCATCGAGGACGTCTTCGTCGCCATGGGCTACGAGGTCGCCGAGGGCCCCGAGGTCGAGGCCGAGTGGTTCAACTTCGACGCCCTCAACATCGGCCCGGACCACCCGGCCCGCGGCGAGGCGGACACGTTCTTCGTGACCGGCCCGGACGGCACCGCCGACTCCGGTGTCGTGCTGCGCACCCACACCTCGCCCGTGCAGATCCGCTCGCTGCTCAGCCGTGAGCTGCCGGTCTACGTGATCTGCCCCGGCCGCGTGTACCGCACCGACGAGCTGGACGCCACCCACACCCCGGTTTTCCACCAGGTCGAGCTGCTCGCCGTCGACGAGGGCCTGACCATGGCCGACCTCAAGGGCACCCTGGACCACATGGTCCAGTCGCTGTTCGGCGAGGGCATGAAGACCCGGCTGCGTCCGAACTTCTTCCCGTTCACCGAGCCGTCCGCCGAGATGGACATGGTGTGCTACGTCTGCCGCGGCGAGTCCGTGGGCAACCCCGACCGGCCCTGCCGCACCTGTTCCAGCGAGGGCTGGATCGAGCTCGGCGGCTGCGGCATGGTCAACCCCAAGGTGCTGGCCGCCTGCGGCGTCGACCCGGAGAAGTACAGCGGGTTCGCCTTCGGGTTCGGCATCGAGCGGATGCTGATGTTCCGCCACAACGTCGAAGACATGCGAGACATGGTCGAGGGTGACGTCCGGTTCACCCGGCCGTTCGGGATGGAGATCTGATGCGGGTCCCGCTTTCTTGGCTGCGGGAGTACGTCGACCTGCCGGCGACCGAAACCGGCCGTGACGTCCAGGCCAAGCTCATTTCGGCCGGCCTCGAGGTGGAGACCGTCGAGCAGCTCGGCGCCGACCTCAAGGGGCCGCTCGTCGTCGGCCAGGTGCTGACCATCGAGGAGCTGGAGGGCTTCAAGAAGCCGATCCGCTTCTGCACCGTCGACGTCGGCACCGCCAACGGCACCGGCGAGCCCCAGGAGATCGTCTGCGGCGCCCGGAACTTCGCCGTCGGCGACAAGGTCGTCGTGGTCCTGCCCGGCGCGACGCTGCCCGGCGGCTTCTCCATCGCCGCCCGCAAGACGTACGGCAAGACGTCCCACGGCATGATCTGCTCCAGCGACGAGCTGGGCATGGGCGACGACGGCACCCACGGCATCATCGTGCTGCCGCCGGAGACCGAGGTCGGCAAGGACGCCATCGAGCTGCTCCAGCTCGTCGACGAGGTGCTGGACATCGCCGTCACCGCCAACCGCGGCGACTGCCTGTCCATCCGCGGCGTCGCCCGCGAGACCGCCATCGCCTACGGCCTGCCGCTCAGCGACCCGGCCCTGCTCGACGTGCCCGCCCCGAACGCCTTCGGCTACCCGGTGCAGGTCGCGGAGCCGGTCGGCTGCGACCGCTTCACCGCCCGCACCGTCACCGGCCTGAGCCCGGAGGCGCGCTCCCCGATCTGGCTGCGGCGCCGGCTGCAGAAGGTCGGCATGCGCCCGATCTCGCTCGCCGTCGACGTCACGAACTACGTGATGATGGAGCTGGGCCAGCCGCTGCACGCCTACGACCGCAGCCTGGTCCAGGGCACGATCGGCGTGCGCCGGGCCGAGGAGGGCGAGAAGCTCGTCACCCTCGACGGCGTCGAGCGCACGCTTCACTCCGAGGACCTGGTCATCACCGACGAGCGCGGCCCGATCGGCCTGGCCGGCGTCATGGGCGGCGCCAACACGGAGATCGCCGACCACGAGGACACCGAGAACGGGGTGAACGCCTCGACCGACGTGGTCATCGAGGCCGCCCACTTCGACGCCGTCTCGATCGCCCGTACGGCCCGCCGCCACAAGCTGTCCTCCGAGGCCTCCCGCCGCTTCGAGCGGGGCGTCGACCCGCAGGCCGCCGCGGCCGCCGCGCAGCGCACCGTGGACCTGCTGGTGCTGCTCGCGGGCGGCACGGCCGAGGCCGGCGTCACCGAGGTCGTCGCGCCCACCGCCCCGCGGACCGTCACGATGCCCGCCGGCCACCCGGACCGGGTCGCGGGCGTGGACTACGGCCGCGAGACCGTGGTGCGCCGGCTGCAGGAGATCGGCTGCGCCGTCGAGGGCCAGGACGAGCTGGTCGTCACGGTCCCGTCCTGGCGGCCCGACCTCACCGAGGCCAACGACCTGGCCGAGGAGGTCATCCGCCTCGAGGGCTACGAGAACCTGCCCTCCACGCTGCCGAAGCCGCCCTCGGGCCGCGGCCTGACCCACCGCCAGCGGCTGCACCGCCGGGTCGGCCGCGCGCTGGCCGGCGCCGGCTACGTCGAGGCGCCGAACTACCCGTTCGTCGGTGAGCAGGTCTTCGACCAGCTCGGCCTGGACTCCGGTGACCCGGCCCGCCGCGTGGTGAAGCTGGCCAACCCGCTCAACGACGAGGAGCCCGCGCTCCGTACGACGCTCCTGCCCGGCCTGCTGGGCGCCCTGCGGCGCAACGACGGCCGCGGCTCGCACGACCTGGCCCTGTTCGAGACGGGGCTGGTGTTCCAGCCGCGCGAGGAGCAGCACGCCGGCGTGCACCTGTCCGTGGACCGCCGCCCGACGGACGAGGAGATCGCGTCGCTCGACGGCGCGCTGCCCGAGCAGCCCCGGCACGTCGCCGTGGTGCTCGCGGGCGCCCGCGAGCAGGCCGGCTGGTGGGGCAAGGGCCGCCCGGCCGACTGGGCCGACGCGATCGAGGCCGGCCGCGCCGTCGCCCGGGAGGCCGGTGCGGACCTGATCGTGCGCAAGGGGCAGTACGGCCCCTGGCACCCGGGCCGCTGCGCCGAGCTGGCCGTCGTCGCCGACGGCACGGAGCGGGTCGTGGGCCACGCGGGCGAACTGCACCCGCGGGTCCTCAAGGCGCTCGGCCTGCCCGAGCGCACCTGCGCCATGGAGCTGGACCTGGACGCCCTGGAGGCGGTCGGCGACGGCGTCCCGCAGGCGCCGAGCATCTCCACGTTCCCGGTGGCCACGCAGGACGTCGCCCTCGTGGTCGACAGGCCGGTCCCCGCCGCCGAGGTGGAGGCCGCGCTGCGCGAGGGCGCGGGCGAACTGCTCGAGTCCATCCGGCTGTTCGACGTGTACGAGAACGAGGACCAGCTCGGCGAGGGCCGCAAGTCCCTGGCCTACGCGCTGCGTTTCCGCGCGGGTGACCGGACGCTGACCGTGGACGAGGCGTCCGCGGCCCGCGACGCGGCGGTCGCCCTCGCGGGCGAGCGGACCGGAGCCGTGCTGCGCGGCTGATCCGCCTCGACTCGGCCCGCCGACCCGGTTCGTCCGCCGGCCGGCGGGCAACGGACCGGCCCCCTCGGGGGGCCGGTCCGTTCGCTTCGCCCACCGCCCCGAACCGCCGGAGGGCGACCCGGCCAAGCCACCGCTTTTTGAGGGGGAGCCGGCGGCTTGGCCGGACGTCCAGTCAACCGGCAGCACCACGCTCCGCGACAGTGCGCGCACAGCCCGGGTGCGCGCACTCGGTTCACACCCCGTGTGAAGTCCGGACCACTACGCTGACGGACACAGGCCATTCGGGGGGCACCCATGCAGCCCAACACTCTGCTCGACGCGATCCTGGACGAGGCGGGGATCTCGCACGCCGGTCTCGCCGCCCATGTGAACCAGGCCGGCCGTGGACGGGGCCTCGCGCTGCGTTACGAACACACCGCCGTGGCACGGTGGTTGAAGGGCCAGCGGCCGCGCGGCCAGGTGCCCGACCTGATCTGCGAGGTGCTCGCCGGCCGGCTGCACCGGCCGGTCACCCTGGACGACATCGGCCTGGGCGTGCCCGGCGAGCCCAGCACCCCGCACACCGGCTCGCTGTCCGGCTTCGTGGAGCGGGCCACCGCGCTGTGGCGCTCGGACGAACAGCAGCGCCCGCACGTGCTCGGCGCGCCCGCCGTCACCGGCACCCCCGCCGTCATGCCGGTGTGGGAGTGGGAGAACCCGCCCGAGGACGTGGACGTCTCGCGGGGCGGCCGCCACCGGGTCACCGCGGCCGACCTCGAACTGCTGCGCGCGGCCCGCACCCACTACGAGCAGATGTACCGGAAGGCGGGCGGCGTCGCGACCCGGGCGCGGATCGTCGGCTTCCTCAACGCCGAGGCGGCCCCGCTGCTGCGCGGCGGCTACACGGACGCCACCGGACGCCAACTGCACCGGGCCACCGGCGGGTTGGTGGCGATCGCCGGCATCTGCGCCTACGACTCCGACGCGCACGGCCTGGCCCAGCGCTACTTCCACCAGGCGCTGCGCCTCGCGAAGGCCAGCGGGGACCGCGGACTCGGCGCCTACGTGATCGCGCTGCTGGTCAACCAGGCGCTGTTCATGCGGGAGTACCGGCAGGCGGTGGCGTTCGCCGAGGCCGCCCTGCGCGCTGCCGGCAAGCACATCACCCCGGCGCTCGCCTCCGACCTGTACGCGATGCAGGCCAAGGCCTACGCCCACCTCGGCGACTCCGGCAGCGCCCTGTCCTGCATCCGCCGGGCCGAGACGGCCGCCGACCGCATCCGGCGCGGGTACGAGCCCGACGAGACCGGTTACGTGCAGCCCGGCCTGGTCAACGTCCAGGTGGCCGAGGCGCTGTTGAGCCTCGGTGAACTGGCCGCCGCCCGGGAGCACGCGGCGGCCGCGGTGGACAACCCCGCGCACGACCGCGGCCGGGTGCACCGGCTCGCCATGCTCAGCACCATCGAGCTGCGCCAGGGCAACGCCGACAAGGCGGTGGCCACGGCGGTGCAGATGGCCGAGCAGGCGCGCGGAATGGAGTCCCAGCGACTGCGCGACAGACTCCGCGCGGTGCGCGAGCACCTGGCTCGCTGCGGCTCGGCCGGGACCGCCGAGGCAGCCGAACTCATCGACGGAGCACTGCGCGTACCGCTGTAGGCGCACTGCAGTTGCACAGCCCCTGCTGCGATATTGCCCCTTACTCGGTGGAAGGTGGCAGAACCGTGCAGTGGACGAAACAGAACGAACAAACTGTGTATGAGAACCGCTGGTTCAGCGTCAACCTCGCAGATGTGGAGCTGCCGGACGGCCGGCATCTCGACCACTTCCTGATCCGGCTGCGGCCGGTCGCCGTCGCCACGGTCGTCAACGAGGCCAACGAGGTCCTGCTGCTGTGGCGGCACCGCTTCATCACCGACAGCTGGGGCTGGGAACTGGCCGCCGGGGTGGTGGAGGACGGCGAGGACATCGCGAGCGCGGCCGCCAGGGAACTGGAGGAGGAGACCGGCTGGCGGCCGGGACCGCTGCACCACCTGATGAGCGTGGAGCCGTCCAACGGCCTCACCGACGCCCGGCACCACATCTACTGGTCCGACCGAGGCGAGTACGTCGGACACCCCGTCGACGACTTCGAGTCGGACCGCCGGGAGTGGGTCCCGCTCAAGGTCGTCCCCGACCTCATCGCCCGGGGGGAGGTCCCGGCCGCCAACATGGCGGCCGCGTTACTCCTGCTGCACCACATGAGGCTCGCCGACGACCGGGCCGGCTAACGGGCCAGCGCCTGCCAGACCGTCACGACGAGCGCCCCGAGGGCGGTGAGGACGGCCAGCGACGGCAGGGGCCAGCGCGCGTGCTCCAGCGAGGTCATGCGCGTGTGCAGGTCGTCCACCTCCTTGGCGGTCTCCTCGGCGCGATGGCTGAGCAGGGCCAGGCCTCCCTCGACGCGGGCGTACGCCACGTCGAGGCGGCGCCGTAACTCTGCGAGTTCACCATGGACCACGGGATGCTCCGGTTCGGCGCTCACGGGTCCACTCCTTTCCGTAGTCGGACGAGGTGGTTCCGCACCTCTTGCATGCGCATGCAGAGTCAACTCGGCTGGTGAGCGCGTGGGGAGCGTGTGCGAAGGGCATATGCGGGCCCGGCGCGCACACGGCGTGTGAAACAGACGGGCCCGGCACCGATGACCGGTGCCGGGCCCACGTGCGTCGCGGAGGGTAATCAGTAGCTGTAGAAGCCCGATCCCGTCTTCCGGCCGAGCCGGCCCGCCTCGACCATGCGCTGGAGCAGCGGGGGAGCGGCGTACAGCGGCTCCTTGTACTCGGCGTACATGGAGTTGGCGATGGAGACGATGGTGTCCAGGCCGATCAGGTCCGACAGCTTCAGCGGGCCCATCGGGTGGGCGCAGCCCATCTCCATGCCGTTGTCGATGTCCTCGCGGCTGGCGATGCCGGACTCGAACATCCGGATCGCGGACAGCAGGTAGGGCACCAGCAGCGCGTTGACCACGAAGCCCGAGCGGTCCTGGGCGCGGATCGCGTGCTTGCCGAGCAGCTTCTCGGCGAAGGCCTGGGCCCGGCTGAGGGTGCCCTCGGAGGTGGTGAGCGCCGGGATCAGCTCCACCAGCTTCTGCACCGGGGCCGGGTTGAAGAAGTGGACGCCGACGACGTGGTCGGGCCGCGAGGTGGACACCGCCAGCTTCACCAGCGGGATGGAGGAGGTGTTGGAGGCGAGGATCGCGTCCGGGCGGGTCACCACCTGGTCGAGCACCTGGAAGATCTCGGTCTTCACCTGCTCGTTCTCCACCACGGCCTCGATCACCAGGTCGCGGTCGGCGAACTCGCCGAGGTCCGTGGTGAAGCTCAGCCGCGCCTGCGTGGCGTCCCGCTCCTCCTCGGAGATCTTGCCGCGCTCGGCGGCCTTGGCCAGAGAGTTGAGCAGCCGGGTACGGCCGATCTCCAGGGCCTCGCCGGTGGTCTCGGCGACCTTCACGTCCAGTCCCGCGCGGGCGCACACCTCGGCGATGCCCGCGCCCATCTGGCCGCAGCCCACGACTCCGACGCGCTCGATGTCGGTCACATCGTCCCCTTCGCTGGTTCTCCGGCTTTGTCCGGGTGTGGCAGGACTCCGGGTCGGCGGCCTGCTCCGATCGTGCACGTTACCGTCAAGTATCGATGATCGATCGCGCGGGTGGGGGCATCCTGGGGCGCGGAACGATCCGTGAAGGCGCGGATCCGTAGCGTGTGGGGGTGCGGGACATGGGGCGGATCTCACGCCGGGCGTTCGCCGCGGCGGCGCTGACGACGCTTGCGGCGGCCCAGACGGCCGGGGCCCAGGGCGCGTCGGCGGCGCCCGGTCGGCCGGGCGCGGACGCCGGGCGCGGCGCGGCGGGCGGACACGGCGCGGCCGCCGAGATGCGGGGCGTGTGGATCGCCACGGTGGCGAACCGCGACTGGCCCTCGAAGCCGGGCCTCACCGCCGCCGAGCAGCGCGCGGAGCTGATCGCCCATCTGGACCGGGCGGTCCGGGACCGGCTCAACACGGTGATCCTCCAGGTCCGCCCGACGGCGGACGCCCTGTGGCCCTCGCCGTACGAGCCGTGGGCCCAGTACCTCACCGGCACCCAGGGCCAGGACCCCGGCTGGGACCCGCTGGGCACCGCCGTGCGCGAGGCCCACGCCCGCGGCCTGGAACTGCACGCCTGGTTCAACCCGTACCGTGTCGCCAACCACACCGACCTCGGCCGGCTGGCCGCGTCGCACCCGGCCCGGCTGCACCCGGACTGGGTGGTGCCGTACGGCGGCAAGCTCTACTACGACCCGGGCCTGCCCGAGGTCCGCGCCTTCGTGCAGCGGGCCATGCTGGACGCGGTGGCCAGGTACCCGGTCGACGCCGTCCACTTCGACGACTACTTCTATCCCTACCCGGTCGCCGGCCAGACTTTCGACGACGACGCCTCCTACGACCGGTACGGCGGCGACTTCGCCGCCCGGGCGGACTGGCGCCGGGACAACATCGACCGGCTGGTGCGGGAGACGGCGGCCGGCATCCGGCGGGTGCGGCCCGGCACCCGGTTCGGGATCAGCCCCTTCGGGGTGTGGCGCAACGCCACGACCGACCCGCTCGGCTCGGACACCCGGGCGGGCGTGCAGACGTACGACGACCTGCACGCGGACACCCGCGCCTGGGTGCGGAACCACTGGATCGACTACATCGTCCCGCAGCTCTACTGGAACATCGGCTTCGCCGCCGCCGACTACGCGACCCTGGTGGACTGGTGGGCGGAGGTGGCCCGCGGCACCGGCACCCGGCTGTACGTCGGGGAGGCGCTCTACAAAGCGGGGGCGGCGGGGCAGCCCTCGCAGTGGCAGGACCCCGTCGAGCTGTCCCGGCACCTCACGCTCGCCGCCCGCTACCCGCAGGTGCGCGGGCACGTCTTCTTCGCGGCCAAGGAGGTGGCGGCGGACCCGATCGGCGCGATGGCACGGGTGGTCGCCGACCACTACCGGCAGCCGGCGAGAACCCCGCGCTGAATCAGATCTGCTGTTCCTTCTCCTTGTGCTTGATCTGGCAGTCCGGGCCGGGGGACATCACGGCCTCGTGTCCGTCCGGGAAGCGGACGCGGTAGGGCGGGCTGCCCTCCGAGCCCATCACCTCGACGACTACCGACACGTGGTCGTGCTGGCCGACAACCCGGCCGTGCTGGACAAGCTGGTCTCCCACGGATGCATGCATCGGCAGGCCCTCCTCACGTCACGACCGCTGGGTGACGGCGATGCACACGAGCACGGCGACGGCGGTCAGGGGAGCGGCCGCCGTGAGGTTCTCGCCCAGCAGCAGCGCCGACCACACCAGTGTGAGCAGCGGCTGGGCCAACTGCAACTGGCTGGCCTTCGGGATGCCGATGGCCGCCATGCCCCGGTACCAGACCACCAGCCCGAGGAACTGCGAGCCCAGCGCCACCCACAGCAGACCCGCCACCCCGTGCGCGGTCAGCCGCACCGGCTCGTACGACAGGGCCAGCGCGGTGGCCGGGACGCTGAGCGGCAGGCACAGCACCAGCGCCCAGCCGATGACCTGCCAGCCGGGCATCACCCGGGCCAGCCTGCCGCCCTCGGTGTACCCGGCCGCGCACACCAGCAGCGCCCCGAACAGATAGCCGTCGGCGAGCGTGAGCGCGCCGCCGCTCTGGCCGACGGTGAAGGCGACCACGGCCGCCGCGCCCGCGAGCGCCGCGGCCCAGAACCGCCGTGCCGGGCGGTGGCCCGTGCGCAGTGCCGAGCAGACGGCGGTGGTCAGCGGCAGCAGGCCGACGACCACGGCGGCGTGCGCGGTGGTGGAGGTCTGCAGGGCCAGCGTGGTCAGCAGCGGGAAGCCGAACACCACCCCGGCGGCGACGACCGCGAGACCCGCCAGGTGCCGGCGCTCGGGCAGCGGTACGCGCAGGACCAGCAGGCAGCCGCCGGCCACGACCGCCGCGAGCACGCTGCGCACGGCCACCAGCGACCACGGCCCGAAGCCCTCAAGGCCCCAGGCGGTGGCCGGGAAGGTGAGGGAGAAGGCGAGGACGCCGAGCGCGGCCTGCGCGGTGCCGAAGGCCCGGCGCTCGGCGGCGGGGGCGGTGACTGCTATCGGGGTGGCGGCAGTAGCGCTACTCTGTGCTCTCATGGATCAGAGTAGCAGTGTGGCTGAACTGGCGGAACGGTTGCGCCGCGAGCTGGACCGCTACTCGTACGGTGGGAAGCTGCCGTCCAGTCGGGCCCTGGTCGAGCGGTTCCGGGTGAGCCCGGTGACCGTCTCCCGGGCCCTCGCGCAGCTCGCCGCCGAGGGCCTGGTGGTGACCCGGCCCGGCGCCGGCGCGTTCCGGGCCGGACCGCCGCGCGCCGCGGCCGCGCCCGCCGGGGACACCTCCTGGCAGGAGGTCGCGCTCAGCGCCGACGGCGCCGAGCTGGTCCCGCGCACCGTGGACGCCTCCGGCGTCACCGTCTCGCTCGCCGCGCCGCCGCCGGGCGTCCTGGAGTTCAACGGCGGCTATCCGCACCCCTCCCTGCAGCCCGAGCGGGCGATGGCCGCCGCCCTGGCCCGGGCCGGGCGGCGCCCGGGCGCCTGGGGCAGGCCGCCGCTCGAGGGGCTGCCGGAGCTGCGGGAGTGGTTCGCGCGCGGCATCGGCGGCGCCGTCACCGCCGCCGAGGTGCTCGTCGCCGCCGGCGGCCAGTCCGCGCTCGCCACCGCCCTGCGGGCGCTCGCCCCGCCCGGCGCCCCGGTGCTCGTCGAGTCCCCGACCTACCCGGGCATGCTCGCCCTGGCCCGCGCCGCCGGACTGCGCCCGGTCCCGGTGCCGGTCGACCCCGACGGGGTCCGCCCGGGCCTGCTCGCCGACGCCTTCCGGGCCACCGGCGCCCGGGTCTTCGTCTGCCAGCCGCTCTTCCAGAACCCCACCGGCGCCGTCCTCGCCCCGGGCCGCCGCGCCGAGGTGCTGGGCATCGCCCGGGCGGCGGGCGCGTTCGTGGTCGAGGACGACTTCGTGCGCCGCCTGGTGCACGCGGACGCCGGACCGCTGCCCCGTCCGCTGGCCGCCGACGACCCCGACGGCGTCGTCGTCCACGTCGGCTCGCTGACCAAGGCGACCTCGCCCAGCTTCCGGGTGAGCGCGCTGGCCGCCCGGGGGTCGGTGCTGGAACGCCTGCGCGCCATCCAGGTGGTGGACAGCTTCTTCGTGCCCCGGCCGCTGCAGGAGGCCGCCCTGGAACTCGTCGGCTCCCCGGCCTGGCCCCGCCATCTGCGGACCCTGTCGGCCGAGCTGAAGGCCCGCCGCGACGCCATGACCGCCGAGCTCGCCCGCCGTCTGCCCGAACTCGCCCTGCCCCACATCCCGTCCGGCGGCTATCACCTCTGGGTCCGCCTCCCCGACGGCACGGCGGCCGCCGGCGGCCCGGGCCCCGGGGCGGAGTCCGCTCTCACCGCCGCCGCCCTGCGCGCGGGCGTGGCCGTCGCCCCCGGCCGCCCCTACTTCAGCGCCGAACCCCCCGGCGGCCACCTCCGCCTGACCTTCGCGGCGGTCGCGGGCACGGGGGAGATCACGGAGGGGGTGCGCCGGCTCCGGGCCGCCTGCGACGAGGTGTTCCGCGGCGGAGGCGCTGACCGGCCCGCCGAGGCCCGCGACGCGCCGTCCGGCCGGTGAAACGGAGTCGACGCCCGCCTCGGCGGACTGTGAGGATGCCGGCATGAGCGACGCACCCGAACTCCCCGAAGGCTTCGAGTTCTCCGCCGACACCGGCCGTGTGGACGTGGACCGCGTGCACGGCTGGCTGTCGTCCGACGCCTACTGGGCGATCGGCCGGCCCCGCGAGAAGCACGAGCGCGCGATGGCGGAGTCGGTCAACTTCGGGGTGTACGACGCGGCCTCGGGGGAGCAGGTGGCGTACGCGCGCGTGGTGACCGACCGGGCGCTGTTCGCCTGGCTCGCCGACGTGTACGTCGACCCCGCCGTGCGTGGCAAGGGGGTGGGCACGGCGTTCGTCGGCCGGATCCGCGAGTACCTGCGGCCCTACGGGCTGCGCCGCGTCCTGCTGGCCACCGAGGACGCGCAGGAGGTCTACGCCAGGCTCGGCTTCCGGACGGTCGACCGCCCTGAGCGGTGGATGGTGCACACCTTCGAGTGAGCGTGATCTTACCGTCGGTAACAGCCGGACGGCGCCTCTTGACCTCCGTACCCCCGAGGCCCACCATCACCGCATGCCACTTCGGGTGACGTTCGTCGCCGCCGCGCGCAGTTCCCCGCTGCTCGCGGAGCGCTTCGAGGACGACCGGCCGCTGGACCAGGCCGGCTGGGACGAGGTGCAGCGCGCCGCCGGGGACCTGCTGCCGCTGTCGGCGGCCGAACTGCGCTACTGCTCACCGACCCCGCGCAGCCGTGCCACCGGCGACGCCCTCGGCTACGCGCCGCTGGTCCAGCTCGCCCTGCGCGACTGCGACATGGGCCGCTGGCGCGGACTGACGCTGGGCGAGGCGATGGCCCGTGAGCCGGAGGCGGTGGACGCCTGGCTCGCCGACCCGCGCTCCACCCCGCACGGCGGCGAGTCGCTGCTCGCCTTCATCTCCCGGGTCGGCGGCTGGCTCGACACGCGGCCCGCCGACGACGGCGGCCGGATCGTCGCGGTCGCGGAGCCCTCCGTGATCCGCGCGGCCCTGGTGTACGCCCTGAAGGCGCCGCCCGCCGCGTACTGGAACATCGACGTCCGGCCGCTGTCGGTGACCACCGTGACGGGCCGCTCCGGCCGCTGGAACCTCCGTCTGGACGGCGTCCTCGCTCAGCCCTCGCGCACGTAGTCCGTGGTGAGCAACAGGTCCTTGGCCGGCCCGCCCACCAGCCACACCGTGCGCCAGCGATCGTCGTCGGTCACGGTGAACTCGCCCCGGTAGAAGTCAGCCGCGCAGGGATGGCCGGCAACGTACCGCCCCGAGGTCAGGTCCAGCTCGTGGAAGGGCCGGCCGTCCGCGAACCGCACGTCCGCCGTGCCCGGCCGCCGCCCCGGCAGGAACCGCAGGGTCCGCGTGGCCGGCCGTGTCACGCCCCGCCAGGTGAACTCCCCGGACTCCTCGTGCAGCAGCCCGCCGCCGTCGAGCGGGCCGAAGACGGTGACCCCGGTGAAGTGCCCCTCGTCCCCGCCCGCCAGGTCCCGCACGCTCCGCTCCACCCGCCAGCGTCCGGCCAGATGGGCCAGCACGTCGGGCACGGGCCGGAACCCGCTCATCGCCGCCCCCTCCTCGTACGCGGCCGGCGCCGCGACCGGATACGGCGTCAGCGCATGCATGCCCCGAGTCTACGAGCCGGCCCCGGGCCGTCCCACCGGCAGCAGCCCGCGTTCGGCGAACACCTTCTTCGCGGCGAACGTGGCGTTCAGCGCCCTCGGCATCCCGCAGTAGACGGCGGAGTGCAGCAGCGCCTCGGTGATCTCCTCCGGAGTGAGGCCCACGTTCAGCGCCGCGCCCACGTGCACGTCGAGCTGGGCCTCGCAGCCGCCGAGCGCCGCGAGCACGCCCAGCGTGACCAGCTGGCGGTCGCGCGGCGCCAGTCCGGGCCGGTCGTAGATCTCCCCGAAGGCCCAGGCGACGACCTGGTGGCCCAGCTCGGGGCTGACGTCCGCGAGCGAGTCGACGACCCGCTGCCCGGCCTCGCCGTCGACCTTCCGCAGGACCTCCAGGCCGCGGGCGAAACGCTCGTCACGGGTGGTGCTCTCGCTCATGTCGTACATCCCTTCCGGGCCGCCGCTCGACGCGGCCGCCGTCCGCCGTTGCCGGAACGCTAGGAGTTGGAGCGCACTCCAGGTCAAGCGGCGCACTCCGGGGCGAGGCCGGACCGCAGTGCGCGCCGCCCGCGCCTTCCACGAGATCGATTCACCTTGAAAACACCTTTCCGAAATCCAGTGTTTCCCTGGCGGCCGATAAATTCACGACGTGTTTGAAGTATTCGGAGTGTGACGCCCCACTTTTCGGTGAGCGCACAACCATCCGGAAATGCGTTCCGTCTAATCCGGCGAAATCGAGGAAATGAATTCGCTGGGGGCCTGCCGATCAATGGACCGCTCGACCCGGCCTTCAGGGCCCCGCGCCACCGCACGTGCCGCGCTGCTGGCCGCGGCCGTCGCCCTCACCGCCTTCTGCGCCGCCGACCTCCTCGCGGGCAGCTACCCGTTCGGCCCCCGCACCCGGAGCGTCAACGACCTGGGCAACCAGTACGTGCCGTTCCACGCCCACCTGTGGGACCTGCTGCACGGCCGCGCCGACGGCGGGCTCCTCGTCGACTGGCGGTCCGGCTACGGCTCCAGCTTCCTGCCCGACCTCGGCACCTATCTGAGCAGCCCGTTCGCCCCGCTGGTCGCCCTCTTCCCGCGGGACGAGATCGACCTCGCGGTGTACGTGGTCACCGCGCTGAAGACCGCGTCGGCCGGCGCCGCCATGGCCTGCCTGCTCCTGGCCCTGCGGCCCGGGCGCTGGTGGGCGGCCGGCCTGCTCGGCGCCTCCTACGCCCTGTGCGGCTGGAGCCTGGCCGACGCCTCGTACAACCCCATGTGGCTGGACGGACTCGTCGCCCTTCCCCTGCTCTGCCTGGCCGGCGAATGGGCCCTGGCCGGCCGGCGCCGGGTGCTCGGCGTCCTCGTCGTGGCCCTCGCCTGGACCGCCAACTTCTACACCGCCTACATGGCCACCCTCGGCGCCGGCCTGGTCCTGCT
Source organism: Streptomyces sp. NPDC003720 (assembly GCF_042875075.1). NCBI lineage: Bacteria > Bacillati > Actinomycetota > Actinomycetes > Kitasatosporales > Streptomycetaceae > Streptomyces > Streptomyces sp. NPDC003720. The sequence goes on from NZ_JBIANZ010000010.1 coordinate 239,612, forward strand.
GCTGCGCCTGCTGCTCGCGCACCCGCCCCGCCGGCAGGCGCTCGCGGCCGCCGGCCGTGCCGCGCTCACGGCCGCCCTCGGCATGGGCCTCGCCGCCCCGCTGGTCACGGTCGTCTACTTCGGCACCGAGCACGCCTACCCGGGCCGGATCCGCGACTTCGCCCCGGTGCCCGGCGAGGACCTGCTGGCCCGGCTGCTGCCGGCCACCTACGGCTTCGGCTCCCCGGCCCTCTACGTCGGCCTGACCGCCCTGCTGCTCGCCCTCGCCCTGCCGTTCCACCGCGCGGTCCCGGCCCGGGTGCGCACCGGCTGGACCCTGCTCGTGGCCGCGGTGGCCCTCTCCCTGCAGTGGGCGCCCACCCATCTCCTCTGGCACGCCTTCGCCACCCCGCAGGGCAGCCCCTACCGGCAGGCCTTCGTGCTGTGCGGGCTGCTGGTCATCGCCGCCTGGCACACCCTGTCGTACGGCCCGCCGCCCCCGCGCGTCCTGGCCGCTGCCGCCGCCCTGCTCGCCCTGATCACGGGTCTGGCGAGCCGCAGCGACCTGGTGCGCCCGCACACCTGGCCGGTTCTGCTGCTCGCCACCGCGGGCGCCCTCGCCGGCCTCGCCCTGCTGCGCCGCGCCGACACCGGACGGCGCGCTCGGGTCCTGGCCGGCCTCGCCGCCGTAATCCTGCTGGGCGCACAAGCCGGCGAGAGCGCCGCCACCTCGGCGGTCGCCACCCGGATGCGCCTCGCCCACCTGGACGACTACGCGCCCTGGGGACAGCGGCAGCAGCGGCAGGAGGCGGCGGTCGCCCGGGCCGACGGCTGGCCCCGGTACCGCACCGACCCCGGCCGCGAGCAGACCGTCGCCAACGACCCGATGCTGGTCGGCGGCCAGGGCGCCCAGTACTACAGCAGCCTGACCTCCGACGTCCTCAGCCGCACCCTCACCGCGCTCGGCGGCGGCTGGACCTCGCGCGGCCGGAGCGTGCAGAGCCTGGACAACCCCGTCACCGACGTCGTCTTCTCCGTCGGCGCCCGGGTGCACTCCCCGCCGGACCCGCACCAGTCGAAGCCGCCGCGCGACGGTGACGGCGGCCCGGCGACCGTGACCCGCCGGGACGTGCCGCCCCTGGTGACCGTGCGCGGCGCCCCCGCACGGACCGGCTTCGGGCCGTCGCCGTACCGCAACCAGGAACTGCTGCTCGGCAGCCGCGTCTACACCGTCCCCCGCACCACCGTGCGCGACGACGCCGGGCGGCCCGTCCGCAGCGGCCGGATCGGTGCCGGGAACGCCCTGGCCCGTCCGACGGTGACGGCCGTCTGCCCGGCCGGCAGCCAGGTGTACCTGTGGGCACCCCGCTTCTCCGGCACGGCACGCCTGGACGGCGCCCGCGCCGACGCGCGCTTCCGGTTCGCCTACCCGCGCAACCGCGCCGCCATGGAGCCGCTCGGACCTGCCCCGGCCTCCGGGCCGCTGCGCGTCAGACTGACCCCGGACCGGCCCGGCCGCGTCCCGCGCGGCGCCGTCGGCTGCCTGGACACCGGGCGCCTGCGCGCCGCGGCCGCCCGGCTGACGGCCACCGGCGCCACCCGGGTCACCGTCTCCGACGGCACGCTGCGCGCCGAACTGCCCGCCGGCAGCGGGGGGATCGCCGTCGTGGCCGCCCCCCGGATCGCCGGCTGGCGGTGCGCCGCCGGCGGCGGCCCGCTCCGTCCGGCCGGGTCCTACCACGGGCTGATCGCCGTCCCCCTGGACGGCACCGCCACCTCACTGACCTGTGTCTTCCGTCCGCCCGGGCTGCGCTTGGGGGCGGCCGTCGGAGCCGCCTCGCTCCTGACGCTCGCCCTGCTCGGCACGCTCCGGGCCGTGCGCCGCCGGCGTGTGCCGGCACCGCACCCGACCACACCACCACGCGAGCGCGTGACCAGCGCACTCCGAACGCGCACCGGGGGAGATCCGTCATGCTGATATCGATCGTCGCGCCCTGCTACAACGAGGAGTTCGTCCTCGAGCGCTTCCACGAGGAGGCCCGGCGGATCGCCGACGAACTGCTGCCGCGCGGGCACGACATGGAGTTCGTCTACGTCGACGACGGCAGCCGCGACCGCACCCTCGCCGTGCTGGAGCGACTCGCCGCGTGCGACTCCCGGGTGCGGTACGTCTCCTTCAGCCGCAACTTCGGCAAGGAGGCGGCCCTGCTCGCCGGTCTGCGGCACGCCTCCGGCGACTCGGTCGTCGTGATGGACGCCGACCTCCAGCACCCGCCCGAGCTGATCGAGCGCATGGTCCGGCTGCGCGAGCAGGGCTACGACCAGGTCATCGCCCGGCGCACCCGCACCGGCGACCGCCTCACCCGCACCCTCACCGCCCGCCTGTACTACCGGCTCGTCAACCGCCTGGTCGACGTCGAACTGGTGGACGGCGTGGGCGACTTCCGCCTGATGTCGCGCCGGGTGGTGGACGCCGTGCTGGCCCTCACCGAGTACAACCGCTTCTCCAAGGGCCTGTTCGCCTGGGTCGGCTTCCCGAGCACCACCTTCGAGTACGAGAACGCCGCGCGCGAGGCGGGCCGCAGTTCCTGGAACCTGCGCAGCCTGCTCAACTACGGCCTCGACGGCCTGCTGTCCTTCAACAACCGGCCGCTGCGCGCCGCCCTCTGGCTCGGCACCGGCCTGCTGCTGTGCGCGGGCCTGTACACCGCCTGGATCGTGGGCGCCGCACTCGTGCACGGCGTCGACGCGCCCGGGTATGTCACCATCATCACCGCGGTCACGGCTCTCGCCGGCGTGCAGATGGTCATGCTGGGAGTCATCGGGGAGTACACCGGCCGCATCTACTACGAGGTGAAGGGGCGTCCGCACTTCCTGGTGAAGGCGACCAACGTGGAACGAACGAAAGACCTCATCCCTTGATGCCGAGACAGACCGCGATACCCAGGCAGATGGTCACCTTCGCCGTGGTCGGCGCCGTCAACACGGCCGTGTACTACGGCCTCTACCTGCTGTTCCTGCACTGGCTTCCCTATCTCGGCGCGCACGTCCTCGCATTCGCGCTCAGCATGGTCGGATCCTTTTTCCTCAACGCGCGTTTCACCTACCGGACGCGGCCCACCTGGCGGAAATTCCTGCTGTTCCCGCTGACGAACGCCACCAATTTCCTCGTCACCACCGCGGGTGTGTACGTGATCGTGGACGTCCTCCACGCCGGGAACCGCTTCGCCCCCCTGCTCGCCTCCGCCGCGTCGATCCCGGTGACGTTCGTCGTGTCCCGCCGCATCATGCTGCCCGGCGGCAGGGACGTCCGGGACCGGCCGCGGATGCCCGCGTGACGTAATCCGGTTGAACCGCCGGAGCCCGGTGCGCCAGGGTCCGCGGCATGGAGTTCTTCTGCCACCACCGCGACCGGCCCGGCTCCGGGGCGCTGCGCGACGAGATGCTGGAGCGGCACTGGTCCTACATGGACCGGTACGCCGAGGAGCTGATCGCGCGCGGCCCGACCTTCGCCGCCGACGGCGAGACGCCCACCGGCAGCGTGCACATCGTCGACCTGCCCGGTCCCGCGGCCGCCCGCGCGTTCGCCTTCGACGAGCCGAACCACCAGGCGGGCGTGTACCGGGACGTGCTGCTGCGCCGGTGGCGCAACCTGCTGGGGCGCACCATGTGGGACTTCCCCGGTGGCGCGACCGGCGGCAACCGGTACCTGGTGCTCGGGCTCGGCGTCGGGCGGACCGCCGAGCCGAAGGTGCCGCCGGCCCAGGACGACCTGATCGCGTTCGGGCCGCTGCTGTCCGACGACGGCGCCACCTGGCTGGGCACGGCGGCACTGGTCCGGGCCCCCGGCCCGGACGCCGCCCGGGCCGTCCTGGCGCCGGTCGAGTACGCCGCCGTCGAGGTCCACGACTGGGAGTTCGGCGGGCGTCGCTGAGGGACCGGCGGCCAGGATCGGGGGGCGCTGCGGGACCGGGCGGCCAGGATCGGGCGTCGGGCGTCGCTGAGGGACCGGCGGCCAGGATCGGGGGGCGCTGCGGGACCGGGCGGCCAGGATCGGGCGTCGGGCGTCGCTGAGGGACCGGCGGCCAGGACCCGGGGAGGGCGGGCGCAGCGGGACCCCCTGCCCGGAACACGTGGCAGGGCCCGCGGCGGCTCCGCTGCCGGCCGGGTCCGCGTCCAGCCGCGTCCGGTTGGCCGGTTGACCCGTTCGGTGCACGCCGGCCGCCCGGCGGCCCGGGCTCGCGTAACCGGCGGCGGCCGCCGCCTAGCATGCTCACCGCTCAGGCGTTCCGGACAGGACGGGGTCGGCGCCATGCCCTTCGCTCAGTCCGCCCGCGGCGGCGGGGCCGGCGCCCCGGTCCGGGCGGCCGCGCCACGCTCCACGGCGCCGCTGCTGGCCGTGTGCGCCGGGTACTTCATGGTCATCCTGGACGTCACGATCATCAACGTGGCCGTGCCCGTGGTGGGCCGGGACCTGCACGCCTCGCTCACCGGCGTCCAGTGGATCACGGACGGGTACACCCTGGTCTTCGCCGGGTTCCTGATGACCGGCGGCGCGCTGGGCGACCGGCTGGGCAACCGGCGCGTCTTCCGCGCGGGCGTCGGGGTGTTCACGGCGGCCTCGGCGGCGTGCGCGTTCGCGCCGAGCGCGCCGTTCCTGGTCGCCGCCCGGCTGGTGGAAGGCCTCGGCGCGGCCCTGATCGTGCCCGGCTCCCTCGCCCTGCTCCAGGAGGCCTACCCGGCGCCCGCGGCCCGCTCGCGCGCCTTCGGGCTCTGGGGGTCGATGGCCGGCATCGCGGCCTCCGCCGGGCCGCTGCTCGGCGGACTGCTGGTGTCCACGGTGGGCTGGCGCTGGGTCTTCCTGATCAACCTGCCGGTCGGCGCGGTCTGCCTGGCGCTGACGTCGCGGTTCGTCGCGCCCTCGCCTCGGCACCGGGACCGGGCCCTCGACTGGCCCGCCCAGTGCGCCGTGGTGGCGGCGGTGGCCCTGCTCACCGCCGCGCTGAACGAGGCGGGACGGCGCGGCTGGACCGACCCCGCCGTGCTCGCCGGCCTGGCCCTGGCCGTGCTCGCCGTCGCCGCGTTCGTCCTGCGGGAGCGGTTCGCCCGGTCTCCCGCCCTGCCGCTGGGACTGCTGCGCTCCCGCGCGATGAGCGGCGGCGCCGTCATCGGGCTGCTGTTCAACTTCGGCTTCTACGGCATGGTCTTCACCGCCAGCCTGTACTTCCAGCACCAGCGCGGCTTCAGCGCCCTCAGGACCGGACTGGCCCTCTTCCCGGCGGTGGCGATGACGATGTTCGCCTCCGTGCTGTCCGGCAGGCTGAGCCGCCGCACCGGTGACCGCCCGCTGGTGGTCACCGGCATGCTCCTGGGCGCCCTGGGACTGGCCGGCTGGGCCGCGGCGGGACCCGACCCCGCGTACCCGCTGCTGGTGGCCCCGATGATGGCCACCGGCTTCGGCACGTCCTTCGCGCTCACCGGCTCGACGGCCACCGTGATGGGCGCCGCGCCCCCGGCGTACGCGGGCGCCGCCTCCGCCCTGTTCAACACCACCCGCCAGATCGGCAGCGCCACCGGCGTCGCCCTGGGCGGCAGCCTGCTGGCCACCAGCACCGACTACGGCACCGGGCTGCGCACCGCCATGACCGCCGGCGCCCTCGCCTACCTGACCGCGGCGGCCCTCGCCTGGCGCTGCGTCCCGCCCCGGGCGGCCCCGGGTGGCGGGTGACCTGACGGCCGCGCCCGAGTCGGCGGGCCCAACCCGCCCGGCCGGCAGAGCTGCCAAGCCGGCGGGCTACGGCCCCGCGGCCACCGGGCCCCTGTCCGGGCCCGGACAGCGTGCCGGCCCGGACTACATGCCGCCGGCGCGTTCGACCGCTTCGATCCGGGAGTCGATCGCCTCGCTGAGGAGGCAGGCCGCGCGGATCTCGCGGAACGACGTGCCGAGGGCGTCGTGCGCTTCCTTCGAGCGGTTGGCGTTCAGGTGGGCGAGGGCCTTCCGGCAGTTCATGGTGGAGTAGGCGGCGTTGAGCATGAACCGCTGCCAGAGCTTCTGCGCCTGGGGGTCGGGCACGTCGAAGTACGAGGCCGCGTCGACGGCCGTCAGGCCGATGCGCTCACAGTGGGGGCGTATGCGATTGAGGTAGGCAGGCGGCTTCTTCCCCGCGACGAACACCCGCCCGATCGCAGCGATGCCGTCCCGCTCGCGGCGGACACGGTGCAGGAGTTCCTCCCCGCCGAGCCGGCTCCAGGCGTTCACCTGCATCGCCCTGATCCGCGGGGAGACCGGCCCGGTCCTGATCCTGGGCTGCACCTTCCGGGCCTGCTCCTGCCAGTCGCGCAGGGTGAACTCCTGCCAGTGGCGGACGTCGGAGTTGACCGCGACCACCTCCTCCTGGTGCGCCGCCCGGGCCGCGGAGACCGTCAGCGCCAGGACGCACAACGCCGCCGGCAGGACGCGCCGCACGCGCGGACCCTCCCTCCCCTGCGGCGCCGGGGTGGCAGGCCGCCGCCGGGACCCGGGCGCCCTGCGGACGGCCGACACCGCCGCGGCCACCACGAAGGCCGCGACGGTCACGGTCATCACCGCGAAGTCCAGGACGGTGTGGGAGTCCGTCCAGCCGGCGAGCCTGGCGGGCCGCCATCCGCAGGACGACTCGAAGAGGCTCAGCCGGTCGAAGCAGCCGTCGAAGGACAGCAGCGCCACCGGGGCGGCCAGGCCCACCAGCACGGTGGTCTGGGCGGCGGCGAGGGTGACGAGCAGCCGGTAGCGGTCCGCCCGCACGGCGGCGACCACGGCGGCCGTCAGGGCCGCCGCGGTCAGCGCGACGAAGGTCCAGGCGAGGAAGAGCAGCCCCGGGATGCCGGCCCGCCGCGGATCGGCTCCGAAGACACCGGCCTGCGGGATCAACAGCACCGCCACCACGACGGCCCAGCACCCGACCCCGCACAGCAGGCTCGGCAGCATCACCCGGCGCATCCCGGGCAGCGCCTCGGCGGGCGGCTCCGCGGCGCCCTCGATGTCGCGTGCGGCGCCGCGCGTCCAGGGCGGCACGCCGGGAAGCGGGCGGAGCGCCCAGGCCGCCAGCGGCACGACCCACAGGGCCGCGAGCGCGAGGCCGACGAGCGGCACCCCCTGCGCCAGATTCAGCATGAACGGGGAGACGAGGGCGATCGCCGACAGCATCGTCCGGTGGTCCGCGGCCGGGCCGGGGTACACCTGCTCCAGCCACTGCCGGAACCCCGCGGGGTCGTACCACCATCCGGTCGCGAGCCGCACCCCGTAGCCGTGCCACCAGGTGAACCACTGCGCCAGTGCCAGTCCGCCCGCCACCAGGCTCACGACCAGGGCCGGCCGGAGCGTGCGCCCCCGCCACGTCCTCACCCACAGCTGGGCGCACTGCGCGGTCCACCAGGTGAAGGCGGGGCCGCCGAGCAGGAACTGCAGCAGCAGCGTGCTCCGGCTCGGGAAGAACTGCGCGATCGTGCCCTGACCGCTGATCAGGTTGCCCACGGTCATGCCGGCCCCGAGCCACAGCCCCGCCCGGATGCCGGAGGGAGGGCGGCGCCCGGTCAGCACCGCGTGGATCACCGCCCGCCACAGGGCGGTCCCGACGACACCCGCGACCGTGCCCGCCGCCACCAGCGCCGCCGCCTGCCCGACGAGCTGGCCGACCGTGTACTGGACGTACGGCATCGGGGCGGCCAGGAGCTGGGTGTTGATCAGAACGGCGCCGGCGCCGGTCAGGAACATCGGCAGGGCGAAGACGCCGTACACCGGACCGGCGTCCGTCAGGGCGTCATGGCGCAGGTCCCACCGGGGATGGGGGCGCCACAGACCCGCGAAGGTGGCCAGTTCGCGCGTCAGCACGCCGCCCCTCTTGGCCGGCGCCGTGCCGTGCCAGCCGCGGGGGTCGGCGCCCCAGCGTGCCGCGGCGCGATCGGCGTGGAACTCCCGGCTGCGCAGGACGTCCGACCGCGCGAGGTACACCAGGGCGGTGAGGAAGGCCATCAGCAGGACACTGCGCGAGGGGGCCGCCAGCAACCGGCTGCCGGACCGCAGCCCGTCGAAGAGGATCACGGCCAGACCCGCCAGGTACGGCGGAGCGACCAGGACCAGGAAGACCCGCCAAAGGGCGACCGTCGCGTAGGTGAGGGTGATGTCCCCGTTGCGTATGTGGGCGAACTCGTGCAGCAGGACCGCGCGGAAGCCCTCGGGATCGCGGACCCGGCGGGCGAGCAGGCCGCCGTGCAGGCTCAGGACCGGCTTCCCGGTGCGGCCGAACACCAGCGCCCCGACGGAGGCGGCCGCCGGGTCCACCACGACACGCGGCATCCGGGCCACCCCGGCCACTGAGGCGGCCTCCTCCAGGACGCGCCGGATCTCCCCGTCCCCGTCGACCGCGGCCAGCGGGACGACCCGGCTCCGCCGGGCCTTCCACACCGGCAGCCAGCCGAACAGCGCGACGGCGGCGGCGGCCAGCAGGGCCAGCCAGGAGACGGGCACCCACCATGGCGGCGGCTGGGCGAAACGGCGCTGGCAGTTCGCGTACGCCATACCCTGGTTGATCTGGCTGACGGCGGCCTGCAGATCGGAGGGGTGGCTGGGGTCGAGCCCCGCGGCGAGGCCGCAGCCCGAGGAGTCGGCGTGCGAGACCCACCAGATGGCGACGTACATCAGCATCAGGCCGCTGGTCGCCATGATCAGGATCACCAGAACGGCGAACCGCACGGTCGTGCCGTCACCGACCGGCCGCGTGTCCCCGGAAGCCGTCTCAGGGCTCGCTGCCACCGCCGGCTAGCCCTGAGGCTGGTCGGCGTCCCCGGCCGGAGCGGTCAGGGTTCTGCGCGCGTCCGCCGGCTCTCGCGGCGCGGCCGGGGGCGCGGGCGGGTCCGTCCGCTCCTCCGGCGCGATCAGCGCCAGTCTCGCGACCACCGCGTCCGCGAGCGATTCCGCGCGCTCCTGCGCCAGCCCGCGCCGCCCGGCCGTCTCCGTGATCCGGCGGTGCACCTCGGCGAGCTGGCCGGGTGTCAGCGGCGGGACCGTCACCGCGGAACTCCCGCGCCGGAACCTCCCGCGCAGCAGCGACTTCAGGCCGGCCGTCGTGCTCTCCGCGGCGGCGCTCCCGAGCTGCCGGGCCGCCTGGTCCACCACCAGCCACACCACCGGTGCCACCAGCACGGTGATCTCGCCCAGGCCGAAACCGAGCGGATCCGGGCGTCCGCGGCCCCCGCGCTCCAGGCGCCGCAGGACGGCCGCGTCGTCGAGTTGGGCCAGCCCCGCGACGACCGGCAGTTCCTCGGGGGCGGTCTCAGCCACCACGTCGCGCACCACATCGCGCACCCGGACGCTGCCGCACCCGGACGGCGCCGCTTCAGATCCCATGACGACTCCCCCGTGCCCCGAAGATCCCTGCGGTCAACGCTACTCCCGGGGGCCGGGTCCCCACGGCGCTTCGGCAAGCCAAAAAGCGTCGGCAGATCGGGGACGATTGCATAAACGTGCAGCGATACGTATAGTCATGCCATCCAGAGGAGGGTGGACATGGCGGTACGTGCGGCGGTGGCCGGAGCGAGCGGATACGCGGGCGGTGAGGTCCTGCGGCTGCTCCTCGCGCACCCCGAGATCGAGATCGGCGCCCTGACGGCGAGCTCCAACGCCGGCCGGCGGCTCGGCGCGCTCCAGCCGCACCTGCTGCCGCTGGCCGACCGGGTGCTGGCCGAGACCACGCCGGAGAACCTCGCCGGGCACGACGTCGTCTTCCTGGCGCTGCCCCACGGGCAGTCCGCCGCCGTCGCCGAGCGGCTCGGCCCGGACGTCCTGGTGGTCGACATGGGCGCCGACTTCCGGCTGAAGGACCCGGCCGACTGGGAGCGGTTCTACGGCTCCCCGCACGCCGGCACCTGGCCCTACGGCCTCCCCGAACTGCCGGGTGCCCGCGCCGCGCTGGAGGGGTCCAGGCGCATCGCGGTACCCGGTTGCTACCCGACCGCCGTCTCCCTCGCCCTCTACCCGGCCTACGCGGCCCACCTCGCCGGGCCCGAGGCGGTCGTCGTCGCCGCGTCCGGGACGTCCGGCGCGGGTAAGGCGCCCAAGCCGCACCTGCTCGGCAGCGAGGTGATGGGCTCCATGACGCCGTACGGCGTCGGCGGCGGCCACCGGCACACCCCCGAGATGATCCAGAACCTCAGCACGGTGGCGGGGGAGCCGGTCTCGGTCTCCTTCACTCCCACCCTCGCGCCGATGCCGCGCGGCATCCTGGCCACGTGCAGCGCGAAGGCCGCTCCCGGGGTGACGGCGGAGTCCGTCCGCGCCGCCTACGAGAAGGCCTACGCCGACGAGCCCTTCGTCCACCTGCTCCCCGAGGGGCAGTGGCCGGCGACGGCGTCCGTGTACGGCTCCAACGCCGCGCAGGTGCAGGTCGCGTACGACGCCGCCGCGGGCCGCGTCATCGCGATCAGCGCCATCGACAACCTGACCAAGGGCACCGCGGGCGGTGCCCTGCAGAGCATGAACATCGCCCTGGGTCTCCCCGAGACCACGGGACTTTCCACGATCGGAGTCGCACCGTGAGCGTCACGGCAGCCAAGGGATTCACGGCGGCGGGCATCGCCGCCGGGATCAAGGAGAACGGCAACCCGGACCTGGCCCTCGTGGTCAACGACGGGCCCCGCCGTGCCGCCGCCGGCGTCTTCACCTCCAACCGTGTGAAGGCCGCCCCGGTGCTGTGGTCCGAGCAGGTCCTCAGGAGCGGCCAGGTGTCGGCCGTGGTGCTGAACTCCGGCGGCGCCAACGCGTGCACGGGCCCCAAGGGCTTCCAGGACGCCCACGCCACCGCCGAGAAGGCGGCCGAGGTGCTGGGCCGGGGCGCCATCGAGGTCGCCGTCTGCTCCACCGGGCTCATCGGCGTGCTGCTCCCGATGGACAAGCTCCTGAAGGGTGTGGAGACGGCCGCCGGCGCCCTCAGCGAGCACGGCGGCGAGAAGGCCGCCATCGCCATCAAGACCACCGACACCGTGCACAAGACGTCCGTGGTCGGCAAGGACGGGTGGACCGTCGGCGGCATGGCCAAGGGCGCCGGCATGCTCGCGCCGGGCCTCGCCACCATGCTGGTCGTCCTCACCACCGACGCCGACGTCGACGGCGAGGTGCTGGACAAGGCCCTGCGCGCCGCGACCCGGGTCACCTTCGACCGCGTCGACTCCGACGGCTGCATGTCCACCAACGACACCGTGCTGCTGCTCTCCTCCGGCGCCTCCGGCGTCACCCCCGGGTACGACGAGTTCGCCGAGGCCGTCCGGCAGGTCTGCGACGACCTCGGCCGGCAGCTCATCGGCGACGCCGAGGGCGCGGCCAAGGACATCAAGGTCGAGGTGATCAACGCCGAGACGGAGGACGACGCCGTCGAGGTCGGCCGCTCCATCGCCCGCAACAACCTGCTCAAGTGCGCGATCCACGGCGAGGACCCCAACTGGGGCCGCGTCCTGTCCGCCATCGGCACCACGAAGGCCGCCTTCGAACCGGACCGGCTGAACGTCGCCATCAACGGCGTCTGGGTATGCAAGGACGGCTCCGTGGGCGAGGACCGCGAGCTGGTCGACATGCGCTACCGCGAGGTGCACATCGTCGCCGACCTCGCCGCGGGCGGCGAGAGCGCCACCATCTGGACCAACGACCTGACCGCCGACTACGTCCACGAGAACAGCGCCTACTCCTCATGACCACGACGCGGAAACACACGGCACTGCCCAAGGCCCAGATCCTCATCGAGGCCCTGCCCTGGCTGACCCGGCACCACGGCAAGACGGTCGTCATCAAGTTCGGCGGCAACGCCATGGTCGACGAGGACCTGAAGGCCGCCTTCGCCCAGGACGTCGTCTTCCTGCGGCACGCCGGTCTCAAGCCGGTCGTGGTGCACGGCGGCGGCCCGCAGATCAGCGCCGCCCTCGACCGGCACGGCATCGTCAGCGAGTTCAAGGCCGGCCTCCGGGTCACCACCGAGGAGGCCATGGACGTCGTACGGATGGTGCTCGCCGGGCAGGTGCAGCGCGAGCTGGTCGGCCTGCTCAACCAGCACGGCCCCCTCGCCGTCGGTCTGACCGGCGAGGACGCCCACACCATCACCGCCACGCGACACCAGCCCGAGATCGACGGCGAGCTGGTCGACATCGGGCGGGTCGGCGAGATCACCGAGATCGACACCGGCGCCATCGAGGCACTGCTCGCCGACGGCCGCATCCCGGTCGTGTCCTCGATCGCCAGGTCACAGGACGACGGACATGTCTACAACGTCAATGCTGATACGGCGGCTGCGGCACTCGCTGCGGCACTGGGCGCCGAAACCCTCATGGTCCTCACCGACGTCGAGGGCCTCTACGAGGACTGGCCGCACTCCGACGAGGTGATCAGCCGCCTCACCGCCTCCCAGCTGGAGAAACTGCTGCCGGAGCTGTCCGCCGGCATGGTCCCGAAGATGGAGGGCTGCCTGCACGCCGTGCGCGGTGGCGTGCGCACCGCCCGCGTCATCGACGGCCGGGTGCAGCACTCGATCCTGCTGGAGATCTTCACCGACGAGGGCATCGGCACGATGGTCGTGCCCGACGAGACCGAGGGGGAGCAGTCGTGACGGGCAACCAGGAGCTGACCGCGCGCTGGCAGGGCGCGCTCATGAACAACTACGGCACCCCCCGGCTGCCCCTCGTCCGCGGCGCGGGCGCCCGGCTGTGGGACGCCGACGGCAAGGAGTACCTCGACTTCGTCGGCGGCATCGCGGTCAACGCGCTCGGCCACGCCCATCCGGCCGTCGTGGAGGCCGTCAGCCGGCAGATCGGCTCCCTCGGCCATGTCTCCAACCTGTTCGTCGCCGAGCCGCCCGTGGCCCTCGCCGAGCGGCTGCTGCAGCTCTTCGGGCGGGACGGCAAGGTCTACTTCTGCAACTCGGGGGCCGAGGCCAACGAGGGCGCCTTCAAGATCGGCCGGCTGACCGGGCGGACCCACATGGTGGCCACCCAGGGCGGCTTCCACGGCCGGACGATGGGCGCCCTGGCGCTCACCGGCCAGCCCGCGAAGCAGCAGCCCTTCCTGCCGCTGCCCGGCGACGTCACCCACGTCCCGTACGGCGACGCGCAGGCGCTGGCCGCCGCGGTGACGCAGGAGACGGCCCTCGTGATCATCGAGCCGATCCAGGGCGAGAACGGCGTCGTGGTGCCCCCGGCGGGCTATCTCAAGGCGGCCCGCGCCATCACCGCCGCCACCGGCGCCCTGCTGGTGCTGGACGAGGTGCAGACCGGCGTCGGGCGGACCGGCAACTGGTTCGAGTACCAGGCCCACGAAGGCGTCCTGCCGGACGTCGTCACGCTCGCCAAGGGGCTCGGCGGCGGGCTGCCGCTCGGCGCCACCGTCGCCTTCGGGCGCGCCGCCGAGCTGCTCCGGCCCGGCCAGCACGGCACCACCTTCGGCGGCAACCCGGTCGCCTGCGCCGCCGGACTCGCCGTCCTGGACACCATCGCGGACGAGGGGCTGCTGGAGAACGTCAAGCGGCAGAGCGAGCGGCTGCGCGACGGAATCGAGGCGCTCGGCCACCCGATGATCGCCCATGTCCGGGGCGCGGGCCTGCTCCTGGGTATCGTGCTCACCGGGCCGCACGCACCGCGGGTGCAGCAGGCGGCCCAGGAGGCCGGGTTCCTGGTGAACGCGCCCGCTCCCGACGTCGTACGGCTCATGCCGCCGCTGAACCTGCGCGACGACGAGACAGGCGCCTTGCTGCGGGCACTGCCCGGCATCCTCGACGCAGCCGACGGGGACGGACGATCCGGGGAATGAGACGACGATGAGCCAGGCGCAGGACCACGAGCAGGCGGCGGGTGCCGGACCCGCCGTCCCGCAGACCCGCACCGCCCGCCACCGCCGGATCGTGGACATCCTCAACCGGCAGCCGGTGCGGTCCCAGAGCCAGCTCGCGAAGCTGCTCGCCGACGACGGGCTGACCGTCACCCAGGCGACGCTCTCCAGGGACCTGGACGAGCTGAACGCGGTGAAGATCCGCAACAACGACGGCGACCTGATCTACGCGGTACCCAGTGAGGGCGGTTTCCGCACCCCGCGCGCCCCGCTCGGGGAGTCGGCGAAGGAGGAGCGGATGCGCCGGCTCTCCCAGGAGCTGCTGATCGCCGCCGAGGCCTCCGCCAACCTCGTGGTGCTGCGCACCCCGCCGGGCGCGGCCCAGTTCCTCGCCTCCGCGATCGACCAGGCCGAACTGCACGACATCCTCGGCACCATCGCCGGCGACGACACGCTGCTGCTGATCAGCCGCGATCCCGACGGCGGGCAGGCGCTCGCGGATCACCTGCTGCGGCTGGCCCAGAACGGACAGTGACCCGCGTGCGGGGCCCGGCCGACCGGCGGACAATGGCTGTGTGATCTTCCGGAGCCGGGGCGCAATCCCCAGGCGTCGGCCGACCGTATACAGAGGTGTGTCGGGTTACGGGACGCCGGTGGACCGCCTTCCGGACGAGGCGCTTTTGTCCGGGCTCTCCACCGGTGACCAGGAACTCGCCGTCGCCTTCGTACGGAGGTTCCAGCACAGGGTCTTCGGTGTGGCCATGGCCGTCACCGGTGATCCGCAGCTCGCCGAGGACATCGCCCAGCAGACGTTCGAGCGCGCGTGGCGTCACGCGCAGATCTACGACTCGCGCCGCGGGTCGGTCACGACCTGGCTGACGACCATCGCGCACAACCTCGCGATCGACGCCGTCCGCGCCCGGCGGACGCAGGCGGTGGCGCCCGAGGACCTCGAGGCTCTCCTGGGCGTCGTCACCGAGACCCCCGAGCGGTGGGCGCTGGCCGACGAGGCCTCGTCCCAGCTCCGGGCCGCCCTGGCGAGGCTGCCGCGGGAACAGGCGCGTGCCCTGGTGATGGCGGGTGTCTACGGAATGACGGCCCAGCAGATAGCGGAATGGGAGAAGATCCCGCTGGGCACCGCCAAGACGCGGATCAGGGCGGCCATGGGCAAACTGCGGACCACCCTCGCGGCTCCGAAGCGAGGCAACAATGTCCAGTGAGGTGACCTGTGGGCGACTGCGGGAGCTCGGCGCCGAGTTGGCGCTGGGCGTCCTCGACGGCCGCGAGCGCGCCGCGGCCGTCGAGCATCTGGACCGCTGCGCGGAGTGCCGCGAGTACGTCGAGCACCTGACCCTCGTCGGCGACCGGCTGATCGGCCTGCTGCCCTGCCGGGAACCGCCGCTGGGCTTCGAGACCCGGGTGGCGCGCGCACTGACCGAGGACGCCACGGACGAACGGCGCCCGCGGGCACGTGAGCCGCTGCGTGCGGGACTGCGCGGCCGCGCCCGGCGGGTCCGCCTGCGGCTCGCCTCGGTGGCGGTCGCGTTCGCCGTCGCCTTCGGCTTCGCCGGCTGGGGGATCGGCACCGCCATCCAGGATGTCACGGCCGCGCCCGCGGCGCCCGCCGGGACCGAGACCATGCTGGTCGGTGATCTGACCTCGGCCGGGGACGGGGCCCGCCCCGCGGGAGAGGTCTACGCCCACCCCGGCAGCCCGGGGTGGGTGTTCATGTCGGTCGACCTGACGGGCTCCGGCAGCGCGTACGAGGGCAAGGTCACCTGTCTCCTGGAGCGTTCCGACGGCACGACGGTCCGGCTCGGCGAGTTCGCGATGCACGACGGCCGCGGCGCCTGGGGCGTGGCGGCTCCCGTCGACGCCGGCGCGGTGTCGGGCGCCCGCCTGACCGCCCCGGACGGCACCGTCCTCGCCACGGCCCCGCTGCAGGCCGGGCAGGTCCGCGCCGAAGCGGCCTGAAGCCGGGCCCCCGTCCCGCCTCAGTCGCGCGGGCCCTGCGGGCCCGGCAGGACCGAACCGAGCGCGGCGGCCAGTTCGGGGAGCGTGAGCCGGGCTTCCGGCGCGGGACGCAGACAGGCGTCGACGGCGGCGGCGAGGGCCGCCGGCAGACGCCGGCGGGAGGCGACCGGCGGGACGCTCTCCTGCGCCCGGGGGTACCGGTCGTCCGAGGCGCCGCCCGGCTCGTGCTCGCCGGAGGGAAGTTCGCCGCAGGCGGCCTCGAACAGGGTGATGCCGATGCCCCACACGTCGGCGGCGGCCGTGAGCGGCTCGCCGCGGGCCTGTTCCGGCGCGAGGTAGCAGCAGGTGCCGATCCCGGTGGGCGCCGGACCGGGCGGCCGCGCGAGGCTCAGGTCCAGCACCTTCGTGTGCCCGCGCTCGACCACCACGTTGGACGGCTTGATGTCCAGGTGCAGCAGACCCTGCCGGTGCAGATAGTGCACCGCGGAGCACAACTGGGTGCCGAGCAGCGCCACGTCGGTGGCGGCCGGCCGGCGCCGCAGACGGTGCACGAGGTGGTCCAGCGTCTCGCCGGTCAGGGTCTCCAGGACGACCAGCGGTTCGGGCGCCTCCAGGGTCTCGTAGCCGCGCACCAGGTGCGGGTGGGTGAAGCGGCTCAGCCACCTGCCCTCCCGCAGCAGCCGCTCCGCCAGCCCCTCCTCGCCCCGCTGGTCCGGACGCAGCGCCTTGACCACGCAGCGGCAGGCCCGTTCCTCGCTCCAGGCGTCGTAGACGTCGAGCCAGCCGGTGCGCGCCAGGTGCGCCAGCACCTCGTAGCCCGGGGCCGGCGCCGCGCCCGGCGCGAGGGGCGGCGCCTCGGCGGTGGAGACGGTCACGACAGCACCTTCCCTTCGGCCGGGAGCCCGGACGCCGCGTTGAGCCGGTACTGGCGGGCGTACGCCCCGTCGCGCCCGATCAGTTCGTCGTGGGAGCCGTCCTCCACGACCCGGCCGTGGTCGAGCACCACGATGCGGGTGGCGTCGCGGACGGTCAGCAGGTTGTGGGAGATGAC
Source organism: Streptomyces sp. NPDC003720 (assembly GCF_042875075.1). Lineage (NCBI taxonomy): Bacteria > Bacillati > Actinomycetota > Actinomycetes > Kitasatosporales > Streptomycetaceae > Streptomyces > Streptomyces sp. NPDC003720. Next base: position 256,456 of record NZ_JBIANZ010000010.1, read on the forward strand.
GATGGTCGTCCGTCCCGTCATGAGCCGGCGCAACGGGTCCATGATCCGCCGCCCCGACCGGGCGTCGAGCCCGGTGGTCGGCTCGTCCAGCAGCAGTACCGGGGCGTCCCTGATCATGGCGCGGGCGATCGCGAGCCGCTGGCACTGCCCGCCGGACAGGGTCCGGCCGCGCTGGCCGACCAGCGTGTCGTAGCCCTCCGGGAGCCGTTCGACGAACTCGTGCGCCTGCGCGGCGCGCGCCGCGGCCACGATGTCCGCCTCCGAGGCGTCCGGCCGGCCGTAGGCGATGTTCTCCCGCACGGTGCCGTGGAAGACGAGGGTCTCCTGCAGCACCACGGACACGCTCTCGCGCACGTCGGCCAGCCGCAGCTCCCGCAGGTCGGTCCCGTCCAGGAGTACGGCACCCCGCTCGGGGTCGTAGAAGCGCAGCTGCAGTTTCGCGACCGTCGACTTGCCGGCCCCGCTGGCTCCCACCAGTGCCAGCGTCTCCCCGGGCGCCGCGTGGAAGGACACCCCCGACAGCGCCCAGGCCGGGGCGCCGGGGTAGCGGAACCAGACGCCGTCGAACCGCACGTCCCCGCGGGCCCGCCCGGTCCGCCTGGCCTGCGGAGCCTCGGCCACCTGCGGCCGCTGGTCCAGCAGTTCGATGATCCGCTCGGCGGAGGCGGAGGCCGCGTAGAACGTGGTCCCGAGCTGGGACAGGCCGCGCACCGGGCTGTAGAGCTTGCTGATCAGGGCGAGGAAGACCATGAGACCGCCCAGCGTGAGCTGCCCCTGGGCGAGCTTCCAGGTGCCGAGGCCCATGACCGCCAGGCCGCCGGACACCTCGATGAGTTCCACGATGGGACGGTAGACGGCGCGGATCCGCGTCGAGGCCATCACCGCCCGGAACCTGCCGAGGTTCTCCCGGTGGAAGCGGTGTTCCTCCCAGCCCTGGCGGTTGTACGCCTGCACCAGCGCGACGTTGCCCAGCGACTCCTCGGCGATCGCGCTCAGCGAGCCGCTGCGCCGCCTGCGCTCCCGGGCCGCCTCCTTGCTGAGCCGGGAGAAGTGCCGGGCGGCGGCCCAGAACACCGGCACGATGACCAGGGCCAGCAGGGTCAGGTCCCAGGCGAGGGAGAACAGCAGGCCGAGGAAGACACCGAGGCGGACCACGTAGTACAGGGCGTCCGCCACACCGGACAGCAGGAACGTCTCGACCGCGTCCACGTCGCCGGTCACCCGGGACAGCACGTCCCCGAGCCGCCGGCGCTCGAAGAAGCCGAGCGACAGCCCCTGGACGTGCCGGAAGACGTCGGAGCGCAGCGAGAGCAGGAAGCGCTCCCCGACCCAGGTCGAGGTCACGTCGTCGGCGAACGCGAGGATGCCGGAGAAGAGGATGAGGCCCAGGTAGGTCGGGGCGATCCACAGGAACGGCCCCAGGTCGCGGGGGACCAGCACGTCGTCGATGACGATCTTGAAGAGCCAGATCTCCGCCGCGTCGACGGCGGGACCGACCAGGCTGAAGACGACGATGGGGATCAGCCAGCGCCGGCCGCCCCGGGTGTAGGGCCAGAATCTCCGGAAGACCTCGCGCGGGGGCACCGGGGGCGCGGCCTCGACGACGGCGTCCGAGGACTCACCGAGCGCCATCAGACGCCGCCAGACCTTTGCCATGTCACGCAGTCCTCAGCTACCCGCAGAGCGGACCGGGTCCGTCCGGATCCGGTCCGCTCTGCTGCGGGTGATGATCAGTAACCGCCGTGGCCGCCGTGTCCGCCATGGCCGCCGTGGCCGCCGTGCCCGCCGTGCCCGTGGCGGTCACCGTGGTTGAAGCCTCCGAAGCTGTTGTTACCGCGACCGCTGTTGTTGTGCCCGAATCCCGACCCGTCGCCGTGTCCGGAGCCGCCGCCATGGTCCCGGCGGTTGGCAGGCATCAGGCTGCTGAAGATGGCCATGTTCGTTCCTCCTGAAACTTGCTCCACTTTGGATACGTCCCGAGGCGGAAGATAGATGGCGATTCGGGCGAAAAGTCCGAACTTCCTCCAGTCTGCTCAGCCCAGCCGCGCTGCCAGCCCCCCGGTGCACCGCACCTCGTCCCCGGCCGTGATCAGCAGACCCTCCACGCCGGGCAGCGACTCCAGCCAGGCGAGACCGGCCCGCGAGCCCATCGCGAACGCGGCCGTGGCCCAGCAGTCCACCCATGTCAGCCGCGGTCCGACCACCGTCACCGAGACCAGGTCGGTGACCGCCGGGCGGCCGGTGCGCGGATCCACGATGTGCGTGCCCCGCTCCGCCGTGCCGGACGTGGCCACGGACAGCTCGTCCGCGCCCGCCGCCGAGATCACCGCGGCCAGCCCGCCCGGCCGAACGGGGTCGGCCACCCCCACCCGCCACGGCCGCTGCGGCTCCGGCGCGCCCAGCATCTGGACGTCGCCGCCGCCGTTCACGCTGACCCCGCACACCCCGTCCACCGCCGCCAGCAGCCGGGCGGCCCGTTCCGCCGCCCAGCCCTTCACGATTCCCGTCGGGTCGAGAGAGCCCAGGTACCGGGGGCTGAACCAGCCGTCGCTGACCCGCTCCGCCTCGGCCGCCAGCTCCAGCACCTCGGCCACCTCGGGCGCGCACCGCTCCTCGGTCAGCTCGCCCCGGGCCAGCCGGGACAGCTCGCTGTCCTCGCGGTAGGTGGAGAACAGCGCGTCGGCCCGGTGGAGTCCGGCGACCGCCCCGGCCAGCGCCTCACGCACCGCGTCGGGCCGCCCGCCGCGCACGTCGAAGGAGAAGACGGTCCCCATGACCTCCTCCGCGTGCCGCACCGCCGCTGGGGCGCCGGCCGGTCCGGTCATCGGATCACCCACCGGCCTGGTCGAGCGCGGACTGCAGCGACTGCTGGTAGCCGGTGCTGGTGTACGTCGCCCCGGACACCGCATCGATGCCGGCGTTCCCCGCGGCCACGGCCTCCTGGTTCAGCTTCGGCACGGCGAGCGCGGTCTTCTGGCCGCTGACCCCGCCCTTCGGCGCCTGCACGGCCGCCGCCTGGGTGATCCTGCCCCCGCTGACCGTGATCCTGACCTGCACCGGGCCGTACTGCGTCTGCGCGACCCGGCCGGTCACGGTCCGGGTCCGAGCGGCCCCCGAGGCACCGGCGCCCGATCCGGAGCCGCCGGAACCGGAACCGGCGCCCGATCCGGAACCGGCGCCGGACCCGGAGGACGCCTTCACCTTGTCCAGCGCCGACTGCAGCGACTTCTTGTACCCCACGCTGGTGTACGTCGCCCCGGACACCGCGTCGATGTCGGCGTTCCCCGCGGCCACGGCCTCCTGGTTGAGCTTCGGCACGGCGAGCGCGGTCTTCTGGTCGCTGACCCCGCCCTTGGGCGCCTGCACCGCCTCGGCCTTTGTGATCTTCCCGTCCGCGACGGTCAGCCGCACCTGCACGGCCCCGTACTGGGTCTGCGCCGCGTCACCGGTGACGGTGCCCGCCGCCGCGCCACCGCCCTGCTTCCCGCCCTGCGGCGCCTGCTGCGCGGCCGCGCCCGGCTGCGGCGCGGCGCCGGCCGCCGGCGCCGCCGCCGGGTCCGACGCGGGCTTCAGCGACAGCAGCAGCACGACTCCGGACACGGTGGCCGCGGTGGCCAGCACGACGCGCCGAATGGGGTGGCTCTTCCTCATCGCTCAGCAGCTCCCGCTCACATCTCGAACGACTCGTGGTGGATACGGCGCGCGGGGACCCCCGCGCCGCGCAGTGCCTCGTACACGGACTGCGCGAATCCGGGCGGCCCGCACATGAACACGTCGTGGCGGTCGACGTCCGGGATCTTCCGCTGGAGGTTCTCCGCGGAGATGTCCGGCCGCTCGCCGTCCGGGCTGTTGACCGCGTACATCAGGCGGGCGCCGCGTTCCTCGGCGATCGCGGCCAGCTCGTCCCACAGTGCCAGGTCCTGGGTGGTGTTGGCCCGGTAGAGCAGGGTGATGTCACCGGCCGCCCCGGGCAGCGTCTCGAACAGCGCCCGCATCGGCGTGATGCCGACGCCGCCCGCCACCAGCAGCACCTTGCCCCGGCTGCGCCGCTGCGCGGTGAGCGCCCCGTACGGGCCCTCCGCCCACACCCGGGTGCCGGGCTCCAGTTCGCGCAGCCGGGAGCTGTGGTCGCCGATCGCCTTCACCGTGATCCGCAGCATGTCCGGCCGGGGCGCCGCGGACAGCGAGTACGGGTGCGAGCTGAACCGCATCCCGGGGGCGAGGAACCGCCAGCGGAAGAACTGCCCCGCCTCCGCGCCCATCCGGTGCAGCCGCCGCCCGCCGATCAGCACCGACACGATGCCCGGCGTCTCCTCGATCACCGCCTCGACGCGCATCCGGTGACGGACGTTCAGCCGGACCGGGGTGATGATCCGGTACCAGAGCACCAGCGCCGTGACGGCGCCGTACAGCCCGTACCAGAAGGTCTTGGCCACCGGCTCGACCGCGAAGTCGTTGCCGGTGGTGATCTGGTGCCAGAACGTCAGGAACACCGCCGCGTACGTCAGCAGGTGCACGTGGTACCAGGCGTCGTACGGCAGCCGGCGGCGGATCCCGCCCACCGAGCTGACCCCGATCAGCACGAACAGACCCGTGCCGATGGCGGCCTTGCCCATGTCCGGAAGCTGTTCGACGGAGTCGACGGTCTGCTGGACCACGTCACCGAGCGACCTGCCCGCCTGCAGCGCGTAGCCCCACATGGTGAGGAAGACGTGCGCGACGATCAGGCAGAGCGTGTAACGGCCGCTCATCGCGTGCCAGCGGGCCACCCGGTCGGAGCCGACCCGCCGCTCCAGCGCCGGTACCCGCGCCATCTGCAGCACGACCAGCGCCATCAGATAGCCCGCCAGCAGACCGGTGATCCGGCCCGCGTTCAGGATCCTGCCGTTGTTGTCCGCGATGGCCGGGGTGTTGTGCCACCAGAGCCACAGCACGGCCGCCGCGCCCGCCCAGACCGCGATCAGCAGCGGAACGGCCGGGGAGCGGCGCGGGCGGATGCGGCGCATCGTCTGGCGGCGGGCGGCACGTCCGCCTGCGAGCGTGGTGGTCACGGTTCCTCCGTGGGGACTTGACCCTTGGCCCTGAGATACGCGCCGTGCGCGCGGAGTGTTCAGAGGCCCGCCGAGTCCAGCGCGGACTGGAGCGACCGGCGGTAGCCGTCGCTGGTGTACGTGGCTCCCGAGACCGAGTCGATCTGCGCGCTCTGCGCGTCCAGCGCCTCGCGCCGCAACTGCGGGATGGCGTAGCTGTTGATCTCCTGGTCGCGCGGGTTCTCCGTCGGGTAGGTGACCGCCGTGACGTCGGTGAGCCTGCCGCTCTTGATCGTCACCCGCACCTGGACCGGGCCCCAGCGGGTCTGGACGGTGTCGCCGGTGGCCGTCCGGGTCCCGGTGGCGGGCGCCTTGGTGGTACCCGGGGTGGCGCCGGCGCCGCTGCTCGTGGGCGCGGGCGCGGGGGTGCCGGCGGCGAGCCCGGGACCGGTGTGCGGCTTGAGCGACAGCAGCAGCACCATCCCGGAGACGGTGGCCGCGCTCGCCAGCACGATGCGGCGGAAGGGGCGGTTCTTGTTCAGCGCGTGCACGGAAGGCGACCTCACAGCTCGAAGGACTCGTGGTGGATACGGCGGTCCGGCACCCGGGCCGCCCGCAGCGCCTGGTACACGTCCTGCGCGAAACCGTGCGGGCCGCATAGGTAGACGTCGTGCCCGGCCAGGTCCGGGAAGTTCGCCCGGAGCGACTCGGCGCTGAAGTCCGGCCGCTGCCCGTGCGGCCCGTTGAGCGCGTACAGCACCCGGCCGCCGCGCCGGCGGGCGATCGCCTCCAGCTCGCCGCCCAGCGCCAGGTCCTCGGCGTTGCGGGCCCGGTACAGCAGGGTGACCTCGCCGGGCAGCGTCTCGAACAGCGCCCGCAGCGGGGTGATCCCGACGCCGGCCGCGATCAGCAGGGAGCGGTGCGAGGTGGCCCGGTCCGCGGTCAGGGAGCCGTACGGGCCCTCCGCCCACACCCGGGTGCCCGGCCGCAGCAGCGGCACCGCCGCGCTGTGGTCGCCGAGCGCCTTCACCGTGATCCGCAGCAGGTCCGGGCGCGGCGGCGCCGACAGCGAGTACGGCGTGGACGTCCAGCCCATGCCCTCGCCCAGGAACCGCCAGCGGAAGAACTGCCCCGGCCGCGCCCCCAGCTCGTCCAGGTGCCGGCCGCGCACGACGACCGAGTACACGCCCGGCGCCTCCTTGTGCACCGAGTCCACCCGCAGCCGGTGCCGCCGGTTGAGCCGCACGGGCGCGAGGATCCGGAACCACACCGCCAGGGCCGCCACCCCGAGGTACAGCGCGTACCAGAGGGCGGTGGCCACCGGCCTGCCGTTGAACTGGTCGCCCAGCGTGAGCTGGTGGAAGAAGGCCAGGAACACGGCCGCGTACGTCAGCAGGTGGACGTAGTACCAGAACTCGTAGCTGGTGCGGCGCCGCGCGGCCCGGGCCGAGGTGATGCCGACCGCGAACAGGATCACCGTGCCGGCGGTCGCCTTCAGCATGTCCGGGTAGTCCAGGACCACCGTCACCGCCTCGTGCCACAGCGAGGCCCCGTCCTGCGCCGCGTACCCGGCGAGGATGAGCACCACGTGCGCGAGCAGCAGGCAGATCGTGTAGCGGCCGGCCATCGCGTGCCAGCGCGCCACCCGGTCCGAGCCGATCCGCACCTCCAGCAGCGGCACCCGGGCCATGAGCCCGACCAGCACCGCGCAGGCGTACCCGCACAGCAGGCCGGCGATCCGCCCGGCCCCGGTCAGCCAGCCGGCCGTGCCGACCACGGACCCGGTGTCCGTCCACCAGAGCGCGACCACGGCCGCCGCCCCCGCCCACAGCGCGGCCAGCACCCAGCCCGCCGGGGCACGCCGCGCCGCCCCAGGCAGGGGCGGGGCCGCCCGCCTCGTATACACGGTGGTCATCAGTGCCGTTCCCTTCGTCCGTCAGCCATGCCACTGTGCGGGCGCAAGTTCTGAGGCACCTCTGAAAAACCGGCTTGGGCGGGGTCCCGGGGGGCTTTCTCAGAGACATCTCAGACAGCCGCCCGCACGCTCAGAGGAAACTCAGAGGGGGGCGGGCGGACGGCCGGCCCCGTCAGGGGCGATGCTGGTAGGCGCCATGAACACCACTCGCTCCGGCCGCCCGGCCCTCACCCGACCCGACGGCACCCCGCTGCGCGTCCTGGTCGTCGACGACGACCCCGACCTCGCGGAGGTGCTGACCGGCGCCCTGCGCTACGAGGGCTGGGAGGTGCGCGCGGCCGGCGACGGCGCCGCCGCGGTCAGCGCCGCGCGCGAGCTGCTGCCCGACGCCGTCGTCCTCGACGTGATGCTGCCCGACACCGACGGCTTCGCCGTGCTGCGGCGGCTGCACGAGGTCAAGCCCGAGGTCTGCGTGCTGTTCCTCACCGCCCGGGACGCGGTCGAGGACCGCATCGCCGGCATCACCGCGGGCGGCGACGACTACGTCACCAAGCCCTTCAGCCTTGAGGAGGTCGTCGCCCGGCTGCGCGGCCTGCTGCGCCGGGCCGGCATGGCCCGCCAGCAGGAGGACGGGCCCCGGCTGGTCGTGGGGGACCTGGTCATGGACGAGGAGGCCCGCGAGGTGACCCGGTCCGGTGAGCTGATCGAACTGTCACCGACCGAGTTCGAGCTGCTGCGCTTTCTTATGCGCAACCCGCGCCGGGTGCTCAGCAAGGCCCAGATCCTCGACCGGGTCTGGTCCTACGACTTCGGCGGCCGGGCCCATGTGGTCGAGCTGTACATCTCCTATCTGCGCAAGAAGGTGGACGCGGGCCGCGAGCCCATGATCCACACGGTGCGCGGGGCGGGCTACGTACTGAAGCCGGTGACGCGGTGAGGAGCGCACCCCGGCTGCCCCGCCCCCGCACCCTGCGCGCCCGGCTCACCGTCGGCCTCGTGGTCCTGCTCGCGGTGAGCTGCGCGGCCGTGGGACTCGCCGCGGTCGTCGAGCTGAACGGCTTCCTGACCCAGCGCCTGGACGAACAGCTCGTCCAGGTCGGCACCCGGTTCCCGGAGAGCATGGAGCACGCCGCGCCGCGCACGGACCACGACGGCGACGAGCCCCTCGACACCCGCCGCCAGGCCACCGGCACCTTCGGCGCGCGCCTGCTGGACGGCCGGGTCACCCACAAGGGCCTCATCCGCTCCGGCGACCCCTCCGCCGACCTGAACGTCGACCTGACGGCCGGGGACCAGCGGCGGCTCGCCCGGCTCCCGGCTGACGGCCGCCCCCACACCATCGAGCTGTCCGCCCTGCACGACTACCGGGTCATCGCCTCCCCGGGCCGGGACGGGGACGTCCTGATCGTCGGCCTTCCGCTGGAGCCGGTCGAGGCCACCGTGCACCGCCTGGAACGGGTGGCCGGCGTCGTCTTCGGCCTCGCGCTCGTGGTCACCGGCGTGGCCGGGGCGCTCTGGGTCCGCTGGTCGCTGCGCCCGCTGAGCCGGGTCGCCGCCACCGCCACCCGGGTCAGCGAGCTGCCGCTCGCCAGCGGCGAGATCGCCCTGCCGCCCCGCGCCCCGGTGTCCGAGCCGCGCAGCGAGGTGGGCCAGGTGGCGGCCGCCTTCGACCGCATGCTCGGCCATGTCGAGGGCGCCCTGACCAAACGGCACGCCAGCGAGGAGCGGCTGCGCCGCTTCGCCGCCGACGCCAGCCACGAGCTGCGCACCCCCGTCGCCTCGGTCCGCGGCCACGCCGAACTCGCCCTCCTGCACCCCGGCCCGGTGCCGCCGGAGGTGCACCGCGCCCTGGAGCGCATCGCCGCCGAGTCCTCCCGCATGGGCGAGATGGTCGACGACCTCCTCCTGCTGGCCCGCCTGGACGCCGGCCGTCCCCTGGAGCGCCGCCCGGTCGACCTGACCCGGCTGGTGCTGGACGCGGTGACGGACGCGCGGGCCGCGGGCCCCGGCCACCGCTGGACGCTGGACCTGCCGGAGGAGCCGGTGACGGTGACGGGCGACGCCCACCGGCTTCACCAGGTGCTGGCCAACCTGCTGGCCAACGCCCGGCTGCACACCCCCGACGGCACCGAGGTGACGGTGACCCTGGCGGCCGGGGACGGCACGGCCCGCCTCTCGGTCCACGACGACGGCCCCGGCGTCCCCGAGGACGTGCGGCCGGGCGTCTTCGAACGGTTCACCCGCGCCGAGCACCGCCGCCGCGCGGACGCCTCCGGCGGCGGCGCGGGACTCGGCCTGTCGATCGTGGCGGCCGTGGTGGAGGCGCACGACGGCGGCGTCGAGCTGGAGAGCAAGCCGGGATCGACGACCTTCACGGTGCGGCTCAGTACCGCGTGACCGCCGTGGCGCCGTCCGCGGTACCGATCGCGACGTGCGGCCCGCGGGCCGGATCCGCCCAGCTCATGATCTTCCGCATGGCGTCCTCGGGCACGGACACGCAGCCGGCCGTCGCGCCCTCGCCGTTCACGTGCAGGAAGATCCCGGCGCCGCGCCCGCGCACGGGCCGGTCGTAGTTGAAGCCGATGACGAGCGCGTACCCGTACTGGGGGTCGTAGGAGCTCAGCTTCTCGGACTGCGCGGCCCGGCAGTCGGCGGGCAGCGGCTCGGTCCAGCGGTTGTACGACGTGGAGTCGTTGTCCTGGCACCACCAGGAGGCGGTCGTCACCGGCCGGTACTCGACGCGGGTCTCGGCCGGGGCGGCCCTGATGCCGAAGCCGAACGGGATGTCGTACAGGCCGGTCGGCGTCGTGTTCGTGCCCTGCACGCGCGCACCGCCTTCCACCAGCCCGTTCGCCCCGAACCGGGCGGGCGCGGAGCCCGTCTCGGTCCACTTCCCGTCCCGCAGGTCCCACCAGGTCACCGTCCCCGACGTCGAGCCGGCGCCCGGCGCCGACGCGGTGATCAGCTGGGTGCCGCCCCCGGTGTCCGCCATACGCGCGGGCAGCGGCTCCGCGTCGTGCCCGGGGGAGAGACCGAGCACGCAGACGGACGCGGACACGAGGGCGAGGACGACACCTTGGCGCATGGCTCAGACGCTAGACGGGGGGAGCGGCAACGGCAGCCCGGGTAGTCCGTCCAGGCTCGTCGCCACGTGCTCCTTCTTGGCGAAGTAGGCGCTCAGCGAGGCGTCGTCCTCCCGCGCGAACCGCCTCCCGTGCAGGTCGCGGTCCTCCTCGTACGCCATGAGGGGGACGGCGTAACCGCAGCTGTCGCGGATCAGCTCGGCGTGCACGACGACGACGGCGCGCAGCCCGTGGAGGCTCGGGTCGATGTCCGGGAAGCGGGCGAGCAGACCGGCGAAGCGCGGGTCGTCGCGGAAGACCGGCTCACCCCGGCCGTGCACCCGGACGATGTTCGGCGGCCCCTGGAAGGCGCACCACATGAGGGTGATGCGGCCGTTCTCCCGCAGGTGCGCGATCGTCTCCGCGCCGGAACCGGCGAAGTCCAGGTAGGCCACGGTGAGTTCGTCCAGCACCGCGAACGAGCCGCGCAGTCCCTTGGGGGAGAGGTTGACCGTGCCGTCGCCGGAGAGGGGAGCGGTGGCCGTGAAGAAGAGGGGCTGCTCCTCGATGAACGTCCGGAGCCTGCCGTCCAAGCGTGCGTGAGTCTTTCCCATGTCCGGCGATTATCGACCGGATTCCTTCGCCTGTCTAAGTAATTGCCGTGCGCTGTACGGGCATTCGTTCGGTCGCGGCCACCCCGGCCGGCGTCTGCGGGGTGGCCGCGCCCTCCTGTCACCTCACTTCGTGAGCGTGCAGGCGGCGAGGGTGTCGAGGCCGGTGGGCCTGGTGGAGGTGCGGCCGATGGCGATGGCGATGCGGTCGATGGTGGAGGCGCGCTTGTCCTTGAGGGGGCCGAGGATGGCGTTGTTCACGAAGTCGGGTCCGCCCTGGCCGACGGTTCTGGCGAGCCGCGTGTTCGCTTCCTGGATCTGGGTCTGGAGCAGGGTGAGGTTGCGGTCGACCTCGGCCTTGGCGGACGCCGGTACGGCGGGCAGCCGGGAGGCGACGTCGGGGCAGCTGATGGTGCCCGCCGCGGTGGCGCCGCCCGCCTGACCGTTGTTGCCGTTGCCGTTGCCGTTGCCGGCGCCCGAGCCGTTGTCCGCGGCTCCGCCGGTGTTCAGCGTGCAGGCGGCGAGGGTGTCGAGGCCGGTGGGCTTGGTGGAGGTGCGGCCGATGGCGATGGCGATGCGGTCGATGGTGGAGGCGCGCTTGTCCTTGAGGGGGCCGAGGATGGCGTTGTTCACGAAGTCGGGTCCGCCCTGGCCGACGGTTCTGGCGAGCCGCGTGTTCGCTTCCTGGATCTGGGTCTGGAGCAGGGTGAGGTTGCGGTCGACCTCGGCCTTGGCGGACGCCGGTACGGCGGGCAGCCGGGAGGCGACGTCGGGGCAGCTGATGGTGCCGGGGGCGGCGAGCGTGCGGGCGTTCGCCGCGCCGCCGTTCCCGCCGGGCGTCCCGGCGAGCGCGGAACCGGCGACCACCGCGCCGGACAGCACCACGGCGGCGGCGCCGCCGATGACCGCCACGCGACGCCTGTCGTACTTCGGAAGAGCCCTGGACATGCGGAAGCCTCACTCGGGTCGGGGATACGGAAGCGGTTCGGGTCGGGCAACGCGGCGCCTGCGTTCGGAGGTGATTACGGGAAAGCGATTTCATCCGTTCAACCGGACGCCGGAACTCCCCGGAGACCCCGGCTCACCGGAGCGGCGATTGACGAATCATGCGGAGTTCTGCATACTCATGCATGTCAGCGAATGCACTGTGAGGAGAAACCCGTGACCGAGCGCGTCGTACTCGCCTATTCAGGCGGTCTGGACACCTCCGTCGCCATCGGCTGGATCGCCGAGGAGACGGGCGCCGAGGTCATCGCCGTTGCGGTCGACGTCGGCCAGGGCGGCGAGGACCTGGACGTCATCCGCAAGCGCGCCCTCGCGTGCGGCGCCGTCGAGGCCGAGGTCGCCGACGCCAAGGACGAGTTCGCCGAGGAGTACTGCCTCCCGGCGATCAAGGCCAACGCCCTCTACATGGACCGCTACCCGCTGGTCTCCGCCCTGTCCCGGCCGACGATCGTCAAGCACCTGGTCGCCGCCGCCCAGAAGCACGGCGCCACCACGGTCGCCCACGGCTGCACCGGCAAGGGCAACGACCAGGTCCGCTTCGAGGCCGGCATCGTCGCCCTCGCCCCGGACCTGAAGTGCATCGCCCCGGTCCGCGACTACGCGATGACCCGGGACAAGGCGATCGCCTTCTGCGAGGCCAAGCAGCTCCCGATCGCCACCACCAAGAAGTCCCCGTACTCCATCGACCAGAACGTCTTCGGGCGCGCCGTCGAGACGGGCTTCCTGGAGGACATCTGGAACGCGCCGATCGAGGACATCTACGAGTACACCTCCAACCCGGCCGTCCAGCGTGAGGCCGACGAGGTGGTCATCACCTTCAAGGAGGGCGTCCCGGTCGCGATCGACGGCAAGCCCGTCAGCGTGCTGCAGGCCATCCAGCAGCTCAACGAGCGGGCCGGCGCCCAGGGCATCGGCCGGATCGACATGGTCGAGGACCGCCTGGTCGGCATCAAGTCCCGCGAGGTGTACGAGGCCCCCGGCGCGATCGCCCTGATCACCGCCCACCAGGAGCTGGAGAACGTCACCGTCGAGCGCGAGCTGGCCCGCTACAAGCGGCAGGTCGAGCAGCGCTGGGGCGAGCTGGTCTACGACGGCCAGTGGTTCTCCCCGCTCAAGCGCGCCCTGGACGGCTTCGTCAACGAGGCCAACCAGCACGTCTCCGGCGACATCCGGATGACCCTGCACGGCGGCCGCGCCGTCGTCACCGGCCGGCGCTCGGAGTCGTCGCTGTACGACTTCAACCTCGCCACCTACGACACCGGCGACACCTTCGACCAGGCCGCGGCCAAGGGCTTCATCGACATCTACAGCCTGTCGTCGAAGATTGCCGCCAAGCGCGACCTGGGCTGAGCCGGGGCGACCCCGTACGGGTCACCTCGCACGCATCGCCTGACAGCCGCCTCCCCGCCTGCAAGGGTGGGGAGGCGGCCGCACAGAGACGACTTCTCGAGGAGCAACGCAAGTGAGCAGCAACAGCGGTGACGTACGGCTCTGGGGCGGCCGTTTCGCCGACGGTCCCGCCGAGGCCCTGGCGAAGCTGTCCGCGTCCGTCCACTTCGACTGGCGGCTCGCGCCCTACGACATCGCGGGCTCCCGCGCCCACGCCCGCGTCCTGCACAAGGCGGGGCTCCTCACCGAGGACGAGCTGACGCGCATGATCGCCGGGCTCGACCGGCTGGAGGCGGACGTGGCGGACGGCTCCTTCGTCGGCACCATCGCCGACGAGGACGTCCACACCGCCCTGGAGCGCGGCCTGCTGGAGCGCCTCGGCCCCGACCTCGGCGGCAAGCTGCGTGCCGGCCGCTCCAGGAACGACCAGGTCGCGACGCTCTTCCGGATGTACCTGCGGGACCACGCCCGGATCATCGGCGGTCTGATCGCGGAACTCCAGGACGCCCTGATCGGCCTCGCCGAGGCCCACCCCGACGTGGCGATGCCCGGCCGCACCCACCTGCAGCACGCCCAGCCGGTGCTCTTCGCCCACCACGTGCTCGCGCACGTGCAGTCCCTGTCCCGGGACGCCGAGCGGCTGCGCCAGTGGGACGCGCGCACGGCCGTCTCGCCGTACGGCTCCGGCGCCCTGGCCGGCTCCTCGCTGGGCCTGGACCCGGAGGCGGTGGCGAAGGACCTCGGCTTCGAGCACGGCAGCGCCGGCAACTCCATCGACGGCACGGCGTCCCGCGACTTCGTGGCGGAGTTCGCCTTCGTCACCGCGATGATCGGGGTCAACCTGTCCCGGATCGCCGAGGAGATCATCATCTGGAACACGAAGGAGTTCTCCTTCGTGACCCTGCACGACGCGTTCTCCACCGGCTCGTCGATCATGCCGCAGAAGAAGAACCCGGACATCGCCGAGCTGGCGCGCGGCAAGTCGGGCCGGCTGATCGGCAACCTGACCGGTCTCATGGCGACGCTGAAGGCCCTGCCCCTCGCGTACAACCGAGACCTCCAGGAGGACAAGGAGCCGGTCTTCGACTCCTGCGACCAGCTCGAGGTCCTGCTCCCGGCCTTCACCGGCATGATGGCCACCCTCACGGTCAACCGCGAGCGCATGGAGGAGCTGGCCCCGGCCGGTTTCTCGCTCGCCACCGACATCGCCGAGTGGCTGGTGAAGCAGGGCGTGCCGTTCCGCGTGGCCCACGAGGTCGCGGGGGAGTGCGTGAAGGTCGCCGAGGCCGAGGGCAAGGAGCTGGACGAGCTCACGGACGAGCAGTTCGCGAAGATCTCCGCCCACCTCACCCCGGAGGTCCGCTCGGTCCTCGACGTGCCCGGCGCGCTCGCCTCCCGCAGCGGCCGCGGCGGCACGGCGCCGAGCGCGGTCGCCGTCCAGCTCGCCGAGGTCAAGGCGGACGTGGCGGCCCAGCACGCGTGGGCCACCGCGCCCCGCAAGGCGTACGCGGGTCCGCGCGGCGACGCGTAGGGCGCCCGCCCTCGCCGATGCGGCGGTCCGGCCGAGTCGTCGGGCGGATCCCGAAGGCGTCGCGGGTTACGTTGGTCGTCGAAGCCGTACCGGAGCCGACCGAACGGAGCCTGCGATGCCTTTCGCCCGCCTCGCGACAGCGACCACGCCGACGAGCCACATCGGCCTCGGCCTGGCCGCGGTGGGCCGCCCCGGCTACATCAACCTCGGCCGCGAGCAGGACCTCGGCGAGGACCGGAGCATCGAGGCCCTGCGCGCGCGTACTCACGAACTCCTCGACGCCGCCTACGCGCAGGGCGTGCGCTACTTCGACGTGGCCCGCTCCTACGGCCGCTCCGAGGAGTTCCTCGCCGACTGGCTGGCCGCCCGTCCGGACGTCGACGACGTGGTCGTCGGCAGCAAGTGGGGCTACACCTACACCGCCGGCTGGTCCACCGACGCCGAACGGCACGAGGTGAAGGACCACGGCCTGGCGACGTACGAGCGGCAGCGCGCGGAGACCGGGGAACTGCTCGGCGACCGGCTCGACCTCTACCAGATCCACTCGGTGACCCCGGACAGCCCGGCCCTCACCGACAAGGAACTCCACGCCCGACTCGCCGAGGCGGCCGCCGGCGGACTCACCGTCGGCTTCTCCACCAGCGGACCCGCCCAGGCCGACGCCATCCGCGCCGCGCTCGCGGTGACGGTCGAGGGCGAGCCGCTCTTCCGCACCGTCCAGTCGACGTACAACGCCCTGGAGACGTCGGCCGGACCCGCGCTGGCCGAGGCGCACGACGCCGGGCTGACCGTGATCGTCAAGGAGGGCATGGCCAACGGCCGGCTCGCCGCGCCGCACGCCCCGGACACGCTGAGGTCGGTGGCCGAGGAGACCGGGCTCGGCTGCGACGCCGTGGCCCTCGCCCTGGTTCTGCGGCAGCCATGGGCCGGTGTCGTCCTCTCGGGCGCCGCGACGCTCGACCAGCTCGCCTCCAACCTGCACGCGGCCGTCGTGGACCTCGACGTGGACCAGCTCACCCGGCTCGCCACGCTGGTGGAGGACCCGCGCGCCTACTGGGAGCGGCGCGGACAGCTCCCCTGGCACTGACCGTCACCCGCTCGAACCGGCTCCGACCAGCGGTCATGAGTCACGCATGCCCATAGTGAGACATCAATGTCTCACTTGGGCTATCCTTGTCTCATGGCGCTCGATCGTGACCAGGTGCTGCGCAGCGCGGCCGCCCTGCTGACCCGCAAGTCCACCGCGACCATGGACGAGGTGGCCAGGGCCGCCGGCATCAGCCGGGCCACCCTGCACCGCCACTTCGCGGGCCGCGACGCCCTCGTCCGGGCCCTGGAGGCGCTCGGCATCGCGGAGTGCGAGGCCGCCCTGGACGCCGCCCGCCTGGACGACGGCCCGGCGGGCGAGGCGGTCCGCCGCCTGGTCCGCGTCATCGAGCCCGCGGCCGGCCTGCTCGCCTTCCTCTACACCGAGAACCAGCTCTTCGAGGGCGAGGAGCAGAACGAGGGCTGGACCCGCCTCGACGAACGCCTCACCGGCCTGTTCCGGCGCGGCCAGGAGAGCGGCGAGTTCCGCATCGACCTGACCCCGGCCTGGCTCACCGAGGCCCTGTACGGCCTGCTGGCCTCCGGCGCCTGGGCGGTCGCCGAGGGCCGGGTCGCCGGCAAGGACTTCAGCCACATGGTCGTCGAGCTGCTGCTCGGCGGCGCACGACGTGCGAACGCACCGCAAAGAGAGGAATCATGACCAGCACCCTGCAGCCGGCCGGCACGACCGGGGCGGTGAGGCGCCCGGGCCGCTGGCTCGCGCTCTCCGTCCTCGTCCTGGCCGTGCTGCTGGTGGCCGTCGACGCCACCGTCCTCGGTCTCGCCACCCCCTACATCAGCGAGGACCTGCGCCCCTCCGGCACCCAGCTGCTGTGGATCGGCGACGTCTACTCCTTCGTCATCGCCGGACTGCTGGTCTCCATGGGCAGCCTGGGCGACCGCATCGGCCGCAAGCGCATCCTGCTCGTCGGCGCGACCGCGTTCGGCGCGGTCTCCGTCCTGAACGCCTACGCGGCCACCCCCGAGATGATGATCCTCGCGCGGGCGCTGCTCGGCGTCGCCGGCGCCACCCTGATGCCCGCCACCCTCGCCCTGATCCGCAACCTCTTCCACGACCCGCGCGAGCGCAGCCTCGCCATCGGCATCTGGGGCGCCACCGCCTCCGCCGGCACGGCCGTCGGCCCCATCGCGGGCGGCTTCCTGCTGGAGCACTTCTGGTGGGGCTCGGTGTTCCTGATCAACCTGCCGGTCATGGCGGTGCTGGTGCTGGTCGGCATCCGCACGCTGCCCGAGTCCCGCAACCCGCGCCCCGGGCCCTGGGACCTGAGCAGTGTGGTGCTGTCCCTCGTCGGCATGATCGGCATCGTGTACGCGGTCAAGGAGGCGGCCGCGCACGGCCCGACCCCGGTCGCGGCGGCCGCGGGCCTGCTGGGCGCCGCCGCCCTGTACGGCTTCGTGCGCCGCCAGCTCACCATGCCGGTCCCGCTGCTGGACATGCGCCTGTTCCGGCGCCGGGGCTTCAGCGGGGCGGTCCTCGCCGACCTGCTGACCGTGCTGGGCATGTCCGGCCTGGTCTTCTTCCTCTCCCAGTACCTGCAACTCGTCCAGGGCAGGCGCCCGTTCGAGGCGGGCCTGGCCGAACTGCCCGCGGCCGCCGGCGCGGTGGCGGCCGGCCTGGTCGCGGGCCGCGCGGCCCGCCGCTTCTCGGTGCGGGTGGTGGTCTCCGGCGGCCTGGCGGCGGTCGGCGCGGCCCTGGCGGTGCTGACGACGCTGAGCCGGTCCACGGGCTACCCGCTGCTCGGCGCCGCGCTGCTCGTCGTGGGCGTGGGCGCCGGCTTCTCCTTCACGGTGACCGCCGACGTCATCCTCGCCGGCGTCCCCAAGGACGAGGCGGGCGCGGCGTCCGCGGTCTCGGAGACGGCGTACGAACTCGGCGCGGCCCTCGGCATCGCCCTGCTGGGCTCCATCGTGACGGGCGCGTACCGCGGCTTCGCCGGCCCGGCGGGCACCCCGGCCCGCGCCCACGAGTCACTGGGCGGCGCGGTGGAGGCGGCGAAGGACATGCCGGCGCTCCCGGCCCAGCACATGCTGGACGCCGCCCGCGACTCCTTCGTCCACGGCCTCCACCTGGCCTCGGGCGCCGGAGCCGCAGTCCTGCTGGCCACAGCGGCGGCGGCCTGGTTCCTCCTGAAGAACCAGAACCTGGAGAACCCGGAGTGAGCAAGGTGCCCCGAAAGGGGGGGCGGGGAACTGCGCGACCAGCCAGGAAGCACCTGCGGGCGCGACGAAGCAGCACCCCCACGGCGGTGAGGCGCCCAACCGCCGGAGGCTTACGCCGCCTTCGCCTTGGTGGCGTACATGTCCACGTACTCCTGCCCCGACAGCCGCATGACCTCGGCCATCACCGAGTCGGTCACCGCCCGCAGCACGTAGCGGTCCCGGTCCATCCCCTCGTACCGGGAGAACTCCATCGCCTCGCCGAAGCGGACGGTCACCCTGCCGGGCCGCGGGAAGCCGGACCCGCCCGGCTGCAGCTTGTCCGTGCCGATCATCGCGAAGGGGACCACCGGGGCGCCCGTCATCAGGGTGAGCCGGGCGATGCCGGTGCGGCCGCGGTAGAGGCGGCCGTCGGGGGAGCGGGTGCCCTCCGGGTAGATGCCGAAGATCCTGCCCTCGTCGAGGACCCGGCGTCCGGTCATCAGGGCCGCGACACCGCCGCGGCCGCCGTCGCGGTCCACCGGGACCATGCCGACGCCGGTGAAGAACCACGCCATGAGCCGGCCCTTGAGGCTCTTGCCGGTGACGTACTCGTCCTTGCCGATGAAGACGACCTGGCGGTCGCAGACCAGGGGCAGGATCATCGAGTCGATGAAGGTCAGGTGATTACCGGCCAGGATGACCGGCCCGTCCCCCGGGATGTGCTCCACGCCCTCCACCTGAGGGCGGAACATCAGACGCATGATCGGTCCGAGCACGGCCTTGATGAGCGCGAAGCGGGACAACGGGTCCTCCGATGTCGAGGTGAACGATATGTGTCTGTGCAGGTGAGGACATTACTCGCGGCTCCGGGGGAAGCGCACATCGGGGAGGCCCGGTTCACCGAGGTCTTACGCACTGTTGACACTGGTTTACCTGCGGTGAAGCGCCGGAACCCGGGTGTGGCGTCCGGGTGGGCGATGTGACGGACATCGCGCGGAGCCCCGTACCGTCCGGCTACCCGCTCCGCGTCCCGGAACGCCCGACGCACCGTCACATTCCGCCTCCCGGCGGACATCCGGCGTCACCCGCCTGTTCCGACGGGGGTCTCCCGTCCGTCACCCGGACACCCCTACGATCGGCGCGCACCGGCGCCCCGGAACGGGGACGCCGGGGACCGACAGGCGGCGAACGGCAGGAGGGCGCATGGACCGGATGGACGGCGACCGGGCGGACGAGGGACAGCGGGCCACCGGACGGCGGGCCGTGCTCGGCGCGGCGGTGCTCGGCGCGGGCGGGGCGGTCCTCGGGCTGCCCGGCGCCGCCCGGGCGGCCGGCGCCGGTAAGGCCGGACCCGGCGGGCGCGGGCTGAAGAGCCTGCCGGTGCCGACGATCATCGGGCACCGGGGCGCCAGCGGCTATCGCCCCGAGCACACCTTCGGCTCCTACGAGCTGGCCCTGGACTTCGGCGCGGACATCGTGGAGGCCGGCGACCTGGTGCCCACCAGGGACGGCCACCTCGTCTGCCGGCACGAGCCCGAGATCGGCGGCACCACGGACGTCGCCTCGCACCCCGAGTTCGCCGGCCGCAGAACCACCAAGACGCTGGACGGCGTGTCCACCACCGGCTGGTTCACCGAGGACTTCACCCTCGCCGAGCTGAAGACGCTGCGCGCCGTCGAGCGCATCCCGGCCAACCGGCCGCACAACACCCTCTACGACGGGCGCTTCGAGATCCCCACCTTCGAAGAGGTCCTGAAGTGGCAGGACGAGCAGACCCGCAAGCGGGGCCGGCAGGTCTGGATCTACCCGGAGACCAAGCACCCCACCTACTTCCGCAAGCTGGGCCTCGGCCTGGAGGAGCGGGTGGCGAAGCTGCTGCGCAAGCACGGAAAGGACGGCCGGAACGCGCCGGTGATCCTGCAGTCCTTCGAGCCGACCAGCATCCAGCGGCTGAACCGGCTCGTCGACAACCCGCTGGTCGTGCTGCTCTCCTCGGCGAACAGCCGCCCCTACGACTTCGTCGACAGCGGCGACCCGCGCACGGTCGCCGACCTCGTCACGCCCAAGGGCCTGCGGGAGATCGCCGGTTACGCCCAGGGCATCGGCCCGACCCTGGACCTGGTCATCCCGAAGAAGGCGGACGGCACCCTCGCCGAGCCGAGCACGCTGGTCGC
This sequence comes from Streptomyces sp. NPDC003720, assembly GCF_042875075.1. Taxonomy (NCBI): domain Bacteria; kingdom Bacillati; phylum Actinomycetota; class Actinomycetes; order Kitasatosporales; family Streptomycetaceae; genus Streptomyces; species Streptomyces sp. NPDC003720. Next base: position 276,419 of record NZ_JBIANZ010000010.1, read on the forward strand.
CGACGCGCACAAGGTCGGGCTGATCCTGCACCCCTACACCATGCGCAACGAGAACCCCTTCCTCCCGGCCGAGTACCGCAAGGGCAGCGCGGCGGACGCCTACGGCGACGCCTTCGCCGCATTCGCCACGTACTTCGCCACCGGCATCGACGGCGTCTTCACCGACAACGCCGACACCGGTCTGCTCGCCCGGGCCGACTTCCTGGCCCGCTGACCCGCGGCCCACGTCAACGCCCGGCGGGACACGCACCCTTTCGGGGTGAACGCGCGCCGTCCCGGAACCCGGCACCGGGGCGGCGCGTCGTTCCGCACATGACGCACGACCTGGTGGCCGCCCTCGGCCCCCTGCTCACCGCCGAGGCGTCGGCCGAGGCGCAGGCGGCCGGGAGCGAGCCGGCCGACCTGGAACAGGCCGTCTGGCTGCGGCTGCTGGAGCGGCTCGCGGCCGGCGGGCCGCCGGCGGACCCGCAGGGCTGGCTGCGCGGCGCCGTGCGCGCCGAGGCCCGCCGCGGCCGCCGTACCACCCGGCACGAGCGGCCGTACGAAGCCGAACCGGCCGACGACGCGCGCCCCGGTCCGGAGCAGCTCGCTCTCACCGCCGCCCGGCACCGCGCGCTGCGCGAGGCGGTCCGCGGGCTGCCCGGGCGCTGCCCCCGGCTGCTGGCGGCGCTCCTCTCGCCCGAGGATCCGACATACCGGGAAATCGCCGGGGAGTTGGGTATCTCACAGGGCAGTCTCGGACCGGAACGCTCCAGATGTCTCGGATGTCTGCGACGAGTACTCGCGCCGGAGGTTGCGGCCCGCGGAGCGCGGGGATAGGAGTGGGGGACGACCGGTGATCAGGTGAGCGGGAGGCATGCGCACATGGGCATGAGCGTGACCATCTCGGTGGCGACCGAGCAGGACGCGGAGCAGATCTTCAGGCTCCAGTACCTGTGCTTCCAGGGCGAGGCGGCGCTGTACGGCAACTACCGCATCGATCCGCTCGTGCAGAGCCTGGAGTCCGTCCGTCAGGAGGTCGCCCAGGACTGCGTGTTCGTCGCACGACTCGGCGAGGAGGTGGTCGGCTCGGTGCGCGGCAAGGTGACCGAGGACGGCGCGGCCGCCATCGGCAAGCTCTGCGTCCACCCGCGGCTCCAGGGCCACGGCATCGGCGCGCGGCTGCTGCGCGCGGCCGAGACGGCGCTGTCCGAGCAGCGCGGCGCCACCCGGTTCCGCCTCCACACCGGCCACCGCAGCGAGGGCAACCTCCGGCTGTACCGCCGGGTCGGCTACGAGACGGTGGGCCGGTCCACGGGCGCCGACGGCGTGGAGCTGATCGTCCTGGAGAAGCGGGCGGGCACGTACGCGGCTACCGCGTGACGCGCTCGCGCGACCTGCGCAGCCAGTACATCGCCGACAGCGGCAGCAGCACCGGGATGAAGACGTACCCCATGCCGTAGTCGGACCAGACGGTCGCGTCCGGGAAGGCGGACGGATCGACCAGGGTCCAGGTACCCACGATCAGCACGCCCGCGAGCTCGGCGGCACAGCACACCAGTGCCGCCCTGCGGGCCTTCTCCCCGCCCCGGACCAGCGAGTACGTGATGAACCCGTACACCACGCCGGCCACCGCCGACAGCGAGTAGGCCAGCGGCGCCCGGCCGAAGTCCGTCGCGATCTGGTACACCGAGCGCGACACCGCCCCGACCACCATCACGCCGTAGAACCAGACGAGCAGCATGCCCGGCCCGCTGATCAGCCGGGCCGGCTTCTCCCGCACCGCCGTCATCTCAGGCTCCCCAGATGTCATAGAGCCGCACCTCCAGCACGGCGAGGACCACACCGCCGGCGGCCACCGTCACCGAGCCCCACCGGGTCCGCTCGGCCAGCGACATGAAACCGGCCGCCGGCACGCAGGCGAACGCGCCCAGCAGATAGGCCAGGAAGATCGCCGTGCCCTGCTCCGGCTTCTCGCCCCGCGCCAGCTGCACGATGCCGACGACCAGCTGGACCGCGGCCAGCAGCGACACCACGCCCATGCCGATGAAGTGCCAGTCCTTGGTCGGCTGGTCCCGGTAGGCGGCCCAGCCGCACCAGGCGGCGAGCAGCAGCGCGGTGAGCCCGGTCACCAGCGTCAGGGCATTGAGCATGCCGTGACCCTATTACGGCGGAAACGGACCGCCGCCGCCGACCCCGTCGTACGCCGTAGGGTCTAGACCATGACGATCCACGCACAAGCCCTCCTGTTCGACAACGACGGCACCCTGGTCTCCTCCCTCGAATCCGTCGAGCGATGCTGGACGCGCTGGGCGCGGGAGTACGGGATCACGGCCGAGGAGTTCGGGCGGGTGGAACTGCACGGACGGACCGCGGCGGAGATAGTCGCCGACCTGCTGCCCGCCCGTCTGGTCCCGGAGGCGGTCGCGCGGGTCGAACAGCTCGAGGTGGAGGACGTGCCCCGCGGAGGGGTGCGGCTGCTGCCCGGGACGCGGGACTTCCTGGACTCGCTGCCCGCCGACCGCTGGGCCGTCGTGACCTCCGCCACCAGGCGGCTGGCGGAAGCCCGGCTGAACGCGGTGGGCATCCTGCCCAAGACGTTCGTCGCCGCCGACGACGTCACGCGGGGCAAGCCCGACCCCGAGCCCTACCTGCTGGCGGCCCGGCAGCTCGGCGTGGACCCGGCCCGCTGCGTGGTCTTCGAGGACGCCCCCGCGGGGCTCCGGGCCGGACGCGCGGCCGGCATGACCACCGTGGCGTTGGCCACAACCCACCGGGCCGCGGAACTGCGGGCCGACCTGGTGGTCGGGGACCTCTCGGCCCTGTCCGCACTGGTCACCGACGAAGGAGTGGAGATCTCCGTCCGCGGCTGAGCGTCCCCCACCGCTGTCCATCGCTGTCCACTATGCGGACAGTGCGCGCCGGTCAGCACCGTCGGTCTGGTTTACTGATCGCATGACCACGACGAGCAGCCGCACCCCTGCGACCGAGGCGACCATGCCGCCCGGTGCTCGCTGTATGTGTCGAATGTGCGCCTTCTAGAGGGCCCCCGCACCACCTGAGCCTCGCGCCCCGAAGCGAGAGCCGCGGCCTGTCCCCGCCGCCGCAGCGGCACCCGGGACGGACGCCGCCCCCACTGCCCGATGGGCATGGGGTGACCCCCACCGCGCACACGATGTTCTCCCCGGTTCCATCGCCACAGCGAGAACCGTGCCGCGTCCCTGACCGAATGCAACGCACCCGTGCCCGGGCACACCCACGCCCCCGCACTCGACAGTGACGGAAATCCTGTGATCACCACATCGGGCCTGACCAAGGTCTACCGCTCCCGCGGCCGCGAGGTCACCGCCCTCGACGGCGTCGATCTCCACGTCCGCGAGGGCGAGGTCTACGGCGTCATCGGCCAGTCCGGCGCCGGCAAGTCGTCGCTCATCCGCTGCGTCAACCTGCTGGAGCGGCCCACCTCCGGCACGGTGACCGTCGCCGGGGAGGACCTCACCGCCCTCGTCGGCCACGGCTCCCGGGCCGGCCGGGAACTGCGCCGGGCGCGCAGCCGGATCGGCATGGTCTTCCAGCACTTCAACCTGCTCTCCACCCGGACCGTGCAGGACAACGTCGAACTCCCGCTGGAGATCCTCGGCAAGTCCGGCAAGGAGCGCTCCCGCAAGGCCCTGGAGCTGCTGGACCTGGTCGGCCTCGCGGACAAGGCGAAGGCCCACCCCGCCCAGCTCTCCGGCGGCCAGAAGCAGCGCGTCGGCATCGCCCGCGCCCTGGCCGGCGACCCCAAGGTGCTGCTCTCCGACGAGGCCACCAGCGCCCTGGACCCGGAGACCACGCGCTCGATCCTGCAGTTGCTGCGCGACCTGAACCGGCAGCTCGGCCTGACCGTCCTGCTCATCACCCACGAGATGGACGTGGTGAAGTCGATCTGCGACTCCGCGGCCCTCATGGACAAGGGGCGGATCGTGGAGTCCGGCACGGTCAGCGAGCTGCTGGCCACCCCGGGCTCCGAGCTCGCCTCCGCACTCTTCCCGGTCGGCGGCGAGGCCACCGGCGCCGACCGGACCGTCCTGGACGTCACCTTCCACGGCGAGGCCGCCACCCAGCCGGTCATCTCCCAGCTCTCGCGCACCTACAACATCGACATCTCGATCCTCGGCGCCGCCATCGACACCGTCGGCGGGCTCCAGATCGGCCGCATGCGCATCGAGCTGCCCGGCCGCTACGAGGACAACGTGGTGCCGGTCGGGTTCCTGCGCGAGCAGGGTCTGCAGATCGACGTCGTCGAACACGAGGGCCAGGAGCCCGTACTGGTCAAGGAGGGCGCGAAGTGACCTGGTCCGAGATGTGGCCGCTGCTGGAACCGGAGTGCTGGAACACCGCCTACATGGTCGGCTGGTCCACGCTCATCGCCGTCGCCGGCGGTCTGCCGCTCGGCCTCCTGCTCGTGCTCAGCGAGCGCGGCGGCCTGCTGCAGAACGTCGTGGTGAACAAGGTCCTCGGGCAGGTCGTGAACATCGCCCGCTCCATGCCGTTCATCATCCTCATGCTCGCGCTGACCAGCTTCACCCGGTGGGTCACCGGGACCAGCATCGGCCGGGACGCCGCCATCGTGCCGCTGGCCATCGGCGCCATCCCGTTCTTCGCGCGCCTCGTCGAGACGGCCGTCCGCGAAGTGGACGGCGGGCTCGTCGAAGCCGTGCAGTCGATGGGCGGCAACACCTTCACCATCGTCCGCAAGGTCCTCGTGCCGGAGGCCCTGCCGTCGCTGATCGCCTCCGCCACCACCACCCTCGTCGCGCTCATCGGCTACTCCGCCATGGCCGGCACCGTCGGCGCCGGCGGTCTCGGCGACCTCGCCGTCCGCTACGGCTACCAGCGCTTCGAGACCGGCCTGATGTGGGTGATCGTGGCGATCCTCGCCGTCGTCATCTCCCTCATCCAGTTCGCCGGCGACTACGCGGCCCGCGCCCTGCACCACCGCGGCGCCCGCTCCGGCCCCGCGCCCAGGCTGCGCCTGCTCAAGGCCAGGGAGCCGGCGGCCGCCGACGTCACCGAAGTCGCCTGAGCGCCACCGCCCCAGAACTCCCCGTCCACCTGTCACGGGGTCGCACCACCCAAGGAAAGGCACTTTTCGTGCGTAACACCGCCAAGCTCACCACCGCCGTCCTCGCCGCCGGAGCCCTCACCCTCGGGCTCAGCGCCTGCGGCTCCGACAAGGGCTCCGCCGGCTCCTCCGACTACAGCGGACCGCTGGTCGTCGCCGCGAGCCCGACCCCGCACGCCGAGATCCTGAACTTCGTCAAGAAGAACCTGGCGAAGAAGGCGGGCCTCGACCTCGAGGTCAAGGAGTTCACCGACTACATCACGCCGAACACGGCGACCGAGGACGGCTCGGTGGACGCCAACTACTTCCAGAACCAGCCGTACCTCGACGACTTCAACAAGAAGCGCGGCACCCACATCGCGCCCGTCGTCACGGTGCACCTGGAGCCGCTCGGCCTCTACTCCCACAAGGTCAAGAAGGCCGACGCGCTGAAGAGCGGTGCGACCATCGCCGTCCCGAACGACGCCGTGAACGAGGCTCGCGCCCTGAAGCTGCTCGCCGCCAACGGGCTGATCACCCTCAAGGACGGCGTGGGCACCGAGGCCACCCCGCGGGACATCACCAAGAACCCGAAGAAGCTCCAGTTCAAGGAGGTCGAGGCGGCCCAGACCGCGCGCTCCCTCGACGACGTGGACGCGGCGGTGATCAACGGCAACTACGCCATCTCCTCCGGCATCAAGCCCGCCAAGGAGGCCCTCGTCCTGGAGTCCGCGAAGAACAGCCCGTACGGCAACTTCCTCGCGGTCAAGGAAGGCGACGAGAAGGACCCCCGGGTCAAGAAGCTCGCCAAGCTGCTGACCTCGCCCGAGGTGAAGAAGTTCATCGAGGACCAGTACCAGGGCTCGGTCATCCCGTCCTTCTGAGCCCATATCGCCACGCACGGGGTCTGCTCACTTACATGGAGTGGACCCCGTTGTGCGTTTCGGTGCTTTCATGCTGCATGCTGGGCAGTTCAGCAGCCTCTGCAGGATTTTCCGAAGGTTACGGAGCGGCGCATGAGTAGCACCTTCCCCAACGTCTCCATCAGCACGGAGCGGTTGGTGCTGCGGCCCCTCGACGAGGACGACGTGCCCGCGATGGCCGAAATGATGAACGACGAGCAGATCGCCGCCTGGACCGACGTGCCGCAGCCGTTCACCGAGAACGGCGCCCGGCACTGGATCACCGCGTACGCGCCCGCCGAACGCGCCGCGGGCCGGGGCCTGGACCTCGCGGTCACCGAGTTCCTCACCCAGCGCCTGGTCGGCATCGTCCAGCTCGCCAAGACCAACTGGCACCTGCGCTCCACCGAGCTGTCGTACATCATCGCGCCCTGGGCCCGCGGTGAGGGCTACGCGTCCGAGGCCGCGCTCGCCACCGCCCACTGGCTGTTCGGCGACCAGAAGTTCGAGCGCATCGAGCTCCGCACCGCCGCCGGCAACACCGCCTCCCAGCAGGTCGCCCAGAAGATCGGCTGCATCAGCGAGGGCGTGCTGCGCAACGCCTGCATAGCCCACGCCCGCACCGCGGACGGCACCTGGACCGACACCCGTACCGACTTCATCGTCTGGAGCCTGCTCCCGGAGGACCTCGAAGGCGGCGACGAGCAGTTCGCCGACACCGGTGACTTCACCTCCTATTCCGACTGGAACTGACACCACCGCGGCGCGGGCGACCGCGCGCCGCATCGCCCCCCACCGCGCGTCCGACCGGCCTCACCCGGTACGCTCACGGAGCCCACCCAGGGCCCGTACCCCCGACGACCTGCGGAAACGGAGACTGACGACGATGGCCGACCGGGTCACGGTGATCGGCTGGGACGGCTCGCCGCCGACCGAAGCGGCCCGCGCCGCCCTCGGCGCCGCCACGCTCGTGGCGGGCGCGGCCCACCACCTGGCGCTCCCCGATGTCCCGCCCGCCGCCGAGCGCGTCCGCCTCGGCAGCGTCTCCCTGGCCGCCCGCCGCATCGCCGCCCACCGCGGCACCGCCGTCGTCCTCGCCGACGGCGACCCCGGCTTCTTCGGCGTCGTACGGACCCTGCGCGCACCGGAGTTCGGACTCGAGGTCGAGGTCGTCCCCGCCGTCTCCTCCGTGGCCGCCGCCTTCGCCCGCGCCGGCATGCCCTGGGACGACGCCCAGGTGGTCGTCGCCCACCGGCGTACCCTGCGCCGCGCCGTCAACGTGTGCCGGGCCCACACCAAGGTCGCCGTCCTCACCTCGCCGGGCGCCGGGCCCGCCGAACTCGGCCTCCTGATGGAGGGGGTCCACCGGACCTTCGTCATCTGCGAGGAACTGGGCACCGCACGCGAACAGGTCACCGTCGTCACCTCCGACAAGGCCGCCGACCACACCTGGCGCGACCCCAACGTCGTCATCGTCGTCGGCGGCCGGGCGGCGGCGGCCGAGGACGGCGGCTGGATCGCCGGACGCGACCCGGGCGCCGGGCCGCGCGGCTGGGTGCAGCCGGACGAGGCGTACGGCGCGCCCGGCGGTCTCGGCGAGGGCGAGACCCAGCTGCTGCGGGCCGCCCAACTCGCCCGGCTCGGACCCCGCGTCGGCGACCTCGTCTGGGACATCGGCTGCGGCAGCGGCGCGTTGGCCACCGAGGCCGCGCGCGCCGGGGCCGCCGTCATCGCCGTCGACCGGCTGCCCGAGGCCTGCGCCCGGACCGAGGCGGCCGCGCGCCGCTTCGGCGTCCAGCTCCAAGTGGTCCACGGCACCGCCCCGCACGTGCTGGAGAACCTGCCCGAACCCGACGTCGTACGCGTGGGCGGCGGGGGAGCGGCCGTGGTCTCGGCCGTCGCCGACCGCCGGCCGCAGCGCATCGTCGCCCACGCCGCGACCCGCGACGAGGCCGAACTCGTCGGCCGCGGGCTGACCGAGCACGGGTACCGGGTCGAGTGCGCCCTGCTGCAGTCCGTCGAACTGGACACCGGCGCCTGGACGGAGACCGAGCGGAACGTTGCGTTCCTGCTCAGCGGGGTGCTGGCCGAGCGCGCCCCGTGATCCTGTTGTCGTACCGCGCGCGGTAGGCTGGCCGATCGTTGTGCCGTACCGGTGGCCCGGAGCTTCGTTCGTCAATGTCCGGAAAGCGCGCCCGTTTTGGGGTGGGGTGTGGTACGGCAGAACCTGAGGACGCGCAACGTGGCGCAGTCCACAGCGGGCTGTCGCGGATCATGCTGTCGCGACGGTGGAACGGCCGGGACAATGCCACTGAATGGCTTTGTCGCCTTTTCCGGGCGGTCGTTCGTGCCGCTGGGCACGCACGCTCGTTCTTCACTACGGGGCGGTCGGTGCGCCGTTCCGGATGAGCTGGTCGTAGAGAAGCACTAACCGATGGGCGAGGGGTACGCATGACGGACACCGGCCAGGTCCCGGCCGAGGGACAGCCGGAGAGCGCAGGCATGGTGGAGCAGCCGGGCGTCCCCGCGCACGGTGCGTACACCTACCTCTCCGAGCTTCCCGCCGAGGACGAAGACCTGCTGCTGCCGGGTGCTCAGGGCGCCTGGGGCAACGAGGTTCCGCCGCCCGCGCCGGAACCGGTCGTCGAGGCCCTCCACGAGCCGGGTCCGCACGAGACGGCCGGCCGGGACAGCGGTTCCGTTGATCTCAGCGGCGTCCGCCTGCCCGACACGGGTCCGGTGTCCGTGCCCCCTTCCCCCATCCTCTCGGCCCCCCACGACGCCACGGCGGCGGCGCCGCGCCGGCCGCTGCACCTCGGTCCGCCGATCCCCGACGCCTCCGCCAGTCCGGTCCGCTCCCTCGCCGACCGCGGCCCCGCCGGAGCGCCGGTCCGGCAGCCCGGACCGGCCGCGACCGCGCCCGAGTACCTCGACGTCCAGGCCCTGCCCGGCGTGGCCCCGCAGAGTGCGGCCCCGTGGGGCGCCGCGTCCGCGGTCGCGGCCCGGGCCGAGGCTCAGGGGCCGGCTGCGGAAACGGTTGCTCCGGCCGACGGGCCCGAGCCCAGCGGCGGTGCCTCCGGCGCCGCCCAGGCCGCGGTGGCCCGCCTCACCACCCAGGCGACGGCACAGGCGCCGGCCGGGGAGCCGCAGGCGCCCGCCGCGGCGCAGGGTGTGCACGGCCACGACGGGATGCAGCCCGCGCACGGCCACGACGGCGTGTACGTCGCTCCCGCCGGCCAGAGTCAGGACGCCGAGGGCGGCGCGACTCCCGCGGCCACCGTTCAGGAACCGCAGGCCGCGGCCCTCACCGGTGCGGACGGAGTCCCGGCGGCGCAGGCGTCGCCGTCGGCGGTGACCGAGGCGGCCGCGCCCGAGGTTGCCGGGGAAGCGAACCAGGCTTCCGGGGCGACGCCGGGCGTCGAGCCGGGTCAGGCGGTCACCGCCCCGGTCGTCGCGGACATCGCGGAGCAGGCCCCTGTGGCCGCAGCGGACACGCAGACGCAGGCCCCGGAGGGCGCCGAGGCCGCCCAGGCGCCCGAGCCCGTGGTGTCCGGCGAGGCCGCGCAGCCCGTCCAGCCGGAAGAGGCCGCGCCCGCCGAGGCCGCACTCGCCGCGGACGCGGCAGCCGATGCGGTCGTGGCGGCCGAGGAGGCCGATGGGGTCGTGGCGGCCGAGGAGGCCGTCCCGGCACAGGGCGTGGCCCCCGCGGCCGACGCCGCCGCGGCCGCACCTCAGGAAGTACGCGAGGAAGTGACCGGGGAAGCGACCGAGCAGGCCGCGCCGGCCGAAGCCGCTCCGGCGGCCGAGGCCGTTCCAGCGCCGGGGGCCCTTCAGCCCGCCGCTGCCGGGGAGCTTCAGCCCGCCACTCCCGTTGAGCCCCGGCCCGCCGCGACCGTCGAGCCTCAGCCCGCCGCCCCCCAGCCCGCCGAGCCCGCCGAGCCTCAGCCTCCAGCGTCCACCGAGCCCCAGCCGGTCATGGCCGCCGAGCCGAGCGTCGCACCCGCCGAGCCTCAGCCCGTCGCGTCCGCCGACGTCCCGGCCGCCGTGCCCGAGCAGGCCGAGGCCACCGCACCCGCCACCGCGACGGAGCCGCTGCCGGCCACCGAGTCGGCGCAGGGCGCGGAGGCGGCGCAGGCCCCCGAGCCGGAGCAGGCTCCGCAGGCCGCACCGGCCGCCCACCATGTCGCCCTGGCGGCGGAGGCCGAGGCGGCGACCGCGTCCACCGAGGCATCCGCGCCCGCCGCCGGGCAGGAGCAGGCCGCCCAGCCCGCCGTACCCGCCCCGCACGACGGCGAGGCGGCGACCGCTCAGCAGCAGCCCCAGCCGCCCCTGGGCCAGGACCAGGACCAGGCCGTCGCGCCCGACAGCACCGGCCAGGTCTCCGCCGACGGCGCGCCCGCCCCGGCCACCAGCCCCGCCGCACCCTCGGGCCCGCAGCACCAGCCCGCCGGGACGGTCCCCGCACCGGCCGCCGCCGAGGCCACGACGCCGCCCGCGCCCCCCGCCGAGGCCGACCCGGCCGCGCCCGCCGAGCCCCTGCCCTCCGCCGTTCCGCTGCAGCCGGGCCCCGGGCAGCCGCTCGGGCAGTTCGTGCCCGTGGACGGCCAGGTGCCGACCACACCGCACCTGGCCCCCACCCCGCCGCACCCCCTCGTGCTGCCCGTCCAGGACCAGCAGGAGCCCATGGCCACCGTTCCCGGGCCCCGCGAGGCCGAGTCCCTCGCCGCACCGGCCGCACCGGAGGTACCGGCCGCGCCGGACGCCGAGGCCGGCCCCGATGTCGTACAGCACGCGGAGGACCTGCGGACCAGGGCCGACGAGCAGGAAGAGAGCACCACCGCGGTGGAGGAGCCGAAGCGGTCCGCCGGACCGGCCGCGCCCGCCTACGACGACGCCGAGCGCGAGGCCGTGCTGAAGGTGATGCGCGAACGCCGCGACATCCGCAACGGCTTCCGCGGCGACCCGATCCCGCACGAGGTGCTGCTGCGCGTCCTGGAGGCGGCCCACACGGCGCCCTCCGTGGGCCACTCGCAGCCCTGGGACTTCGTCGTCATCCGCTCCGCCGACACCCGGCGGGCCATGCACGAACTCGCCATGCGCCAGCGGGACGCCTACGCCAAGTCGCTGCCCAAGGGCCGGGCCAAGCAGTTCAAGGAACTGAAGATCGAGGCCATCCTCGACACCCCGGTGAACATCGTCGTCACCGCCGACCCCACCCGCGGCGGCCGCCACACCCTCGGCCGGCACACCCAGCCGCAGATGGCCCCGTACTCCGCCGCGCTCGCGGTGGAGAACCTGTGGCTCGCCGCCCGCGCCGAAGGCCTCGGCGTCGGCTGGGTCAGCTTCTTCGACGAGCGCGAGATGGTCCGCGCCCTCGGCCTGCCCGAGCACCTCGAGGTCATCGCCTACCTGTGCGTCGGCTACGTCGACGAGTTCCCGGACGAGCCCGAGCTGATGCAGGCCGGCTGGTCCAAGCGGCGCCCGCTGTCCTGGGTGGTGCACGAGGAGACGTACGGCCGCCGCGCCCTGCCCGGAGAGGAACCCCACGACCTGCTTGCCGAGACCGTCGCACAGATCCGCCCGCTCGACGCCAAGGCGCTCGGCGAGGCCTGGGAGCGGCAGAAGCGCATGACCAAGCCCGCCGGCGCGCTCGGCATGCTGGAGATCATCTCCGCCCAGCTGTCCGGGCTGTCCCGGCAGTGCCCGCCGCCGATCCCGGAGCCCGCTGCCGTCGCGATCTTCGCCGGCGACCACGGGGTGCACGCCCAGGGCGTCACCCCCTGGCCGCAGGAGGTCACCGCGCAGATGGTGGCCAACTTCCTCGGCGGGGGAGCGGTGTGCAACGCCTTCGCCGGCCAGGTCGGCGCCGAGGTGTGCGTCGTGGACGTCGGCGTCGCGGCGGACCTGCCGGCCACGCCCGGACTGCTGCCCCGCAAGATCCGCGGCGGCACCTCCGACATGACCACCGGCCCGGCGATGACCCGCGAGGAGGCCAAGGCCGCCATCGAGGTCGGCATCGAGACCGCCCGCGACCTGGTGGCGGCCGGCAACAAGGCGCTGCTCACCGGCGAGATGGGTATCGCCAACACCACCGCGTCCGCCGCGCTGATCTCGGTGTACACCGGCGCCGACCCCGCCGAGGTCACCGGCCGGGGCACCGGCATCAACGACGAGACCCTGGCCCGCAAGACCGAGGTCGTCCGCCGCGCCCTGGAACTGCACCAGCCGGATCCGGCCGACCCGATCGGCGTCCTCGCGGCCCTCGGCGGCTTCGAGCACGCGGCCATGGTCGGCCTGCTCCTCGGCGGCGCCTCCCTGCGCACGCCGGTGATCCTGGACGGCGTCAGCGCCGGCGCCGCGGCCCTGGTCGCCCGCGCCATCGCCCCCGAGGTCCTCGCGGCCTGCATCGCCGGTCACCGCAGCGCCGAGCCCGGCCACGTGGCGGCGCTCAACAAGCTGGGCCTGCGGCCCCTGGTCGACCTCGACCTCCGCCTCGGCGAGGGCACCGGCGCGCTGCTGGCCCTGCCCCTGGTGCAGAGCACCGCACGGGCGATGCACGAAGTGGCGACGTTCGACTCGGCGGGCGTCACGGAGAAGTAGCGGCCCGGTGGCGGGCGGTCCGGTGCCCAGCCACCGGACCGCCCGTGCCCCGCTCGCTCCCACGTCCTAAAATCCGCACGTCAGGGCCGCTCCAAAGCCGCAGCGCGCCCATCGCAGAGCTGCACGAGGAGCCGTCCCTCATGGCCGAACACCCCGCCTACCCCGTAGGCCTCCGCCTCTCCGGCCGCCGCGTGGTCGTCCTCGGCGGCGGCCAGGTCGCCCAGCGCCGCCTCCCGGCACTGATCGCGGCGGGCGCCGACATCGTCCTGGTCTCCCCGGAGGCCACGCCGTCCGTCGAGGCCATGGCCGACGGCGGCGAGATCACCTGGCAGCGCCGGCCGTACGCCGAGGGCGACCTCGCGGAGGCCTGGTACGTCCTCATCGCCACCGACGATCCCGCGACCAACGCCGCCGCGTCCGCCGAGGCGGAGCGCAACCGCGTCTGGTGCGTCCGCTCCGACGACGCCGACCGGGCGACCGCCTGGACCCCGGCGACCGGGCACAGCGAGGGCGTCACGGTGGCCGTCCTCACCACCGACGCCCGCGGCCGCGACCCCCGGCACACGGCGGCCGTCCGCGACGCGGTGGTCGAGGGCCTGCGCGACGGCACCCTCGTCGCCCCGCACCACCGCACCCGCACGCCGGGAGTGGCGCTGGTCGGCGGCGGCCCCGGCGACCCGGACCTGATAACCGTCCGCGGCCGCCGTCTCCTCGCCGAGGCCGACGTGGTCATCGCCGACCGCCTCGGCCCGCGCGACCTGCTCGCCGAACTCCCGCCGCACGTCGAGGTCATCGACGCGGCGAAGATCCCGTACGGCCGCTACATGGCTCAGGAGGCCATCAACAACGCCCTGATCGAGCACGCCAAGCAGGGCAGGTCGGTGGTCCGGCTCAAGGGCGGCGACCCGTTCGTCTTCGGCCGCGGCATGGAGGAGGTCCAGGCGCTCGCCGAGGCCGGCATCCCGTGCACGGTGGTCCCCGGCATCTCCAGCTCCATCTCCGTGCCCGGCGCGGCCGGCATCCCGGTCACCCACCGGGGCGTCGCCCACGAGTTCACCGTGGTCAGCGGCCATGTCGCCCCCGACGACGAGCGTTCCCTGGTCGACTGGCCGTCCCTGGCCCGGCTGACCGGCACGCTGGTGATCCTGATGGGCGTCGACAAGATCGGGAAGATCGCCGACACGCTCGTCGCGCACGGCAGGTCGCCCCGGACCCCCGTCGCCCTCGTCCAGGAGGGCACGACGGCCGCGCAGCGACGCGTCGACGCCACCCTCGCCACGGTCGCCGAGACCGTACGCGCCGAGGACGTCAGGCCCCCGGCGGTCATCGTCGTCGGCGAGGTCGTGAACGTGGGCCCGGAAACGCCGGCCTGATCACGCGTCACCCGGGGGACCACCCCGGGCACCACGCCCTCCCCCCAGCCGTTGGCAACCGACCCACCCCAGGACAAGGCAGTATTCACCCCGTGGCCGAGATCATCACCATCGACGACCCCGACGACCCGCGTGTGCGCGACTACACGGGCCTGACCGACGTCGAGCTGCGCCGCAGGCGCGAGCCCGCCGAGGGCCTGTTCATCGCCGAGGGCGAGAAGGTGATCAGAAGGGCCCGGGAGGCCGGCTACGAGATGCGGTCCATGCTGCTCTCGGCCAAGTGGATCGACGTCATGCGGGACGTCATCGACGAGGTGCCGGCGCCGGTGTACGCGGTCACCCCGGACCTGGCCGAGCGGGTCACCGGCTACCACGTGCACCGCGGCGCCCTCGCCTCCATGCGGCGCAAGCCGCTGCCGACGACGGGGGAGCTGCTGCGGGGCGCCCGGCGGGTCGTGGTCATGGAGGCGGTCAACGACCACACCAACATCGGCGCGATCTTCCGTTCGGCGGCCGCCCTCGGCATGGACGCGGTGCTGCTCTCACCCGACTGCGCCGACCCGCTGTACCGGCGCAGCGTCAAGGTGTCGATGGGCGCGGTCTTCTCGGTGCCCTACGCCCGCCTGGAGACCTGGCCCAACGGCCTGGACCCGGTCCGCGAGGCCGGCTTCGGCCTTCTCGCGCTCACCCCCGACGACAGGGCCCGCACCCTCGACGAGGTCGCCCCGCACCGGATGGACCGGGTGGCCCTGATGCTCGGCGCGGAGGGCGACGGCCTGTCCGCCAAGGCACTGGCGGCCGCCGACGAGTGGGTCCGTATCCCGATGTCCCACGGCGTCGACTCGCTGAACGTCGGCGCGGCCGCCGCGGTGGCGTTCTACGCGGTGGCCTCGGGACGCCCCGGGGCCTGACCGGGGGAGACCGCCCGCTCGGCGGCCGACGGGTGCGCCCCCGCCCCCACGTGCCGCTGCCGCCCGTCGCCGCCCAGACCGCGCGCCGGGCCCTGGCAGCCCTGCGCGACCGCGATGCCGAGCGCGACCAGCAACGTCACCACCACGAACACGAACAGCCGCTGCCGCAGCAGCCGCGGGTTGGCCGGCCGCAGCCGGCTTCCCGTCGGGCGCGGCGCGGGCCGCCCCGTGCCGCTCCGCGGCGCGGGCCTGCTGCCGGAGCGCGGGCCGCCGCCGCGCGGGGGAGGGGTGGACCGAACCGCGCCCGGCCGCGAGGCCACTCCACCGCCCCGGGAGGCGCTGCCGCCGCGGGCGGGCGCACCGCCCCTGGCGGGCGTGTTCCCACGGGGCGCCGGAGTGCCGGGAGCGGTGCGCCGCTGGGTGCGCTGCTGCTCGGGGTAGGTGTCGGCGAGCCGCCCGGTCGGCAGGTCCGCCTCCGCGACGCGCGGCGCGGGCGGCCGTACGTCGGCCAGGCCCTGCGCCTCGCGGGCGGCGATCTCCTTGAGCCGTAGCGAGAGTTGCAGCGTGCTCGGCCGGTCGTCGGGGTCCTTGGCCAGACAGGCCCGGACCAGCGGGGCGAGGGCGTCCGGCACTCCGTGCAGCTGCGGCTCCTCGTGCACCACGCGGTACAGCATCACCTCGGAACTGCCCTGGCCGAACGGCGAGTCGCCGGTCGACGCGTAGGCCAGCGTCGCCCCCAGCGAGAACACGTCGGTCGCCGGGGTCACCGCCGCGCCGCGCACCTGCTCGGGGGCGAGGAAGCCCGGCGAGCCGACCGCCGTGCCGACGTGGGTGAGCGTGGAGGCGCCGGTGGCCCAGGCGATGCCGAAGTCGATGATGCGCGGTCCCTTGGGGGACAGCAGGATGTTGGACGGCTTCAGGTCCCGGTGCACCACGCCGGCCTCGTGCACGGCGACCAGCCCTTCCGACAGGGCCGCGCCGATCGCCGCGGCGTCGGCCGCGCCGAGCGGGCCGTCGTCGGCGACCTTGTCGTGCAGCGAGGGCCCGGGCACGTACTGCGTGGCGAACCAGGGCCGCTCGGCCTCCAGGTCCGCGGCCACCAGCCGGGCCGTGCACCCGCCCCTGATCCGCCGGGCCGCCGACACCTCACGGGCGAAGCGCGACCGGAACTCCTGGTCCTCCGCGAGGTCGGGCCTGATCACCTTGAGCGCGACCCGCTGGCCCTTCTTGTCGGAGCCGAGGTAGACCACGCCCATCCCGCCCGCGCCGAGCCGTCGGTGAAGCCTGAACGAGCCGACGACGCGCGGGTCCTCGCGCCTCAGGCGCATCATCGCCATGTTCATCCCCGCTGCCCGGTCCCTGTGACGTGGCACAGCTTACGTTTCCACGGCCGCCCGCGCGCATAGGCCGCGCCCTCTCGCCCCGAGGGATTGTCCACCGCGCGCGGCCCGGGTGAGACAGGGTCAGCAAGCCGTGCCCTGAAGCCCCCTTGAACCTGTGTCGGCTCCAACAACGCTGCGCGGCAGGGACGTTGAACCGCGACGCAGCGAACCGCCGCAGCGCACGGCGGCGGGGAGGCGGCCCCCGGGCCCGAACCGCACCGCGCCCGACGCTACCGGCCACCGGACGATCAGGACACCCGTCGCCGACCGCCCGGAAACGGAGGAAGTGATCGAACTCACTCGAAGTGACGCGCCGACAGGTCCGGACATGACGGGACACAGCGGGCGCCCCCTCCGGGAAGACCCCGAGAGTCAGGTCCATGTCTCCACCCAGGGGAGTAGTCCGCCGGTCGCCGCTCATCCTCCGGGAGGCCCGCCAATCGGTACGAGGGCATGACGCCCACGCGGCGCCGCACGCCTAGATTTGAGGTCAAGCGGCGGGTGGCAGCACTCGTCCCCCGAGGTCAGACACCCGCCGCTGCACGAACACAAGCGTGTACGACAGACACGGTCGGGAGAGGGACCATGGCCCACACGGCACCACGGCGCACCACGTTCGCCCCCCGCCGCACGGGCCGCCGCCACCCCTTGGTGGCGACGCTCATGGCCCTTCCCCTGGCGGCCCTGCTCCTGCTCGTCTTCGACGGCTGGGAGACGGTGGCCACACAGGCGTCGTCCGTGGGTGTGATGCTGGGGCGCTGAGCGGCGACCCCAGGCCCGGAAGAGCGGTCCGGGCGGGGACATCCATCCATGAAACCCCGTGGGGACGGGGGTGCGGCGGACGGCACAAATGCCGGCGCAGCTGGGGAGCTGCGCCGGCATTACGCCGTTCCCCCACAGAACCGCCGCCGTGGCCCCACAGCCGCATGAACGAGGACACCCGAGCCGCGTAGCTGCCGGCATGCGCGCCGCTCCGCTGCGGGTACCGGCCTCCCCCAGCTGCGGGCATGCGTGCCGCTAGGGGCGGCACGGGTGGGCGGTGGGGGTCCCCCCGCTCGAGCGAAGCCGAGAGTGGGGGAGGCACCCCGCAAGCGCGGGCAAGCGGAACCCCCCGGTCGGCACCAACACCGCCCAGCCACCCCGGCACCGTCCACCTGAATCGGCCCGCGCAGACACCGCCCAGCCCGAACAGCACCGTCCGCCTAAGCCGGCCCGCACAGACACCGCCCAGCCGCCCAGGCAACGCCCGCCCGCTGGGCGTGCCTGGACACCGCCCAGCCCCAACAGCACCGTCCGCCTGACCCGACCCGCACAGCCCCCCGCAGGCGTACGCTCACCCCGCACCCCCAACCCCCGAGGCCGAAACAACCCCCGTGAACCTCCTCACCGCCCTCACCGCAAAGGCCACAACCACCGCCCACCCCCACCTTCCCCCGGGCGGACCCCCCTGCCCCTGCCCGGCCACCACCCTCGCCGACCGCCCCGACGCCACCGTCGTCCGCCACGCCGGCACCGTCGTCAAGGCCCACGCCCCGGACACCGACCCCGCCGGCCTCAGCCTCCGCCTGGCCGCGGCCGCCCGTGTCCCGGACGTCCTCCTGCCCCCGCTCACCCCCACCCCCACCGCCCTGCACGACCGCCTGGTCACCCTCTGGCCGTACGGCGCCCCCGTCGACCCGGACGACCCCGACGCCGCCCCCTGGGAAGCGGCCGCCACCCTCCTCGCCCGCCTGCACCGGACCGCCCCCGGCGACGGCGTCCCTCCACCCCCCATGCGCGGTCCGGTCAAGGCCGCCCACGCCCTCGCCCGCCTGCGCACGGCCCTGAGCACCACCCCCCACCCGGCCGGACCCCCCGTCCTGCGCGCCTGGACCGCCCTCCCCGCCTGGGCCCGCGCCGAAGCGCCCATGCCCGGTGCCCCCGCCCTCTGCCACGGCGACCTGCACCTCGGCCAGCTCGTACGGCACCCGGCGCCCGACGGCCCCTGGCGGCTGATCGACGTCGACGACCTCGGCCTCGGCGTCCCGGCCTGGGACCTCGCCCGTCCCGCCGCCTGGTACGCCTGCGGACTGCTCCCGCCCGACGAGTGGGCCCGGTTCCTGGCCGCCTACCGCGAGGCCGGCGGACCCGCCGTACCGGCCGAAGGCGACCCCTGGGCCGCCCTGGACGTCCCCGCCCGCGCGCTCACCGCGCAGACCGCGGCCCGCGCCCTCACCAAGGCGATCGCAGCCGGCCGCCCGCTGGACGAGGTGGAGCAGGCCCTGGTCGACGCCTGTGCCCGAATGAGTCCCGTACCCCGCCAGTTGACGCGCGGTTTCCCCGCGTAGGGTGCAACCGACCGGGGCCGCACGGAGTCTGTCCTGGGGAAACACGAAGCAGGACCTACCGGCGAGGAGTTGAGCCGACCATGCAGTGTCCGAAGTGCCATGCGCCGATGCACACCTACAACCGCAACGGCGTCCAGATCGAGCAGTGCAGCGGCTGCCGCGGCATCTTCCTCGACTACGGCGAGCTGGAGGCGCTGACCCGTCTGGAGTCCCAGTGGTCCCAGCCGGCGCCCCCGCCCCCGCCCGCCCCGCAGGCGTACCCGGCTCCGTCCGCCCCCGCCTGGGGCGCCCCGCACGGCGGCGGCCACCACGGCGGCCACTACGGCGGTCACCACCGCCACAAGAGCTTCGGCCACATGCTGTTCTCCAGCTGAGTCCGGACCACGAAGAAGCCCCCGGCCGTACGAGACGGCCGGGGGCTTCCTGCTGTGTGGACGATACTGGGATTGAACCAGTGACCTCTTCCGTGTCAGGGAAGCGCTCTCCCGCTGAGCTAATCGTCCGCGGGCTGTGACCCGTGAGTCACAGACAGTGCGCGATACTGGGATTGAACCAGTGACCTCTTCCGTGTCAGGGAAGCGCTCTCCCGCTGAGCTAATCGCGCGGGTTCGGGTCCTGCCGTACGAGCCGGCGGATCCAGTGGACGATACTGGGATTGAACCAGTGACCTCTTCCGTGTCAGGGAAGCGCTCTCCCGCTGAGCTAATCGTCCTTGGAGGTGGAGACGGGATTTGAACCCGTGTAGACGGCTTTGCAGGCCGTTGCCTCGCCTCTCGGCCACTCCACCAGGAGTGTAGGGGATCGGGACGACCCCTTCTTCCTTCGAGCGGACGACGAGGCTCGAACTCGCGACCTCAACCTTGGCAAGGTTGCGCTCTACCAACTGAGCTACGTCCGCCTGTCGTTTCGGTCCGCTCTCGCGTCCCGGCGACGTGTTGAACTCTAGCGGATTCCCGGGCCAGTACAAAAACGCGTTTGCGCAGCGTGCTGCGCTGCACCCGGCGGCTGTGGCGGCCGGCGGTTCCCGGGGTACGTCTCCCGGCCGCGATTCGGACACCAGCCCTAGACTCGACCTCGTGCTTCACCACCCTTCCGGCCCACCTCCCCTGGCCCGCTTCGGCACCCGCATCGCCACCGGACTGCTCGACGTCACCGACGATCCCGCCGCCCTGGACTCGGCCGGTTTCTGGGCGGTGTGCGCGGATTTCGAGGGCCGGCTGACCTGCGCCCGCTTCGCCGAGGTCCGGCAGGAGCCGGTGCCCGCCCCGGCGCCGGGCGCCTGGCGCGGCCCCGCGGTGTCCGACTGGACCTCCTCACTGGACCGCGCCGGGTACACCGCGGCCGTGGACCGGATCCGCGGCCACATCGCCGCCGGCGAGGTCTACCAGGCCAACCTCTGCCGGGTGCTGAGCGCGCCCGTCGCCCCCGACGCCGACGTGGACGCCCTGACCGCCCTGCTCGCCCGCGGCAACCCCGCCCCGTACGCGGGCACCGTCCGGCTGCCCGGGCACGGGGTGGAGATAGCCACCGCCTCGCCCGAGCTGTTCCTGCGCCGCGCCGGCCGGACCGTCGAGTCGGGCCCCATCAAGGGCACCGGCCGCACCGAGGCGGACCTGCTGGAGAAGGACTACGCCGAGAACGTGATGATCGTGGACCTGGTCCGCAACGACATCGGCAGGGTCTGCGCCACCGGCAGCGTGAGCGTCCCCGACCTGTGCGCCGTGGAGAAGCACCCCGGCCTGGTCCACCTGGTCTCCACGGTCCGCGGCGAACTGCGCCCGGACGCCGGCTGGCCCGAACTGCTCGCCGCCGCCTTCCCGCCCGGCTCCGTCACCGGCGCCCCCAAGTCCAGCGCGCTCCGGATCATCGAGGCCCTGGAACCCGCCCCGCGCGGCCCCTACTGCGGCGGCATCGGCTGGGTCGACGCCGACCGGGGCACCGGCGAGCTGGCCGTCGGCATCCGCACCTTCTGGATCGACCGCTCCGGCCCCGGCGCGCCCCTGCTGCGCTTCGGCACCGGCGCCGGCATCACCTGGGGGTCCGACCCCGAGGGGGAGTGGCGGGAGACCGAGCTGAAGGCGTCCCGGCTGCTCGCGGTAGCGTCGGGGCTGTACCAGGAAAGTGGAGGGGCTCTCTCATGAAGATCTGGCTGGACGGCGGACTGCGGGACATCGACACCGCCCGGGTCTCCGTCTTCGATCACGGGCTGACCGTCGGCGACGGCGTCTTCGAGACGGTCAAGGCCGTCGACGGCAGGCTCTTCGCGCTCACCCGCCACCTGGACCGGCTGACCCGTTCGGCCCGCGGCCTCGGCCTGCCCGACCCCGACCTCGACGAGGTCCGCCGCGCCTGCGCGGCCGTCCTCGAGGCCACCCCGATGCCGCTCGGCCGGCTGCGCATCACCTACACCGGCGGCCACGGACCGCTCGGTTCCGACCGCGGCGAGCACGGCCCGACCCTGGTGGTCGCCCTCGGCGACACCGCCCGCCGCCCGGACACCACCGCCGTGATCACCGTGCCCTGGACCCGCAACGAGCGGGGCGCGCTCACCGGCCTGAAGACCACCTCGTACGCCGAGAACGTCGTCGCCCTCGCCCGCGCCCACCAACACGGCGCTTCCGAGGCGCTGTTCGGCAACACGCTCGGACAGCTCTGCGAGGGCACCGGCTCGAACGTCTTCGTCGTCCTGGACGGCGAGATCCACACGCCGCCGGTCGCCTCCGGCTGCCTCCCCGGCATCACCCGCGCCCTCGTCGTGGAGTGGACCGGCGCCAGGGAGACCGATCTGCCGCTGGACGTGCTGGAGCGCGCCGAGGAAGTCTTCCTCACCTCCAGCCTCCGCGACGTCCAGGCCGTGCACCGGGTCGACGACCGGGAACTGCCCGGCGCCCCCGGTCCGGCGACCCTCAAGGCGATGCGGATCTTCGACGAGCGGTCCGGGCACGACCTGGATCCGTGACCGGCGTGGAAATTCGGCTGACCCGGGGCCGCCGAGCGGGTAGAACACCCGTGATGACGACGACCCTGCGGCCGGCCGAGCCGCTTCAGCGCAATGCCAACGGGACACGGTCCCGCCGGTACCAGGTGTGTGTGAACAGCCGCCCCGTCGGCACGCTCCACCTCGGCACCTCGGCGAACCTGGGTGACTCGGTGGCCCGCATCATCCAGGTGCGGATAGCCGAGCCGGACCGGGGGCGCGGCAGGGGGACGGTGGCCGCCCTGGCCGCCGAGGAGGTGGCCCGCGGCTGGGGCTGCACCCAGATCGAGGTCGTGGTCCCGGCGACGGCGGAGCGGGCGCTGCGGCTGGCCGGCGCCCTGGGCTACACCCTGCGCAACCGGGCCATGGAGAAGCGCCTCGGCGGCACTCCGCCCGAACTGCCTCCGGACAGCCGGGAGCGGCCGATGACCCCCGCCGAGTTCACCGCCTGGCAGGAGCACGAGGCCGCGGACTACGCCCGGATGTGGATCGAGCGGGGCGTCCTCGAGGAGGCCGCGTACGCCAAGGCCCGCAGGGACCACGAGATGCTGCTGCCCAACGGGCGGTCGACCCCGGACATGAGTTTCAGCGTCCTGGAGCACGCGGGGACCCGGGTGGGCGTGCTGTGGCTGGCCCTGCAGGAGGACAAGGCGTTCGTCTTCGACGTCGAGACCGACGAGGCGCACCGGGGCCGGGGACACGGCCGGACCCTCATGCTGCTGGCGGAGCGCCAGGCGATCGCCGCCGGCCGGCCGGTCCTCGGACTCAACGTCTTCGCCGGCAACGCCCCGGCCGAGCGGCTGTACGAGTCACTGGGCTACGAGACGACGGAGAGCGCCCTCACCAAGCCGCTGCTGTAGCCGCGCCGGTCACGCCCGCTCGGCCAGCAGCCGGTCGGCGATCTCCTCGATGCGCTCGCGCAGCCCCTCCTGGCTCTTGCCGCCGTCGAGGCGTTCACCGCCGATGACGTACGTCGGGGTGCCGGTCACGCCGATGGCCTTGCCCTCGGCCTGGTCGGCGTCGACGATCAGGATGTGCCGGCCGTCGACCAGCGCGGTGTCGAACTCCTCGGCGTCCAGACCCAGTTCCCGGGCCACCTCGACGAGGAGGGGTTCTCCCGCACGGTCCAGCTCCGCGACCCGCTCCAGCACCGCTTCCACGTAACGCCAGCCCTGCCCCTGTACGAGGGCCTCCTCGGCGGCCTGGGCGGCGGCGAAGGCGTGCTTGTGCTTCTCCAGCGGGAAGTGCCGCAGCCGCAGCTCCAGCCGGTCCCCGTAACGGGCGCACAGGGCGCGGACGTCGTCCAGGGCGCTGCGGCAGTCGGGGCACTGGAGTTCGCACCAGACGTCGAGGACCAGGGGTTCGGCGCGGTGGGGTGAGGAGTCGCTCATGGTCACCAGTCTTCCAGGCGAGCCCTCCAGGGCCGAATCGGGCGCCGGGCCGGGGCCCGCGGCGGGCCGGGGGTCCGTCGGCGGGGCCCGCCGCGCGGAGGAGGCGACCCGGAGATCTCCCTGATCTCGGGCCTGAGCCATGGCCTCGCGGGACCGGGACGGTGCAGGATGGAACGGACGAAGCGCGCACCGAGCGGCGCCCGTCCCGCTACCCGACCGAGCCCGCCAGGAGGACCGGATGATTGCCGAGACCGTCTGCTCCGCCGTCTCCGCGGCGGGCCTGGGCATAGCGGTGGTCACCGCCTACCGCAAGCGCTACCTCTCCGCCGCGCGGATCGCGGCCTACTCCCTGGTGCCGATCGGCCTGGTGATGACCGGGATCGTCGGCTGGCTCTCCGACACCGCCTTCAGCCCCACGGCCTGGGCCGGCTTCGGCGTGCTGGGCGCGGCCTGGCTGCTGTTCGCCGGGACCCGCGCCGTCGAACGCCGGCGCGGCGGCACCCGCGCCGAGCGCAGGGCCGAGCGGGCGGCGGCCCGCGGCGCGCGGCCCGACGCGGTGGCGCCGACGGCCTCGGCCCCCTCGCTCGGGGCCGGGAAGAGCCCGGCGGCCCGGCCCGCCTCCCCGCCCGCCGGCGCGAGCTCCGGCGACGACTTCAGCGACATCGAGGCCATTCTCAAGAAGCACGGCATATGACCTGAAACCGTTCACAACCGGAACCGAGCCGAACCGTTCCGTGGGGAAAACGGTGAACACCCGGACGTGGCGGGTGTGGTGATCGCCAACGGGGTGCCGCCTGGTCCATCATCACCGGCGAGATGCTGGACACGTCAGAGAGCGAGGCCGCGCCGCCGAAGGACGAGCCGCGCGGGTGCCTCTTCGCCCTTTCCCAGCCACCGCTGATGATCTTCCTTGCGGTGATCGGGTGTCTCATCCTCATGGCTGCGCTGCACGACCTGCTGTTGCTGTGAGCCGTACACGTCCGTCCCGGCGCCACCCGCCGGGACAGGCGTCGCCCCGACGAGCGCGAGCGTCCGGCCCCGCCGTCAGCCCGCCGCCTCCTTGCGCCGTGCCCGGTACGCGGCCACGTGCAGCCGGTTGCCGCAGGTACGGCTGTCGCAGTAGCGCCGCGAGCGGTTGCGGGACAGGTCCACGAAGGCGCGCCGGCAGTCCGGGGCCTCGCAGCGCCGCAGCCGCTCCTGCTCCCCGGCGACCACGAAGAAGGCGAGCGCCATGCCGCAGTCGGCGGCCAGGTGGTCCGCGACGGACGCGCCGGGAGCGAAGTAGTGCACATGCCAGTCGTAGCCGTCGTGGTCCGTGAGACGCGGAGTGGTGCCGGCCGCGGCGACCAGCTCGTTGATCTGCCCCGCCGCAGCCCGGGCGTCCGGTGCGGCGAAGATGCCGGCGAACCGGCTCCGGACCTTGCGCACCGCCGAGAGGTCGAACTCCGACAGCACCCCGACGTCGCTGACGTTGTGGCTTCGCACGAAATCGGCGAGGGCCGCGACATCCGGCAGTCCGTCCGCCGCCGCCTCGTCGTCCGGCGCGGAGTTCACCAGATCCACCACCGTGTCTAGGGCGCAGCGGGTGTCGTGGGTGATCAGCACGTTTCGCTCCCTGGCCTGGAGGTCGGGCGGGCGCCCGCCGATGCCGGCCGATAGTAGCGACAACCGCGCCCACCGCACCGGGTACCGCCCCGCCGGCGGACCGCCGGCACGGCGCCCCCGCGCCCTGGGGGGTCACGAGTCTCCCACGCCCGGACGTGCGCGTACACACGCAGACGGGCGCCATCACCGTGAGCGCTCACGGTGACGACGCGGGCCTGTGCCGTATGCGGTTGTCCTGAGCCCGAGCCGTCTCCCCGAGTGGACGGCGCCGGGCGGCTTCCAGGGGCGCGACCTAGCTCTCCGCCAGGATGTGCGAGAGCTCCTGATCCAGATCGAAGTGCCGGTGTTCCGTGCCGGGCGGCACGGCGGCGTCGGTTCGCTTCAGGAAGGACTCCAGGGCCCGCGCCGGGGCCTCGAGCAGAGCCTCTCCCTCAGGGGAGCTGAGGGCGATGCAGACCACGCCCTGCCCATGACTGCGGGACGGCCAGACACGGACGTCTCCGGTGCCGGTGGGACGGTGAAGACCCTCGGCGAGGAGGTCGCGGGCGAACACCCACTCGACGGTCTCCTCGGCTCCGGTGTGGAAGGTGGCGTGCACGGCGTAGGGGTCGGCCGTGTCGTACCGCAGGCCTGCGGGGACAGGCAGGGAGGACTCGCTCGACACAACGAGGCGCAGGTGCAGCTCGCAGCTGACCGTGGTGTTCATAAGCGCCAGGGCCTTTCGCTCAGTGTGCGCTCGGGGATTCGCACGTCGGCGAAATCGACATGCCACCTACGGTGCCGTTGTAAACCCCTCTGAGGGTTTTGCGTGTCTTTAGGTAACTCTTCCGGCCGAGAACTCCTGTGAGACCTGCGACCATTCCAGTGACTGATTCACTACGGTAGGGTTTGTCTGTATGAATACGGGGAGTGACGAGCCGGGCGGCGTTGCCGTGGCCATCGACGAGGCGGACGGGATGAAGGCAGGCGAGGAGCGGGCCGAGCGGGGACTCGGCTCCAGGGCTCCGCAGTTCGTCAAGTCACGCAGAGTGCTGCACCTGAGCTGGCAGGTCGGCGTCTTCGTGATCGGCCTCGCGGTCGTCGCGGCCGGTGTCGTCATGCTGCCGCTGCCCGGCCCCGGCTGGGTGGTGATCTTCGGCGGCATGGCGATCTGGGCGACCGAGTTCGTCTGGGCCCAGCTCGTGCTGCGCTGGACCAAGCGCAAGGTCACCGAGGCGGCCCAGCGGGCCCTCGACCCCCGGGTGCGGAGGCGCAACATCACGCTGACCGTGATCGGCCTGGTGGTGATCGGCGTGCTGGCGGGGATCTACCTGTGGAAGTTCGGCTTCGTCATGCCCTGGAGGATCGAGGACCAGTGACCAGGGCCGCCGCCGGTGCGCCGGGCGCCGGCGGCCGCGTCGCGCCCATGGTCGGAGGCACCCCCTGACATGGGGTAATGTTCTTCCTGCGCCCGGGCGATTAGCTCAGTGGGAGAGCGCTTCGTTCACACCGAAGAGGTCACTGGTTCGAACCCAGTATCGCCCACCCGGATCACGGCCCACCTGCCGACAGCAGGTGGGCCGTCGTCGTTCTCGCACGCGGCCCGGCAGCGCTGACTGAAACGATTCATCCGCGCCGCGCCGGCGACGTTGCGAGAGGGCCCGATGCCGGAACCAGCACTGATCCTGAGAGGCATACGGCCCTGAAGACAGCCGGGGCGGTGACGATCCGTTACTCACGGAAGACCGACTTCCGGACGGAGTAATGGTTCTGGGAGAAGTCCCGGACGCGAGTCGCCGACGGAAATCTCCTGGACGTTTTCCAAAACGCCGTCACCTTCCTCCGGAAGTACGACAAGCGCGGAATTCTCCTCGACCTCAGGCCCCAGGTGCAGGCGGGCTATCTGAGCCTGGATCACTTCCGGGCGGGCGCCACGAAGGTCGGCGGGGTCGACGGTGGGCAACTCGGAATTCCCGTCGGCTCCGACTGCCCGCCCAGAGGGGCGATGGGGAGCGCCGTCGCACGGGCGGCGGCGCTCGTCCCCCGAGTGTGGTCCGCGTCACTCGGTGGCGCATGAGTACGGGTACTCAGATCTGCACGCGCCGCCGCGGGCAGACTCCGGCCATGGACTGGAACCACTACCGCTTCCGCACCCTGTGGCCGCTGCCCGCCCCGCCGGCCGCCGTGTTCGCCGTACTGGAGCGACCGGAGGACTACCCGCGCTGGTGGCCCCAGGTGCGCTCGGTCACCCGCCTCGACGCCGCCACCGGTGTCCTCACCATCCGCTCCCTGCTGCCCTACGACATGACGCTCACCGCCCGCGAGACCCGCCGCGACCCGGCCGCCGGCGTCCTGGAGGTGGCGCTGTCCGGCGACATCGAGGGCTGGGCCCGCTGGACCGTCACCCCGGCCGGCCAGGGCACGCTCGCCCGCTACGACCAGGTCGTCGACGTGACCAGGCCTCTGCTCAGGCGGCTCGCCGTACCGGGCCGGCCCCTCTTCCGGGCCAACCACGCCCTGATGATGGCCGCCGGCCGACGCGGGATCCTGCGCCACCTCGAAGCGGTTTGAACCAACCCCGCACGGCCCTGTATTGTTCAGTGCGTTCCCGGGCGATTAGCTCAGTGGGAGAGCGCTTCGTTCACACCGAAGAGGTCACTGGTTCGAACCCAGTATCGCCCACCGGGAAAGGCCGGTCCGCAGCAGCGGGCCGGCCTTTGTCATCGCGGGCGAGGGCTCACGCCGCCGCAGGCAGCTCCGGGCGCAGGGGCCAGTCCGTGTTGACTATCTCCGGCGAGCCGCTGCGGGCGAACCAGGCCTGCAGGCCCCGTGCCTGGGCCGCGTGCCAGTCGGCCTGGAGGGTGTGCAGCTCGGTGGGGGAGAGGCGCTCCAGGCGGGTCGCGAAGCGGCGGCCCACGGCGCGTACGACCTCCAGTGCGGCCAGCGCGTCCGCCGCCGCGTCGTGCGCGTCGTCCAGGTCGACGCCGTAGTGCGCGCACAGATCGGTCAGGGTGCGGCGGCCCTTGCGGTAGCGGTCCAGGTGCTTGTCCAGTACCCGCGGGTCCAGCACCCGCAGCGGGGCAGCCCGGAGCCAGTGGTCCAGCGAGGAGGCCCGGTGCCGGCGCAACTCCCGGTCCAGCAGGGTGAGATCGAACGGCGCGTTCATCACAACGAGGGGGCGTCCCATCGCCGCGTGCTCGGCGAGCTGGTCGGCTATCTCGTACATCACCGGCGCCGGCCAGCGGCCGTTGCGCTGCAGGTGTTCCTCCGTCAGTCCGTGCACCGCCGTCGCCGCCTCGGGCACCGGCACACCCGGGTTCACCAGCCAGCGGACGATCCGCGGCCGGGTGCCCGGCGCGTCCTGGACCACGACGGCGGCCGACACGATCCGGTCGGCCTCGACGTCCACACCCGTCGTCTCCGTGTCGAAGGCGGCCAGCGGCCCCTCGTACCAGCTCGTCATCGCAATGCAACTCCTCGTCCACCCAGGGCAGGTGACATCCCGTCTTCTGCCTGTTTGGTGATACCCGGGCCGTTTGCGCCGTACGCCGGAAGGACACAACAGGAGTACGGGTCTTTGCAGTTCAGCGACCCACCACGGGGAAACCCCTGGCTCGGAAGGCTGTTGGTCATGGCCATTGCGCAGCCCGAGCGGGGCGGGCTGCTGCCCGAACGCACGGGTCACCAACGCGGCACGCTCGCCACCACCGCCTGCATGGAGACACTGCAGGTCGGCTATCTGCACGCGGTCGCCGCCGCGGCCGGCTGCTCGCTGTCCCAGCCCTTCCCGGACAACGGCATCGACTGGCACGTCAGCCACAGCGCGCCCGGCCACACCGTCGACGACGAGGTCACCATCAAGGTGCAGCTCAAGTGCACCTACCAGATCACGCCGAACCCGCCGGGCCGCTTCTTCTCCTTCACGCTCGACAACGACCACCTGCGCAAACTCGCCCGCACACCCGTCTCGGTGCACAAGATCCTGGTCGTCATGCTCGTCCCGCGGTCCCAGGACGACTGGCTGCGCGCCGGCCACGACCGGCTCGACCTGCGGCACTGCTGCTACTGGGTCAACCTCGCCGGCCGGGAGGTCACCGGCCGGTACCGGACCACCGTGCGGATACCGACCTCACGCATCTTCGACGACCGGGCGCTGTGCGAGATCATGACGCGGGTCGGGACGGGAGGCAGGCCATGAGGAGCCGTCCCCAGGAGGAACTTCCGCGCCAGGCCCGGCCGCACCCCGACGAGCCCGCGTGGCACCGGCCGCCCGACCCCGCCGCGGTCGATCCCGTCGTGCTCGGCGCCCTGCTGCACCGGCACGGCTGGCAGCGGCGCGGGGGAGCGGCCGGGCGCTACGGCCGCTGGACCCCGCCCGGCCCCGGCGGCGCGGGCACCAGCCTGCTGGTCCCCGAGAGCCGCGCGTTCCCCGACAGCGACGACCTGCTCGGCGAGGCCCTCGACGCGCTCGCCCGCAGCGACACCCCGTCCGCGCGCGAGGTGCTGATCTCCCTCGCCGTGCCCAGCGACGAGATCCGCTGGTGGCGGGACGCCCCGGGAGGACCGTCCGGGGCCGCGCCCTGGACGGCCGACGAGCACCTGCGCGGCGCCGCCCGCCAACTGCTCCTCGCCGCGGCGCTCGCCACGCGCGCGCGTGCCGGCTACCACGGCGCCCGGCACCGCTCGGCCGCCGCGACCCTCCTGGAGAACGTGCTCGTCGGCCCCGGCACAGAGGGGCACCGGCTCACCGCCTTCGTGCCCGTGCCCACCGGCCGCCCGCT
Source organism: Streptomyces sp. NPDC003720 (assembly GCF_042875075.1). NCBI lineage: Bacteria > Bacillati > Actinomycetota > Actinomycetes > Kitasatosporales > Streptomycetaceae > Streptomyces > Streptomyces sp. NPDC003720. Next base: position 305,712 of record NZ_JBIANZ010000010.1, read on the forward strand.
CGCCGTCCGCCTCCATCAGGCGCTGTACGCGGTGCGCGAGGCCATCGACTACCAGCGCGCCACCGGCGGCACGGACGCCTTCGACGGCGCCGTCGAGGCCGGCGCCAGCCGCGAACTGACCGACGCGCTCACCGCTCTGGTGCGCGGCACCGAGGGCGCCCGCGTCGCCGTCGCGTGGGCGCCCGGAGCCGGCGTCCCGGAGGGCTGCGCCGCCCCGGCCGAACCCGTCGAGTTCTCGCCCGGCGACCTGCCCGCCCTGCGGGCGGCCGGCGCCCGCTACCTGCGCGCCGAGCCCTCCGTACCGGTGCGGATCACCGGCGCCGTCGTCCGGTTGCGCCGCTCCGGGCCGCTCGGCGAGGGCGCCGTACGGCTGCGGGTGCTCGCGGGCGCCGACGTCCCGCACGTCCGCGTCACCCTGGGCGAGGAGGACTACCGCATCGCCGGTCACGCCCACCTCGTCGGACTCCCCGTCCGGGTGGACGGCAGGCTGGAGCGCCGGGGCGGCTTCCGCCGGCTCACCGGCGCCCGCGGGGTCGTACCCGTCCAGGTCGACGACGCCGAGCGGGACCGGCTGATGAAGTCGCTGCACGAGAACCTCGACTTCTTCGAGGAGGCGTGCGGGGAGGCGTACCGGGACGGGGACTGAGGGGACCGGGACGCTCCGGGGCGTGCCGACACGGGGGACGGACGCCTACCGGGCCGAGGAGCGGAGGCGTGCCGGGACGGGGACGGAAAGTAACCGTTTCGCGGTCGGCGGTCCCGGGTCGGTACGATCCGTTGTGCGCGCGCTCCTGGTATGGCGCCGCACCCACCTTCAGTCAGGAGAGACCGGTGTCAGACGTCCGTGTGATCATCCAACGCGATTCCGAGCGGGAAGAACGCGTGGTGACGACGGGCACTACGGCCGCCGACCTCTTCGCCGGCGAGCGCTCGATCGTCGCCGCGCGCGTGGCTGGTGAGCTGCGGGACCTCAGCCACGAGCTGTCCGACGGCGACGAGGTCGAGGGCGTCGAGATCTCCTCCGAGGACGGTCTCAACATCCTGCGCCACTCCACCGCGCACGTCATGGCGCAGGCCGTGCAGGAGCTGTTCCCCGAGGCCAAGCTCGGCATCGGCCCGCCCGTCAAGGACGGCTTCTACTACGACTTCGACGTCGAGAAGCCCTTCCACCCCGATGACCTCAAGGCCATCGAGAAGAAGATGCAGGAGATCCAGAAGCGCGGGCAGCGCTTCTCCCGCCGCGTGGTCACCGACGAGGCCGCCCGCGAGGAACTGGCCGACGAGCCGTACAAGCTGGAGCTGATCGGCCTCAAGGGCTCGGCGTCGCACGACGACGGCGCGGACGTCGAGGTCGGCGCCGGCGAGCTGACGATCTACGACAACCTGGACGCCAAGACCGGCGAGCTGTGCTGGAAGGACCTCTGCCGCGGTCCCCACCTGCCCACCACCCGCCTGATCCCCGCGTTCAAGCTGATGCGCAACGCGGCCGCCTACTGGCGCGGCAGCGAGAAGAACCCGATGCTGCAGCGCATCTACGGCACCGCCTGGCCGTCCAAGGACGAGCTGAAGGCGCACCTCGACTTCCTCGCCGAGGCCGAGAAGCGCGACCACCGCAAGCTGGGCAACGAACTCGACCTGTTCTCCATCCCCGAGCAGATCGGCTCCGGTCTCGCCGTCTTCCACCCCAAGGGCGGCATCGTCCGCCGGGTGATGGAGGACTACTCGCGCCGCCGGCACGAGGAGGAGGGCTACGAGTTCGTCTACACCCCGCACGCGACCAAGGGGAAGCTCTTCGAGACCTCGGGCCACCTGGACTGGTACGCCGACGGCATGTACCCGCCCATGCAGCTCGACGAGGGCGTGGACTACTACCTCAAGCCCATGAACTGCCCGATGCACAACCTGATCTTCGACGCGCGCGGCCGCTCCTACCGCGAACTGCCGCTGCGCCTGTTCGAGTTCGGCACCGTGTACCGGTACGAGAAGTCGGGCGTCGTGCACGGGCTCACCCGTGCCCGCGGCTTCACCCAGGACGACGCGCACATCTATTGCACCCGTGAGCAGATGTCCGAGGAGCTGGACAAGACGCTCACCTTCGTCCTCGGCCTGCTGCGCGACTACGGCCTGACCGACTTCTACCTGGAGCTGTCCACCAAGGACCCGGAGAAGTTCGTCGGCTCGGACGAGGTCTGGGAGGAGGCGACCGAGACGCTGCGCCAGGTCGCCGAGAAGCAGGGCCTGCCCCTGGTGCCGGACCCGGGCGGCGCCGCCTTCTACGGCCCGAAGATCTCCGTCCAGGCCAAGGACGCCATCGGCCGGACCTGGCAGATGTCGACCATCCAGCTCGACTTCAACCTGCCCGAGCGCTTCGACCTCGAGTACACCGGCCCCGACGGCTCCAAGCAGCGCCCGGTGATGATCCACCGCGCCCTGTTCGGCTCCATCGAGCGGTTCTTCGCGGTGCTCCTCGAGCACTACGCGGGCGCCTTCCCGGCGTGGCTGGCCCCCGTCCAGGCGATCGGCATCCCGATCGGCGACGCGCACGTGGAGTACCTGGAGAAGTTCGCGGCCGCGGCCAGGAAGCAGGGCCTGCGCGTCGAGGTGGACTCCTCCTCGGACCGGATGCAGAAGAAGATCCGCAACGCCCAGAAGCAGAAGGTGCCCTTCATGGTCATCGCGGGCGACGAGGACATGTCGGGCGGTTCTGTGTCCTTCCGTTACCGCGACGGCTCGCAGGAGAACGGCATCCCGTTCGACGAGGCCATCGCCAAGATCGCGAAGGTCGTGTCGGAGCGGGCCCAGGTCTGATCCGCACCAACCGAAGGGCCTCCGGGGATCACCTCCTCGGGGGCCCTTTGTCGCTCTCGCGGGTGAAGGTCTGCATCAGCCATGACGAGAAGGAACCCGTCACCGCGCCGAGCAGGCCGAGCCCGCAGGCCATCATCCCGGTCGCGATCACCCGTCCCAGCGGGGTCACCGGGGTGATGTCGCCGTAGCCGACCGTGCTCAGGGTCGAGGCGGCCCACCACACGGCGTCGCCGAACGTCCGCATCGTGGCGCCGGGCGCGCCGCGCTCCTGCTGGTAGACCGCCAGCGCGCCCGAGAAGCCGAGCAGCAGCGTGGACAGGCTCGCGTACGAGATCACGCGCGCGTACAGCGAGAGCCGGGGCTCGCCCTGCCGGCGCTGGACCACGTCGTACAGCGGGACGATCCGCAGCGGGCGCAGCAGCGGCAGGACGACCACCACGGTGTGCAGGAAGTGCGTGCTGACGAAGCGCAGGAACCGCTGGCCGCCGAGCCGCCAGCGCACCAGGAAGTCCGCGGCGAACAGCGCCCAGAGCGCGAGCATCACGAGCAGGCACAGGTCCCGCCAGAAGGACGCAAGGCTCACGGCCAGGACCCGGGTGGCATAGGCGGCGATGAAGATCAGCGACCCCGCGAAGAGCGGGATCTCGGTGCGCTGCTCCCAGCGGGCCGCGGGGCTGTCGTCGTCCACCGGCCCAGCTTGGCCGGTGAGAACGTTCCGGCCGCCCCGGCGACACGCCGCGAACGGGCGAAGCCATATGCTGCCTTGCATGACGAGTGAGCCGGAACAGCAGATTGGAGTGGGGACGCAGGACGCGTTCCAGCGCCTGTGGACGCCCCACCGGATGGCCTACATCCAGGGCGAGAACAAGCCGAGCGGCCCGGGGGCCGACGACGGCTGCCCCTTCTGCTCGATCCCGGCCAAGTCCGACGAGGACGGCCTGATCGTCCGCCGCGGCGAGCACGTGTACGCGGTCCTCAACCTCTACCCGTACAACGGCGGCCATCTGATGACCGTGCCGTACCGGCACGTGGCCGACTACACGGACCTGACCCTGCCGGAGACGGCCGAGCTGGCCGAGCTGACCAAGCAGGCGATGACCGCGCTGCGCACCGCGTCCGGCGCGCACGGCTTCAACATCGGCATGAACCAGGGCACGGTGGCCGGCGCCGGCATCGCCGCCCACCTGCACCAGCACATCGTCCCGCGCTGGGGCGGCGACACGAACTTCATGCCGGTCGTCGGCCAGACGAAGGTGCTGCCGCAGCTCCTCGCGGACACCAGGAAGATGCTGGCTGAGGCCTGGCCGGCGTCGGCCTAGACCCGCGGGTGCCCTCGGCTTCGAGGGCACCGGTCAGGCGTCGTACAGGTCGGCCTTCTTCGGCGTCGGGTCCTGCACCAGGCCGCTGAGCACGGACGAGCGGTTGCCGAACTTCTCGGTGTCCACGCCGTTCTCCTTCAGCACCCGGATCGCGGCCGAGTGCACCACCCGCAGCACCGGGGTGGCCGCGCGCAGCGCGTCGTCGGCCATGAAGCGGTGCCGCCACGGCTGGTCCGCCCAGGCGTGCCGCAGTCCGAAGGGCTCCGGCAGGACGAGCGAGCCGCCGAGCCACTTGAGCATCGGCGGGTACCAGTTCAGCGGGGCGCGCGCGGTGAGCCGCACCACCTCGTCGGTGGTCACCAGGGGCAGCTTGACCGTGCGGTTCTCCCAGGGCTTGAGCGACTTGGCGACCTCCTTGGTGGGCGCCGTCGGCTTCGTGGTGAACAGCGGGTTCACCGGTCCCAGGGCGTGCCCGGTCACCTCGATGCGCAGCGTCTCGTGCAGCACCGTCACCGTGATCATCATGGTGATGACGAGCTGCCCGTCCCACAGCGTCCACTGCACGCCCAGGTAGTGCCGGTCACCGCTGCCGAACTGCTGCTTGTTGCAGATGTCCTGCACGGCGTGCTGCTTGATCTGGAACGCCTCGACGTCGGTGCCCTCGGGCCGGGACACCTCCTTGGCGTTCTCCCCGATCGGCGTGACGATCCAGTGCCGTATCGACGGACGGGGGAAGCCGCCGGTGTTCAGCGGGCCCCGCTCCAGCATGCGGAGCTGGTCGTGGATGGCGCGTATGACGTCCCAGCTGCGGAAGGGATGGATCTCCCGGGTGGGATCGGCGGGCTCCAGGTCCTCGGCGAGCTGCCAGGAGCCCCAGCGGGTGCCCATGCCGAGTATGCCCTTGGGCCCGGCGTAGAAGACGGAGTTGGACCGCTGCTCCGCACCGAGCCGGGCCAGCGACTGGCGCAGCTGCTCGGCCGCGGTCTCGCCCGGGGCGCGGGGCACCGCCTCCGGCACCTTGGCGCCGACGCTGCTGCCGGAGAGCAGGCCCTCCCAGCGCGCCCGCAGGTCCTGGGCGCTGCGCTCGCAGATTCGCTTGGCCCAGAACCAGCCGAGCACCGGGGCCACGACGCAGCCGCGCGCGTACCACCCCCAGAAGCCGCCGAAGGGCATCTTCAGCAGGAAGAGCGCGGCGAGGATGCCCACCCCGGTGAGCAGGACGGTGGCCAGCGTCCCGGCGCGCCTGTCGTCACGCCTGGTGACGAGCGTGCGCAACTGGAAGACCAGCAGCCAGCCGATGAACCCGGGCAGGAAGATCAGACCGCACAGCACCACGACGACGGACAGCCGGTTGTCGCGCTCGCGGCGGATGTTGTTGGCCGCGAGCGCGTGCTCCACCACCACCTGGGGCTCCGCGCCGAAGGACTGGATGAGCGGCTTGCGGCCCGGGGCGAGCATGCGGTCGACCACGGCCCGCGAGAAGGCCTCGCCGAGATTGGGCCTGAGCAGGGATATCCGGCCGGCCTTGACGGTCGACTGGTGCCATTCGTTGTCGGTCTTCTTGATGTCCTCGATCACGTTGTCCCGGTAGGCCGCCGAGGCCAGCGCGTACGTCGCCGCCTGTCCCTCGTCGCCGGAGACGGGCACCTGCGGGCCGTCCCACTCCGTACCAACCGACATTCCCGCCCCCTCGCCGCCGGTGTCGCTCCTGCGGCCTTCCCGACTTCACTGCCCCGCACACCTGTTGAACAGGCCAACCTGCCGAATCGGCATGACAACCGCACGACTTCGGCACGACGTGATCAGGTGATCAGCGTATCCGCAGCCACCGACAGCGCGCCGGTGGACGGCCGAAGCCGCCCACCGGCGCACGGAGTGGACCGGCGCGGGTCAGGGCGTCTCGCCCGCCTGTTCGCGGATCCGCTCGGCGATCTGCGGCGGCATCGGCTCGTGCCGCGCGTAGGCGCGGTCGAAGCGTGCCGTGCCGTGGGACAGGGAACGCAGGTCGATCGCGTACCGGCCGATCTCGAACTCCGGCACCTCGGCCCGGATCAGGGTCCGTCCCGAGCCCACCTGCTCGGTGCCGAGCACCCGGCCGCGCCGGCTCGACAGGTCGCTCATCACCGGGCCCACGTAGTCGTCCGGGACGAGCACGCCCACCTCGCTCACCGGCTCCAGCAGATGGATCCGCGCTCCCGCCGCGGCCTCGCGCAGCGCCAGCGCGCCCGCCGTCTGGAACGCGGCGTCGGAGGAGTCCACCGAGTGCGCCTTGCCGTCCAGCAGCGTGATCCGGACGTCGATCAGCGGATAGCCCGCCGCGACGCCCTTGGCCGCCTGCGCCCGCACGCCCTTCTCCACGGACGGGATGAACTGGCGCGGCACGGCGCCGCCGACCACCTTGTCCACGAACTCGACGCCCGAGCCGCCGGGCAGCGGCTCCACCTCGATCTCGCAGATGGCGTACTGCCCGTGCCCGCCGGACTGCTTCACGTGCCGGCCGCGGCCGGCGGCCCGCACCGCGAACGTCTCCCGCAGCGAGACCTTGTGCGGTACGACGTCGACCTGGACGCCGTACCGGCTGCGCAGCCGCTCCAGGGCGACGTCCGCGTGCGCCTCGCCCAGGCACCACAGGACCACCTGGTGGGTGTCCTGGTTCTGCTCCAGGCGCATCGTCGGGTCCTCGGCGACCAGCCGGGCCAGGCCCTGCGAGAGCTTGTCCTCGTCGGCCTTGCTGTGCGCCTGGATGGCGAGCGGCAGCAGCGGGTCGGGCATCCGCCAGGGCTCCATCAGGAGCGGGTCGTCCTTGGCCGAGAGGGTGTCGCCGGTCTCCGCGCGGCCGAGCTTGGCCACGGACACCAGGTCGCCGGCGACGGCGTGCGTCACCGGGCGCTGCTGCTTGCCGAACGGGGTGGACAGGGCGCCGATCTTCTCGTCGACGTCGTGGTCCTCGTGCCCGCGGTCCGCCAGTCCGTGCCCGGAGACGTGCACCGTCTCGTCGGGGCGCAGGGTGCCGGAGAAGACGCGGACCAGGGAGATGCGGCCGACGTAGGGGTCGGAGGAGGTCTTCACGACCTCGGCGACCAGCGGGCCGTCCGTGTCGCACGCCTTCAGCTCGCGCGGCCTGCCGTCGATCGTGGTGACCCCGGGCATGGGGTGCTCGAACGGCGTCGGGAACCCGCCGGTGATCAGCTCCAGCAGCTCCACCGTGCCGAGGCCCTGCCGGGCGCCCTCGGCGGCGGGCGCGGCGGCCAGGACGGGGAAGAAGGAGCCGCGTGCCACGGCCCGCTCCAGGTCCTGGATCAGCGTCTTGACGTCGACCTGCTCGCCGCCCAGATAGCGGTCCATCAGGGTCTCGTCCTCGCTCTCGGCGATGATCCCCTCGATCAGCCGGTCGCGGGCCTGGTCGAGGTCCGGGAGCTGGTCCTCGCCTGGCTCGGACTCCTTGCGCTCGCCGGACGAGTAGTCGAACAGCTTCCGCGACAGCAGGCCGACGAGGCCCGTCACCGGAGCGTGCCCGTCGGGGCCCTCGGGGCCGCGCAGCGGCAGGTACAGCGGCAGCACGGCGTCGGGGTCGTCGGCGCCGAACGCCTCGGCGCACACCCGGGTCATCTCCTCGAAGTCCGCGCGCGCGGACTCCAGGTGTGTCACCACGATCGCCCGGGGCATGCCGACGGCCTGGCACTCCTCCCAGACCATCCGGGTCGAGCCGTCCACCCCGTCCGAGGCCGAGACGACGAAGAGGGCCGCGTCCGCGGCGCGCAGACCGGCCCTCAGCTCCCCGACGAAGTCGGCGTACCCGGGGGTGTCGAGGACGTTGATCTTGATGCCGTCCCATTCGACCGGGACCAGCGAGAGCTGCACCGAGCGCTGCTGCCGGTGCTCGATGTCGTCGTGGTCGGAGACGGTGCCGCCGTCCTCCACGCGGCCCGCCCGGTTCACCGCCCCCGCGGTCAGCGCGAGGGCCTCCACCAGCGTGGTCTTGCCCGATCCGGAGTGGCCGACCAGCACCACATTCCTAATGGACGCGGGGTGGTCGGCCGCCCTTGCCCTGCCGGCGGCTCCGGGATGTGTCTGTGCCTTGTCGCCCATGATCCTGCCTCCCGTGCACGGTGAGGTCACTGTGGGCGCGGACACGCGGGATCCGCGTGCTGTGGCGGCTCCGGCGACGCCCGCGGTCCTTCGAGCTTTCCACTCCCGTAACGCCGCGTCCATACGAACGGCCGCGAAGCGGCCACGGCGGGCCGGGCGCGGCGCATCCCCCTGCGGGGCGCCGGCGCCGGCTCGTGGGTGCCCGCCCGTCACGCACGCGCACGCGTGACTACGATGGGCCAGCCGGAGGCCACCAGGGCCGCGGCGACAACGACCGTCGGGAAGGCCATGCTGAACAAGTACGCGCGTGCATTCTTCACGCGTGTCCTCACGCCGTTCGCCGCGTTTCTGATCCGCCGGGGCGTCAGCCCCGACACGGTCACCCTCATCGGCACCGCCGGTGTGATGGCGGGCGCGCTGGTCTTCTATCCCCGGGGCGAGTTCTTCTGGGGCACGGTGGTGATCACGCTCTTCGTCTTCTCCGACCTGGTCGACGGCAACATGGCCCGCCAGCTCGGCCGGTCCAGCCGCTGGGGCGCCTTCCTGGACTCCACCCTGGACCGGGTCGCCGACGGCGCGATCTTCGGCGGCCTCGCGCTGTGGTACGCGGGCAACGGGAACGACAACGTCCTGTGCGCCGTCACGATCTTCTGCCTGGCCAGCGGCCAGGTGGTGTCGTACACCAAGGCGCGCGGCGAGTCGATCGGCCTGCCGGTCGCCGTCAACGGTCTCGTCGAACGCGCAGAGCGGCTGGTGATCTCGCTGGTCGCGGCCGGTTTCGCGGGACTGCACAAGTTCGGTGTGCCGGGCATCCAGTGGCTGCTGCCGATCGCCCTGTGGATCGTCGCCGTGGGCAGCCTCGTGACGCTGATCCAGCGGGTCGTCACCGTCCGCCGCGAGTCCGCCGAGGCCGAGGCGGCGGCCGGGCAGGACGCCTCCCAGGGGAGGGAGGCGGCGAAGTGAGCACCGCCGACCGGCTCACCGACGCGCTCTACGGGCTCGGCTGGAGCACCGTCAAGAACCTCCCCGAACCCGTCGCGGTCCGCCTCGGCCGGACCATCGCCGACCTCGCCTGGAAGCGCCGCGGCAAAGGCGTGCTGCGCCTGGAGGCCAACTACGCGCGCGTCGTGCCCGACGCGGGCCCGGAGCGGCTGGCCGAACTCTCGCGCGCCGGCATGCGGTCCTATCTGCGTTACTGGATGGAGTCCTTCCGGCTCCCGGCCTGGAGCCCCGAACGCGTCCGGAGCGGCTTCGAACCCAAGGACCTCCACCACCTGACCGACGGGCTCGCCTCCGGCCGGGGCGTGGTCCTGGCCCTGCCGCACCTGGCCAACTGGGACCTCGCCGGCGCCTGGGTCACCACCGAGCTGCGGACCCCGTTCACCACGGTCGCCGAGCGGCTGAAGCCCGAGACCCTCTACGACCGCTTCGTGGCCTACCGCGAGGGCCTCGGCATGGAGGTGCTCCCGCACAGCGGCGGCTCGGCCTTCGGCACCCTGGCCCGGCGGCTCCGCGACGGCGGTCTTGTCTGCCTGGTCGCCGACCGCGACCTGTCCGCGTCCGGCACCGAGGTGGACTTCTTCGGCGACCGGGCCCGGATGCCCGCGGGGCCGGCCCTGCTGGCCCAGCAGACCGGCGCGCTGCTGCTGCCCGTCACCCTCTGGTACGACGACTCCCCGGTCATGAAGGGCCGCGTGCATCCCCCGATCGAGGTACCGCAGACGGGTACGCGCGCGGAGAAGACGGCCGCCATGACACAGTCGCTGGCCGACGCCTTCGCCACCGGGATCGCCGAGCACCCGGAGGACTGGCACATGCTCCAGCGTCTGTGGCTCGCCGACCTGGACCCCACGAAGGGACCCTCGTGAGAATCGGGATCGTCTGCCCGTACTCCTGGGACGTGCCCGGCGGCGTCCAGTTCCACATCCGCGACCTCGCCGAGTACTTCATCCGGCTCGGCCACGAGGTTTCCGTCCTGGCCCCCGCCGACGACGACACCCCGCTGCCGCCGTACGTCGTCTCGGCGGGCCGCGCGGTCCCGGTGCCGTACAACGGCTCGGTGGCCCGGCTGAACTTCGGCTTCCTGTCGGCCGCGCGGGTGCGCCGCTGGCTGCACGAGGGCGCGTTCGACGTGGTCCACATCCACGAGCCGACGTCCCCCTCGCTCGGCCTGCTGACCTGCTGGGCCGCACAGGGGCCCATCGTGGCCACCTTCCACACCTCCAACCCCCGCTCGCGCGCGATGATCGCCGCGTACGCGATCCTGCAGGCAGCGCTGGAGAAGATCAGCGCGCGGATCGCGGTGAGCGAGTACGCCCGCCGCACCCTGGTCGAGCACCTGGGCGGCGACGCGGTGGTCATCCCCAACGGCGTCGACGTCGACTTCTTCGCCGAGGCCGAGCCGAAGCCCGAGTGGCAGGGCGACACCATCGGCTTCATCGGCCGCATCGACGAGCCCCGCAAGGGCCTGCCCGTGCTGATGCGGGCGCTGCCGAAGATCCTCGCCGCCCGCCCGCAGACCCGGCTGCTGGTCGCGGGGCGCGGCGACGAGGAGGCGGCCGTCGAGGACCTGCCCGCCGGGCTGCGCTCACGCGTGGAGTTCCTCGGCATGGTCAGCGACGAGGACAAGGCCCGCTTCCTGCGCAGCGTCGACCTGTACGTCGCGCCCAACACCGGCGGCGAGAGCTTCGGCATCATCCTGGTCGAGGCGATGTCGGCGGGCGCCCCCGTCCTCGCCTCCGACCTGGACGCCTTCGTCCAGGTCCTCGACCAGGGCAAGGCCGGCGAGGTGTTCGCCAACGAGGACGCCGACGCACTGGCCCGGGCCGCCGTGGACCTGCTGGCCGACCCGGAGCGGCGCACCGAACTGCGGGAGCGGGGCAGCGCGCACGTGCGCCGCTTCGACTGGTCGACGGTCGGCGCCGACATTCTCTCGGTGTACGAGACCGTCACGACCGGGACGGCGGCGGTGGCCACCGACGAGCGCCCCGGCCGGCGTTCCCGGTTCGGCCTGGCCCGGGACTGAACCGACGGGGCGGCGGCGCGGCCGCGGCGTCCCGATAGCCTTCGCCCGTGACCGCAACCCTCATCTGGATCCTTCTCGCCCTCGTCGCCGTCGGCGTCTACCTGAGCTGGACGGCCGGGCGGCTGGACCGGCTGCACGTGCGCATGGACGCCGCGCGGGCCGCGCTGGACGCCCAGCTGCTGCGGCGGGCCTCCGTGGCCCAGGAACTGGCCACCTCGGGCGTGCTGGACCCCGCCGCCTCCATCGTGCTCTACGAGGCCGCGCACGCCGCCCGGCAGGCGGAGGAGGACCAGCGGGAGGTCGCGGAGAGCGAGCTGAGCCAGGCCCTGCGCGCGGTGTTCGAGGACCCGCGGCAGGTCGAGGTGGTCCGGGACGCCCCGGGCGGTGACGAGGCGGCCCGTGAGCTGGCCGAGGCGGTGCGCCGGGTCCCCATGGCCCGCCGCTTCCACAACGACGCGGTGGGGGCCGCCCGCAGGCTCCGCGAGCACCGCAAGGTGCGCTGGTTCCGGCTGGCCGGCCACGCCCCGTTCCCGCTGGCCTTCGAGATGGACGACGAGCCGCCCGCGGCCCTGGTGGAGCGGGCCGCCTGAACCGGGCGCCCCGCCCGCCGCCGGACAAAAGGAGCCACGGGGTCGCCATTGGCCCTTGCTGTGGACTGCTCGCCTCGCGTTTCCTCGTCGGTGCAGTCACCCTTCTCCACTTCAGTGAGGTCACCCGTGTCCACCATCGACAACCAGGCTCCCGAGACCGGCACCGCCCGCGTGAAGCGCGGCATGGCCGAGCAGCTCAAGGGCGGCGTGATCATGGACGTAGTCACGCCGGAGCAGGCGAAGATCGCTGAGGACGCGGGCGCCGTCGCCGTCATGGCCCTGGAGCGGGTTCCGGCCGACATCCGCAAGGACGGCGGCGTGGCCCGCATGTCCGACCCGGACATGATCGAGGGCATCATCGACGCCGTCTCGATCCCGGTCATGGCCAAGTCCCGCATCGGCCACTTCGTCGAGGCCCAGGTCCTGCAGTCCCTCGGCGTCGACTACATCGACGAGTCCGAGGTCCTCACCCCGGCCGACGAGGTCAACCACTCCGACAAGTGGGCGTTCACCACCCCCTTCGTCTGCGGCGCCACCAACCTGGGCGAGGCCCTGCGCCGCATCGCCGAGGGCGCCGCGATGATCCGCTCCAAGGGCGAGGCCGGCACCGGCAACGTCGTCGAGGCCGTCCGCCACCTGCGCCAGATCAAGAACGAGATCGCCCGCCTGCGCGGCTACGACAACAACGAGCTGTACGCCGCCGCCAAGGAGCTGCGCGCCCCCTACGAGCTGGTCAAGGAGGTCGCCGAGCTGGGCAAGCTCCCGGTGGTCCTCTTCTCCGCCGGCGGCGTGGCCACCCCGGCCGACGCCGCGCTGATGCGCCAGCTCGGCGCCGAGGGCGTCTTCGTCGGCTCCGGCATCTTCAAGTCCGGCGACCCGGCCAAGCGCGCCGCCGCCATCGTGAAGGCCACCACCTTCTACGACGACCCGAAGATCATCGCGGACGCCTCCCGCAACCTCGGCGAGGCCATGGTCGGCATCAACTGCGACACCCTCCCCGAGGCCGAGCGCTACGCCAACCGCGGCTGGTAAGGCGACACGGCACATGAACACCCCCGTCATAGGCGTCCTGGCACTCCAGGGCGACGTACGGGAGCACCTCATCGCCCTGGCCGCGGCCGACGCCGTGGCCAGGCCGGTGCGGCGCCCCGAGGAACTCGCCGAGGTCGACGCCCTCGTGCTGCCCGGCGGCGAGTCCACCACCATCTCCAAGCTGGCCGTCCTCTTCGGAGTGATGGAACCCCTCCGCGCGCGCGTGCGCGACGGCATGCCCGTCTACGGCACCTGCGCCGGCATGATCCTGCTCGCCGACAAGATCCTCGACCCGCGCTCGGGCCAGGAGACCATCGGCGGCATCGACATGATCGTGCGCCGCAACGCCTTCGGACGGCAGAACGAGTCCTTCGAGGCCGCGGTCGACGTCCGGGGCATCGCGGGCGATCCTGTGGAGGGCGTCTTCATCCGCGCTCCCTGGGTGGAGTCCGTGGGCGCCGGCGCCGAAGTGCTCGCCGAGCACGAGGGACACATCGTCGCGGTCCGGCAGGGCAACGTGCTCGCCACGTCGTTCCACCCGGAACTGACCGGCGACCACCGCGTGCACTCGCTTTTCGTCGACATGGTGCGCGCCAACCGGACACCGGAGTCCTTGTAGGATCTCTGGAGTTCGTTGCAGAGATGGGTTACGCGAAGGAGACAGGCAGATGTCCGGCCACTCTAAATGGGCTACGACGAAGCACAAGAAGGCCGTGATCGACGCCAAGCGCGGCAAGCTCTTCGCGAAGCTGATCAAGAACATCGAGGTCGCGGCCCGTATGGGCGGCGTCGACCTCGAGGGCAACCCGACCCTCTACGACGCCGTCCAGAAGGCCAAGAAGCAGTCGGTCCCGAACAAGAACATCGACTCCGCGATCAAGCGCGGCGGTGGTCTCGAGGCCGGTGGCGCCGACTACGAGACGATCATGTACGAGGGTTACGGCCCGAACGGCGTCGCGGTGCTCATCGAGTGCCTCACGGACAACCGCAACCGCGCCGCCTCCGACGTGCGCGTCGCCATGACCCGCAACGGCGGCAGCATGGCCGACCCCGGCTCGGTGTCGTACATGTTCAGCCGCAAGGGCGTCGTCATCGTCCCCAAGGGCGAGCTGAGCGAGGACGACGTCCTCAGCGCCGTCCTGGACGCGGGCGCCGAGGAGGTCAACGACCTCGGCGAGACCTTCGAGGTCATCAGCGAGGCCACCGACCTGGTCGCGGTCCGCACCGCCCTGCAGGAGGCCGGGATCGACTACGACTCCGCGGACTCCAGCTTCGTGCCGTCCGTCCAGGTCGAACTGGACGAGGAGGGCGCCAAGAAGATCTTCAAGCTGATCGACGCGCTCGAGGACAGCGACGACGTGCAGAACGTCTTCGCCAACTTCGACGTCAGCGACGAGATCATGGAGAAGGTCGACGCGTAGCGCTGCCGCGTGCTGAGCGGTTCGGCGGGCCGGTGGAACACGTCCACCGGCCCGCCGCCGTTGTCACAGGCACCGGCTAGCCTGGCGGCATCCGTGGATCACCGGACGTCCGCGGATCCAGAGAGGGAGGGCGCGTGCGCGTACTGGGGGTGGACCCCGGCCTGACCCGGTGCGGTGTCGGCGTCGTCGAGGGAGTGGCGGGCCGCCCGCTCACCATGATCGGCGTCGGTGTCGTGCGGACGCCCGCGGACGCCGAGCTGGGGCACCGCCTGGTCGCCGTCGAGCAGGGCATCGAGGCCTGGCTGGACGAGCACCGGCCCGAATTCGTCGCCGTGGAGCGGGTGTTCAGCCAGCACAACGTGCGCACCGTGATGGGCACCGCCCAGGCCAGCGCGGTCGCCATGCTGTGCGCCGCCCGCCGCGGCATCCCGGTCGCCCTGCACACCCCCAGCGAGGTCAAGGCCGCCGTCACCGGCAGCGGCCGCGCCGACAAGGCGCAGGTCGGCGCCATGGTCACCCGGCTGCTGCGGCTCTCGGCGCCGCCCAAGCCGGCCGACGCCGCCGACGCCCTCGCGCTCGCCATCTGCCACATCTGGCGCGCCCCCGCGCAGAACCGACTCCAGCAGGCCGTGGCGCTGCACTCGGCCCAGGCAACGAAAGGCCGTACGGCATGATCGCCTTCCTCAGCGGCACGGTCGCCGCACTCGCCCCCGACGCGGCGGTGATCGAGGTGGGCGGCGTCGGCATGGCCGTCCAGTGCACGCCGAACACGCTCTCCACGCTCCGCCAGGGCCGGCCCGTCAAGCTGCACACCTCCCTGGTCGTCCGTGAGGACTCCCTCACGCTGTACGGCTTCGCCGACGACGACGAGCGCCAGGTCTTCGAGCTGCTCCAGACCGCCAGCGGGGTCGGACCGAGGCTCGCCCAGGCCATGCTCGCGGTGCACACGCCGGACGCACTGCGCCGGGCCGTCGCCACCGCCGACGAGAAGGCCCTCACCGCCGTGCCCGGCATCGGCAAGAAGGGCGCCCAGAAGCTCCTGCTGGAGCTGAAGGACCGCCTCGGCGCGCCGGTCGGCGCCCCCGCGGTGGGCGCGCCCGTCACCCAGGGCTGGCGCGACCAGCTGCACGCCGCCCTCATCGGCCTGGGCTACGCCACCCGCGAGGCCGACGAGGCCGTCGCCGCCGTGACCCCCCAGGCCGAGGCCGCGGGCGGCACCCCGCAGGTGGGTCAGCTGCTGAAGGCGGCGCTGCAGACCCTGAACCGCGCCCGCTGACCGACCACACCACCGAGGCACACCACATGAACTGGGACGACACGACCGACTCCGCCGCCCCCGAGCGGCTGGTGGGCTCCGCCGCCGACGGGGAGGACCAGGCCGTCGAGGCGGCGCTGCGCCCCAAGGACCTCGACGAGTTCATCGGCCAGGAGAAGGTCCGCGAACAGCTCGACCTCGTCCTGCGCGCCGCACGCGCGCGCGGCGCCACCGCCGACCACGTGCTGCTCTCCGGCGCCCCCGGCCTCGGCAAGACCACCCTGTCGATGATCATCGCGGCCGAGATGGGCGCCCCCATCCGCATCACCTCCGGCCCCGCCATCCAGCACGCCGGCGACCTGGCCGCGATCCTCTCCTCGCTCCAGGAAGGGGAGGTCCTCTTCCTCGACGAGATCCACCGCATGTCCCGGCCCGCCGAGGAGATGCTGTACATGGCCATGGAGGACTTCCGCGTCGACGTCATCGTCGGCAAGGGCCCCGGCGCCACCGCCATCCCGCTGGAGCTGCCCCCCTTCACCCTGGTCGGCGCCACCACGCGCGCGGGCCTGCTGCCGCCCCCGCTGCGCGACCGCTTCGGCTTCACCGCGCACATGGAGTTCTACGAGCCGCACGAACTGGAGCGCGTCGTGCACCGCTCGGCGAGCCTGCTCGACGTCGGCATCGAGTCGGACGGCGCCGCCGAGATCGCCGGCCGCTCCCGTGGCACGCCCCGCATCGCCAACCGCCTGCTGCGCCGCGTCCGGGACTACGCGCAGGTCAAGGCGGACGGCGTGATCACCCGCGAGATCGCCGCGGCCGCCCTCGCCGTCTACGAGGTGGACGCGCGTGGCCTCGACCGCCTCGACCGGGCCGTCCTGGAGGCGCTGCTGAAGCTGTTCGGCGGCGGCCCGGTCGGCCTGTCCACGCTCGCCGTCGCGGTGGGGGAGGAGCGCGAGACGGTCGAGGAGGTCGCCGAGCCCTTCCTGGTCCGGGAAGGCCTGCTCGCCCGTACGCCGCGCGGCCGTGTCGGTACTCCGGCGGCCTGGGCGCACCTCGGTCTGACCCCGCCCCGCACGGCCACCGGGGGAAACGGACAACAGGACCTGTTCGGGGCGTGACGGCGAGGGCATTGGCGGGGGCAGGAACCCAGGTGCCATGCTGAGCGTTGTTCCATGCGCGCGGACTCGCTTAGACTCCGCCGATGCCGCCCTTGCGGGCGGCGCCGACCCACCCCCATCAACAGGCCGCTCTCACCGCGCGGTCGCGCGAAGGAAACCCCGTCCCGTGAATACCTTGACCCTTCTCCCGTTCATTGTGCTCATCGCGGCCATGTTCCTGATGACGCGCTCGGCCAAGAAGAAGCAGCAGCAGGCCGCGAGCATGCGCAATGAGATGCAGCCCGGCTCCGGCGTCCGCACGATCGGGGGCATGTACGCGACGGTCAAGGAGGTCAGCGAGGACACGGTCCTCCTCGACGCCGGACCGGGCGTCGACCTCCTCTTCGCCAAGAACGCGATCGGCGCCGTCCTCTCGGACGACGAGTACAACCGGATCGTCCACGGCATCGAGCACGACCTCAAGTCCGACGCCGACGTCGTCCCGGACGACGCCTCCTCCCTCACGGAGACCGCCGGGAGCGACGAGCCCGCCGCTGCCGCCGCCCCCGGCGACAAGGCCGTCGACTTCGGCAAGAAGGACGTCGCCGAGGACGGGACCGACGCCGCCGAGGCCAAGACGGACGAAGAGCCGAAGAAGACCGACGGCGACTCCGAGGCGAAGTAGTCACGCGCCGGGGTGTGCGGCGCGGCGCGGCCGTGCCCCGCGCGCCCCGGGCGCTTCTGTTCGCCGCACGGAGCCCGACACCATGTCATGGCTGACCGCGCCGACGAGGCACGGGGTGGCCCGAGAGGGAGTACGAGAAGGTGGCAGCACCTAAGAGGGGCCGGAGCGCGAGCGCCCAGAGCAGGCCAGGGCGCTCGCTGGCCCTCATTCTGATCGCCATCGTGGCGCTCACCGGCGGGATGTTCGCCTCCGGGCACACGACACCGCGCCTCGGCATCGACCTCGCCGGTGGTACGAGCATCACGCTCAAGGCGAAGGCCGACCAGGGTTCCGCGATCAACCAGGCCAACATGGACACCGCGGTCGACATCATGAACCGCCGTGTCAACGGCCTGGGTGTCTCCGAGGCGGAGGTGCAGACCCAGGGGCGCGATCACATCATCGTGAACATCCCCAAGGGCACCAACTCCAAGGAGGCCCAGCAGCAGGTCGGCACCACCGCCAAGCTGTACTTCCGCCCGGTGCTCGCCAGCGAGCCCAGCGGCGCCACCCCGGCGAGCCCGTCGCCGAGCGCGTCCCCCACCGGCGGCGCCTCGCCGAGCCCGTCCGGCTCCGCCAAGGAGAAGGCGTCCTCGTCCTCCTCCGCCTCCCCGAGCGCCTCCGCCACCTCGCAGGGCCGCGCGGTCACCGACGCCCTGAAGGCCGACAGCACGCCGTCGGGCTCGGCTTCCCCGAGCGCCTCCTCCGGCGCCAAGAGCTCCGCCAGCCCCTCCGCCCCGGCCTCGGGCAGCACGGACGTCACGAAGCTGCAGGCCCAGTACGCGGCCCTGAACTGCGCCAAGCCCGCCGAGCGCGCCAAGGCCGGCACCAACGCCAAGCCGGGCGAACCGACCGTGGCCTGCGGCGAGCGGGACAAGGTCTGGTACAAGTACCTGCTCGGCCCGGCCGGCGTGGACGGCACCGAGGTGAAGAAGGCCCAGGCGGTCTTCGACACCCAGGGCGGTTCCGGCTGGCAGGTCCAGATGACCTTCACCGGCACCGGTACGAAGAAGTTCGCGGACATCACCGGCCAGCTGGCCCAGAAGCAGAGCCCGCAGAACGAGTTCGGCATCGTCCTCGACGGCGAGGTCGTCTCCAGCCCGTACGTCCAGAGCGCCATCACCGGCGGCCAGGCGGAGATCTCCGGCAGCTTCACGCAGGAGGAGGCCCAGAACCTCGGCAACATGCTGTCGTACGGCGCGCTCCCGCTCTCCTTCAAGGAGGAGACCGTCACCACGGTGACCGCCGCGCTCGGCGGTGAGCAGCTGCGCGCGGGCCTGATCGCCGGCGCGATCGGCCTCGCCCTGGTCGTGATCTACCTGATCGCGTACTACCGCGGTCTGTCGCTCGTGGCCATGGCGTCCCTGCTGGTCTCCGCGATCCTCACCTACGTGATCATGGCCCTGCTGGGCCCGGCCATCGGCTTCGCGCTGAACCTGCCGGCCGTCTGCGGCGCCATCGTCGCGATCGGCATCACGGCGGACTCGTTCATCGTGTACTTCGAACGCATCCGGGACGAGATCCGCGAGGGCCGCTCGCTGCGACCCGCCGTCGAGCGGGCCTGGCCGCGCGCCCGGCGCACCATCCTGGTCTCCGACTTCGTGTCGTTCCTCGCCGCCGCCGTGCTGTTCATCGTGACCGTCGGCAAGGTGCAGGGCTTCGCGTTCACGCTCGGACTGACCACCGTGCTCGACGTGGTCGTCGTCTTCCTGTTCACCAAGCCGCTGATGACGCTGCTCGCCCGCCGCAGGTTCTTCGCGGACGGCCACAAGTGGTCCGGTCTCGACCCCAAGAGCCTGGGTGCCAAGCCTCCGCTGCGCCGCACCCGCCGTCCCGCCGGTCCCGCCGCCGGCCCTGTCGACCCGAAGGAGGCGTGAGCGATGTCGAAACTCGGCAACCTCGGCGCTCGACTGCACCGCGGCGAGATCAGCTACGACTTCGTCGGCAAGCGCAAGATCTGGTACGGCATCTCCATCCTGATCACCATCACGGCCATCGTCGGCCTGGCGGTGCGCGGCCTGAACATGGGCATCGAGTTCCAGGGCGGCGCCGTCCTCACGACGCCGGCCCACATCAGCGCCTCCGTGGCCCAGGTCGAGGAGTACGCGAAGGAAGCCTCCGGCCATGACGCCGTCGTGCAGAAGCTGGGCAACGGCGCCATGCGCGTCCAGATCGCGAGCATCGACACCGACCAGGCCAACAAGGTGTCGGCGAAGCTGGCCCAGGACCTGAACATCCCGGAGAAGGACGTCACCGGCGAGTCGGTGGGCCCGAGCTGGGGCGAGCAGATCGCCACCAAGTCCTGGCAGGGCCTGGCGATCTTCATGGTGCTCGTGGCGATCTACCTGGCGATCGCCTTCGAGTGGCGCATGGCCGTCGCGGCCCTCGTCGCGCTGATCCACGACATCACCATCACGACCGGCATCTACGCCCTGGTCGGCTTCGAGGTCACGCCCGGTACGGTCATCGGTCTGCTGACGATCCTCGGTTACTCGCTCTACGACACGGTCGTCGTCTTCGACAGTCTCAAGGAGCAGACGAAGGACGTCACGAAGCAGACCCGCTTCACCTACAGCGACATCGCCAACCAGTCGATCAACGGCACGCTGGTGCGTTCCATCAACACGACCGTGGTCGCCCTGCTGCCGGTGGCGGGCCTGCTGTTCATCGGCGGCGGCTTCCTCGGCGCCGGCACCCTGAACGACATCTCGCTGTCGCTGTTCGTCGGTCTCGCGGCCGGCGCCTACTCCTCGATCTTCATCGCCACCCCGCTGGTCGCCGACCTCAAGGAGCGCGAGCCGGCGATGAAGGCGCTCCGCAAGCGCGTCATGGCCAAGCGTGCGCAGGCCGCCGCCGGCGAGGACGCCGTGACGGTCCGGACCGGTGAGGGCGACGAGCCCGAGGAGGCGGCGGCCGTGGTGGGTCCGCGCAACCAGCCCGCCGCCCGCAACCGGGGCCGCGGCCGACCCTCGGGGAAGCGCCGATGACCGAGCTGGCCGACATCCCGTCGCTGCTGCTCAGCCGCATCCGCGACGTGGCCGACTATCCCGAGCCGGGCGTGATGTTCAAGGACATCACCCCGCTGCTCGCGGACCCGGCGGCGTTCTCCGCGCTGACCGACGCCCTGGCCCGGATCGCCGCCGAGACCGGCGCGACCAAGGTCGTCGGGCTGGAGGCCCGGGGATTCATCCTGGGCGCACCGGTCGCGGTCCGCGCCGGCCTCGGCTTCATCCCGGTGCGCAAGGCGGGCAAGCTGCCGGGCGCGACGCTGCGCCAGGCGTACGACCTGGAGTACGGCTCGGCGGAGATCGAGGTGCACGCGGAGGACCTGGCGTCCGGCGACCGGGTGCTGATCGTCGACGACGTGCTGGCCACGGGCGGCACCGCCGAGGCCGCGATCCAGCTCATCCAGCGGGCGGGCGCCGAGGTCTCGGGGCTCGCGGTCCTCATGGAGCTGGGCTTCCTGAACGGCCGGGCCCGCCTGGAGCCCGTCCTGTCCGGCGCTCCGCTGGAGGCGTTGCTCCAGATCTGAGTGACAAGCACGTGCGAGGGCGGACGCCGCGATGACGCGGCGTCCGCCCTCTCGTATGCGGGGTTCTCGCCATTCTGATCGTCGACCTGGCCGATATCGTTCGCTAGCCGCTCCAACCGATCATTTTCGATTGTTTCGGTGATCATGATCATGCTCTAATCGCGGGACGTCGGAAGAGTTCCGGCGGAAGTGCTCCTCAGGGGGAATGAGTGAAGACGTTCGCCAAACGGGTCGGGATGGTCTGTGGTCTGGCGATGGGCGGTGTCGCGCTGGCCGTGACGCCGGCGTTCGCCGCGAACACCTTCGTGGTGACCACCGACGACAACCCCGGCGGCTACGCCCAGTGGCACGCCGACGGCGACAAGTGGGACGTGTGCGACTGGCAGGAGGACGGCCTGCGCGCCTCCGGGACGCTGACCTGGAACGGGGGCAGCAAGCGCATGGACGACGCCAACGGCGGAAGCGACAGCAGCCCCTGTGCCACGCAGGTGGTCAACCTGCCCGAGGGCACCAAGGTCACCCTCAAGATCTGCCTGCGCGACGGTGCCAACGGCACCCCGCGCTTCTGCAACACCTCCACCGGTTCGGCGTGATGTCCAAGCCGTCGCACCGTCGGGCCTGACCAGCCGGACGGACCGAGGCGGGCCCGGAGCGATCCGGGCCCGCCTCGTGCGTTTCCCCCGGCATCGGGAGGTTCCCGGTGCCGGGCCCGGAATCGGGTGGGAGTCCTCCGTGTTGCACGGGTAGACGGTCCTCACAGCCGCCTGCGGGCGATGACGAGACACAGGATCGCTACCATGGGGTTTCCGGAGCCTGACCGGGGGACCCGGATCGCGCACGAGGAGTCCTCTTGCCAGACGAGGCCCAGCCACTGACCGCCGCCAAGCCCGAGCCCGCCTCGGCGCCCGCGGCCAAGCCCGCGCGGGACGTGTCGTCCGCAAAGAACGACACCCGCGGGGCGGTCGAGCACGCCCAGTCCGCGCCCGTCGAGAAGACCCCCGAGGCCACCCGCCCCAAACCGGCCCCGCCCGTGCGCCCCGCCGCCGGCCAGCCCGCCCGCACCGGCTCCTCCAACCGCGTCCGCGCCCGCCTGGCCCGCCTCGGCGTGCAGCGCGCGAACCCGTACAACCCGGTGCTGGAACCGCTGCTGCGCATAGTGCGCAGCAACGACCCCAAGATCGAGAACGCCACGCTGCGGCAGATCGAGCGCGCCTACCAGGTCGCCGAGCGCTGGCACCGCGGCCAGAAGCGCAAGAGCGGCGATCCGTACATCACGCATCCGCTCGCCGTCACCACCATCCTCGCCGAGCTGGGCATGGACCCGGCCACCCTCATGGCGGGGCTGCTGCACGACACCGTCGAGGACACCGAGTACGGCCTGGAGGACCTGCGCCGCGACTTCGGCGACGTGGTCGCCCTGCTCGTCGACGGCGTGACCAAGCTGGACAAGGTCAAGTTCGGCGAGGCCGCGCAGGCCGAGACCGTGCGCAAGATGGTCGTGGCGATGGCGAAGGACCCGCGCGTCCTGGTCATCAAGCTCGCCGACCGTCTGCACAACATGCGCACCATGCGCTACCTCAAGCGGGAGAAGCAGGAGAAGAAGGCCCGCGAGACGCTCGAGATCTACGCCCCGCTGGCCCACCGGCTGGGCATGAACACCATCAAGTGGGAGCTGGAGGACCTCGCCTTCGCGATCCTCTACCCCAAGATGTACGACGAGATCGTGCGGCTGGTCGCCGAGCGGGCGCCGAAGCGCGACGAGTACCTCGCCATAGTGACCGACGAGGTCCAGTCCGACCTGCGCGCCGCCCGCATCAAGGCGACCGTGACCGGCCGCCCGAAGCACTACTACAGCGTCTACCAGAAGATGATCGTCCGCGGCCGGGACTTCGCGGAGATCTACGACCTGGTGGGCATCCGCGTCCTGGTCGACACCGTCCGGGACTGCTACGCGGCGCTCGGCACCGTGCACGCGCGATGGAACCCGGTCCCCGGCCGGTTCAAGGACTACATCGCGATGCCGAAGTTCAACATGTACCAGTCGCTGCACACGACGGTCATCGGGCCCAACGGCAAGCCGGTCGAACTGCAGATCCGCACCTTCGACATGCACCGCCGCGCCGAGTACGGCATCGCCGCGCACTGGAAGTACAAGCAGGAGGCCGTCGCCGGCGCCTCCAAGGTCCGCACGGACGTGCCCAAGGCCTCCGGCAAGGACAAGGACGCCATCAACGACATGGCGTGGCTGCGCCAGTTGCTGGACTGGCAGAAGGAGACCGAGGACCCCGGCGAGTTCCTGGAGTCCCTGCGCTTCGACCTCTCCCGCAACGAGGTCTTCGTCTTCACGCCGAAGGGCGACGTCATCGCGCTCCCGGCCGGGGCGACGCCGGTGGACTTCGCGTACGCCGTCCACACCGAGGTCGGCCACCGCACCATAGGAGCACGGGTCAACGGCAGGCTCGTACCGCTCGAGTCCACTCTGGACAACGGCGACCTGGTGGAGGTCTTCACCTCCAAGGCGCCCGGCGCCGGTCCGTCCCGCGACTGGCTCGGGTTCGTCAAGTCGCCGCGCGCCCGCAACAAGATCCGGGCCTGGTTCTCCAAGGAGCGCCGCGACGAGGCGATCGAGCAGGGCAAGGACGCCATCGTGCGCGCCATGCGCAAGCAGAACCTGCCCATCCAGCGCATCCTCACCGGGGACTCGCTCGTCA
This sequence comes from Streptomyces sp. NPDC003720, assembly GCF_042875075.1. Classification (NCBI taxonomy): domain Bacteria; kingdom Bacillati; phylum Actinomycetota; class Actinomycetes; order Kitasatosporales; family Streptomycetaceae; genus Streptomyces; species Streptomyces sp. NPDC003720. The sequence goes on from NZ_JBIANZ010000010.1 coordinate 329,315, forward strand.
CCCTCGCGCACGAGATGCGCTACTCGGACATCTCCGCGCTCTACGCGGCGATCGGCGAGGGCCACGTCTCCGCGCAGAACATCGTCCAGAAGCTGGTGCAGGCCCTCGGCGGCGAGGAGGCCGCCACCGAGGAGATCGACGAGACGGTCCCGCCGGCCCGGGGCCGCGGCCGCAAGCGGCGCTCCAACGCCGACCCGGGCGTCGTGGTCAAGGGCGTCGACGACGTGTGGGTCAAGCTGGCCCGCTGCTGCACGCCCGTGCCCGGCGACCCGATCATCGGCTTCGTCACGCGCGGCAGCGGCGTATCGGTTCACCGCAGCGACTGTGTGAACGTCGAGTCGCTGTCCCGCGAGCCGGAGCGCATCCTCGACGTCGAGTGGGCGCCCACCCAGTCCTCCGTCTTCCTGGTCGCCATCCAGGTGGAGGCGCTGGACCGGTCCCGGCTGCTGTCCGACGTGACCCGGGTGCTGTCCGACCAGCACGTCAACATCCTGTCCGCGGCCGTGCAGACGTCCCGCGACCGGGTGGCCACCTCCCGCTTCACCTTCGAGATGGGCGACCCCAAGCACCTCGGCCACGTCCTCAAGGCCGTCCGGGGCGTGGAGGGCGTCTACGACGTGTACCGCGTGACCTCGGCGCGCAGCCGGGCGTAGAGCAGGACATACGAGAGGGCCCCATACGCCGGTATGGGGCCCTCTCGAACGCGCAGCGGGGAATCAGCCGCCGAACTCCTGCAGGCCCTTGAGAGCCTGGTCCAGCAGCGCCTGGCGGCCTTCCAGCTCCCGCTCCAGCTTGTCGGCCCTGGCGGCGTTGCCCTGGGCACGGGCCTGCTCGATCTGCGCCCGCAGCTTGTCCACGGCGGCCTGGAGCTGACCGGTCAGGCCGGCGGCACGCGCACGCGCCTCCGGGTTCGTCCGGCGCCACTCGGCCTCCTCGGCCTCCTGCAGCGCCCGCTCGACCGCGTGCATCCGGCCCTCGACCTTCGGACGCGCGTCCCGCGGGACGTGGCCGATGGCCTCCCAGCGCTCGTTGATCGAGCGGAAGGCCGCCCGCGAGCCCTTCAGGTCCGAGATCGGCAGGAGCTTCTCGGCCTCCTCGGCCAGCTCCTCCTTCAGCTTCAGATTCTCGGCCTGCTCCGCGTCCCGCTCGGCGAAGACCGAGCTGCGGGCCGCGAAGAACACGTCCTGGGCGCCGCGGAAGCGGTTCCACAGATCGTCCTCGTGCTCGCGCTGGGCGCGGCCCGCGGCCTTCCACTCCGTCATCAGGTCCCGGTAACGGGCCGCCGTCACGCCCCAGTCCGTCGAACCCGAGAGCGCCTCGGCCTCGGAGACCAGCCGCTCCTTGGTCCGGCGGGCCTCCTCGCGCTGCGCGTCGAGCTGCGCGAAGTGCGCCTTGCGCCGCTTGGAGAACGCCGACCGGGCGTGCGAGAAGCGGTGCCACAGCTCGTCGTCCGACTTGCGGTCGAGCCGCGGCAGCCCCTTCCAGGTGTCCACCAGGGCGCGCAGCCGCTCGCCGGCCGCCCGCCACTGGTCGGACTGCGCGAGCTGCTCCGCCTCGGTGACCAGGTCCTCCTTGGCCCGGCGGGCCTCGTCGGACTGCTTGGCCCGCTGCGCCTTGCGCTCCTCACGCCGGGCCTCGACCGTCTCCACGAGCTTGTCGAGGCGGGTCCGCAGCGCGTCGAGATCGCCCACCGCGTGGTGCGCGTCCACCTGCTCGCGCAGGTGGTCGATCGCGGTCCGGGCGTCCTTCGCCGACAGGTCGGTGGTCTTGACTCGCTTCTCGAGGAGGCCGATCTCGACAACCAGGCCCTCGTACTTGCGCTCGAAGTAGGCAAGCGCCTCCTCAGGGGAGCCGGCCGCCCAGGAACCGACGACCTGCTCGCCGTCGGCCGTACGCACGTACACGGTCCCCGTCTCGTCGACGCGGCCCCACGGGTCGCTGCTCACAGCGCCTCCTCCACATGATGCCTGCGAGGGGCCTCGCGCCCCCGGGCATCGTCCACAGTTTCGTCACCGCCAACATAGGCGACCGGCGGGTGACCTGTCCGCATCCAGCGCGGGCGAAATTGCGCTGGCGGCCGCTCCGGCTCTCCCGCCGGGTCAGGACTTGGCGACGGTCGCCTTGTCGATCACGACCGTCGCGTTCGGCGCGGTGTTCCCGGTGGTCGGGTCGGCCGCCTGGGCGCCGGCCGCGGCGATCTTCTTGAGCACCTTCATGCCCGCGTCGGTGACCGTTCCGAACGGCGTGTAACTGGGCGGCAGCGGGCTGTCCCTGTAGACCAGGAAGAACTGGCTTCCGCCGGTGTGCTTCTGGCCGGTGTTCGCCATCGCGACCGTGCCCGCCGGGTAGGTGTTGGCCTTGAGGCTCTTGTCCTTGAGGTTCTCGTCCGGGATCGTGTAGCCCGGTCCGCCGCTGCCGGTGGCCGTCGGGTCGCCGCACTGCAGCACGAAGATGCCCTCGGCGGTGAGGCGGTGGCACTTGGTGTGGTCGAAGTAGCCCTTGCCCGCGAGGAAGTCGAACGAGTTCACGGTGTGCGGGGCCGCCGACGCCTTCAGCGACAGGTCGATGTCACCGCACGTCGTCGCGAGCTTCATCGTGTACTTCGCCGACGTGTCGATCGTCATCGCCGGCTCCTTCTTCCAGCTCAGCTTCTTCACCGAGCCCGCCGCCGGCTTCCCGCACGGGTCCGGCGCCTTGCCGGCCGGGGAGGCGCTCGGCGACGCGTCCGCGCCCGCGCTGGTCTTCTTGTCGTCGTCGTTCTTCAGCACGCCGGTCGTGTACAGCGCGACGCTGCCGATCACGACCACGCCGAGCACCGACGCGATCACGGAGTTGCGCATGCGTGCCTTGCGCCGCGCGCTGGTGCGCCGCTGCTGCTGCCGCAAGAACTTCTCCCGGGCGAGCTGACGCCGCCGCTGCTCCTGGCTGACCACCGGGTTCTCTCCTCATGCGTGTCGTGTTGCCGACGGTACGCGTGCGTCCTGTGAGCCGACGGCCGCGTGTAGCCCCGTACCGTATATGGGTTCGCTGAGGAAACGGCAGCGCCGGTAGGCTTCTGGACCACAGGCGGCCTGTTCGCAGGCCCTCCCGTACCGACACAACGAAGGACGATCGTGCTCATTGCCGGGTTCCCCGCCGGGGCCTGGGGGACGAACTGTTATCTCGTCGCCCCCGCCGCCGGTGAGGAGTGCGTGATCATCGACCCGGGCCACCAGGCCGCCGACGGAGTCGAGGAAGCGCTGAAGAAGCATCGGCTCAAGCCCGTCGCCGTCGTCCTCACCCACGGCCACATCGATCATGTGGCCTCGGTCGTCCCCGTGTGCGGCGCGCACGACGTACCGGCCTGGATCCACCCGAGCGACCGGTACATGATGAGCGACCCCGAGAAGGCGCTCGGCCGCTCCTTCGGCATGCCGCTCATGGGCGAGCTGACCGTGGGCGAGCCGGACGACGTCCGGGAGCTGACCGACGGCGCGCTGCTCGAACTGGCCGGCCTCACGTTCTCCGTCGCGCACGCACCGGGCCATACCAAGGGGTCGGTGACGTTCCGGATGCCCGAGACCGCGGACATCCCGCAGGTCTTCTTCTCCGGGGATCTGCTGTTCGCCGGCTCCGTAGGACGCACCGACCTGCCGGGTGGCTCCATGGAGGACATGCTCGACTCGCTGGCACGCGTGTGCCTGCCGCTCGAGGACTCCACCGTGGTGCTGTCCGGCCACGGCCCCCAGACGACCATCGGCCAGGAGCGCGCCACCAACCCCTATCTGCGGCAGGTGGCGGCCGGCCAGGGAGCCCTCCAGGCTCCCCGACGAGGAATGTGACGAGAGACTTCCGTGAGCACCTTCCAGGCCCCCAAGGGCACCTACGACCTGATCCCGCCGGTCTCCGCGACCTACCTGGCGGTCCGTGAGGCGATCGCGGCCCCGCTGCGCGACTCCGGCTACGGCTACGTCGAGACCCCCGGCTTCGAGAACGTCGAGCTGTTCGCGCGCGGTGTCGGCGAGTCCACCGACATCGTCACCAAGGAGATGTACGCCTTCGAGACCAAGGGCGGCGACCGGCTCGCCCTGCGCCCCGAGGGCACGGCGTCCGTGCTGCGCGCCGCCCTGGAGGCCAACCTGCACAAGGCGGGCAACCTCCCGGTCAAGCTCTGGTACTCCGGCTCGTACTACCGCTACGAGCGCCCGCAGAAGGGCCGTTACCGCCACTTCTCCCAGGTCGGCGCCGAGGCGATCGGCGCCGAGGACCCGGCGCTGGACGCCGAGCTGATCATCCTGGCCGACCAGGCCTACCGCTCGCTCGGCCTGCGCGACTTCCGCATCCTGCTGAACAGCCTGGGCGACAAGGAGTGCCGTCCGGTGTACCGGGCCGCGCTGCAGGAGTTCCTGCGCGCCCTCGACCTGGACGAGGACACCCGCCGCCGCGTCGAGATCAACCCGCTCCGGGTCCTCGACGACAAGCGGGAGTCGGTGCAGAAGCAGCTGACCGGCGCGCCGCTGCTGCGCGACTACCTGTGCGACGCCTGCAAGGCGTACCACGAGGAGGTCCGCGAGCTGCTCACCGCGGCGGGCGTGGCCTTCGAGAACGACCCGAAGCTGGTCCGCGGCCTGGACTACTACACCCGGACCACCTTCGAGTTCGTGCACGACGGCCTCGGCTCCCAGTCCGCGGTCGGCGGCGGCGGCCGCTACGACGGCCTGTCCGAGATGATCGGCGGCCCCGCGCTGCCGTCGGTGGGCTGGGCCCTGGGCGTCGACCGCACGGTCCTCGCCCTGGAGGCCGAGGGCATCACGCTCGACCTGCCGTCCACGACCAGCGTCTACGCCGTCCCGCTCGGCGAGGAGGCCCGCCGGGTGCTGTTCGCCAAGGTCACCGAGCTGCGCAGGCTCGGGGTCGCGGCGGACTTCGCCTACGGTGGCAAGGGACTGAAGGGCGCGATGAAGAACGCCAACCGCAGCGGCGCCCGGTACGCGATCGTCGCCGGCGAGCGGGATCTCGCCGAGGGCGTGGTGCAGCTCAAGGACATGGAGTCCGGCGAGCAGACGGCGGTCGGCGTGAACGAGATCGTGGCGGAACTGGAGTCACGGCTCGGCTGAGCGCACACGCGCGTGGGCGCCGGAGACTCCCCGACGGGGGGTGTCCGGCGCCCTTGCCGTTTCCGGCGCGGCCGCCGCCCCGGGCCGAACGAACGGCGCCGGTCATACGTACATCCTTATGCGGAGCGAACGGTGAGGCCCCGCACGCGTGCGGCAGAATGAGGCTTGCCCGAAGAAGGTCCACCTCTCGAGTGACGGAATCGGCGTGATGAGCAAGACGACAGTCAAGGACGTCTCCAGCGAGCCCGGGTCCGGGCAGTCCGCCCGCGGACCGCGCACGGAGGGCGGCAGCCGCGCCTTCGCCATCCTGCTCGTGATCACCGGCGCCGCGGGGCTGCTGGCCGCCTGGGTCATCACGCTCGACAAGTTCAAGATCCTCGAGGCCAAGGTCGCCGGCAAGACCTTCACCCCGGGCTGCAGCCTCAACCCGGTGGTGTCCTGCGGCAGCGTGATGGAGAGCAAGCAGGCCGCCGCCTTCGGCTTCCCCAACCCGATGCTCGGCCTGGTCTGCTACGGCATCGTCGTCTGCGTCGGCGTGAGCCTGCTGGCCCGCGCCCGCTTCCCGCGCTGGTACTGGCTGACCTTCAACTTCGGCACGCTCTTCGGCGTCGCCTTCTGCACCTGGCTGCAGTTCCAGTCCCTGTACCGGATCAACGCGCTCTGCCTGTGGTGCTCGCTGGCCTGGGTCGCCACGATCGTCATGTTCTGGTACGTGACCTCGTTCAACGTCCGCAACGACTTCCTGCCCTCCCCGCGCTGGCTGAAGTCCTTCTTCGGCGAGTTCACCTGGGTCGTACCGGTCCTGCACGTCGGCGTCATCGGCATGCTGGTGCTCACCCGCTGGTGGGACTTCTGGACGAGCTGACGGCCGGCCGACCGCCCCGCCGGACTGTCGGTGCGGTGATTTAGGGTTTCTGCGTGGAGCCCGACCTGTTCACCGCCGCAGCAGAAGAACGCCAGGAGAAGGACCCCGCCGCCAGCCCCCTGGCGGTGCGGATGCGCCCGCGCACCCTCGACGAGGTGGTGGGCCAGCAGCACCTGCTCAAGCCAGGCTCGCCCCTGCGCCGGCTGGTGGGCGAGGGCGCAGACCAGAATGGCGGGGCCGCGGGCCCCTCCGGCAAGGGCGGTGGTGGGAGACGGGCGGGACCCGCCGGACCGTCCTCGGTGATCCTCTGGGGCCCGCCCGGCACCGGCAAGACGACCCTCGCGTACGTCGTCTCCAAGGCCACCGACAAGCGCTTCGTGGAACTGTCGGCCATCACCGCGGGCGTCAAGGAGGTCCGCGCGGTCATCGATGGCGCCCGCCGCGCCACCGGCGGCTTCGGCAAGGAGACCGTCCTCTTCCTGGACGAGATCCACCGCTTCAGCAAGGCCCAGCAGGACTCCCTGCTCCCCGCGGTCGAGAACCGCTGGGTGACCCTGATCGCGGCGACCACCGAGAACCCGTACTTCTCGGTGATCTCCCCGCTGCTGTCCCGCTCCCTGCTGCTCACCCTCGAACCGCTCACCGACGACGACGTCCGCGGGCTGCTCGAGCGGGCCCTCACCGACGAGCGCGGCCTGGGGGACGCCGTCTCCCTGCCCGACGACACCGCGGACCACCTCCTGCGCATCGCCGGCGGCGACGCCCGCCGCGCTCTGACCGCGCTGGAGGCCGCCGCCGGAGCCGCCCTGGACCAGGGCGAGAGCGAGATCAGCCTGCGGACGCTCGAGCAGACCGTCGACCGCGCCGCGGTGAAGTACGACCGCGACGGCGACCAGCACTACGACGTCGCCAGCGCCCTGATCAAGTCCATCCGGGGCTCCGACGTCGACGCCGCGCTGCACTACCTGGCCCGCATGATCGAGGCCGGCGAGGACCCGCGGTTCATCGCCCGCCGGCTGATGATCTCCGCGAGCGAGGACGTCGGCCTCGCCGACCCGAACGCCCTGCCCATCGCGGTCGCCGCCGCGCAGGCCGTCGCCATGATCGGCTTCCCGGAGGCCGCGCTCACCCTCAGCCACGCCACCATCGCCCTCGCGCTCGCCCCCAAGTCCAACGCCGCCACCACCGCCATCGGCGCCGCGCTGGAGGACGTGCGCAAGGGACAGGCGGGCCCCGTCCCGCCGCACCTGCGGGACGGGCACTACAAGGGCGCGGCCAAGCTCGGCCACGCCCAGGGCTACGTGTACCCGCACGACCTGCCCGAGGGCATCGCGGAGCAGCAGTACGCCCCGGACGCCCTCAAGGACCGCGCGTACTACACGCCGACCCGGCACGGAGCGGAAGCCCGGTACGCGGACGCGGTGGAGTGGACGCGCAAGCACCTCGGTCGCAAGCGGTCCTGAGCAGCCTGTAGACTGCCCCGAAGTGCTGAGTCCCGCGCAGTCAGAGCGGGACAGCCAGCCGGAGACCCGGTCCTTCGCGGACCGGCTCCAGGAGCGTCGCGCACCGTCGAACGGTGTCGCGGGCAGCCCACCACCACCCGGAAGCCCGGGAGCGGTCGGTGGGCCACTCGCGTGCTGCACGTATGTGCCCAGATCAGGGGAGCGGCTGCCCGGCAGGGTCCCACGCGGACCAGGCGGGTTTCCCCGGCTGCGGATGCGACCTCCCTCAACCCTGACAAGCCGAAAACCAGGAAAGAGAAACAGACAGTGGCGAACCAGTCCCGCCCCAAGGTCAAGAAGTCGCGTGCCCTCGGCATCGCGCTGACCCCGAAGGCCGTCAAGTACTTCGAGGCCCGCCCCTACCCGCCGGGTGAGCACGGCCGCGGCCGCAAGCAGAACTCGGACTACAAGGTCCGTCTGCTCGAGAAGCAGCGTCTGCGCGCGCAGTACGACGTGTCCGAGCGCCAGCTCGTCCGCGCCTACGAGCGTGCCTCCAAGGTCCAGGGCAAGACCGGTGAGGCCCTGATCATCGAGCTCGAGCGCCGTCTCGACGCGCTGGTCCTGCGTTCGGGCATCGCCCGCACGATCTACCAGGCCCGCCAGATGGTCGTCCACGGCCACATCCAGGTCAACGGCCAGAAGGTCGACAAGCCGTCCTTCCGCGTCCGTCCGGACGACGTCGTGCAGGTCCGCGACCGCTCCAAGGACAAGACGCTCTTCCAGGTCGCCCGCGAGGGTGGTTTCGCCCCCGACGGTGAGACCCCGCGCTACCTGCAGGTGAACCTCAAGGCCCTGGCGTTCCGCCTGGACCGCGAGCCGAACCGCAAGGAGATCCCGGTGATCTGCGACGAGCAGCTCGTCGTCGAGTACTACGCCCGCTGATCCCCGTCACGGCGTAGGCACTCCGCCCGCCGCCTCCCCGCCCTTCCGGGTGCGGGAGGCGGCGGGTTCGCGTTTCCCGGCCTCTCCGCGCGCGTGCGGCACCGGCCCGCGCGGGCCGGGCACCGTGTACGGCGGCCGTTCCCCCTCGTGCGCCAGCGCCCGCGCCACGGCCGCCTCCCGGTCCAGCCGGGCCCCTTCGGCCAGCAGCTCCCCGTACCGCTCGTCGCCGAGCGCCCGCCGGGCCGCCGCCTCGCACAGCTCGTGCGGGGCGTTGTAGTGCGCCGAGCCGAACAGCGGCAGCCCGACCGACGGCCACAACCGGCCCGCCGCCCCCTGCAGGACCGCCGCCTCGGCCGGATCGCCCTGGGACAACGTCACCAGGGCCAGCAGCTCCAGCGACAGCACCGAGCCGAGCAGGTCGTGGAAGGCGTGCGCGTCGCCCAGGCAGTCCACGAGCAGCTCCCGCGCCCGGCGGTGGTCCCCGCCCCGCCAGGACGCGTACGCCAGCACGTACAGCGCGTACGAGCGGGCCCAGTGCTCGCCGTGGTCCTCGCACACCCGGCGCACGTCCTCGCACAGCCGTACCGCGTCCGCCAGGTCGCCCTGGAACGCCCGCGCCATCGCCAGCTCCACCTGGCTCATCAGGACGTTGCTGTTCAGCTCGCCGATCTCCCGGTACCGCCCGAGCGCCGAGCGCAGCAGCCGCTCCGCCCGCGCCAGGTCGTCCGTCACCAGCGCCAGACAGCCGGTGCGGTGCTCCGCGTACGCCACCGCCGCGCCGTCCGCGATCAGCTCCGCCCGCTCCCGGCACTCCCGCAGCGCCGCGAGCGCCGGCACGGTGTCGCCCTGGAGGACCGCCACGTAGCCGAGTACCCACAGCGCCTTCAGCCGCGACCGCTCGTACCCCGAGTCCAGTTCCACGCTGCGCTCCAGCCAGCGCCGCCCCTCCGACAGCCGCCCGCAGCCCGCCCAGCAGAACCAGAGCGAGCCCGCCAGGTACTGGCCCAGGTGCGCCTCCTCCGGCTCGGTGAGGCAGAACTCCAGGGCGGCCCGCAGGTTCGGCAGCTCCGCCCGGACCCGCGCGGCCACCTCCCGCTGCCGCGGCGAGAACCAGTCCAGCTCGCACATCGTCGCCAGCCCCAGGCACCAGTCGCGGTGCCGTCGCCGCAGCCGGGCCGTGTCCCCGGCGGCCTCCAGCCAGTCGGCGCCGTAGGCCCGAACGGTGTCCAGCATCCGGTAGCGGGGGCCCGTCGCCGTCTCCTCCCGGGTCACCAGCGACTGGGCGAGCAGTTCCGACAGCACGTCCAGGACGTCCCCGGCGGGCAGTCCGTCCCCGCTGCACACGTACTCGGCCGCGTCCAGGTCGAAGGTCCCCGCGAACATCGACAGCCGCGCCCACAGCAGCCGTTCGGCCGCGGTGCACAGCTCGTGGCTCCAGCCGATCGCCGTGCGCAGCGCCCGGTGCCGCGGCAGGGCGTCCCGGCCGCCGCCGGTCAGCAGCCGGAACCGGTCGTCGAGACGCTCGAGCAACTGGGCCGGGGACAGCGCCCGCAGCCGTCCCGCGGCCAGCTCCACCGCCAGCGGGATCCCCTCCAGACGCAGGCACAGCTCCCGGACCGCCGGGCAGTCCGCCACCTCGGCGCCGTGCTGCCGGGCCCGGTCGGCGAACAGCTCCACCGCCTCGTCCGTGCCGAGCGGCGCCAGCGGGAACAGGCACTCGCCCGCCAGCCCCAGCGGGCGCCGTCCCACGGCCAGCACCCGCAGCTCCGGGAGCTTGCGCAGCAGCTCCGCCACCAGCCCGGCGCAGGCCTCCACGAGATGCTCGAACCCGTCCAGCACCAGCAGGAAGCGGCGGCCCGCGAGATGGCCGAGCAGCGACTCGCGCGGCGGCCGCGTGGTGTGGTCGGTCAGGCCCAGCGCCTCCGTGACCGCGTATTCGACGAACAGCGGGTCCTGGACCGGCGCGAGCTCGACCCGGGCCACCCCGTCCGCGGGCGCCGACCGCACCGCGGCGTGCCACGCGAGCCGGGACTTGCCCACCCCGCCGGCGCCGGTCACCGTCACCAGCCGGGCCGCCGCCATCGCCTCGGCCAGCCCGCCGAGTTCGGCCGAGCGCCCGATGAAGGCGGTGAGTTCCAGGGGCGGATCGCCGTCCGCGCAGGGGCCGGGGCGCTGAGGACCTCGCATGGGACACGGAGCGTACTGAACCGTGTTCATTCCGTACAATCGCTTCCCGCGACTCCACCCGCCGCCGGCGCTAATCCGGTACGGAGCCCCACCACCGGCGCGATAGGCTCGGTGCACTGCTTTTCTCATGGTTCCGATGTTCAGAGCACGTACAGGGAGCGGGTGCGCACAGTGTCCGGTGGAGAGGTGGCCGGGATCCTGGTGGCCGTCTTCTGGGCGATCCTGGTCTCCTTCCTCGCCGTCGCACTGGTGAGGGTGGCCCAGACGCTCAAGGCGACCACCAAGCTCGTGGCGGAGGTGACCGACCAGGCCGTCCCGCTGCTCGCGGACGCCTCCGCGGCCGTGCGCTCCGCGCAGACCCAGATCGACCGGGTGGACGCGATCGCCTCCGACGTCCAGGAGGTCACGTCGAACGCCTCCGCGCTCTCCACCACCGTCGCCTCCACCTTCGGCGGCCCGCTGGTCAAGGTCGCGGCCTTCGGCTACGGCGTGCGCCGGGCCCTGGGCGGCCGCCGGGAGGACGCGCCCGCGAGGCAGCCCCGGCGTACGGTGATCGTGGGCCGCACGGTTCCCGCCGCACGACGCAAGCGGAAGAAGGACTGAGACCCAGCGATGTTCCGCCGTACGTTCTGGTTCACCTCGGGCGTCGCCGCCGGTGTGTGGGCCACCACCAAGGTCAACCGCAAGCTGAGGCAGCTGACTCCGGAGAGCCTCGCCGCCACCGCGGCCAACAAGGCCCTGGAGACCGGCCGGAGACTGAAGGACGGCGCGGTCGGCTTCGCGCTCGACGTCCGCCACAACATGGCCCAGCGGGAGGCCGAGCTGGGGGAGGCGCTGGGCATCGACGCCGACCCCGAACTCCCCGCGCCCGGGCGGTACGCCGCCCTGGAGAACGACCGCAGCAACCCGAAGTACGTCGAGAACACGACGTACTCGTACAACCGGAATGAGGACCACTGATGGAGTCGGCCGAGATTCGCCGCCGCTGGCTGAGCTTCTTCGAGGAGCGCGGGCACACCGTCGTCCCTTCGGCGTCGCTCATCGCGGACGACCCGACTCTGCTCCTCGTCCCCGCCGGCATGGTGCCCTTCAAGCCCTACTTCCTGGGTGAGGTCAAGCCCCCCTTCGCGCGCGCCACCAGCGTGCAGAAGTGCGTGCGCACGCCCGACATCGAAGAGGTCGGCAAGACCACCCGGCATGGCACGTTCTTCCAGATGTGCGGCAACTTCTCCTTCGGCGACTACTTCAAGGAAGGCGCCATCAAGTACGCCTGGGAGCTGCTCACCTCGCCCCAGGACAAGGGCGGTTACGGCCTCGACCCCGAGCGCCTGTGGATCACCGTCTACAAGGACGACGACGAGGCCGAGCGCATCTGGCACGAGGTCGTCGGCGTGCCCAAGGAGCGCATCCAGCGCCTGGGCATGAAGGACAACTACTGGTCCATGGGCGTCCCCGGCCCCTGCGGCCCCTGCTCCGAGATCAACTACGACCGCGGCCCCGAGTTCGGCGCCGAGGGCGGCCCCGCCGTCAACGACGAGCGGTACGTGGAGATCTGGAACCTCGTCTTCATGCAGTACGAGCGCGGCGAGGGCACCGGCAAGGACAACTTCGAGATCCTCGGCGAACTGCCGAGCAAGAACATCGACACCGGCCTCGGCCTCGAGCGGCTCGCCATGATTCTGCAGGGCGTGCAGAACATGTACGAGATCGACACCTCCATGGCCGTGATCGACAAGGCCACCGAGCTGACCGGCGTGGCCTACGGCGACGCGCACGACTCGGACGTCTCGCTGCGCGTGGTCACCGACCACATGCGCACCGCCACCATGCTCATCGGCGACGGCGTCACCCCGGGCAACGAGGGCCGCGGCTACGTGCTGCGCCGCATCATGCGCCGCGCCATCCGCAACATGCGCCTGCTCGGCGCCACCGGCCCGGTCGTCAAGGACCTGATCGACGTCGTCATCGGCATGATGGGCCAGCAGTACCCGGAGCTGGTCACCGACCGCGAGCGCATCGAGAAGGTCGCCCTCGCCGAGGAGAACGCCTTCCTGAAGACGCTGAAGGCCGGCACCAACATCCTCGACACTGCCGTCACCGAGACCAAGCAGTCCGGCGGCACCGTCCTCTCCGGCGACAAGGCGTTCCTGCTCCACGACACCTGGGGCTTCCCGATCGACCTCACCCTGGAGATGGCCGCCGAGCAGGGCCTCTCCGTGGACGAGGACGGCTTCCGCCGCCTGATGAAGGAGCAGCGGGAGCGCGCCAAGGCCGACGCCCAGGCCAAGAAGACCGGCCACGCCGACATGGGCGCCTACCGGGAGATCGCCGACGCCGCCGGGGCCACCGACTTCATCGGCTACACCGACACCGAAGGCGAGACCACGATCGTCGGCATCCTCGTGGACGGCGTCTCCTCGCCGGCCGCCACCGAGGGCGACGAGGTCGAGATCGTCCTCGACCGCACCCCGTTCTACGCCGAGGGCGGCGGCCAGATCGGTGACACCGGCCGGATCAAGGTCGACTCCGGCGCCGTGATCGAGGTCCGCGACTGCCAGAAGCCGGTCCCGGGCGTCTACGTCCACAAGGGCGTCGTCCAGGTCGGCGAGGTGACCGTCGGCGCCAAGGCCCACGCCTCGATCGACTCCCGCCGCCGCAAGGCCATCGCCCGCGCCCACTCGGCCACGCACCTGACCCACCAGGCGCTGCGCGACGCCCTCGGCCCGACGGCCGCCCAGGCCGGTTCCGAGAACCAGCCGGGCCGCTTCCGCTTCGACTTCGGCTCCCCGGCCGCCGTCCCGACGGCCGTCATGACCGACGTCGAGCAGAAGATCAACGAGGTGCTCGCCCGCGACCTCGACGTGCACGCCGAGGTCATGGGCATCGACGACGCCAAGAAGCAGGGCGCCATCGCCGAGTTCGGCGAGAAGTACGGCGAGCGCGTCCGTGTGGTGACCATCGGCGACTTCTCCAAGGAGCTGTGCGGCGGCACGCACGTGCACAACACCGCCCAGCTGGGCCTGGTCAAGCTGCTCGGCGAGTCGTCGATCGGCTCGGGCGTGCGGCGTATCGAGGCCCTGGTCGGCGTGGACGCCTACAACTTCCTCGCCCGTGAGCACACCGTGGTCGCCCAGCTCCAGGAGCTGGTCAAGGGCCGCCCGGAGGAGCTTCCGGAGAAGATCTCCGCCATGCTCGGCAAGCTGAAGGACGCCGAGAAGGAGATCGAGAAGTTCCGCGCCGAGAAGGTGCTGCAGGCCGCCGCCGGTCTCGCCGAGTCCGCCCGGGACGTCCGCGGGGTCGCGGTCGTCACCGGGCAGGTCCCCGACGGCACCACCCCCGACGACCTGCGCAAGCTGGTCCTCGACGTGCGCGGCCGCATCCAGGGCGGCCGGGCAGCCGTGGTCGCCCTGTTCACGGTGAACAACGGCAAGCCGCTGACCGTCATCGCCACCAACGAGGCCGCCCGCGAGCGCGGCCTCAAGGCCGGCGACCTGGTCCGCACCGCCGCCAAGACGCTCGGCGGCGGCGGTGGCGGCAAGCCGGACGTCGCTCAGGGCGGCGGCCAGAACCCGGCCGCGGTCGGCGAGGCCGTGGACGCCGTCGAGCGGCTCGTCGCCGAGACCGCGAAGTAGGGAAGCGGCCGGACATGCGCAGAGGACGCCGGCTCGCGATCGACGTCGGGGACGCCCGGATCGGGGTCGCCTCGTGCGACCCCGACGGGATCCTCGCCACCCCGGTGGAGACCGTCCCGGGCCGGGACGTCCCCGCCGCCCACCGCCGGCTGCGGCAGCTGGTGGAGGAGTACGAGCCGATCGAGGTCGTGGTCGGACTCCCTCGCTCCCTCAAGGGGGGCGAGGGTCCGGCCGCCGCCAAGGTCCGCGGCTTCGTCCAGGAGCTGGCCAAGGGCATCGCACCGGTGCCGGTCCGCCTGGTGGACGAGCGGATGACGACCGTGACGGCCAGTCAGGGACTGCGCGCCTCGGGGGTGAAATCCAAGAAGGGCCGCTCCGTGATCGACCAGGCCGCCGCCGTCATCATTCTGCAGCAGGCCCTGGAATCCGAACGGGTGTCAGGTAAAGCACCCGGCGAGGGCGTCGAAGTGGTCATCTGATCGCGATACGGTAACGTTCCGCGCGATGCGGCGGTGTTCGAACAGCCACCGCACAGCAAGAGGCGGAACGGGATCCGGCCCCGGCCGCACGACCGTCCGCCTCGCGGCTCTAGGGGATCGATGACTGAGTATGGCCGGGGCCCTGGCTCCGAACCGTGGCATCCGGAGGACCCGTTGTACGGGGACGGCGGATGGAGAGGGCAGGAGACCCACGCGGGTCAGCAGTCCCTCTACGACGGCCAGGCGCAGCAGCAGTACCCGCAGCAGCCGCAGCACGGCGACTGGACCCAGGGCGGCCTGCCCGGTCAGGGTCAGCAGCAGTACCCGTACCACCCCGGGCAGGACCAGCAGCAGTACGGCCACCAGTACCCCGGCCAGGACCAGCAGTACGCCGCGCACACCCAGCAGCAGTACCAGCACCAGGGCGTCTGGAACACGAGCGGCGCCCAGGGCCAGGTGCCGTACCCGCCCGATCCCGGCGACCCGTACGGCCAGCAGCCCGCGGCCTACGGCGCGCAGCAGCACGACTTCTACCGCACCGAGGACGCCTACCCGCCGCCCGAGCCGCCCGGCCGCCGGCGTCCCGAACCGGAACCGGAACCCGCGGCCGACGAGGAGGAGCACGCCTTCTTCTCGGGCGAGGACGACGGGGACGACGCCGAGCACGAACTGCAGAGCAGGCGTGAGCGCCGGGGCAAGGGCAAGAAACCCGTCAAGGGCAAGAAGCGGCGCAACGGCTGCGCCTGCCTGGTCGTCTGCCTGGTGTTCGGCGGCGGCCTCGGCGGGGCCGGCTATTTCGGCTGGAAGTTCTACCAAAATCGTTTCGCCCCGGCTCCCGACTACACGGGCCAGGGGACCAGCGAGAGCGTGACCGTCGAGATCCCCAAGGGCGCCGGCGGCTGGGAGATCGGGCGGCGGCTGAAGGAAGCGGGCGTGGTCAAGAGCGCCGACGCTTTCGTGAGCGCCCAGGGGCAGAACCCCAAGGGGGACACCATCCAGGCCGGCGCGTACCTCCTGAAGAAGGAGATGTCCGCCGCCAGCGCCGTGCAGCTCATGCTGGACCCGAGGAGCCAGAGCAACGTGCTCGTCAAGCCCGGCGAGCGCAACGCGCAGGTCTACCAGGCCATCGACAAACAGCTCGGTGTCTCCGCCGGCACCACCAAGAAGGTCGCCAAGGCGCAGTACAAGAACCTCGGCCTGCCGAGCTGGGCGCAGAACAGCGGCTCCGTCCAGGACCCGCTTGAGGGCTTCCTCTGGCCGGCCACCTACCCGGCCGCCAAGGGCATGAAGCCCGAGGCGGTCCTGAAGCAGATGGTCGCCCAGTCCAAGCAGAAGTACGCCCCGTACAACCTTCCCGCGAAGGCGAAGGAGCTCGGCCTGAAGAACGCGTTCGAGCTGCTCACGGTCGCGAGCCTGGTCCAGGCGGAGGGCAAGACGCACGACGACTTCCGCAAGATGGCGGAGGTGGTCTACAACCGTCTCAAGCCCACCAACACCGAGACCAACCAGCTGCTGCAGTTCGACTCGACGTACAACTACCTCAAGGGCACGAGCAACATCCATATCTCCGAGAAGGAGATCAACAGCGACCGCAGCCCGTACAACACCTACACCAACAAGGGACTTCCGCCCGGTCCGATCGGAAATCCCGGCGAGGACGCGCTGCGGGCGACGCTGAATCCGACGCACGAAGGCTGGATGTACTTCGTGGCGACCGACGGTGTGGACAACACGGAATTCGCCCGGACGAACGCGGAATTCGAAAAGCTCAAGGAAAAATTCAATGCCTCCTCGGGCAACTGACGCCCGCCGGGCCGCCGTGCTCGGTTCGCCCATCGCCCACTCGCTCTCCCCGGTGCTGCACCGGGCGGCCTACGAGGCGCTCGGGCTCGGCGGCTGGTCGTACGACCGGTTCGAGATCGACGAGGCCGCCCTGCCCGGCTTCCTCGACGGACTCGGACCGGAGTGGGCGGGGCTGTCGCTGACCATGCCGCTCAAGCGGGCGGTCATCCCGCTGGTGGACGAGATCAGCGACACGGCCGCCGCCGTCGACGCGGTCAACACGGTCGTGCTCACCGAGGACGGCCGCCGCCTCGGCGACAACACCGACATCCCGGGCATGGTGGCCGCGCTGCGCGAACACGGCATCGAGGAGGTCGACTCGGCGGCGATCCTCGGCGCCGGCGCCACCGCGTCGTCCGCGCTCGCCGCGCTGTCCCGGATCTGCACCGGCGAGGTGGTCGCCTACGTGCGCAGCGAGGCCCGCGCCGCCGAGATGCGGCAGTGGGGCGAACGGCTCGAGGTGGACGTCCGCACGGCGGACTGGGCCGACGCCGAGCAGGCGCTGCGCGCCCCGCTGGTGATCGCCACCACCCCGGCCGGCACCACCGACGCCCTCGCCGCAGCCGTGCCCGAGCGTCCCGCAACCCTGTTCGACGTGCTGTACGACCCCTGGCCGACCGAGCTGGCGGCCCGCTGGTCCATGTTCGGCGGCGCGGTGGTCGGCGGTCTCGACCTGCTCGTCCACCAGGCCGTCCTGCAGGTCGAGCGGATGACCGGCCGCTCCCCGGCGCCCCTGGAGGCCATGCGGCACGCCGGCGAGAAGGCGCTCGCCGGGCGCTGACCGGCCGCTTCCGCGTCCACGCCGCGTCCGCCTGCTGGACCGGCCGCCGGATCAGGGCGCCGGACGTGGGAGGATCGGTGGTGGCGGGCCGGGGTCGCGCACCCGGTCGCGTCGTCGCCGTACGCGAGGACACGCGTACCCAGGGCAGTACCGGGCGCGAACACTGAGGAGCACCGTTGAGCAGGCTGCGTTGGCTGACCGCGGGGGAGTCCCACGGTCCCGCACTTGTCGCGACGCTGGAGGGGCTTCCCGCCGGCGTGCCGATCACCACGGAGATGGTGGCGGACCACCTGGCGCGGCGGCGGCTCGGCTATGGCCGCGGTGCGCGGATGAAGTTCGAGCGGGACGAGGTCACCTTCCTCGGCGGCGTCCGGCACGGCCTCACCCTCGGCTCTCCGGTCGCGATCATGGTGGGCAACACCGAGTGGCCCAAGTGGGAGCAGGTCATGGCGGCCGACCCGGTCGACCCCGAGATCCTGGACGGGCTCGCGCGCAACGCGCCGCTGACCCGGCCCCGGCCCGGCCACGCCGACCTCGCCGGCATGCAGAAGTACGGCTTCGACGAGGCCCGCCCGATCCTGGAGCGCGCCTCCGCCCGCGAGACCGCCGCCCGCGTGGCACTGGGCGCGGTCGCCCGGTCGTACCTGAAGGAGACGGCGGGCATCGAGATCGTCTCCCACGTGGTCGAGCTGGCCTCCGCCAAGGCGCCGCACGGTGTGTACCCGACGCCGGCCGACGTCGAGCGGCTGGACGCCGACCCGGTGCGCTGCCTGGACGCCGACGCCTCGAAGGCGATGGTCGCCGAGATCGACCAGGCCCACAAGGACGGCGACACCCTCGGCGGCGTGGTGGAGATCCTGGCCTACGGCGTGCCCGTGGGCCTCGGCTCGCACGTGCACTGGGACCGCAAGCTGGACGCGCGCCTCGCCGGCGCGCTCATGGGCATCCAGGCCATCAAGGGTGTCGAGATCGGCGACGGCTTCGAACTCGCGCGCGTGCCGGGTTCCAAGGCGCACGACGAGATCGTGCGCACCGACGAGGGCATCCGGCGCGTGTCCGGCCGCTCCGGCGGCACCGAGGGCGGTCTGACCACCGGCGAGCTGCTGCGGGTGCGGGCCGCGATGAAGCCGATCGCGACCGTGCCGCGGGCCCTGCAGACGGTGGACGTGGCGACCGGCGAGGCCGCCCAGGCGCACCACCAGCGCTCCGACGTGTCCGCCGTGCCGGCCGCGGGCATCGTCGCCGAGGCGATGGTCGCCCTCGTCCTCGCGGACGCGGTGGCGGAGAAGTTCGGCGGCGACTCGGTGGCCGAGACCAGCCGCAACGTCCGGTCGTACCTCGAGAACCTGCGGATCCGGTGAGCGCGATGCCTGCCGTCGTGCTCGTCGGTCCCATGGGCGTGGGCAAGTCCACCGTGGGCCGGCTGCTGGCCGAGCGGCTCGGAACCGGGTTCCGGGACACCGACGAGGACATCGTGGCGGCCGAGGGGCGGACCATCGCCGACATCTTCGTGGAGGAGGGCGAGCCCGCCTTCCGCGCCCTCGAGAAGCGGGCGGTGCACAGCGCCGTCGCCGCCCACGAGGGAGTCCTCGCGCTCGGCGGCGGAGCCGTCCTCGACCCGGACACCCGGGCGCTGCTCGCCGGGCACCGGGTGGTCTACCTCTCCATGGACGTGGAGGAGGCCGTCAGGCGCACCGGCCTCAACGTGGCCCGCCCGCTGCTCGCGGTCAACCCGCGCAAGCAGTGGCGCGAGCTGATGGAGGCGCGGCGGCACCTGTACGAGGAGGTCGCCACCGCGGTTGTGGCGACGGACGGCCGCACTCCCGAAGAGGTCACCCAAGCGGCGCTGGACGCACTGGAGTTGAAGGAAGCATGAGCGAGTCAGTCACCCGGATCCAGGTCGCCGGCAGCGCCGGCACCGACCCCTACGAGGTGCTGATCGGCCGGCAGCTCCTGGGCGAGCTGGCCGGGCTGATCGGCACCTGGGCCAGGCGGGTGGCGGTGATCCACCCGGAGGCGCTGGCCGAGACCGGCGACGCGCTCCGCGCCGACCTGGCCGAGCAGGGCTTCGAGGCCGTCGCCGTCCAGGTGCCGAACGCCGAGGAGGCCAAGACCGCCGAGGTCGCGGCCTACTGCTGGAAGGCGCTCGGCCAGTCCGGCTTCACCCGCACCGACGTCATCGTCGGCGTCGGCGGCGGCGCGACCACCGACCTCGCCGGGTTCGTGGCCGCGACCTGGCTGCGCGGGGTGCGCTGGATCGCGATCCCGACCACCGTGCTCGCCATGGTGGACGCGGCGGTCGGCGGCAAGACCGGCATCAACACCGCCGAGGGCAAGAACCTGGTGGGCGCCTTCCACCCGCCGGCCGGTGTGCTCTGCGACCTCGCCGCGCTGGACTCCCTCCCGGTCAACGACTACGTGTCCGGGCTCGCCGAGGTCATCAAGGCCGGCTTCATCGCCGACCCGGTGATCCTCGACCTCATCGAGTCCGACCCGGAGGCCGCCCGGACCCCGGCGGGACCGCACACGGCCGAGCTGATCGAGCGTTCGATCCGGGTGAAGGCCGAGGTGGTCTCCTCCGACCTGAAGGAGACGGGCCTGCGGGAGGTCCTCAACTACGGCCACACCCTCGGTCACGCCATCGAGAAGAACGAGCGCTACAAGTGGCGGCACGGCGCCGCGGTCGCGGTCGGCATGCACTTCGCCGCCGAACTCGGCCGTCTGGCGGGCCGGTTGGACGACGCGACGGCAGACCGTCACCGGACCGTCCTCGAAGCGGTCGGCCTGCCGCTGCACTACCGCTACGACCAGTGGCCCAAGCTGCTGGAGACGATGAAGGTCGACAAGAAGTCCCGCGGCGACCTGCTGCGGTTCATCGTGCTCGACGGACTGGCCAGGCCGACCGTGCTGGAGGGCCCGGACCCGGCGGTCCTGCTCGCCGCCTACGGAGAAGTGGGCCAGTAGGCACCGACCTGTACCACTGCGTCCGACTCCCCTCGAGGAACGGGCACTTCGCACCGCCCCCGGCCGTTGCACGTAACGACGGCCGGGGGCGGTACCGTTCGGGTGGGAGTCACTCCCACGCCCTCTAGGCTGTGGGGGAGAGCGGGCTCCGCACCCGCCTGCCAGTGCCAGATGCGCGTACGAGACGGAGTGGCGACGGATGCAGCACGCAGTGGGGTCTCCGCTGCCACCGCCCCATGAGCAGGGGCGGGGACCACACGCCGGCTGGGCGTCGGCCGCGCACCATCCGGGAGCCCCGCAGGGTCCCGCACCCGTGCCTCCGCCGCCACCCGGATATCCGGGAACCGGAGCGGGAGCCGTGCCGCCGTCGGGGCCCGTTCCGCCGTCCGGCCCGATGCCCCCTGAGGCGCCCGTGCCCCCGTCCGGCCCCATGCCCCCTGCGGCGCCCGTGCCGCCGCCGCACGCTCAGCCTCCCGCTCCGCGGCACGCCCCCGCGCCGCCGCCTCCGGAGACCACCGGCCATCTGCCGCTGCCGCCCGGCGGCCTCGTCGGCGTGCCGCCGGCCTCCGCGCCCGCGCCCGACCCGGCGGCGACCACCCTGGCCGTCCTGCTGATCGGCCCGGCGGGCGCCGGCAAGACCAGCGTCGCCAAGTACTGGGCGGACCACCGGCGGGTGCCCACGGCCCACATCAGCCTGGACGACGTGCGCGAATGGGTCCGCTCCGGCTTCGCCGACCCCCAGTCGGGCTGGAACGACCATTCCGAGGCCCAGTACCGCCTGGCCCGCCGGACCTGCGGCTTCGCCGCCCGCAACTTCCTGGCCAACGGCATCTCCTGCATCCTCGACGACGCCGTCTTCCCGGACCGGCCGGTCGTGGGTCTCGGCGGCTGGAAGCGCCACGTCGGCCCCGGCCTGCTCCCCGTCGTGCTGCTCCCGGGCCTCGACATCGTCCTGGAGCGCAACGCCGAGCGCTCCGGCAACCGCCGCCTCACCGACGAGGAGGTGGCCAGGATCCACGGCCGCATGGCGGGCTGGTACGGCTCGGGTCTGCCGATCATCGACAACTCCCAGCTGGACGTCCCCGGCACGGCCCGTCTGCTGGACGAGGTCCTCGTCCGGGCGATGGCCAGCCCGCCGAGCTGGTGACCGGCGGCAGCGCCCCCTCCGGGCCCCACTCGGCCCCACCCAACCGGCACAAATCGCCCGGAACTCCTACGCTCGTCTCATGTCAGAGGTGCACGCGACCCGCCGATCCCGCCTGAGGGAGCGCTGCAACGCGGCCGGCGCCCCCGCCGCCCTGGTCAGCCGCCCCGCCAATGTGCGTTACCTGGCGGGCGCCGCGCCCCAGGGCGCCGTCCTGCTGCTCGGCGGGCAGGAGGATCTCCTGGTGTGCGCCGCACCCCCGGAGGACCGCCCCGCCGACGGGCGGCCCGACGAGAGCGTGCGCCTGCACGTCCTCGACTCGCCCGGAGGCGACGCGGCGGTCGCCGCGGCCGGCCTCGCCGACGCCCAGGGCTGCGACGCCCTGGCCGTGGAGGAGCACGACCTCACCGTGGCCCGCTACCGGGCCCTGTCCTCCGTCGCGCCGCGGCTGCGCCTGGCCGACCTCGGCGGAGCCGTCGAGCAGCTCCGGGTCGTCAAGGACGAGGAGGAGATCTCCTGCCTCCGCATCGGCGCCGAGATCGCCGACCAGGCCCTCGGAGAACTGCTGGAGTCCATCCTGGTCGGCCGCACCGAGCGGCACCTCGCCCTGGAGCTGGAGCGCCGGCTGGTCGACCACGGCGCCGACGGGCCGGCCTTCCCCACCTCGGTCGCCACCGGGCCCAACTCGGGCCGGCGTGGGCACCGGCCCACCGACCGGCGGGTGGAGGAGGGCGACTTCCTCTCGGTCTGCCTGGGCGCCACCTACCGGGGGTACCGCTGCGAGATCGGCCGCACGTTCGTCATCGGCACCTCGCCCGCCGACTGGCAGATCGAGCTCTACGACCTGGTCTTCTCCGCCCAGCGGGCCGGACGGGAGTCCCTGATGCCGGGCGCCGCGTTCCGCGAGGTGGACCGCGCGGCCCGCCAGGTGCTGGACTCCGCGGGCTATGCGGAGGCACTGCCACCGCTGACCGGACACGGTGTCGGACTCGAAATCGACGAGGACCCGCAGCTGGCCCCCGCCGCCATGGGTAAACTGGACGCTTGCGTGCCAGTCACCGTCGAACCGGGGGTCCACCTTCCGGGCCGGGGCGGTGTCCGGATCGATGACACGCTCGTCGTGCGCCCAGAGGCGGACGGCGGACCCGAGCTACTCACCATCACGACCAAGGAGCTGCTCGCGCTGTAGGAGTGCGTGCCCCGGGGTCGTACGTCAGTCCAGGAGATTCCGCAACCGTGGCTTCCACGAACGACCTCAAGAACGGCCTGGTGCTCAAGCTCGAAGGCGGCCAGCTCTGGTCCGTCGTCGAGTTCCAGCACGTCAAGCCCGGCAAGGGCCCGGCATTCGTGCGCACCAAGCTCAAGAACGTGCTCTCCGGCAAGGTCGTCGACAAGACCTTCAACGCCGGTGTCAAGGTCGAGACGGCCACTGTCGACAAGCGCGACATGCAGTTCTCGTACATGGACGGCGAGTACTTCGTCTTCATGGACATGGAGACCTACGACCAGCTGATGGTCGACCGCAAGGCCGTCGGCGACGCCGCCAACTTCCTGATCGAGGGCTTCACCGCCACCGTCGCCCAGCACGAGGGCGAGGTGCTCTTCGTCGAGCTGCCGGCCGCCGTCGAGCTGGTCGTGCAGGAGACCGAGCCCGGCGTCCAGGGCGACCGCTCCACCGGCGGCACCAAGCCCGCCACCCTGGAGACCGGCCACCAGATCCAGGTCCCGCTCTTCATCACCACCGGTGAGAAGATCAAGGTCGACACCCGCACCAGCGACTACCTCGGCCGGGTGAACAGCTAACCGTGGCTGCCCGCAACACGGCCCGCAAGCGCGCCTTCCAGATCCTCTTCGAGGGCGACCAGCGTGGGGCCGACGTCCTCACGGTCCTCGCGGACTGGATCCGGCTCTCCCGGTCCGACACCCGGCAGCCGCCGGTGAGCGAGTACACGATGCAGCTCGTCGAGGGCTACGCCGAGCACGCGAAGCGGATCGACGAGCTGATCGCGACGTACGCGGTGGACTGGACCCTGGACCGGATGCCGGTGGTGGACCGGAACATCCTGCGCCTGGGCGCCTACGAGCTGATCTGGGTGGACGGGACCCCGGACGCCGTCGTCCTGGACGAGATGGTGCAGCTGGCGAAGGAGTTCTCCACGGACGAGTCCCCCTCGTTCGTCAACGGCCTCCTGGGCCGGCTGAAGGAGCTCAAGCCGTCGCTGCGCCGGGACGAGGCGTAGACGCACGACGGAAGCCACAGGGCCCGCGGTGAGCGATCGCCGCGGGCCCTGTGGCGCGTCATACCCGGGCCTCCCCGGGAAGCCGTGAGGAGGCTCAGGAGGGCCTCAGGGGGCGCAATGAAACCGCCGGGGTGGCTGGAACCGTAGAGTTCCGGCCACCCCGGCGGCACGTTTCTGCTGAGGCGTTCCGCGGCTCAGGCGTCTTCGTGGGTCGCCACGGCGCGGCGCGCGTCCGCGTCCAGGACACCCCAGCTGATCAGCTGCTCGGTGAGGACCGAGGGGGACTGGTCGTAGATGACGGCGAGTGTGCGCAGGTCGTCCTGGCGGATCGAGAGCACCTTGCCGTTGTAGTCGCCGCGCTGGGACTGGATCGTCGCCGCGTAGCGCTGCAGCGGGCCCGCCTTCTCGGCCGGCACACCGGCCAGCCGCTCCAGGTCGAGGACCAGCTTCGGCGGCGGCTCGGCGGCGCCGCCCGGCGTGGTGCCCGGCAGCAGTTCCTGCACCGGGACGCCATAGAAATCGGCCAGCTCGGCCAGCCGCTGCACGGTCACGGCACGGTCGCCGCGCTCGTAGGAACCGACCACCACGGCCTTCCAGCGCCCCTGGGACTTCTCCTCGACACCGTGGAGGGAAAGGCCCTGCTGGGTGCGGATGGCCCGGAGCTTGGCCCCGAGCTGTTTGGCGTATTCGCTGGACATATAGCTCCCCGGCACTGTGTCGACGCGGTCGGCTGTGATTTCCGCCGCGCGGCTGGTAACTCACTGTGAGGTTACGCAGCGTGACTCTTGCGCGTCAAGCCGAATGGTCCACCCCGACTCTTCCGTTCCGGTGGTGGCCGGTTACGCCGTACGGGTGATCGAGGACTCCGGGGGACCTGCTACGGTGGATGGCGCAAATCCGACGTCCTTTAAGGTCCGTCCCGTGAGGCGGAGAAGGAGGTCCGTTTCGTATGGACACACACGCAAGCCCCTCCGCGTCCGATGCGCGGCCCGTGCTCGAGGGCCCCGACATCGCACGCGTCCTGACCCGCATCGCCCACGAGATCGTCGAACGCGCCAAGGGCGCCGACGACGCGGTGCTCCTCGGCATTCCGACCCGGGGGGTCTTCCTCGCCCAGCGGCTCGCCGCCAAGCTGGAGCAGATCACCGACCGCAAGGTCCCCGTCGGCTCGCTCGACATCACCATGTACCGCGACGACCTGCGCATGCACCCGCCGCGTGCGCTGGCCCGCACCGAGATCCCCGGTGACGGCATCGACGGCAAGCTGGTCGTCCTCGTCGACGACGTGCTCTTCTCCGGCCGCACCATCCGCGCCGCCCTCGACGCCCTGAACGACATCGGGCGCCCGCGCGCCGTGCAGCTCGCGGTCCTGGTCGACCGCGGCCACCGCGAACTGCCCATCCGCGCGGACTATGTCGGCAAGAACCTCCCCACGTCGCTGCGGGAGACGGTCAAGGTCCAGCTCGCCGAGGAGGACGGTCGCGACACCGTGCTGCTCGGCGTGAAGCCCTCCGGCCAGTAGCGCACCCGGCGTACGGCCGCCCCGGCGCGCCCGTGCACGCACCGGCCTGCCCCGAATCTCCCTGTATGAACTGCCTTACGGAGCCTGACAGATGCAGCGTCATCTCATCTCGGCCGCCGACCTCTCCCGCGACGACGCCGTCCTGATCCTCGACACCGCTGAGGAGATGGCCCGGGTCGCCGACCGGCCGATCAAGAAACTGCCGACCCTGCGCGGCCGCACGATCGTCAACCTTTTCTTCGAGGACTCCACCCGCACCCGGATCTCCTTCGAGGCCGCCGAGAAGCGGCTGTCCGCGGATGTCATCAACTTCTCCGCCAAGGGGTCGTCGGTCTCCAAGGGCGAGTCCCTGAAGGACACCGCCCAGACCCTGGAGGCGATGGGCGTCGACGCCGTCGTCATCCGGCACGGCGCCTCCGGCGCCCCCTACCGCCTGGCCACCTCCGGCTGGATCGACGCCGCCGTGGTCAACGCAGGCGACGGCACCCACCAGCACCCCACCCAGGCCCTGCTGGACGCGTTCACCATGCGCCGCCGGCTGATCGGCCGGGACGCCGGCCTCGGCCAGGACCTGAGCGGCAAGCGGATCACCATCGTCGGCGACGTCCTGCACAGCCGGGTCGCCCGCTCCAACGTCGACCTGCTGCACACCCTCGGCGCCGAGGTCACCCTGGTCGCCCCGCCCACCCTCGTGCCGGTCGGCGTCGAGACCTGGCCCTGCGAGGTGTCCTACGACCTCGACAGCACGCTGCCGAAGTCCGACGCGGTGATGATGCTGCGGGTCCAGCGCGAGCGCATGAACGCCGCCTTCTTCCCCACCGAGCGCGAGTACTCGCGGCGCTACGGCCTGGACGGCGAGCGCATGGCGAAGATGCCCGAGCACGCCATCGTGATGCACCCCGGCCCGATGGTCCGCGGCATGGAGATCACCGCGGAGGTCGCCGACTCCGACCGCTGCACCGTCGTCGAGCAGGTCGCCAACGGCGTCTCCATCCGGATGGCCGTCCTGTACCTGCTGCTCGGCGGCAACGAGCCCGCCCTGACCCAAGCCCGCACCGCGGAGGAGAAGTAAAGACCATGAGCAAGATCCTGATCCGTGGTGCGAAGGTGCTCGGCGGCGAGCCGCAGGACGTGCTGATCGACGGTGCGACGATCGCCGAGGTGGGCCGGGACCTGAGCGCCGAGGGCGCGGAGGTCGTCGAGGCCGCCGGCAAGGTGCTGCTCCCCGGCCTGGTCGACCTGCACACCCACCTGCGCGAGCCGGGCCGCGAGGACTCCGAGACCGTGTTGACCGGCACCCGCGCGGCCGCGAGCGGCGGCTACACGGCCGTCTTCGCCATGGCCAACACCTTCCCCGTCGCCGACACCGCGGGCGTCGTCGAGCAGGTCTACCGGCTCGGCCGGGAGCACGGCTACTGCGACGTGCAGCCCATCGGCGCCGTCACCGTCGGCCTGGAGGGCCGGAAGCTCGCCGAGCTGGGCGCGATGCACGAGTCCGCCGCCGGCGTCACCGTCTTCTCCGACGACGGCAAGTGCGTGGACGACGCCGTGATCATGCGCCGGGCGCTGGAGTACGTGAAGGCCTTCGGCGGCGTCGTCGCCCAGCACGCCCAGGAGCCGCGCCTCACCGAGGGCGCCCAGATGAACGAGGGCGTCGTCTCCGCCGAACTGGGCCTGGGCGGCTGGCCGGCCGTCGCCGAGGAGTCGATCATCGCGCGGGACGTGCTGCTCGCCGAGCACGTCGGCTCCCGCGTGCACATCTGCCACCTGTCGACCGCCGGGTCCGTGGAGATCGTCCGCTGGGCCAAGTCCCGCGGCATCGACGTCACCGCCGAGGTCACCCCGCACCACCTGCTCCTCACCGACGAACTGGTGCGCTCGTACAACCCGGTCTACAAGGTCAATCCGCCGCTGCGCACCGAGCGGGACGTGCACGCCCTGCGCGAGGCGCTCGCCGACGGCACGATCGACATCGTCGCCACCGACCACGCCCCGCACCCGCACGAGGACAAGGACTGCGAGTGGGCCGCCGCCGCCATGGGCATGGTGGGCCTGGAGACCGCGCTGTCGGTGGTCCAGGAGACGATGGTGGACACGGGCCTGCTGGACTGGGCCGGCGTCGCCGACCGGATGTCCGTCAGGCCCGCGCAGATCGGACAGGCCACCGGACACGGCCGCCCCGTCTCGGCTGGTGAGCCCGCCAACCTCGCCCTCGTCGACACGGCATACCGTGGCCGGGTGGACCCCGCGGGCTTCGCCTCGCGCAGCCGCAACACCCCGTACGAGGGACGCGAGCTGCCGGGCCGTGTGACGCACACGTGGCTGCGGGGCAAGGCCACGCTCGTCGACGGGAAGCTCACGTGACACCTGTAATCCTGCTGGCCGAGGCGAAGAAGTCGGCCGAGGTCACCGACTGGGGCGCCCGCATCGGCTGGCTCGTCGGACTCGCCCTCTTCGTCGCGCTCATCTACTGGCTGATGCGCGAGGGATGGAAGTGGCGCGGCACCCTCCAGGGGGACCTGCCCGCCCCGCCCAGCGCGCCGGACGCCAACGGCCCGGTGAGACTGAGCATGAGCGGCCGCTACCACGGCTCCACGACCGCCGGTCAGTGGCTGGACCGCATCGTGGCCCACGGCCTCGGCACCCGCAGCCGGGCCGAGCTCACCCTGACCGACGCGGGCCTGGAGGTCGAGCGCCCCGGAGCGAACGACTTCTTCGTCCCCACGGCCGCGCTGCTCGGCGCCCGGCTCGACAAGGGCATCGCCGGCAAGGTCCTCACCGAGGGCGGACTGCTGGTGGTGACCTGGGCACTGGGCGACAAGCTGATCGACTCCGGCTTCCGCTCCGACCACGCGGCCGAGCACGCCGAGTGGGCCGACACCCTGAACAAGATGATCAACGACACGGAAGGCGCACGATGACGACCTCCACCAGGGGAACCGCGAAGGTTCCCGCCGTACTCGTCCTGGAGGACGGCCGCACCTTCCGCGGCCGCGCCTACGGGGCCGTGGGGGAGACCTTCGGCGAGGCCGTGTTCTCCACCGGCATGACCGGCTACCAGGAGACCCTCACCGACCCGTCCTACGACCGCCAGATCGTCGTCGCGACCGCCCCGCAGATCGGCAACACCGGCTGGAACGACGAGGACGACGAGTCCCGGCGCATCTGGGTCTCCGGGTACGTCGTGCGCGACCCCGCGCGCGTGCCGTCCAACTGGCGCGCCAAGCGGTCCCTCGACGACGAGCTGGTCGCGCAGGGCGTGGTCGGCATCTCCGGGATCGACACCCGGGCGCTCACCCGCCACCTGCGCGAGCGCGGCTCGATGCGCGCCGGCATCTTCTCCGGCGAGGCCGTCGCCCCCGAGGCCGAGCTGGTCGAGCGGGTGCAGGCGCAGCCGCACATGAAGGGCGCGAGCCTCTACGAGGAGGTCGCCACCAAGGAGGCGTACGTCGTCCCGGCCGTCGGCGAGAAGCGCTTCACCGTCGCCGCCATCGACCTCGGCATCAAGGGCATGACCCCGCACCGCATGGCCGAGCGCGGCATCGAGGTGCACGTGCTGCCCGCCACCGCCACCGCCGACGAGGTCTACGCCGTCGAGCCCGACGGCGTCTTCTTCTCCAACGGCCCCGGCGACCCGGCCACCGCCGACGGCCCCGTCGCGCTGATGTCGGCCGTCCTGGAGCGCCGTACGCCGCTGTTCGGCATCTGCTTCGGCAACCAGATCCTCGGCCGCGCCCTCGGCTTCGGCACCTACAAGCTGAAGTACGGCCACCGCGGCATCAACCAGCCGGTCCAGGACCGTACGACCGGCAAGGTCGAGGTCACCGCGCACAACCACGGCTTCGCCGTGGACGCGCCGCTCGACAAGGTCAGCGACACCAAGTTCGGCCGCGCCGAGGTCTCGCACGTCTGCCTGAACGACGACGTCGTGGAGGGGCTGCAGCTGCTCGACCAGCCCGCCTTCTCCGTCCAGTACCACCCCGAAGCGGCAGCCGGCCCGCACGACGCCGCCTACCTCTTCGACCGCTTCGTATCCCTGATGGAGGGCCAGCGTGCCTAAGCGCACCGATATCCAGTCCGTCCTGGTCATCGGCTCCGGCCCGATCGTCATCGGCCAGGCAGCCGAGTTCGACTACTCCGGCACCCAGGCCTGCCGGGTGCTCAAGGCCGAGGGCCTGCGCGTGGTCCTCGTCAACTCCAACCCGGCGACGATCATGACCGACCCGGAGATCGCCGACGCCACCTACGTGGAGCCGATCACCCCCGAGTTCGTCGAGAAGATCATCGCCAAGGAGCGTCCCGACGCCCTGCTGCCCACCCTGGGCGGCCAGACGGCCCTGAACACGGCCATCGCGCTGCACGACAACGGCGTCCTGGAGAAGTACGGCGTCGAGCTGATCGGCGCCAAGCCCGAGGCGATCCACAAGGGCGAGGACCGCGACCTGTTCAAGGGCGTCGTGGAGGAGGTCCGCCGCAAGACGGGCCACGGCGAGTCGGCGCGCTCGGTCATCTGCCACACCATGGACGACGTCCTCAAGGGCGTCGAGACGCTCGGCGGCTACCCCGTGGTCGTCCGCCCGTCCTTCACCATGGGCGGCGCCGGCTCCGGCTTCGCGCACGACGAGGAGGAGCTGCGCCGCATCGCCGGCCAGGGCCTCACGCTCTCCCCGACCACCGAGGTGCTCCTGGAGGAGTCCATCCTCGGCTGGAAGGAGTACGAGCTGGAGCTGATGCGCGACAAGCACGACAACGTCGTGGTCGTCTGCTCCATCGAGAACTTCGACCCGATGGGCGTGCACACCGGCGACTCGATCACCGTCGCCCCGGCGATGACGCTGACCGACCGCGAGTACCAGGTGCTGCGCGACGTCGGCATCGCGATCATCCGCGAGGTCGGCGTCGACACCGGCGGCTGCAACATCCAGTTCGCGGTGAACCCCGAGGACGGCCGGGTCATCGTCATCGAGATGAACCCGCGCGTCTCGCGCTCCTCGGCGCTCGCCTCCAAGGCGACCGGCTTCCCCATCGCCAAGATCGCCGCCAAGCTGGCCGTCGGCTACACGCTCGACGAGATCCCGAACGACATCACCCAGGAGACCCCGGCCTCCTTCGAGCCCACGCTCGACTACGTGGTCGTCAAGGCCCCGCGGTTCGCCTTCGAGAAGTTCCCGCAGGCCGACTCCACGCTGACCACCACCATGAAGTCGGTCGGCGAGGCCATGGCCATCGGCCGCAACTTCACCGAGGCCTTCCAGAAGGCGCTGCGCTCGCTGGAGAAGAAGGGCAGCCAGTTCGCCTTCACCGGCGAGCCCGGCGACAAGGAGACGCTGCTCCGCGAGGCCGTGCGCCCCACCGACGGCCGGATCAACACCGTCATGCAGGCCATCCGCGCGGGCGCCACCCCCGAGGAGGTCTTCGAGTACACGAAGATCGACCCGTGGTTCGTGGACCAGCTCTTCCTGATCAAGGAGATCGCCGACGAGCTGGCCGGGGCGCCCGAGCTGACCGCCGACCTGCTCGCCGAGGCCAAGCGCCACGGCTTCTCCGACCAGCAGATCGGCGAGATCCGCGGCCTGCGCGAGGACGTCGTCCGCGAGGTCCGGCACGCCCTCGGCATCCGCCCGGTCTACAAGACGGTCGACACCTGCGCCGCCGAGTTCGCCGCGCGGACGCCGTACTTCTACTCCTCCTACGACGAGGAGTCCGAGGTCGCGGCCCGCGAGAAGCCCGCGGTGATCATCCTGGGCTCCGGCCCGAACCGCATCGGCCAGGGCATCGAGTTCGACTACTCCTGCGTCCACGCCTCCTTCGCGCTGTCCGACGCCGGGTACGAGACCGTGATGGTCAACTGCAACCCGGAGACCGTCTCCACCGACTACGACACCTCCGACCGGCTGTACTTCGAGCCGCTGACGCTGGAGGACGTGCTGGAGATCGTCCACGCGGAGCAGCAGGCCGGTCCGGTCGCGGGCGTGATCGTGCAGCTCGGCGGCCAGACCCCGCTCGGCCTGTCGCAGGCCCTGAAGGACAACGGCGTGCCGATCGTGGGCACCTCGCCCGAGGCGATCCACGCCGCCGAGGACCGCGGCGCCTTCGGCCGGGTCCTGGCGGAGGCCGGCCTGCCCGCCCCCAAGCACGGCACGGCCACCACCTTCGAGGAGGCCAAGGCCATCGCCGACGAGATCGGCTACCCGGTCCTGGTCCGGCCCTCGTACGTGCTCGGCGGCCGCGGCATGGAGATCGTCTACGACGAGACCCGCCTGGCCTCCTACATCGCCGAGTCGACCGAGATCAGCCCGTCCCGGCCGGTCCTCGTGGACCGCTTCCTGGACGACGCCATCGAGATCGACGTCGACGCCCTCTACGACGGCGAGGAGCTCTACCTCGGTGGCGTGATGGAGCACATCGAGGAGGCCGGCATCCACTCCGGCGACTCGGCGTGCGCCCTGCCCCCGATCACCCTCGGCGGCTTCGACATCAAGCGTCTGCGCGCCTCCACGGAGGCGATCGCCAGGGGCGTCGGAGTGCGCGGCCTGATCAACATCCAGTTCGCGATGGCGGGCGACATCCTCTACGTCCTGGAGGCCAACCCGCGCGCCTCCCGCACGGTGCCCTTCACCTCGAAGGCGACCGCCGTGCCGCTGGCCAAGGCCGCCGCCCGGATCTCGCTGGGCGCGACCGTCGCCGAGCTGCGCGCCGAGGGCCTGCTGCCGGCGAACGGCGACGGCGGCGAGCTGCCGCTGGACGCGCCGATCTCCGTCAAGGAGGCCGTGATGCCGTGGTCGCGTTTCCGCGACATCCAGGGCCGCGGCGTCGACACCGTCCTCGGCCCGGAGATGCGCTCCACCGGCGAGGTCATGGGCATCGACTCGGTCTTCGGCACCGCGTACGCCAAGTCGCAGGCCGGCGCCTACGGGCCGCTGCCCACCAAGGGCCGCGCCTTCATCTCGGTCGCCAACCGGGACAAGCGCTCGATGATCTTCCCGGCGCGCGAGCTGGTCGCGCACGGTTTCGAGCTGCTCGCCACCTCGGGCACCGCCGAGGTGCTCCGGCGCAACGGCATCAACGCCACGGTCGTGCGCAAGCAGTCCGAGGGCACCGGCCCGAACGGCGAGCGGACCATCGTCCAGCTCATCCACGACGGCGAGGTCGACCTCATCGTCAACACGCCGTACGGCACCGGCGGCCGCCTCGACGGCTACGACATCCGTACCGCGGCGGTGGCCCGCTCCGTGCCGTGCCTGACGACCGTCCAGGCGCTCGCGGCGGCCGTCCAGGGCATCGACGCGCTCAACCACGGCGACGTGGGCGTCCGCTCGCTCCAGGAACACGCGGAACACCTGACCGCGGCCCGCGACTAGCAGCCCCGAGGGGGACACCGGAAACGGTGTCCCCCTCTTCACGAGGACACCATGTACAAGATCTTCTTCAACCTCCTCTTCAAACGGATGGACCCCGAGACGGCCCACCACCTGGCCTTCCGCTGGATCCGCCTGGCCGTCCGCGTCCCAGGCTTGCGCACGTTCGCGGCGGCCGTCCTCGCGCCCCGCCACAAGGAGCTGCGCACCGAGGCCTTCGGGCTGCGCATGCACGGCCCCTTCGGCCTCGCCGCCGGCTTCGACAAGAACGCCGTCGCCATCGACGGCATGTCCATGCTGGGCTTCGACCACGTCGAGATCGGCACGGTCACCGGTGAGCCCCAGCCCGGGAACCCCCGGAAGAGGCTGTTCCGCCTCGTCGCCGACCGCGCGCTGATCAACCGCATGGGCTTCAACAACGACGGCTCACTGGCCGTCGCGGCCCGCCTCGCCGCACGCGAGCCGGTGTTCCGGACCGTCGTCGGCGTCAACATCGGCAAGACCAAGGTCGTCCCCGAGGAGGAGGCCGCCGGCGACTACGTGAAGTCCGCCGAGCGCCTCGCGCCCCACGCCGACTACCTGGTCGTGAACGTCTCCTCCCCGAACACCCCCGGCCTGCGCAACCTCCAGGCGACCGAGGCGCTGCGCCCGCTGCTGGCCGCGGTGCGCGAGGCCGCCGACCGCGCCGTCCCGGACCGGCGCGTCCCGCTGCTGGTGAAGATCGCCCCCGACCTCGCGGACGAGGACGTCGACGCCGTCGCCGACCTGGCGGTGGAACTCGGCCTGGACGGCATCATCGCCACCAACACCACCATCGCGCGCGAGGGACTCGGCCTGACCTCCCCGCCGTCGCTGGTGAAGGAGACCGGCGGTCTCTCCGGCGCGCCGCTCAAGGCGCGCTCCCTGGAGGTGCTGCGCCGCCTGTACGCGCGCGTGGGCGACCGGATCACGCTGGTGGGTGTCGGCGGCGTCGAGACCGCCGAGGACGCCTGGCAGCGCATCCTCGCCGGGGCCACGCTGGTGCAGGGGTACAGCGCCTTCATCTACGAGGGCCCGTTCTGGGCCCGTGCGATCCACAAGGGCCTGGCCGCACGCCTGCGCACCAGCCCGTACGCCACCCTCGCCGACGCGGTCGGCGCCGACGTGAGGAACGACGCATGACGGTTCTGGAGCCCTTCGGCGCGCGCCTGCGCCGCGCGATGGACGAGCGCGGCCCGCTGTGCGTCGGCATCGACCCGCACGCCTCCCTGCTTGCCGAGTGGGGCCTCCCCGACGACGTCGCCGGCCTGGAGCGGTTCAGCCGCAGGGTCGTCGAGGCGGTGGCCGACCGGGTCGCGGTCGTGAAGCCGCAGAGCGCGTTCTTCGAGCGGTTCGGCTCGCGTGGCGTCGCCGTGCTGGAGCGGACGGTCCAGGAGACGCGCGCGGCCGGCGCCCTCGTCGTGATGGACGCCAAGCGCGGCGACATCGGCTCGACCATGGCCGGGTACGCCGAGGCCTACCTGCACAAGGACTCCCCGCTGTTCTCGGACGCGCTGACCGTCTCGCCCTACCTCGGCTACGGCTCGCTCAGCCCGGCCGTGGCGCTGGCCAGGGAGAGCGGCACCGGCCTGTTCGTGCTGGCGCTGACCTCGAACCCGGAGGGCCCCGAGGTGCAGCACGCGGTCCGCGCCGACGGACGCGACGTGGGCGCGACCATACTGGCGCACCTCGCCGCCGAGAACGCCGGCGAGGAGCCGCTGGGCTCGTTCGGGGCGGTCGTCGGCGCGACGGTGGGGGACCTGTCGTCGTACGACCTCGGCATCAACGGCCCGCTGCTGGCGCCCGGCGTGGGGGCGCAGGGGGCGACGGCGGCCGACCTTCCCCGGCTCTTCGGGCCGGCGGTGCGCAACGTGGTGCCGAACGTCAGCCGGGGCGTGCTGCGCCAGGGGCCGGACACCGGGGCGCTGCGCTCGGCCACGGAGCGCTTCGCGGACGAGATCAGGACCGCCGTCGCGGGCGGCTGAGCTGCCGTGAGGGCGTCGCGGCGCGCGGCCGGCGGGCGGCTTGAGTGTGAATACATCCTCAAATCGAGGGCAGTATGTCTGAAATGTCCGGCCTGACGGCGGCTGACCTGTACTTTTCCGCTGTTCTCGCTGACTCTGGCGGACTTGACCGCTAGTCTCCGAGCAGTGGGGGCACCTCCCGCGCCTCCGCAGGTAGTGGGGGAGAACGGGCAGCGTGTTGCTCGTGGCTCCCCAGGTGTGGGGCGACTAGGTTCCTCACCGGTCCGTATCCGACAGTTCGACATCCGAGGTGACGTAGGCGTGGCTCTTCCGCCCCTTACCCCTGAACAGCGCGCAGCCGCGCTCGAAAAGGCCGCCGCGGCTCGCCGGGAGCGGGCCGAGGTCAAGAATCGACTCAAGCACTCCGGCGCCTCCCTGCACGAGGTCATCAAGCAGGGCCAGGAGAACGACGTCATCGGCAAGATGAAGGTCTCCGCCCTGCTCGAGTCCCTGCCGGGCGTGGGCAAGGTCCGCGCCAAGCAGATCATGGAGCGTCTGGGCATCTCCGAGAGCCGTCGCGTGCGCGGTCTCGGCTCCAACCAGATCGCCTCGCTGGAGCGTGAGTTCGGCAGCACCGGCTCCTGAGTCCGGTCTCCGGCCGGACCGGGAGTCCCGGGCACTCCGGGATTGCTGGAATAATCGCTGCATGGCTGTAACACCCCGGGGGACGACCCCCGTGCCCCCGGACGCACGTCCGCGGCTGACCGTGCTCTCCGGCCCCTCCGGGGTCGGCAAGAGCACGGTCGTCGCCCATATGCGCAAGGAACATCCCGAGGTCTGGCTCTCGGTGTCCGCGACCACCCGCAAGCCCCGCCCCGGCGAGCAGCACGGAGTCCACTACTTCTTCGTCACCGACGACGAGATGGACAAGCTGATCGCCAACGGCGAGCTGCTGGAGTGGGCCGAGTTCGCCGGCAACCGCTACGGCACGCCCCGCACGGCCGTGCAGGAGCGGCTGGAGAAGGGCGAGCCCGTGCTGCTGGAGATCGACCTCCAGGGCGCCCGGCAGGTCCGCGAGTCGATGTCCGACGCCCAGCTGGTGTTCCTCGCCCCGCCCTCCTGGGACGAACTGGTGCGCAGGCTCACCGGCCGGGGGACCGAGCCGCCCGAGGTCATCGAGCGCCGCCTGGACGCGGCGAAGACCGAGCTGGCGGCCGAGCCGGAGTTCGACGAGACCCTCGTCAACACCTCCGTCGAGGACGTGGCCCGCGAGCTGCTAGCCTTGATGGACGTTGTGTGATCGTGACCGCCGCACCCAGGTGCACGCGGCCCCTAGCACCGACTGATTCTTTCCCATCCATCGGAAGGTAGAGCGTGTCCTCTTCCATCACCGCGCCCGAGGGCATCATCAACCCGCCGATCGACGAGCTGCTCGAGGCCACGGACTCGAAGTACAGCCTCGTGATCTACGCGGCCAAGCGGGCCCGCCAGATCAACGCGTACTACTCGCAGCTCGGTGAGGGCCTGCTCGAGTACGTCGGTCCGCTCGTCGACACGCACGTCCACGAGAAGCCGCTGTCGATCGCCCTGCGTGAGATCAACGCCGGTCTGCTGACCTCCGAGGCCATCGAGGGCCCCGCCCAGTAGAACCGCGCGGTAGTACTTTCAGATCGCGGTTGACTCATCCACAGGCCCGGCAGTCACTCCCCCGGAGGGGGACCCGCTGCCGGGCCTGTGGTGTGTGAGGAACCCGTACGTTGCCGAGTCCGGGAGAGATGGTGGACAAGCCGAGGGTCGTTCTGGGGGTCAGTGGCGGCATCGCCGCGTACAAGGCCTGTGAGCTGCTGAGGAGGTTCACGGAGTCGGGCCACGACGTACGCGTGGTGCCCACCGCCTCCGCGCTGCACTTCGTCGGCGCGGCCACCTGGTCCGCCCTCTCCGGCAACCCGGTCTCCACGGAGGTCTGGGACCAGGTCGAGGAGGTGCCGCACGTCCGCATCGGCCAGCACGCCGACCTGGTCGTGGTGGCCCCCGCCACCGCCGACATGCTCGCCAAGGCCGCCCACGGCCTCGCCGACGACCTGCTGACCAACACCCTCCTCACCGCCCGCTGCCCGGTCGTCTTCGCGCCCGCCATGCACACGGAGATGTGGGAGCACCCCGCCACCCAGGAGAACGTGGCGACGCTGCGCCGCCGCGGCGCCGTCGTCGTCGAGCCCGCGGTGGGCCGCCTGACCGGGGTGGACACCGGAAAGGGCCGGCTGCCCGACCCGGTGGAGATCTTCGAGGTGTGCCGCCGGGTCCTGGCCCGGGGCGCCCAGGCGCCCGACCTCCAGGGACGGCACGTGGTGGTCTCGGCAGGCGGCACCCGCGAGCCCCTCGACCCGGTCCGCTTCCTGGGCAACCGCTCCTCCGGCAAGCAGGGCTACGCCCTCGCCCGCACGGCCGCCGCCCGCGGCGCCCGGGTCACGCTGGTCGCCGCCAACACCGGGCTGCCCGACCCGGCCGGGGTCGACGTGGTCCCGGTGGGCACCGCCGTCCAGCTCCGCGAAGCCGTCCTGAAGGCGGCGGCCGACGCCGACGCCGTGGTCATGGCCGCCGCCGTCGCCGACTTCCGCCCCGCCGTCTACGCGGCGGGAAAGATCAAGAAGAAGGACGACCAGGAGCCCGCCCCCATCACCCTGGTGCGGAATCCGGACATCCTCGCGGAGATCTCGGCGGAGCGAGCCCGGCCGGCGCAGGTCGTCGTCGGCTTCGCCGCGGAGACCGACGACGTGCTCGCCAACGGCCGCGCCAAGCTCGCCCGCAAGGGCTGCGACCTCCTCGTCGTCAACGAGGTCGGCGAGCGCAAGACCTTCGGCTCCGAGGAGAACGAGGCCGTGGTGCTGGGCGCCGACGGCAGCGAGACCCCCGTGCCGCACGGTCCCAAGGAGGCCCTCGCTGACGTCGTCTGGGACCTGGTGGCCGCCCGTCTCGGCTGACCTCGCCGCCGGCGTTGGGCCGTCCGGGCGCGGCCCGGTTCGGCCGTCCGGGCCCTTCTGGTCCGGCCGCGGGACGTCGGTTTTCCGCCGCACAATGTCGCGTGGCGGGCCTGGCCAAGGCCGCTCGGCATTGTGCAGAATGCCCGTGCCGCAGGTCACAGCACTCCCGAGTGGCGAGACACGTGGGCCGGCGGCCGAGTGCGACCGATAAACTGTTCTCGGACGACGTCGGGTGCAGCCCCCCGCGTCATCTGCCAATGATCAGCCAGCAGCCGCTGCAACCCCAGGGAGCGTTGTGTCCCGTCGCCTGTTCACCTCGGAGTCCGTGACCGAGGGTCACCCCGACAAGATCGCTGACCAGATCAGCGACACGATCCTCGACGCGCTGCTGCGCGAGGACCCCTCCTCGCGCGTCGCCGTCGAGACGCTGATCACCACCGGCCTGGTGCACGTGGCCGGCGAGGTCACGACCAAGGCGTACGCGGACATCGCGACCCTGGTCCGCAACAAGATCCTGGAGATCGGTTACGACTCCTCGAAGAAGGGCTTCGACGGAGCCTCCTGCGGCGTCTCGGTGTCGATCGGCGCGCAGTCGCCGGACATCGCGCAGGGCGTCGACACGGCCTACGAGTCCCGGGTCGAGGGCGACGAGGACGAGCTCGACAAGCAGGGCGCCGGCGACCAGGGCCTGATGTTCGGCTACGCCTCGGACGAGACCCCGACGCTGATGCCGCTGCCGGTCTTCCTGGCGCACCGCCTGTCGAAGCGGCTCTCCGAGGTCCGCAAGAACGGCACCATCCCCTACCTGCGTCCCGACGGCAAGACTCAGGTCACCATCGAGTACGACGGCGACAAGGCCGTCCGCCTCGACACCGTCGTGGTCTCCTCCCAGCACGCCTCGGACATCGACCTCGAGTCGCTGCTCGCGCCCGACATCCGCGAGTTCGTCGTCGAGCCCGAGCTGAAGGCCCTGCTGGAGGACGGCATCAAGCTGGACACTGAGGGCTACCGGCTGCTGGTCAACCCGACCGGCCGCTTCGAGATCGGCGGCCCGATGGGCGACGCCGGCCTGACCGGCCGCAAGATCATCATCGACACCTACGGCGGCATGGCCCGCCACGGCGGCGGCGCCTTCTCCGGCAAGGACCCGTCCAAGGTCGACCGCTCCGCCGCCTACGCCATGCGCTGGGTCGCCAAGAACGTCGTGGCGGCGGGCCTGGCCTCCCGCTGCGAGGTCCAGGTCGCCTACGCCATCGGCAAGGCCGAGCCGGTGGGCCTGTTCGTGGAGACCTTCGGCACCGCCAAGATCGACCACGAGAAGATCGAGAAGGCGATCGACGAGGTCTTCGACCTCCGTCCGGCCGCCATCATCCGCGACCTCGACCTGCTCCGCCCGATCTACGCCCAGACCGCCGCGTACGGCCACTTCGGCCGTGAGCTGCCCGACTTCACCTGGGAGCGCACGGACCGCGTGGACGCCCTGCGCCAGGCCGCGGGCCTGTAGTCCCGACCCGCTCGTCCCGCCGAGGCCCGGCTCCCCTTCGGGAGCCGGGCCTCGGTGCGTCCGGCGCTCCCGCACCCCCGTGCCCGTGCCCGCCGTCCCGGCGGGAACCGCTCGGGGCGCCGGTTGTCGGTGGCGTTTGGTAAGAATGCAAGCGTGAGCAGCGAGAACGGTTCGGGGGACGGCGGGGCCGAGGGGGCGCCGCCGGAGCAGCTCGCGCTCATCCGGGAGAGCGTGCGGGAGGCCAGGGTGCCCCGGGCCAAGCCGCGGACCTGGCGGGGCGCCGCGCTGGCGGGGGAGCTGCCCGTGGCGCGGGTGCTCGTCGACAAGGGCGTGCTGCACCTCGACCGCTACTTCGACTACGCGGTGCCCGAGGAACTGGACGCCGAGGCGCAGCCCGGGGTCAGGGTGCGGGTGCGGTTCGGCGCCGGACGGGGGCGCGTCCGCGAGGGGCGGCGCGAGGGCGGCGGGCTCATCGACGGCTTCATCGTCGAGCGGCGGGCGGAGTCCGACTACTCGGGGCCGCTGGCGGCGCTCGCCCAGGTGGTCTCGCCCGAGCCCGTGCTCGGCGAAGAGCTGCTGGGGCTCGCGCGGGCCGTCGCCGACCGGTACGCGGGCAGCCTCGCCGACGTGCTGCAGCTCGCCGTGCCGCCGCGCAGCGCGCGCGCCGAGCGGCGGCCCTCGCCCGCCCCGCTGCCTCCGCCGCCGGCGCCGGAGCCGGGCCCATGGGCGCGGTACGAGCACGGTGCCGCGTTCGTCGAGTCGCTGGCCGCCGGCGCCGCCCCGCGGGCCGTGTGGAACGCCCTGCCCGGCCCGCTGTGGAGCGACGAGCTGGCCCGGGCCGTCGCCGCCACGCTCGCCTCGGGACGCGGCGCGCTCGTCGTCGTACCGGACGGGCGGGCCGCCGCCCGCGTGGACGCCGCGCTGACGGCGCTGCTCGGCGAGGGCCGGCATGTGCTGCTCACCGCCGACGCCGGCCCCGAGAAGCGGTACGCGCAGTGGCTCGCGGTGCGGCGCGGTGCCGTGCACGCCGTCGTCGGCACCCGTGCGGCGATGTTCGCGCCCGTGCGGGACCTGGGCCTCGTCGCCGTCTGGGACGACGGGGACGGCAGCCACAGCGAGCAGCACGCCCCGCAGCCGCACGCCCGGGACGTCCTGCTGCTGCGCGCGACGCTCGACAAGTGCGCCTTCCTGCTCGGCGGCTGGAGCTGCACGGTCGAGGCGGCCCAGCTCGTCGAGAGCGGCTGGGCGCGTCCCCTGGCCGCCGGCCGCGAGCAGGTACGGAGGGCCGCCCCCCTCGTGCGCACGGTCGGGGACGACGACCTCGCGCGCGACGAGGCCGCCCGCGCCGCCCGGCTGCCCACGCTCGCCTGGCAGGCGGTCCGAGAGGGGCTGCGGCACGGCCCGGTGCTGGTGCAGGTGCCCCGGCGCGGTTACGTGCCCCGCATGGCCTGTGCCCAGTGCCGGGCGCCCGCCCGGTGCCGCCACTGCGCGGGCCCGCTGGAGGCCCAGGACGCTGGCGCGCTGCGGTGCGGCTGGTGCGGACGCGAGGAGGGCGCCTGGCACTGCCCGGAGTGCGGGGGCTTCCGGCTGCGGGCCCAGATCGTGGGGGCGCGTCGGACCGCCGAGGAACTGGGACGGGCCTTCCCCGCCGTACCGGTGCGCACATCGGGGCGCGAGCACGTGCTGGACACCGTGCCGGACACGCCCGCGCTGGTGGTGAGCACGCCCGGGGCCGAGCCCGTCGCCGAGGGCGGCTACGCGGCCGCCCTGCTGCTGGACGGCTGGGCCATGCTCGGGCGGCCCGACCTGCGGGCCGGTGAGGAGGCGCTGCGCCGGTGGATCGCCGCCGGGGCGCTCGTGCGGCCGCAGGGCGACGGCGGGACGGTCGTCGTGGTGGCCGAGCCGACCCTGCGTCCCGTGCAGGCGCTGGTGCGCTGGGACCCCGTAGGCCACGCGGTGCGGGAGCTGGCCGAGCGGGCCGAGCTGGGCTTCCCGCCGGTGTCCCGGATGGCGGCCGTGTCCGGTACGGCCGAGGCCGTCGCCGAGTTCCTCGGCGCCGTCGCGCTGCCCGAGGACGCCGAGGTGCTGGGGCCGGTGCCGGTGCCGCCCACGCTGCCGGGCCGGCCCCGCAGGCCCGGTGCGCCGCCGCCCGGTGAGCACTGGGAGCGGGCGCTGGTGCGGGTCCCGCCGGGCAGCGGGGCCGCGCTGGCCACCGCGCTGAAGACGGCCCAGGCCGCGCGGATGGCGCGGGGGAGCGAGGAGCCGGTGCGGGTGCGAATCGATCCGCCGGACATCGGCTGAGGGCCGCCGGCAGCGGCCGGAGGACCCAGGTGCCGTCGGCCGGCACGCGTCTGCCCTCCCGGTGCCTCCCGGGAGGGCGGGGATGAGACCGGGCCGGGCGGTGCGCTCAGCCGTTGCGCGGGCCGGGGAAGGCCGTCGTCCGGGCGTCGTCGCGGAGCGTCGGGCTGCCCGCGGTCGGCTGCGTCGGCATGGAACGGGCCGCGGGAACCGTCGGCACCGCGGCGGGCAGGGGAGAGTTCACGTCGAGCGTGCGGGTGCCGGACGGCTCGGTGGCCCGCTCGTTCTCGGCGGCCGCCTGCGTCGCGGCCCGGCGGGCGCCGTAACGGCGGTGCACCGCCTGCTTGGTGACGCCGAGGGCCGAGCCCACCGCGTCCCAGGAGAAGCCGAGCGAGCGGTCGAAGTCCACGGCGGCGGTGACCAGCGTCTCGACGCTGTCCCGCAGTTCCTGGGCGAGGCGGACCGTCGGGGCGGGGGCGCGGCCGTAGACGACGAAGCCCGTGGACGGGCCGGAACGGCGCGGACGGTAGACGTTGCCCAGCTGGGCGGTGAGCGTGCGGAGCGCGTCCACCTGCCGGCGGACCCGCTCGATGTCCCGCACCAGCAAGTGCAGGCTGGCCCGGGCCTGGGCGTCGTGGGTGGCGTGGTCGGCCATGAACAAGCCTCTCGAACCGGCGTTGAAAGGAATCCGGGCCGCTGGCGCGGCCCGATGCGGTCAACTCTCTCTTGACAACGCGTGGACGCTCCGCCGGTCACGGGGTGGGGGCGTGCGGGCATATGCGTACGCCGCCCGCAGCCCGCGCACCACCGGCGCGGGCCGGGCGCCGCCGGCGACCGCGCGTCCCCGGCAGGTGGGACGGTGGACCCGGCCGGGCCATAGACTGGTGCGCCGCCCGTCCGACCCCCGCCCGAGAGGCCCGATCCCGCCCATGAAGCTCGTGTTCGCCGGCACCCCCGAGGTCGCCGTTCCCGCCCTGGACGCTCTTCTCGCCTCCGGGCGGCACGAGGTGGCCGCCGTCGTCACACGGCCCGACGCGCCGGCCGGACGGGGGCGCAGGCTGGTCGCGTCCCCCGTGGCCGAGCGGGCGGCGGAGGCCGGCATCGAGGTGCTGAAGCCGGCCAAGCCGCGCGACCCCGAGTTCCTGGAGCGGCTGCGCGAGATCGCCCCGGACTGCTGCCCCGTCGTCGCCTACGGCGCCCTGCTGCCCCGGGTCGCCCTGGACATCCCGGCGCACGGCTGGGTCAACCTGCACTTCTCCCTGCTGCCGGCCTGGCGCGGGGCCGCACCCGTGCAGCACGCCCTCATGGCGGGCGACGAGATCACCGGGGCCTCCACCTTCCTCATCGAGGAGGGGCTCGACTCGGGTCCGGTGTACGGCACCGTCACCGAGCAGGTCCGGCCCACCGACACCAGCGGCGATCTGCTCACCCGGCTCGCCTTCGCCGGCTCCGGACTGCTGGCCGCGACCATGGACGGCATCGAGGACGGCACCCTGAAGGCCGTACCGCAGCCGGCCGAGGGCATCACTCTCGCCCCCAAGATCACCGTCGAGGACGCCCAGGTGGACTGGGCGGCGCCCGCGCTCCGCGTCGACCGGGTGGTGCGCGGCTGCACGCCCGCGCCCGGCGCCTGGACCACGTTCCGCGGCGAGCGGCTCAAGCTCGTCCAGGTCGCGACCGTCCCCGAGCGCTCCGGTCTGGCCCCGGGGCAGCTCGTGGCCGGCAAGAACAGCGTGCACGTGGGCACCGGTTCGTACGCCGTCGAGCTGCTCTGGGTGCAGGCCCAGGGCAAGAAGCCGATGCGGGCCGCCGACTGGGCGCGCGGGGCGCGCATCGCGGAGGGGGAGACGCTCGGGGGCTGAGCCCCGGGCGGCGGGGGCGCGGCCGCGCCGACGTACGCTGGGATCCGCACCCCCTTCTTCACATCCGGAGCACCTTTTTCGTGAGCGAGCAGTCCCAGCGGCCGCGCCGGCCCGCCAAGCCGTACCGCCGTCCCCAGAAGGACCCCGTCCGCATCCTGGCCTTCGACGCGCTGCGCGCGGTGGACGAACGGGACGCGTACGCCAACCTGGTCCTGCCGCCGCTGCTGCGCAAGGCGCGCGAGAAGGGCGGTTTCGAGGCGCGGGACGCCGCTCTGGCCACCGAGCTGGTGTACGGGACGCTGCGCCGGCAGGGCACCTACGACGCGGTCATCGCCGCCTGTGTCGACCGGCCGCTGCGCGAGGTCGACCCGCCGGTGCTGGACGTGCTCAGCCTGGGCGCGCACCAGCTCCTCGGGACCCGGATCCCGACCCACGCCGCCGTGTCCGCGTCCGTGGAGCTCGCCCGGGTGGTGCTCGGGGACGGGCGGGCCAAGTTCGTCAACGCGGTGCTGCGGAAGGTGGCCCAGAACGACCTCGACGGCTGGGTCGAGAAGGTCGCGCCTCCTTACGACGAGGACCCCGAGGACCATCTCGCCGTCGTGCACTCGCACCCCCGCTGGGTCGTCTCCGCGCTGTGGGACTCCCTCGGCGGCGGCCGGGCCGGCATCGAGGAACTGCTGGCGGCCGACAACGAGCGGCCCGAGGTCACGCTCGTCGCGCGGCCGGGCCGGGCCACCACCGAGGAGCTGCTGCGCGAGGAGGCCGCCGTGCCGGGCCGCTGGTCGCCGTACGCCGTGCGGCTGGCCGAGGGCGGTGAGCCGGGCGCGGTGCCGGCCGTGCACGAGGGGCGGGCCGGGGTGCAGGACGAGGGCAGCCAGCTGGTCGCCCTCGCGCTCGCCAACGCTCCGCTCGACGGTCCCGACGCCACGTGGCTCGACGGCTGCGCCGGTCCCGGCGGCAAGGCCGCCCTGCTGGCCGCCCTCGCCGCGGAGCGCGGGGCCGCGCTGCTGGCCGCCGAGAAGCAGCCGCACCGGGCCGGACTGGTGGCCAAGGCCCTCCGGGGCAACCCGGGCCCGTACCAGGTGATCACCGCCGACGGGACCCGGCCGCCGTGGCGGCCCGGCTCCTTCGACCGGGTCCTGATGGACGTGCCCTGCACCGGACTCGGCGCCCTGCGCCGGCGCCCCGAGGCACGCTGGCGGCGCCGCCCGGAGGACCTGGACACCTTCGGGCCGCTGCAGCGCGCCCTGCTGCGCACCGCGCTGGACTCGGTGCGGGTCGGCGGGGTCGTCGGCTACGCCACCTGCTCGCCGCACCTCGCCGAGACCCGGGCGGTCGTCGCCGACGTGCTCAAGCAGCGCCCGGAGACCGAGCTGATCGACGCCCGCCCGCTGCTGCCCGGCGTCCCGGCGCTCGGCGAGGGCCCGGACGTACAGCTCTGGCCGCACCTGCACGGCACCGACGCCATGTACCTGGCCCTGATCCGCCGCACCGGCT
Organism: Streptomyces sp. NPDC003720; assembly: GCF_042875075.1. NCBI lineage: Bacteria > Bacillati > Actinomycetota > Actinomycetes > Kitasatosporales > Streptomycetaceae > Streptomyces > Streptomyces sp. NPDC003720. Next base: position 373,933 of record NZ_JBIANZ010000010.1, read on the forward strand.
GACGCCCGGCCCGCGGTTCCCCGGGGACGCGGGGAACAGGGCCACCGGGCCTCCACCGGCCGCGGCCGGCTCCCGACGGCCGCCGCCGGGACATGGCCCGCGCGGACCGCCGTTTCAGCGGAGGGCGGCGGCATGGCAGGCTTGGGCCATGGCCGCGCAGATCAACCCCAGCATTCTGTCCGCCGACTTCGCCCGCCTCGCGGACGAGGCCAAGGCGGTCGAGGGAGCCGACTGGCTCCATGTCGACGTCATGGACAACCATTTCGTCCCGAACCTCACGCTCGGCGTGCCGGTCGTGGAGTCCCTCGCGCGTGCCACGGGCACCCCGCTGGACTGCCATCTGATGATCGAGGACCCCGACCGCTGGGCGCCGCAGTACGTGGAGGCGGGGGCCTCGTCGGTCACCTTCCACGTCGAGGCGGCCGCCGCGCCGGTGCGCCTCGCCCGGGAGATCCGCGCCAAGGGCGCCCGCGCCTCCATGGCGCTGAAGCCGGCGACGCCGATCGAGCCGTACGAGGACCTGCTGCCGGAACTCGACATGCTGCTGATCATGACGGTCGAGCCGGGCTTCGGCGGGCAGGCCTTCCTGGACATCATGCTGCCGAAGATCCGCCGTACCCGGGAGCTGATCGGCAAGCACGGCCTGCAGCTCTGGCTGCAGGTCGACGGCGGTGTCTCCGCCTCGACCATCGAGCGGTGCGCGGAAGCCGGCGCGGACGTGTTCGTGGCCGGCTCGGCCGTGTACGGGGCCGAGGACCCCGCGGAGGCGGTGCGGGCGCTGCGCGCCCAGGCGGATTCCGTTACCGCCGAGGCGTCCTGGGCATGCGGCCACTGAGCCACGGCTACGTGAACGCTTGAGTGAACGCCGCCCATCCGGGCGGATCAGCCGCGCCGGATCTGCAAGGATGAACGGCGAATCCAGAGTGTGAACAGCAGTGAGGAGATCGCCGTGTCGGGTATGTCGGCGGGCCGGTCAGCCATGCGGATGGGACCCGCTGAGCTGGTGCAGGCGGCGGCCATGGCCCGCCGCTTCTACCTCGAGGGCAAATCCAAGATCCAGATCGCGGAGGAGTTCGGCGTCAGCCGCTTCAAAGTGGCCCGGGTCCTGGAGACGGCCCTCGAACGGGATCTCGTGCGTATCGAGATCCGTGTGCCGGCCGAGCTGGACGCCGAGCGCTCCGACGCGCTCCGCGCCCGCTACGGCCTGAGGCACGCCGTCGTGGTCGAGTCCCCGGCCGAGGCGGAGGAGACCCCCGACCCCGAGAACCTCGGCGAGGTCGCGGCCGACCTGCTCGGTGAGCTCGTCAACGAGGGGGACGTGCTGGGGCTGGCCTGGGGCCGGTCCACCATCCACATGGCGGCCGCGCTCGACCGGCTGCCGCCGTGCACGGTGGTGCAGCTCACGGGCGTGTACGACGCCGGGACCTCCGAGCGCGGCTCGGTGGAGGCCGTGCGCCGCGCCGCCCAGGTGTCGGGCGGCGACGCCCACCCCATCTACGCGCCGATGCTGCTGCCGGACGCGGCCACCGCGGCCGCGCTGCGCAACCAGACGGGGATCGCCCGGGCCTTCGAGTACTTCGACAAGGTCACGGTCGCCTGTGTCTCCATCGGCTCCTGGGAGCCCGGTATCTCGACGGTGCACGACATGCTCAGCGACGAGGAGCGCGCCCACTACGCCTCGCTCGGTGTCGCCGCCGAGATGGCCGCCCACCTGTTCGACGCCGAGGGGCGCCGGATCGGGCGGGACCTGGGGGAGCGGTGCATCACGGTCAAGGCCGACCAGCTCCGCCGTATCCCGGAGGTCGTGGCGATCGCCGGCGGGCAGCGCAAGGCGTCCGCGATCGACGCGGTGCTGCGCTCCGGGCTGGTCACCAGCCTGGTCACGGACACCTCGGCCGCCGACTACCTGATGACGACCGGCCCGGCGCCGAAGCCCACGCTGGGCCGCGCGGACCCCGACGGGCACTGACGGACCCCGGCGGCGCCCCACGGGCACGCCGGCGGGTCGCGGTGAGGACGTGACGGGACGGCCGTGACAGCATCGGCCGCATGCTGCTGCCGCGGTTCGTCCCCCACGCGCTCCCGAGGCTCCTCCTGCGAGCCGGGGCGCGCCGCGTCCCCGCCGTGCTCGCGGGGGCGCTGCTCGCGCTCGCCGTCCTGCTCACCGGCTGCTCCGGCACGGACGGGGCGGGGCCCGCGGGCACGAGCGCGTCCGCCCCGGAATGGGCGCGGGGCATGGCCACCGTCCAGGAGTCCCGGCTGCCGGCCGAGGCGCGCAGGACCCTCGTGCTCGTCGACCGGGGCGGCCCCTACCCGTACGCCAGGGACGGCGTCGTGTTCGGGAACTTCGAGGGCCACCTGCCGAGGCAGCCGCGCGGCTACTACCACGAGTACACCGTGCCCACCCCGGGCTCGGCGGACCGCGGGGCACGCCGGCTGGTCACCGGGCGGGACGGGGAGACCTACTACACCGATGACCACTACAACTCGTTCCGGGCGGTGCTGAGATGACCGAGGACCTGACGGGCCGGCTCGTGGTCGTCCTCGACCTCGACGGGGTCGCGGACAAGGCGGGCCTGATGGACCGCGCGGCCCGGGCCCTGGGGCTGCCCGGCTGGTTCGGCCGCAACTGGGACGCGCTGGCGGACTCCCTGTCCGACCACACCGTCTGGCCCGAGGGCTCCGTCGAACGGGGCCTCGTGGTCGTCGTACGGGGCTGGCGGGAGTACGCCCGGGCGAACCCGCCGGAGTGGCTGACCGCGCAGGACGTCTTCGAGGAGGCCGTGGACCGCACCCCCGCCCTCGACGTCCTGCTGGCCCTTGGGGGATCCTCCAAGACCCCCTCCGGCGGCCCTGGAGGTTCTGTGAGGGCGTGACCGTCCGGCCGTCATGGGACAATGAAGTACGTGCTCTTTTCCCCCTGGCGCACCCGTCGGGGGGTCACCTCTGATCGACTGGGATGTGCGGCACGTGCGTTTCCTCAATGACATCCAGCCCCCGTACGACCTGACGTACGACGACGTGTTCATGGTGCCGAGCCGCTCCGCGGTGGGCTCGCGTCAGGGCGTGGACCTCGGCTCGCCGGACGGCACGGGTACCACCATCCCGCTCGTCGTCGCCAACATGACCGCCATCGCCGGCCGTCGCATGGCCGAGACGGTCGCCCGGCGCGGCGGCCTCGTGGTCATCCCGCAGGACATCCCGATCGACGTGGTCGCCGACGTCGTCTCCTGGGTCAAGAGCCGCCACCTGGTGCTGGACACCCCGATCGTGCTGGCCCCGCACCAGACCGTCGCCGACGCCCTGGCCCTGCTGCCCAAGCGCGCGCACAACGCCGGTGTGGTCGTCGACGAGGAGCAGCGGCCAGTCGGCGTCGTCACCGACGCGGACCTCAGCGGCGTCGACCGCTTCACCCAGCTCGAAGTGGTCATGTCCAGGGACCTGCTGCTGCTGGACGCCGACATCGACCCGCGCGAGGCCTTCAACATCCTCGACACGCACAACCGCCGCTACGCCCCGGCCGTGGACGAGGACGGCCGGCTCGCCGGCATCCTCACCCGCAAGGGGGCCCTGCGCGCCACGCTGTACACCCCGGCCGTGGACGCGAACGGCAGGCTGCGCGTCGCCGCCGCCGTCGGCATCAACGGCGACGTGGCCGGCAAGGCCAAGCAGCTCCTCGACGCAGGCGTGGACACCCTCGTCATCGACACCGCGCACGGCCACCAGGAGTCGATGATCAGCGCCATCAAGCTGGTGCGCGCGCTCGACCCGCACGTGCCGATCGCGGCGGGCAACATCGTCTCCGCCGAGGGCGTCAAGGACCTGATCGACGCCGGCGCGGACATCATCAAGGTCGGCGTCGGACCCGGCGCGATGTGCACCACCCGGATGATGACCGGCGTAGGCCGGCCGCAGTTCTCCGCGGTCCTGGAGTGCGCCGCCGAGGCGAGGAAGTACGGCAAGCACGTGTGGGCCGACGGCGGTGTGCGGCACCCGCGCGACGTGGCCATGGCCCTCGCGGCCGGCGCGTCCAACGTGATGGTCGGCTCCTGGTTCGCGGGCACCTACGAGTCCCCGGGCGACCTCCAGCAGGACGCCGGCGGCCGCCTCTACAAGGAGTCGTTCGGCATGGCCTCCGCGCGCGCGGTGCTCAACCGCACCTCGGAGGAGTCCGCCTACGACCGCGCCCGCAAGTCCCTGTTCGAGGAGGGCATCTCCACCTCCCGCATGTTCCTCGACCCGGCCCGCCCGGGCGTCGAGGACCTGATCGACTCGATCATCGCGGGCGTCCGTTCCTCCTGCACCTACGCCGGCGCCGGCTCCCTGGAAGAGTTCTCCGAGAAGGCCGTCGTGGGCGTCCAGAGCGCCGCCGGTTACGCCGAGGGCAAGCCGCTGCACGCCAGCTGGAACTGACACACCCGGAAAACCTCCTTCCGTACGGCCCCCACCGCTCCCGCTCCCGGGACGGCCGGGGGCCGTCGGCATGTGTGCCGGACGCGCTGCGGCCGCGCGAGTCCCTCGCCGGCCGGGGGGACGCGGACGGAGGAAAGGACCGGCGCGAGGGAGCCGGAGAAAGCGTGAGAAAAGGGATCGGCGGGGTGGTCGCGCAACGGTTCGCGGTCCGGGCGCAACAAAAGGGCACCGGCTCCGGATCAACGCAATGATCATGCGGGCATGCGCAACCTTGCTGCATTACGCCCGCGAAGCCGCGCCTCATAGGGTGCTGCGCTGTAGGTGGCGTGGCGGGGACTCCGCTCGGCGGGTTCCTGCCCTGACGGGCTTCCGCCGGTCCTCGTCCGTCCTGACCGGCAGCGATAAGGAGCCCAGCGCGTGCTCGAGCAAGGCGCACCACCGCAAGACAAGAGAACGGCCGCCCCGGCGTCCCCGGGCGTCGCCGCGCGCCTCATGCGTCGCAAGCCAGTGGAACGACTGGTCGCGGAGGGCGGCCAGGGCGAGGGAGGGACGCTGCGGCGATCCCTCGGGCTGTGGCAGCTGACGATGATCAGCATCGGCGCCACCCTCGGCACCGGCATCTTCGTCGTCCTCGGCGAGGCCGTTCCGAAGGCGGGTCCGGCCGTCATCCTCTCCTTCGTGATCGCCGGACTCACCGCACTCTTCTCGGCCCTCTCCTACGCCGAGCTCGCGGGCACCATCCCGGTCTCCGGATCCTCGTACTCGTACGCATACGCAACCATGGGCGAACTGATCGCCTGGGTCTGCGGCTGGTGCCTGCTCCTGGAGTACGGCGTCTCGGTGGCCGCGGTCGCCGTCGGCTGGGGCGAGTACCTGAACGAACTGCTCGCCGGCACCATCGGCGTCACCATCCCGGACGCCCTGTCCGCGCCGCCCGGCGACGGCGGTGTCTTCAACCTGCCCGCGCTGATCGTCGTGCTGCTCGCGATGGCGTTCCTGCTCGGCGGCGCCAAGGAGTCCGCGCGCGCCAACACGATCATGGTGTGCGTGAAGATCGCCGCGCTGATCCTTTTCTGCGCCATCGGCTTCATGGGCTTCAAGTCCGGCAACTACGCGCACTTCATGCCGCTCGGCATGGGGGGTGTGAGCGCGGCCGGCGCCACGCTGTTCTTCTCGTACATCGGCTTCGACGCCGCCTCCACCGCCGGTGAGGAGGCGAAGAACGCCCAGCGGGACCTGCCGCGCGCGATCATGCTGTCCCTCGTCATCGTGACCGCCCTGTACGTGCTGGTCGCCACCGTCGCGGTGGGCGCGAAGCCCTGGCGGACGTTCGAGGACTCCGAGGCCGCGCTCGCCCAGATCATGACGGACGTCACCGGCCAGAGCTTCTGGGGCACCCTGCTGGCGTTCTGCGCCGTCATCGCCATCGCGAGCGTCGTCCTGACCGTGCTCTACGGCCAGACCCGCATCCTCTTCGCCATGTCCCGCGACGGCCTCGTGCCCAAGGTCTTCGCCCGGGTCAACCCGAAGACCGGCGCGCCCCGCGCCAACACGGTGATCGTGTCGCTGTTCTGCGGCGTCCTCGCCGCCGCGATCCCGCTGGGCCAGCTCGCCGACGCCACCAGCATCGGCACGCTGTTCGCCTTCGCCCTGGTCAACGTCGCCGTGGTGGTGCTGCGCCGTACCCGCCCGGACATGAAGCGCACGTTCCGGGTCCCGCTGTCGTGGGTGCTGCCTGCGCTGGGCTTCGCCTGCTGCGCCTGGATGATGTTCAGCCTCTCCGCCGTCACCTGGGTGGTCTTCGGTGTCTGGATGGCGGTCGGGCTCGTGTTCTACTTCGGGTACGGCCATCGCCGCTCCCGTCTCGCGACCGCCGAGGACGACGCGGTCGCGGCCGAGAAGTGACCGCCCCGGAGAAATGAACCACCGCTCGTGCTGAACGATCTCGACGAACGCATCGTGCACGCCCTCGCCGAGGACGCGCGCCGCTCCTACGCGGACATCGGGCAGCTCGTCGGCCTGTCCGCGCCCGCCGTCAAGCGGCGCGTGGACCGGCTGCGGGCCACCGGGGCCATCACCGGGTTCACCGTCCGGGTGGACCCGGCGGCGCTGGGCTGGGAGACCGAGGGGTTCGTCGAGATCTACTGCCGGCGCAACACCTCGCCCGAGACCATCCAGCGAGGCCTGGAGCGCTACCAGGAGGTCGTGGCCGCGTCGACCGTCACGGGTGACGCGGACGCCGTCGTCCAGGTCTTCGCCTCGGACATGCGCCACTTCGAACGGGTGCTGGAACGTATCGCCGGAGAGCCGTTCGTGGAGCGGACCAAGTCGGTGCTGGTGCTGTCTCCGCTGCTGCGCCGCTTCTCCTCGGGCGCCCCGGGCTAGACCGGGCTCCGTGCCGGGCCGTACGCCCCGGCAGGCTCCCCCTGAAAGGCTGCCGCGACCCGCGGGCCGGACCCCCGCTTGCCGCGGGTGTCCGGCCCGGTCCGTGCCGGCGAGCCGGGCCGCCACCCCGTCACCGGCCCCGCCGCCGGTCCGGACCCGCTCCGCGGTCCCGCGGAGCAGTCACGGAAGGCCTAGAGCGCGGGCCGCCACGGCACGACGTGGAAGTCGCCCGTGCCCTGGCGCACCTTCTCGAACGGCGCCGACGAGACGCACTTGGGCAGGTTCCGCGGCCCCAGGTCCTTCGTCGCGGCCCAGCTGTAGCCCAGCCGGTCGTGCCGGCCGAGGTCCTGGACCGTGACGCCGACCCGGCGGCCCTTGGCGCCCGGCAGGTCGGAGTCGGTGATCACCCCGGAGACGACGGCGACCTCCCCGCCCGTGACCAGGCAGTCGACCTTCGCCCTGGCCCAGGCGCCCTTGCCGTGCAGGTAGTGGCTGAACCGGAAGGTACCGGTGGCCGCCCCCGGGTTCTTCGTGTCCCCGGCCGCGAGATGCGCGTCGAAGGAGAAGGTGATGTCGTCGCCGGCCGACCGGTACAGCTTGGCCGTTCCGGTGAGCGCGGCCGCCTCGTGCCGGTGCTGCTGTCGCGGACCCTGCCCGGACGCCGTCGCCGAGTCGGCGGCTCCGGCGGTGATCAGCAGGGCGGCGGTGACGGCGGCGATCCTCGTACGACGTCGCATGACGGTCCTTTCCGCAGGTGGAGCGCGTGAACTGAACGCACATCACTCTCCCGGCGGCGCGCCGTTCGCACATCGCTCCCCAGACGGCGTCCCGCCTCCGCCGTCCGGCGGGTAACCCCGCCGCGACCTGCGCCCCAGGGCGTACGCGGGCTCCACCGCCGGGCGCGCAACGAATCGCCGTGCGACCCGCTCGCCACGCAACGAACCGCGCACCGGCGCGCAACGGCTCCTCCTTGTCCGGCCGAGCGCGCCGACCGTACCTTCTTAATGGCCCCCCAAACCCCCTTCCCGGTGAGGAAACGCATGCGCACCGCCCTGCTCCAGAGCTCCGGCCGCCCCGGCTCGATCGCCGAGAACCTCAAGGTTCTCGACGAGGCCGCGGGCCGGGCCGCCGCCGCGGGCGCCGCGCTGCTGGCCGCGCCGGAGATGTTCCTCACCGGGTACGCGATCGGCGACGGCATCGCCCGCCTCGCCGAGCCCGCCGACGGCGACTCCGCGGACGCGGTCGCCGAGATCGCCGGCCGGCACGGTCTGGCGATCGCCTACGGCTACCCCGAGCGCCACGGCGACGCCGTCTACAACTCCGCCCAGCTGATCTCCGCCGACGGCGCCCGGCTCGCGAACTACCGCAAGACCCACCTCTTCGGCTGCTTCGAACGGGACCACTTCACGCCCGGCGAGCAGCCGGTCGTGCAGGCCGAGCTGAACGGGCTGACCGTCGGCCTGATGATCTGCTACGACGTCGAGTTCCCGGAGAACGTACGGGCGCACGCCCTGGCCGGCACCGACCTCCTCGTCGTGCCGACGGCGCAGATGCACCCCTTCCAGTTCGTCGCCGAGTCCCTGGTGCCGGTGCGGGCCTGGGAGAGCCAGATGTACGTGGCCTACGTCAACCGGGTCGGCCGCGAGGGCGAGTTCGAGTTCGTCGGTCTGTCCGTTCTGGCCGGCCCCGACGGCGTCGCCCGCGCCCGCGCCGGCCGCGAGGAGCAACTGGTCCTCGCCGACGCCGACCCGGGCTTCCTGGCCGCCTCCCGCGAGGCCAACCCGTACCTGAAGGACCGCCGCCCCGGGCTGTACCGGTCCCTCGTCTGATCACGCCCAGCTTCTCCAGATCCACCCCCGCGCAAGGAGTCCGTACCCCATGACGTCCACCGTGCCCAACGCCGTCGAGCACGCAGACGAGCAGCAGCCGCCGATCACCATGTTCGGCCCGGACTTCCCCTACGCCTACGACGACTTCCTCGCCCACCCGGCGGGCCTGGGCCAGATCCCGGCGACCGAGCACGGCGCCGAGGTCGCCGTCATCGGCGGCGGTCTGTCCGGTGTGGTGGCCGCCTACGAGCTGATGAAGATGGGCCTCAAGCCCGTCGTCTACGAGGCCGACCAGCTCGGCGGCCGGCTGCGCACGGTCGGCTTCGAGGGCTGCGACGAGTCGCTGACCGCCGAGATGGGCGCGATGCGCTTCCCGCCGTCCTCCACCGCGCTGCAGCACTACATCGACCTGGTGGACCTGGAGACCAGGCCGTTCCCGAACCCGCTCGCCGAGACCACCCCGTCCACCGTCGTGGACCTCAAGGGCGAGTCGCACTACGCCGAGACCGTCGACGACCTGCCCCAGGTGTACCGGGACGTCGCCGACGCCTGGAACAGGTGCCTGGAGGACGGCGCCGACTTCTCCGACATGAACCGCGCGCTGCGCGAGCGGGACGTGCCGCGCATCCGTGAGATCTGGGCCCGGCTGGTCGAGAAGCTCGACAACCAGACCTTCTACGGCTTCCTCTGCGACTCCGAGGCCTTCAGGTCCTTCCGGCACCGGGAGATCTTCGGCCAGGTCGGCTTCGGCACCGGCGGCTGGGACACCGACTTCCCGAACTCCATCCTGGAGATCCTGCGCGTCGTCTACACCGAGGCGGACGACCACCACCGCGGCATCGTCGGCGGCTCCCAGCAGCTGCCGCTGCGGCTCTGGGAGCGCGAGCCGGAGAAGATCGTCCACTGGCCGTACGGCACCTCGCTGAAGTCCCTGCACGTGGACGGCGAGCCCCGCCCCGCCGTGACCCGGCTGCACCGCACCTCGGGCAACCGGATCACCGTCACCGACGCGAACGGCGACATCCGCACCTACCGGGCGGCGGTGTTCACCGCCCAGTCCTGGATGCTGCTGTCGAAGATCGCCTGCGACGACTCGCTCTTCCCGATCGACCACTGGACCGCCATCGAGCGCACCCACTACATGGAGTCCTCGAAGCTCTTCGTCCCGGTCGACCGGCCGTTCTGGCTGGACAAGGACGAGGAGACCGGCCGGGACGTCATGTCGATGACGCTCACCGACCGCATGACCCGCGGCACCTACCTGCTGGACGACGGCCCGGACAGGCCGGCCGTGATCTGCCTGTCCTACACCTGGTGCGACGACAGCCTGAAGTGGCTGCCGCTGTCCGCGAACGAGCGGATGGAGGTCATGCTGAAGTCGCTCGGCGAGATCTACCCGAAGGTCGACATCAGGAAGCACATCATCGGCAACCCGGTGACCGTCTCCTGGGAGAACGAGCCCTACTTCATGGGCGCGTTCAAGGCCAACCTGCCCGGCCACTACCGCTACCAGCGGCGCCTGTTCACGCACTTCATGCAGGACCGGCTGCCCGAGGACAAGCGGGGCATCTTCCTCGCCGGCGACGACATCTCCTGGACGGCGGGCTGGGCCGAGGGCGCGATCCAGACCGCGCTGAACGCGGTCTGGGGCGTGATGCACCACTTCGGCGGCGAGACCGACCCGACCAACCCGGGCCCGGGCGACGTCTACGACGAGATCGCCCCGGTGGAGCTGCCCGAGGACTGACCGGCCCCGGGCCGGAACGGACCGAGGCGCGGGCGGCCGGACCTAGACTCCGGCCGCCCGCGCCTTCTCGAACACCTCGGCGGCGACGTCCTTGAGCTCCTGGGCGTCGCGCGGGGTGCTCTGCAGGTCCACGAGGATCTCGTCCAGGCCGATCTCCGCGTGCCGGGCCAGGTCCTCGGCGATCTGGCCGGCGTCGCCCTGGAACGGCCGCCGGTCCCCGCCCTCGTAGGGCTTGGCCGAGTGCACCGCGTTGACCCGCAGCACGGTCCGGATCGGCTCCTCGCGGCCGCGCTCGGCGGCCAGCTCCCGCAACTCCGCCCACTGGGCGGCGATCTGCTCGACGCCCGTGCCCACCGGGAGCCAGCCGTCGGCGTGGTCCACCAGACGCCGCTGTGCGCGCCGGCCGCTCGCCGCGAGCAGGATCGGGATCGGCCGGGCCGGCTTGGGGCCGACCACCGCGGAGGAGATCCGGCTGATCCGGCCCTCGTGCACGACCGGGTCCGGGCCCCACACGGCCCGGCACACGTCGATCAGCTCGTCCAGCACCTGCCCGCGTTCCTCGAAGGGCCGTACGCCCGCCGCCGCGTACTCGTCGTGGGACCAGCCGGTGCCGAACCCGGCGAGCACCCGGCCCCCGCTCGCCGCGTCCAGCGTGGCGAGGGACCTGGCGAGCTGGAAGGGCAGGTGCAGCGGCGCGACCAGCACGCTGGAGCCCAGCTCGACGCGTTCGGTGGCGGCCGCCGCGAGGGTCAGGGTGACCAGCGGCTCCGCGACGCCGCGGTAGGAGTCGGGCCAGGGGAGCCCCGGGATGCCGTAGAGGCCCTGGTGGGCGGGGTCCGGGACCAGGGCGCGCTCGTACACCCACAGGCTGTCGTACCCGATCCGCTCCGCCGTGCGCGCCACGTCGGGCACGTCCCTGCCCAGGTCGTACTGCCGGTTCTGCGGGAGGCCGAGGCCCAGTCGAGTAGCCATGTGCCGTGACTCCTTCGCGGTCGGTTCCCGGTTCAACCTACCGAGATCGCAGCGCAGTTCCAGGAGACCCGGCGGAGGTTGGCCGGAAGAGCCCGGGTCAGTCGCCGCACGGCGTCAGCAGCATCCGCCCCGCGAAGCCGACCGCCGCGTCCAGCCGCTCGGTGAACTCCCCGGCGAGGCCCCCGCAGTGGCGCAGCGCCCACAGCGCGCGGGCCGCCGCCCAGGTCGCCTCCCGCGCCCGCTCCAGACTCCACGAGCCCAGCAGATGGGTGATCGGGTCGGCGATCTGGAGCAGGTCGGGCCCCGGCATCAGGTCCTCCCGGATGCGCTCCTCCAGCGAGGCGAGGAGGTCGCCCACGCGGTCGAACTCGTCCTCCAGATCCGCCGGTTCGCAACCGAGCGTCCGGCAGGCGTCCACCACGGCGAGCGCCAGGTCGTGCCCGATGTGGGCGTTGATGCCCGCGAGCGCGAACTGCAGCGGCCGTACCCCGGGGTGGCGGCGGAACTGGAACAGCGGCCGCCAGCAGGCGGGCGGACGGCGGTCCCGCTCCGCCGCCTCGACCGCGGCCAGGTACCGCTCGGCGAACCGTACGTCCAGCGTGGCCGCCGCCCGCCGGTCCGCGAACACGCCCGCGTCCAGGCGCCGGCCGACCTCCTCGGTGACGGCGAGGTAGACGCGGTTGAACACGGCGACCCCGTCCCGCTCGGGCAACTCCGCGTCGAGGGAGCGCATCCGGGCCAGGACGGCGTCGACGGGCGTGGTGAGGTGTTCCGGCTGCGCCATGGGGGAAGAGTGGCAGCCCGGGGCCGGGCCGCGCGGCGACCGGCCCGCCGCTTCCCCGGAACGGGGGAACGCGCGGCGGGCGGGACCCGCCTACGACTCGGCGCGCCGGTCGTTCTCGTCGTAGCTGGACGTGCCCTCGTCCAGCAGCGGCTCCTGGGTCTTGAGATGGGCCGGCGCGAAGGCGCGCAGCGCGTGGTAGCCGGTGATGACGACCAGGGTGCCGAGCGCGATGCCGCTGAGCGAGAAGGTGTCGGTGAACTTCATGGTGACGTTGCCGACGCCGATGATGATGCCCGCGGCGGCCGGCACCAGGTTCAGGGGGTTGCGCAGGTCGACCTTGGCGTTGATCCAGATCTGCGCCCCCAGCAGGCCGATCATGCCGTAGAGGATGACGGTGATGCCGCCGAGCACCCCGCCCGGGATCGCGGCGACGACCGCGCCGAACTTCGGGCAGAGGCCGAACAGCAGCGCGAAGCAGGCCGCGGCCCAGTAGGCGGCGGTGGAGTAGACGCGGGTCGCGGCCATCACGCCGATGTTCTCGGAGTAGGTGGTGGTGGGCGGGCCGCCCACCGCGGTCGACAGCATCGAACCGACGCCGTCCGCGGAGATCGCGGTGCCCAGCTCGTCGTCCAGCGGGTCGCCGGTCATCTCCCCGACCGCCTTGACGTGCCCGGCGTTCTCGGCGATCAGCGCGATGACGACCGGCAGCGCGACCAGGATCGCCGACCACTGGAACGAAGGCCCGTGGAAGGACGGCAGCCCGATCCAGTCGGCCTTGGAGACGCCGGAGAGGTCCAGTCGCCAGTGGTCGGTGAGCTTGCCGCTCGCGTCCACCGAGTGGATCTTGCCGAAGACCAGGTCGAAGATCCAGGAGATCCCGTACCCGAAGACCAGGCCCAGGAAGATCGCGATGCGCGACCAGAAACCGCGCAGGCAGACGACCGCCAGTCCGGTGAAGAGCATCACCAGCAGGGCCGTCCACTGGTCTTGCGGCCAGTAGGTGGAGGCCGTCACCGGAGCCAGGTTGAAGCCGATCAGCATCACGACCGCGCCGGTGACGATCGGCGGCATGGCGGCGTGGATGACCCGCGCGCCGAAGCGCCGCACCGCGAGTCCCACCAGGAACAGCACGGCGGCGACCACCAGGACCGCGCCGGTCACGGTGGCGCTCGTGCCCCCCTGCGCCCGGATGACCGCGGCCACCCCCACGAAGGACAGGGAGCAGCCCAGATAGCTCGGGACCCGGCCCCGGGTGGCGAGCAGGAAGATCACGGTCGCCACGCCCGACATCATGATCGCCAGGTTCGGGTTCAGGCCCATGAGCACGGGGGCCACGAAGGAGGCTCCGAACATCGCCACGACGTGCTGGGCGCCGAGGCCCACCGTGCGCGGCCAGGAGAGCCGTTCGTCGGGGCGTACCACCGCTCCGGGTGCGGGCGTGCGCCCGTCACCGTGCAGCTTCCAGCGCACGCCGAGGTCCATGGTGGGGTTTCGCTTTCTCTGTACGTGAAGACGTTCCAGGCCATTGTCGGGGGTACCGGCCGGCTTCCCGTGCACCCGGCCCCCTCGCGGACCGCGCTCACGTGCCTGACCTGCGGTGTCCGGCGAACCCGCCTGAGCGGTCGCTTAGTATGGAGTGGTCCACATCGTCCCGTCCCGTCGCCCAGGAGCACCTCCGTGACCGCCGAAGCCCCGATCGCCCCCGCCGTCGCCCACGGCCGGCTGATCCCCGTCACCGTCCACTTCGACGACCTGGACGCGCTCGGACTGCTGCACAACGCCCGCTACCCGCTGATGGTCGAGCGCGCCTGGACCGAGCTGTGGAACGAGCACGGCGTCCGCTTCGACGGCGACTGGCACGCCGCCGGCGACGCCTGCAACGCCGTTCGCGAACTGACCATCGGCTACGAGGCGCCGGTCACCCGCCCGGGCACCTACGCCGTCCATCTGTGGCTGGAACGGCTCGGCACCACGGGCCTCACCTACGGCTTCCGCTTCTGCTCGGCCGACGGCGCGCAGACCTACGCCCGCGGCACCCGGGTCCTGGTCCGGCTGGACGCGACGACGCTCCGCCCGGCGCCGTGGAGCGACGCCTTCAGGGCCGTGGGCCGGGAACTTCTGCGACCGCAGGACTGATCTCCGCGCCGCCGCGCTCGGCGGTGCGCAGCACACCCGCGAACGCCGCGAGGCCGCAGGCGAGCACGGTCACCACGCAGAACGAGACCATCAGGCTGGTCGCCTGCGCCACCCCGCCGATCAGGCTGGGCGCGATCAGGCCCGAGGTGTACGTGATGGTCGCCACGCCCGCGATGGCCTGACTGGGGTTGGGGCCGGCGTGCCCGGCCGCCGCGAAGCACAGCGGTACGACGACCGCGATGCCGAGCCCCATCAGCGCGAACCCGGTCATCGCCACCGCCGGGTGCCCGGCGAGGACGACCAGCAGGCCGCCGAGCCCGGCCAGCACCCCGCCTGCCCGCACCGTGCGCACCGCGCCGAACCGGTTCACCACCGCGTCCCCGGCGATCCGGGCCACCGCCATGGTCAGCATGAACCCGGTGGTGCAGGCGGCCGCGACCCCGGCCGAACTGTCCAGCCGGTCCCGCAGGAACACCGCCGACCAGTCCAGGCTCGCCCCCTCGGCGAACACCGCGCAGAACCCGACCGCGCCGATCAGCAGTGCCGAGCGGGGCGGCAGCGTGAACCGCGGGGGCGGCTCCTCGTCCTCGGCGGCCTGCACGTCCAGCACCCCCGAGCAGGCCGCCAGCCCGAGCGCGGTGAGGACGGCCGCGGCGAGCGCGAAGTGCAGACGCGCGTCCGAGCCCAGATGGGCGGCGAGGGTGCCGGCCGCCGAGCCGACGAGCGCGCCCGCGCTCCACATGCCGTGCAGGCCCGACATGATCGACTTGCCGAGCAGCCGCTCCACCTCGACGCCCAGGGCGTTCATCGCCACGTCGGCCATGCCCGCGCTCGCGCCGTAGACGAACATCGCCAGGCACAGCGTGTACATGTTCGGCGCGAGGGCCGGCAGGACCAGCGACAGGGTCCACAGCGCGAGCAGCCCCCGCAGCGCCGTTCGGCTGCCGAAGGTGTGGCTGATCCGGCCCGCCAGCGGCATCGCGCACGAGGCGCCGAACGCCGTGAACGCCAGGGCGAAGCCGAGCTGCCCCGCGCTCAGCGAGGCGTGCTCCTGCACCCAGGGCACCCGGGTGGCGAAGGAGCCGGTCACGGCGCCGTGCACGGCGAACACGGCCGCCACGGCGTACCGGGCGCGCCTCACCTCGTCAGGCGCATGGCTCACGTCACCCATGTTCCGGTCCCTCCCCAGGTCCTGCCGCGGCGCCGTCGCCGCCCGGGCGTAAACTATCAGGGACCCTGCCTGATAGATAGTGGAAAAGTCGGCCGCGCAGGTCTGGGAGGATGCCCGTCATGCCCGCATCACCGAGCACCGCCCGGGCCATCAACGACCGGCACGCCCTGCGTCTGCTGCAGCGGGAAGGCCCGCTGACGGCAGGGCAGTTGAAGCAGCTCACCGGACTGTCCCGGCCCACGGTCGCCGACCTGGTGGAGCGGCTCAGCGTCTCCGGCCTGATCACGGTGGTGGGGGAGTCCGGCGAGCAGCGCCGCGGCCCGAACGCCCGGCTGTACGGCATCGTGGCCGACCGCGCCCACCTCGCCGCGCTCGACGTGCGCACCGAGGGCGTCCTCGTGCTGGTCTCCGATCTCGTGGGGCGCGTGCTGGCCGAGGGCTCGGCGCCCATCGGCGGGGACACCGGTACCGGGCCCGCCCTGGAGCAGGCGGTGGCCGCCGTGGAGCGGACCGTCGAGCGGGCCGGGGGCCGGCGGCCGCACACCGTCGGGATCGGGGCGCCGGGCCTCGTCGACCCGGCCACCGGCGACCTCCGCGACTCCGGCGGTCTGCCGGCCTGGCACCGCCGGCTCGCCGCGGCCCTTCAGGAACGGATGCCCGAGGCCCGGGTGACCGTGGAGAACGAGACCAACCTGGCCGCCCTGGCCGAGCAGCGCGAGGGCGCCGCCCGGGACCGGGACACCTTCGTCCTGCTCTGGCTAGGCCACGGCGTGGGCGCCGCGGTCGTCCTCGACGGCGCCCTGCGCCGCGGTGCCTCCGGCGGGACGGGCGAGATCGGCTTCCTGCCGGTCCCGGGCACGGTGACCCTGCCGTCGGCGACGGACTGCGACGGCGGCTTCCACTCCCTGGCCGGAGCGGCGGCGATCGCCCGGCTGGCCGAGCTGCACGGTCTGCCGCCGGCGGAGCGGGCGGACGGGCCGGGCGTGGCGGTGGTGGTGCGCGCGGCGGTGGCGCGGGTGACGGAGGCGCCCGGCGGGACGGCCGGGGCCGGTCCCGCCGAACGCTTCCTCGACGCCCTCGCCGACCGGATCGCCATCGGCGCCGCCTCGGTCGTCTCCATCCTCGACCCGGGCTGCGTGGTCCTCGGCGGGGAGATCGGACAGGCCGGGGGAGCGGTCCTCGCCGACCGCGTCGCCGAGCGGCTGCGCCGGATGTCACCCCTGGACACCGAGGTCCGTGCGGGCCGCCTCGGCGGCGCCGCGGTCCTCCGCGGCGCCCTGCTGACAGCACGGGACCGGGCCCAGGACGAACTCTTCACCCCGCCCGACCGCTAGGACGGGCCCGGCGACCGGGGCCTCGCCCGGGCCCGCCGCCGAAGCCCGCTCGGCCTAGTCCGCTCGGCTTCGTTCGGTTTCCGATCCGCGCTGTTCGCCTGTGCCGATCGCAGAATCCGTTCAGCGAGCGCGTGTTCGAAACGTCGACCGGTGGCGCGTATTTGGCGACGGATGTTTGCAGACGCCGACCGCTGGGCCCGTGCGTCGGCCAGGTGTGCGCCCCGAAGCCCGCCCGGCCGGCCCCGGCAGCCCGCTCACCCTCGACGCCCCGCCCGCCGGGCCAGATAGTCCTCGAAGGTGCCCTTGCCGACCGCCTGCTCCGGGGGCGTCAGATGGGCGCCCGCGCGGAAGGCGCGGTAGGTGCTGCCGAAGAGCGGTACGGGTACCAGCGCCCGGCGACGGCCGGTCGCCCGGAGGTAGGCGCGGGCCAGCGACTCGAACGAACGCACCTGCGGGCCGCCCATGTCGGGGACCCGGCCGGCCGGTGGGCCGGCGGCCAACTCGGCCAGGCGGTCGGCGACTTCGGCCACCTCGATGGGCTGGTCCGGCACCCCGGCCGGCAGCGGCACGACCGGCGACCTGGTGAGCGCGCGCAGCGCCGAGGCCACCAGGTCGTGGAACTGCGTCGTGCGCAGCACGGTCCAGCCGAGCCCCGACTCCTCGATCCGCCGCTCCACCGCGAGCTTGGAGCGGTAGTAGCCGTACGGCACCTCGTCGACGCCCACGATGGAGATGTACAGCAGGTGGCCCACGTCCGCCTGCCGGGCCGCCGCGATCAGATGGTCCGCCGCCCGCTCGTCGCCGCCGCGGGGGTTGCTCGCGCAGTGCACGACCGTCTCCACGCCCGCGAGGGCCGTGTCCAGACCCGGGCCGCCCGTGCGCAGGTCGACGGCGTACGGCCGGGAGCTCCGGCTGAGCACCCGCACCTCGTGCCCGTCCGCCCGCAGCCGTTCGGTGACGAGCCGGCCGAGTGTGCCGGTCCCGCCGGTCACCAGGATCGTGGCCATGTTGATTCCGTCCCTCCGGACGCCGGGGCACTCCCGAGTGGAGTGCCCTCCGTCCGTGGGGACAACGCGGCCACGCGGAACGTGACAGGGCCGAACCCGCCCTGGGCGGCCCGGCGGCGGGCAAGGGCCGTCGTCACCGCCGCCGGGCCCGCCCGCACCCTAAAAGGACTAGACCAGTACGGTCAATGGTCCGGACCAATAGCGTCCCGGAAAGTCCGAGTGGGTCTTCTGTGAGTCACTCCACAACATTCGCCCGCATGGACCCGCGTCGGCCGTGGCACACTGGCCCTGTACCAGAAGCAGCGCACTCCGGGGTCGGTGAAAGTCCGAACCGGCGGTTACAGTCCGCGACCCGGTCGCTTCCAGCGGCCGGTTGACCAGGTGAAATTCCTGGACCGACGGTTAAAGTCCGGATGGGAGGCAGTGCGCGGCGGGCGGGCATGCCTTCATGCGCGCCGCCGAATCTGGACGCGTCCGCGTGCGGACGGGTCCCCGTTCGGCGTCGTCCCGGAGCTGTTCTCCCGTTGATTCTGTCGTCTTCGACAGGCCCCGGAGTCCGTGCCCCATGAGGCAGGAGGACCCGGGAAGTGTTCACCGGAATCGTCGAAGAGCTGGGTGAGGTCACCGCCGTCGAGAATCTCGGCGACGCCTCCCGCTTCCGGCTCCGTGGCCCCGTAGTGACCGAGGGCGCGCAGCACGGCGACTCCATAGCCGTGAACGGGGTCTGTCTCACCGTCGTCGACCACGAGGGCGACGAGTTCACCGCCGACGTCATGGCCGAGACCCTGAACCGCTCCAGCCTCGGCGCGCTCGGTGTCGGCTCCCGTGTGAACCTCGAGCGCCCCACCGCGGTGGGCGCGCGCCTCGGCGGGCACATCGTGCAGGGGCACGTGGACGGCACCGGTGAGGTCCTGGAGCGCAAGCCGTCCGACAACTGGGAGATCGTGAAGGTCTCGCTGCCCGCGGACCTCGCCCGCTATGTCGTGGAGAAGGGCTCCATCACCGTCGACGGCATCAGCCTCACCGTCGTCGACGCCGGCCCCGACCACTTCACGGTGAGCCTCATCCCGACCACCCTCGCCCTGACCACGCTCGGCCACAAGCAGCCCGGCGACCCGGTCAACCTCGAGGTCGACGTCATCGCCAAGTACGTGGAGCGGCTGCTCGCGGCCGGACAGGGGGACGGCAAGTGAACTGGATGAACTCCGAGGCCTTCACGCTCTTCGGCCAGCACATCATCTGGTCCGACATGACCGGCAACATACTCGGCCTCATCACCCTGGCCCTCGGCTGGCGCCGCTCGCTGTGGACCTGGCCGGTGCAGTTCCTGTCCGGCCTGGTCCTGTTCGGCGCCTTCTACGGCCACCTGGCCGGCAGCGCCGGCAAGCAGGCCGTCGTCATGGCGGTCGCGCTGTACGGCTGGTGGCAGTGGCAGCGCAGGAAGGACCGCGCCGAGGACGGCCACATCGCGCCCCGGTTCGCGACCTGGACCGAGCGCGCGGTGATGCTCGCCGCCGCGGCCGCCGGCACCGTCGCCGTCGCCCTGCTGTTCAAGGCCTACCCGTCCCTGTCCTGGGACCCCTGGCCCGACGCCTACATCTTCGTCGGCACCATCGTCGCCATGTACGCCCAGGCCAAGGGCATGGTCGAGTTCTGGATCGCCTGGCTGCTCGTCGACCTCGTCGGCGTCCCCCTCAACTTCGCCAACGGCTACGCCTTCTCCGGCTTCGTCTACGTCATCTACGGCGCGCTCGTCCTGTGGGGCATGCGCGACTGGTGGCTGCGCTCCCGCAGGGACGCGCGGCCCGTTCTGGAAGGAGCGCCGGCATGACCTCGGCACCTCTGCTCCACAGCACCGAACGCATCGAGGACTTCGCGCTCGACCCCGTCGAGCAGGCCATCGCCGACATAGCGGCAGGCCGCCCGATCGTCGTCGTCGACGACGAGGACCGGGAGAACGAGGGCGACCTCGTCATCGCCGCCGAGAAGGCCACCCCCGAGATCGTCGCCTTCATGATGAGCGAGTGCCGGGGCCTGATCTGCGCCCCCATGGAGGGCGCCGAACTCGACCGGCTGCGGCTGCCGCAGATGGTCGAGGACAACACCGAGTCGATGAAGACCGCGTTCACCGTCTCCGTGGACGCCTCCGCCGCGCACGGCGTGAGCACGGGCATCTCGGCCGCCGACCGCGCCACCACGCTCCAGCTGCTGGCGAGCGGCACCGCCGAGCCCACCGACCTGGTCCGCCCCGGCCATGTCTTCCCGCTGCGCGCCCGGCCCGGCGGCGTGCTGACCCGCAACGGCCACACCGAGGCCGCCGTCGACCTCGCCCGCCTCGCGGGCCTGCGCCCGGCCGGGGCCATCGTGGAGATTGCCGGCGAGGACGGCCGGATGCTGCGGCTGCCCGAACTGATCCCGTTCGCCCGCAAGCACGGCCTGACGATCATCTCCATCGAGGACCTGATCGCCTACCGCCGGGACAGCGAGCCCACCGTCCGCCGCGAGGCCGAGACCCGGCTGCCCACCCGGCACGGCACCTTCACCGCCTACGGCTACCGGTCCACCGTCGACGGCGTCGAGCACGTCGCCCTCGTCCACGGCGAGATCGGCGACGGCGAGGACGTCCTGGTCCGCGTCCACTCCGAGTGCCTCACTGGCGACGTCTTCGCCTCCCTGCGCTGCGACTGCGGCCCCCAGCTCGACGCCGCCCTCGAACGCATCCAGGCCGAGGGCCGCGGCGTCGTCGTCTACCTCCGCGGACACGAGGGGCGCGGCATCGGCCTGCTGTCCAAGCTGCGCGCCTACCAACTGCAGGAGCAGGGCCGCGACACCCTGGACGCCAACCTCGAACTCGGCCTGCCCGCCGACGCCCGCGACTACGGCGCCGGCGCGCGCATCCTGGCAGACCTCGGCGTGCGCGGCGTCCGCCTGATGACCAACAACCCCGACAAGACCGACGCGTTGCTGCGCCACGGCCTGAAGGTCACCGGCCGCGAGCCGATGCCCGTCCAGGCGGGCGAGCACAACCTCCGGTACCTGCGCACCAAGCGGGACCGGATGGGGCACGACCTGCCCTGGCTGGACACCCCGGCCGTGGCCGCCGCCGCGGCCGCGCCCGCGTCCACCTGCGGCAACCAGTAAGCGAACAGCACTGAGGAGAGATGTGAGCGGCAAGGGTGCACCGGAGCTGTCCGTACGGGGCGCGAGCGACCTCAGGGTCGCCGTCATCGCGGCCCAGTGGCACGAGAAGGTGATGGACGGTCTGGTGAACGGCGCCCTGCGCGCCCTGCACGACCTGGGGATCGACGAGCCGACCCTGATCAGGGTCCCCGGCAGCTTCGAGCTCCCGGTCGCCGCGAAGGTCCTCGCGGGCCGCGGCTACGACGCCGTGGTCGCCCTCGGCGTCGTGATCCGCGGCGGAACCCCCCACTTCGACTATGTGTGCCAGGGGGTCACCCAGGGCCTCACCCAGGTCTCCGTCGAGACCGGCGTCCCCGTCGGCTTCGGCGTGCTCACCTGCGACACCGAGGAGCAGGCGCTGGACCGGGCCGGCATCGAGGGCTCCAGCGAGGACAAGGGGCACGAGGCGGTCACCGCCGCGGTCGCCACCGCGGCCACGCTCCGCTCGGTATCCGAACCCTGGCACTGAGGAGCCGCCCGCACCGCGTAGGGTGGGCATCACCATGTCCAAGAAGACTTTCGAGGAGCTCTTCACCGAGCTCCAGCACAAGGCCGCCCAGGGCGATCCCGCCACTTCCCGCACCGCAGAGCTGGTCGGCAAGGGGGTCCATGCCATCGGCAAGAAGGTCGTCGAGGAGGCCGCCGAGGTCTGGATGGCCGCCGAGTACGAGGGCAAGGAGGCGGCCGCCGAGGAGATCTCGCAGCTGCTGTACCACGTCCAGGTGATGATGGTCGCCCGCGGCATCTCCCTGGACGACGTCTACGCCCACCTCTGAGCCGCACCGGCTCACGCTCCCACTCCGACCCAACGCAAAGGAAGCCGACCTCATGCTGCGCATCGCCGTCCCCAACAAGGGTTCCCTGTCCGGCCCTGCGGCGGACATGCTGCATGAGGCCGGCTACCAGCAGCGCCGGGAGTCCAAGGAGCTGCGGATCGTCGACCCGGTGAACGAGGTCGAGTTCTTCTACCTCCGCCCCCGCGACATCGCGATCTACGTCTCCTCCGGCCGGCTCGACATCGGCATCACCGGCCGCGACCTGCTGGTCGACTCCGGCGCCGACGCCGAGGAGATCCTGCCGCTCGGGTTCGCCCGCTCCACGTTCCGCTTCGCCGCCAAGCCCGGTACCGCGACGGGCGTCGCGGACCTCAAGGGCCGCACCGTCGCCACCTCCTACGAGGGCATCGTCGCCGGGCACCTCGCGGACAGCGGCGTCGACGCCTCCGTCGTCCACCTGGACGGCGCCGTCGAGACCGCGATCGAGCTGGGCGTCGCCGAGGTCATCGCCGACGTCGTGGAGACCGGCACCAGCCTGCGCAACGCGGGTCTGGAGGTCTTCGGCGAGCCCATCATGAAGTCCGAGGCCGTCGTCATCCGCCGCACCGGCGCCGACGGCGAGGAGCCCAAGGTCCAGCAGTTCCTGCGCCGCCTCCAGGGCGTCCTCGTCGCCCGGACGTACGTGATGATGGACTACGACTGCCGCGTCGAGCAGCTCGAGAAGGCCGTCGCGCTCACCCCCGGACTCGAGTCGCCGACCGTCTCCCCGCTGCACAACGAGGGCTGGGTCGCGGTCCGCGCCATGGTCCCCGCCAAGGAGGCGCAGCGGATCATGGACGACCTCTACGAGATCGGCGCCCGGGCCATCCTGACCACCGCCATCCACGCCTGCCGCCTGTAAGAGGTACGCGAACAGATGTCCGAGCTTCCCGCCCTCCCCGTGACCTTCCGACCGGGCCACACGCGGGTGATCCTGCTCACCGCCGGTGTGGCGATCTTCCTGGTGATCTCAGGCGTCGCCCTGCTGCTGGACCTGGGTCCGGGTGAGCGGGCCAGCTTCTTCGTCACCGGAGCGCTCATCTTCTGGGCGCTCGCCCAACTGGCCCGGATCAAGGTGGTCGCCGACGAGTCCGGCGTCACCGTGGTCAACATCGCGAGCAGGCGGCGCCTGGCCTGGGCGGAAATCCTTCAGGTGAATCTCCGTCCGGGCGATCCCTGGGTGTTCCTCAACCTCAGCGACGGCACCAGCCTGCCCGCGCTCGGCATCCAGCCGGGCCTCGCCCGGCAGCGCGCCATCGCCGACGCGCGGGCGCTCCGGGCGCTCGCCGAAGCCCGCTCGACGGCCCCGGCCGGTGAAGATCAGGGATGAATCGGTGACGTCCGCCCTGCCACACCGGGCCGTGTCTTGATTAATCTGGAGTTGGAGGCGTCTTCGTCGCGCCTCCACCCCTGTGGCGCCGCGCCCGGTGCACAGGGGTTCCTGCTACCCGAGGAGTGACCCCCTCCGGCGATGGACGGATCGTCCTGTAGTACCTGCGCCGCCCCCTCCCCCCACATGGAGGCGGCGGCATCATGACCACCCCCTTGCTGCTCCTCGCAGCGGCCTTCCTGCTGATCCTGGCCAACGGCTTCTTCGTGGCGGCCGAGTTCGGCCTGGTGACGGTCGAGCGCCCGGACGCCGAGAAGGCCGCCGCCGACGGCGACACACGCGCCGGCACGGTCGTGGAGTCGCTGAAGGAGCTCTCCTTCCAGCTCTCCGGCACCCAGCTCGGCATCACCATCACCTCCCTGGTCGTCGGCATGCTCGCCGAACCGGCCCTGGCCGCGCTGCTGCGCGGCCCGTTCACCGCGATAGGCGTCCCCCGGGGCGCCGTCTCCGGTGTGGCCGTGGTCACCGGCATGCTGCTGGCCTCCGCGGTCCAGATGGTCATCGGCGAACTCGTGCCCAAGAACTGGGCCGTGTCGCGCCCGCTCCAGGTCGCGCGCTTCGTCGCGGGCCCCCAGCACCTCTTCTCCCGCCTGTTCCGCCCGGTGATCTCCGCGCTGAACACGGTCGCCAACCGGCTGGTGCGCGCTCTCGGCGTCGAGCCCACCGACGAACTGGCCTCCGCCCGCACCCCGGGCGAACTGGTGTCCCTGGCCCGGCACTCCGCACAGGCCGGCGCTCTGGAGCAGGACACGGCCGACCTGTTCGTGCGCACCCTCTCCCTGGGCGAGCTGACCGCGCAGCACGTCATGACCCCGCGGGTCAAGGTCAGCGCCCTGCAGGACTCGGCCACCGCCGAGGACGTGGTCAACCTGACCCGGGCCACCGGGCTGTCGCGCTTCCCCGTCTACCGGGAGAAGATCGACGACGTGGTCGGCATGGCCCACCTCAAGGACGCGCTGGCGGTCCCCGTCAACGACCGGCTGCGTACCCCGATCGGCCGTATCGCGCGCCGGGCGCTGCTCGTGCCCGAGACGCTGCCCGTCCAGCCCCTCCTCGCCCGGCTGCGCAGCGAGCAGCCCATCGCCGTCGTCGTGGACGAGTACGGCGGCACGGCCGGCGTGGTCACCCTGGAGGACATCGTCGAGGAGCTCGTCGGCGAGGTCCGCGACGAGCACGACGCCAAGGACGTGCCCGAACTCGCCCCCGCCCCGCCGGAGGACGGCCGGCCCGCCTGGGACGTGGACGGCGGCTGCCGGGTCGACGTCCTGAAGCGCATCGGTCTCGTCGTGCCCGAGGGGCCCTACGAGACCGTCGCCGGACTCGTCGCCGATCTGCTCGGCCGTATCCCGGCCCCCGGCGACCGGGCCGAACTGCCCGGCTGGCGGCTCGCCGTGCGCCAGGTGGGCCACTACCGCGCCGAGCGGGTCCGACTGGTCCGCACGGTCCCGGCCGTGAACGTCATGGAGGCCGTCCGATGAGCGTCCTACAACTGTTCTTCGCCGGGCTGCTCGTGCTCGCCAACGGCTTCTTCGTCGGCGCCGAGTTCGCGCTCGTCTCCGTCCGCCGCAGCCAGATCGAACCGCTGGGCACGGCCCGGGCCCGCCAGGTGCTGTACGGCCTGGAGCGGCTGCCGCAGATGATGGCCGCCGCCCAGTTCGGCATCACCGTCTGCTCGCTGACCCTCGGCGCGGTCGCCGAGCCCACGGTCGCGCACCTGCTGGAGCCGGTCTTCGAGTGGCTGCACCTGCCGGACGGCATGATTCACCCGCTCGGCTACGTCATCGCCCTCGCCGCGGTGGTCTTCTTCCACCTCGTCATCGGCGAGATGGTGCCGAAGAACCTCGCGATGGCGGCCCCCGAGAAGGCGGCGCTGTGGCTCAGCCCGGGGCTGGTCGCCTTCGCCCGGGTGTGCCGGCCCATCACGGCGGCCCTCGGCGCCTGCGCCCAGGGCATCCTGCGGCTCTTCCGGGTCGAGCCCAAGGACGAGGTCGAGGCCGTCGTCACCAGCGAGCAGCTCAACCGCCTGCTGGAGGATTCCGGCCAGGCGGGCCTGCTCGACCCGGAGGAGCAGGAGCGCCTGGAGGACGCGCTGGAACTGGGCTCCCGCCCGGTGACGGACGTCCTGCTGCGGCGCGAGTCCCTGATCACGGTGCCGCCGTCGGTCACGCCGGGCGAGATCGTCCGGCTGACGGCCCGTACGGGCTACTCCCGCTTCCCGGTCGCGGCGGCGGACAAGGGCCCCTTCATGGGATACGTCCATGTGAAGGACGTCCTGGACCTGGAGGACTCCGACCGGGCCGTCCCTCAGCACGTCTGGCGCCCCATGACGACACTGCGCTCGGAACTGCCGCTGGACGACGCCCTGACGGTCATGCGCCGGGCGGCCACCCACCTGGCCCAGGTCGCGGACGCCTCGGGCCGGGTCATGGGCCTGGTGGCCCTGGAGGACGTCCTGGAACTGCTGGTGGGCGAGGTCCGCGACCCGGCTCACCGCAGACTCCCGGACATAAAGCTCACCGAACCCAGAGCCACCGGAAACCCGGAACAGGCCATGGCCTGACCACCCCGCCCACCCGGCACAAACCCGGGTGGGCGGCACCCCGGCCACGGTCCCACCCAGCTGCGGGCATGCGTGCCTCCCCCCAGTGCCCTGACGGCCTGGGGGGACCCCCAGGGCGGCACGGGTGGGCGCAGCGGCACCCCGCCGGCGCGGGTAAGCGAGACGCCCTCGGCCGACGGCGACACCGTTGCCTGACGAATCCGGGCAGCGCAGGCGGTGGACATCGGCACCGGCCACCCGGAAGCGAGGCTCAGCGAAAAACCCTCGGCCGGCCCCCTCACCGCCGCCTAGAGAGCCGACGGATCCTGCGGCCCCCGCCCCGACAGCACTTCTCCGTACGCCTGCATCAGGTCCGGCAGCCGCAGCGTGGCGAGGTCCCCCCGGGACAGCCCCCCGGGATACCCCGACAACCGCAGATCCCGGTAGGCGCAGCTCTTCTCGTACAGCGTCCGCAGGAACCGCCCGTTCCCCAGTTCGTCGATCCACCCCTGATCGACCACGTGCCCGGCGATGGACCGCAGCTCCTCCAGCGCCTCCTCGTCCCACTGGTCCCCGTTCTCGGCCGCGAGGACCTTGCCGATCTCGGTGAGCTCCAGCGGCCGGTAGGAGGGGAAGTCGACCCGCGAGGTGAAGCGGGAGGAGAGCCCCGGGTTCGCGGTGAGCAGCCGGTCCATGCCCTCCGGATAGCCCGCGAGGATCACCACCAGGTGGTCCCGGTTGTCCTCGGCCCGCTTCAGCAGCACCTGAAGCGCCTCGTCGCCGTACGCGTCCCCCTTGCCGTACCCGGAGTTGGACAGCGAGTACGCCTCGTCCACGAACAGCACCCCGCCGATCGCGGAGTCGATCAGCTCGTTGGCCTTCACGGCCGTCTGCCCCAGGTACTCCCCGACCAGATCGGCCCGCTGCGCCTCGACCAGATGGTCCCCGCCGAGCAGCCCCAGTGCGTAGAACACGCGGCCGAGGATCCGCGCGACCGTGGTCTTCCCGGTCCCCGACGGCCCCGAGAAGACGAAGTGCCGCTTGGGCGGCTGCACCGGCAGCCCCTGCCCGGCCCGCAGCCGCGCCATGTTCAACTGCGCGGACAGAGCCTTGACCTGCCGCTTGACCGGCTCCAGTCCCACCATCCGCTCCAGCTCGGCGAGCGCCTCCTCGAGCAACGCGGGATCGGTCGGCCCGGCCGGCAGGACGGAGGAGGGCGGCCCGCTCCGCACGCGCACCACCGGGTCGGAGACCGACGGCAGTGGCCCGGTCGGCAGATCCGGCTCCGTGAGCCGCAGATCGCGGGTCTCCGCGCCGAAGAGCGGGTCGAGCGTGTCCGGCCCGTCCATGACGTCCGCCCCGGCGCCGGTCAGGGTGATGGCCGCGAAGTCGGCCGGATCGTCGTATCCGTCGCCCTCGGCGATCGCGGCCAGCCGGGCGGAGGTGTCCATGAAGGCCGGGTCGATCCGGTGCACCGCCCGGTACAGGGGGAGCGCCGCGGCACTGCGGCCGGTGCCCTCGTGCGCCCGCGCCAGCCAGTACCGCAGCTCCTTGCGCTGCGGCTGCTCGCTGCGGCACCGCATCAGGGCCGCCGCGAGCAGCGGCTCGGCCTGGCCGTACATCTCCAGACGGACCCGGGCCATGCCGCCGAACAGGCCCGCCTCGATGCCGAGCAGGGGATCGTCGACCAGCGGGTCGGTGTGCCGCACCAGCTGGTCCCAGTCCTTGACCAGATAGGCGCGGCAGGCGTGCAGGAAGCGGACCTGCGGGTCGGTGTCCACCGGGGGCAGCCCGGCGAGCGCCCGGTCCAGTTCGGGCACGTGCCGGCCGTCCAGCCAGTGCGAGGCGTGCGCCAGCAGCAGGTCGCGCGGGCTCTCCAGCACCGGCTGAACCCACCACCCGAGCCAGTACCAGGAGTTGAGGGTGCGGCGGTGCCGGGCGCGCTGCTCCCCGAAGCGCTCCCGGTGCCGGAACATCCGCAGCAGCGCGGTGGTCGTGTCGACCCGCAGCGCGTGCAGTCCGAGCCAGGCGTCCGCCATCCCCGGGTCCATCCGGACCGCGACGCGGAACTCCTCCTCCGCCTGGGGATAGGCGCCCATCGTGTAGGCGTCCACACCTCGCAGCCAGGCGAGGTCGGCCGGGGCCTCGGGGCCCTGCGTGCCGAAGTCCATCCCGTCCCCCACAGACCGTGCCCCCGTTGGTTCGCCGCCGGGCAGTCGCCCGACGGCCGCCGCGGACGAACCGCTGTGCCGCGGACCGGAGTTGCAGGTGCGCGAGCAGTCGCCCGAAGGCCGCACCCAGGGCATCGTACCCGTGCTGAGACCGCGTGCCGAAGGGTGCCGCACGGCCTGTTCGGCGAGGTGGGAGCAGACGGGGCGCACACGAGATGGTCACCCAGGGTGAGCGTTTCGAGGCGCGAGGCGTCCGGAAGGACGGTCCGCGGGCAGAACGAAGCCCCCGATCACGGGGGAACAACCGGGGGCTTCGCGACTGCGGGCGGCTCCGAATGGCCGCACATTGGAAACGTAAGACCTGCACGGCTCCCGGGTCAAGCGGACCCGGAGCACTCAAGAAAGTTCCCCCGCAGGGGTCTTGGTGCGCTCACCGCACCGCGGAGGAACCATCACCGTGCGTGATGTTCTGGTGCGGTCCGGGAGTCCCCGCCGGTCCCGTCAGCACCTCGTATCCCTCTGGTGTCTGCCACACCAGGAGATCCGCGTGGGGGCGCGTGGGGTCGGCGGCGAAGTGCGCGTGCTCCGCCTCGACCCACCCGGACCAGAACTCGCGCTGCGCCTCCCCGTCCCGCTGCCGACCGCGCGCCCAGGACTCCTCGCGCGGTAGTTCCATCCACAGGAGCCGCGCCAGATGAGGCCGCAGTGCCCGGCGTCCGGCGCCCACCCCCTCGATGACGACGACGGGCGCGGGCGGCAGCGGCCGCGGCGGACCGAACGCCCGGGTGTGCCAGTCGTAGGGGGTGTACCGCGCGCTCTCGCCCCGGCCCAGCGGGCCGATCACCTGGTCCGTCAGGCGCTCGGTCCAGTCGAAGAGCCGGTCGTGGCTGGCGATGTCGTCCAGGTGGAGCACGGGCGCCCCGCCCAGCGCGGCGGCCAGCCGCCCGGCGAAGGTGGACTTCCCCGACCCCGCGTGTCCGTCGACGGCGATCAGGCGGACCGGCCCCAGCGAGGGCGGCAGCTCGCGCAGCCGGGCGGCGAGGTCGTGAATGGCGATTCCCGAGGTGTGATGCGGTGTGGGGGGTGTTTTCCGGAAACAGTGTAGTAGCGGCCCATAGGGCCGGTGCCGATGGGCCGGCGCCGCGGCCCGGAGTGGCGCGAAAACGTCACTTCTTGAACCACTGGCTGAGCGCCGGTCAATCAGGCGGATTAAGCGGCGAAATCCGTTGACCGATATGTGAAATTCGGCGTTCCAGGCGTGCCGACCGCTGAGTAAGGTTCCTCCTGCGCGAGTGCGGCGCTTCGTGACGGGACGGACAGGAGAGCATGGCCGCG
The DNA here is from genome assembly GCF_042875075.1 of Streptomyces sp. NPDC003720. NCBI lineage: Bacteria > Bacillati > Actinomycetota > Actinomycetes > Kitasatosporales > Streptomycetaceae > Streptomyces > Streptomyces sp. NPDC003720. The sequence continues at coordinate 403,141 of NZ_JBIANZ010000010.1, forward strand.
GAGTTATTCGAAGGGCAGTATGTGTGGCATCCGGCGGCCGACGACCGTGTCCTGGCGCGCGTATGCGTGGACGTCCGCGCCGGCCGTTATCGGAGCGCCGGCGAAGCCCTCGCCGAGACGCGCTCCGACTTCACCCTGCGCGCCCACCGCTCGCTCGTGCTGGCCTCCGAGGCGGCCGGCTCCGACCTCGTCGAACGCTGGCTTGCCGAGGAGCCGACGCCCGACGCGGCGCTGCTGTGGGCCCGGGTGGCCGTGCAGCGCGCGATGCGGGCCGCCGACGCGCACGACGAACGGGCCGAGGCGCTGGAGCGGATAGCGCTCACCGCCTGCGACCGGGCCGCCGCGCTGGCGCCCGCCGACCCCACCCCCTGGGTAGCCAAGCTCACCATGGCCCGGCTGCACCGGCTGCGCGATCCCGCCCCGCGGGGACTGCTCACCGCCCCGCCCGGACCGTGGCGGCTGTTCGCGCACGTCCTGTCCCTGGACCCGTGGCACCGCGAGGGCCACCACCGCTTTCTGTCCTGCTTCTTCACCCGCTACGGCGGCTCGGTCAACGCGGCCTGGGACGTGGCCGCGTTCCTCAGTCAGCGCGCGCCCGCCGACTCCGCGCTCCGGCTGCTGCCGCTGGTCGCCCTGGTCGAGAGCTACAACCCCACCCAGCTGCTCGCCGACCGGGTCTGGGAGCAGCCCCAGTGGCGCTCCACCGCGCTCGCCGCCTACCACAACTGGCTGCCCGCGGTGGCCGGTTACCGCTTCACCCCGGTGCTCGACCTGGCCTACCTCGCGCACGCGCTGGTCATGGCCCAGTGCGGGTTCGAGGCCCGGGCGGTCTTCACGGCGATGGGCCCGTACGCCTCACGCATGCCCTGGAGTGCCTTCGGCGAGCCCGCCGAACAGCTCTCCCGGGCCCGGCGCGGCTGCGGCCTGCCCGTCCCGGGACCCGCCTGACCCGTACCTGCTCCGCCCCCCACCAAGAGAAAGGTCGATCTGTGTCGGAACGGATATCGGCTCCACGGGCGAACGCCCGCGGGGGAGAGGACGCGGTCGTGCTCGACGACGACGCGACTCTGCACGCGATGGGTTATCCGCGGAAACTCACCCGGCGTTTCAAGGCGTTCGACAATTTCGCGATCTCTTTCACCATCATCAACATCCTCTCGGGTATTTTCTCGTCCTTCGGATTCGGCATGAACGCGGGCGGCCCCCGCATTCTCGTGTTCGGCTGGATCGGCGTCTCGGTCATGGTCCTGTTCATCGGCGCGGCGATGGCGGAGGTCGCGTCGGCGTATCCGACGAGCGGCGCGCTGTACTTCTCGGCGGGCAAACTCGCCAAGCGCCACAAGGGCGCCTGGTCCTGGTTCACCGGCTGGCTGAACTTCGTGGGCCAGATCGGCGGCACCGCCGCCACCGGCTACGCGGCGGCCACGTTCATCCAGGCCTTCGTCGCCCTGCAGTGGCCCTCGTACCAGCCGACCGCACACCAGACGGTCCTGATCACGGCAGTGATCATCGTGGCGCAGGGGCTGGCCAACACCTTCACGGTCCAGCTCGTCGCCGTACTGAACCGCATTTCCGTGTGGTGGCTGCTGATCGGACTCGTGGTGATCGTGACCGCACTCATCGTGATGCCCGACCATCATCAGTCCGCGTCCTTCGTGACGCATTTCGAGAACAACACCGGCTTCACCAACGGGCTTTACGGCGGCATGCTCGGTCTGCTGGTCACCAGCTGGACCTTCACCGGCTTCGACGGCAGCTTCCACATGTCCGAGGAAACGGTCCAGGCGACGGTCAACGCCCCGAAGGGCATCACCCGCGCCATCGGCTATTCGGCGATCACCGGCCTGATCCTGATGCTCGCGCTGGTCTACAGCATTAGCGACTACGCCAAGGTGGCCGGTTCGGCCGCGCCGCCCGTCCAGATACTCATCGACGGCCTCGGCCTCGGTACCGCCAAGGTGATGCTGCTCATCGTCATCGGCGCCATGCTCTTCTGCGGTCTGGCCAACCTCACCAGCAACACCCGGCAGATCTTCGCCTTCTCCCGGGACGGCGCCATGCCCGGCTCCCGCTGGTGGCACACGGTCTCGCTGCGCACCAGGACGCCGGTCAAGGCGGTGTGGTTCGCGGTGGGCTGCTCGCTCGCCCTGGTGGTCCCGGGCTGGTGGTCGCACACGGCCTTCACCGCCATCGTGAGCGTCAACGTGGTCGGGCTGTTCCTCGCCTACGCCGTTCCGGTCTTCCTGCGGCTGCGGCTCGGCGACGAGTTCCAGCCCGGCCCCTGGCACCTGGGCCGCTGGGGCAGGCCGATCGGCTGGATCGCGGTGACCTGGATCCTGCTCAGCAGCGTGCTGTTCATGCTGCCCCAGGCCTCGCCCATCACCGCCGACTCCTTCAACTACGCGCCGATCGCGCTGGCCGTCGTCCTGCTCGTGGCCACGGTCTGGTGGTTCGCCACCGCCCGGCGCCGCTTCCAGGGCCCCGTCAGCTACGGCCGCCCCGACGAGGTCGCGGCGATGGACCTCATCTGACCGCCGAACGGCACGGCCCCGGCGCACGGCACACCGCCCGCGCCGGGGCCGTGCAGCGCTTCCAGGGAGCACTTCCGCAGGTCCCGTCACTGTTCTGGACCAATGTTGGTGGCGCGCCATACGGCGGAAGTGCTGGCAGGGGCATGCCGTCTCCGTTCATAGTTGGCGCACACAGCACCAGCCCCGACCCGGACACCTGGGGGTAACCGCGCCCATGAGCAGAGCCCAGCAGCCCTCCCGCAGAACCGTTCTCGCAGCCGCGGTGGTCGCCGCGGTCGCCTCGGGCACCATGCCCGCGGCCGCGGCCACCGCGGCGGCGCCCGCCGACGCCGGCACCGCCGCCGCGCCGGGCCGCCCCGTCGACTACCACGCCTGGACCTCGTACCACGACTGGCGCCGCGGCAGTGCGGAGGGCGTCCGGGCCGTCCCGGGCCGCCGTCCCGGCGCCGAGATCGGGGCCGCCGCCGGCCGCACCGACTACACCGACCCGCACACCGGCCGCACGGCCACCTGGGAGTACGCGACCTGGACCTCCCCGGTCCACCGGCTCGCCGTGCCCGCGACCGAGGTCATCGCCTCCTGGAACGCGCACACCCCCGACGGCACCTGGCTCCAGGTCGAGCTGCGCGGCACGTACTCCGACGGCACGGACACCCCCTGGTACGTGATGGGCCGGTGGGCCGCGGGCGACCAGGACATCAAGCGCACCTCGGTGGACGACCAGACCGACGGCAAGAGCTCGATCTGGACCGACACCTTCGCCATCGACGACGCGAGCACCGGCCTGCGCCTGGCCTCCTACCAGTTGCGCCTCACGCTCTACCGCACGCCCGGCACACGGCTCACCCCGACCGTCTGGCGGCTCGGCGCCATGGGCTCCGACATCCCCGACCGCTTCACCGTCCCCGCGTCCGCCCCCGCGCTCTCCCGCGAACTGGCCGTCCCGCGCTACTCGCAGGAGATCCACAAGGGCCAGTACCCGGAGTACGACAACGGCGGCGAGGCCTGGTGCAGCCCCACCTCCTCGCAGATGATCATCGAGTACTGGGGCGGCCGGCTCACCCCGGAGCAGCTCTCCTGGGTCGACCCCTCCTACGCGGACCCGCAGGTGGACCACGCGGCCCGGTACACGTACGACAACCAGTACCAGGGCTGCGGCAACTGGCCGTTCAACGCCGCCTACGCGGCCACCTTCGACGGCATCCAGGGCGTGGTCACCCGGCTCACCTCGCTCACCGACGTGGAGACCCTGGTCGCGGCCGGCATCCCGGCCATAACGTCCCAGTCCTTCCTCAAGACCGAGCTGACCGGCGCCGGGTACGGCACCTCCGGCCACCTCATGACCGTCATCGGCTTCACGGCCGACGGCGACGTGATCGCCAACGACCCGGCCTCGCCGAGCGACGAGGCGGTACGTCGGGTGTACCTGCGGCGGGAGTTCGAGAACATCTGGCTCAGGACCAAGCGGTACGACGCGAACGGCAAGGTCAGGAGCGGTACGGGCGGCGTCTGCTACCTGTACTTCCCGGCCCGCCCGACCGCACGTCAGCGCAGGGCCCTCGCGGCGGTGGGGGTGTGCTGACCAGGGCCGTGTGAGCAACGTCTCCGCCGCTGACGCCGACGCGGGTGGCAAGGTGGACGAACGGGTGGGGGGATTCCACTTCGTACGTCCGACCTCTGTGAGAGCACCATGACCGCACACCCGGCCACCGCCACCCGCGTCGGCACCGGAGGGCCCAAGGAAGACGGCCCGGAGATCCTCGAGCACATCATGGGCTGGGTGCTCGTCGTGGTGGTCGCGATGCTGGTCACCCGCCTCGGCCTGCTCTGAACCGGCCCGGCCCCGCGCCGGGCCGGCATGTTCTGACATACTGCGGAGGTCCCGCCGACCTCCCAGACCAGGGTCGAAAGTGAATATGCGTCCACAGCGTGCCGCCGTCCGTCCCCGGGCGCGCGGCACCGAGCGTTCCGAGGCGCGTCGCGCCGAACTCATCGCCATCGGACGGAAGTTGTTCGCCGACACGTCCTACGACGCACTGTCCATGGACGACATCGCCAAGCAGGCGCACGTCGCCAAGGGGCTGATCTACTACTACTTCCAGTCCAAACGGGGCTACTACCTGGCGATCATCCACGCCTCCGTCGCGGACCTGGTGGACTTCGCCGCCAGCGGCCTCGAACTGCCCGCCGTGGACCGCGTCCACCGCACCATCGACACCTACCTGCGCTTCGCCGAGCACCACCAGGCCGCCTACCGCACCATCGTCAGCGGCGGGGTCGGCTTCGACACCGAGGTGCACGCCATCCGGGACGGCGTCCGCGAGGCCATCGTCGCCACGATCGCCGAAGGGGCCTACGGCCGCCGGGACATCGCCCCGCTGGCCCGCATGGGCCTGCTGTCCTGGGTGTGCAGCGTGGAGGGCGCCACCCTCGACTGGATCGACCGCCCCGAGCTGTCCCGGGACACCATGCGCGACCTGCTGGTGAAGACCCTCGGCGGGGCGCTGCGCGCCGTCGAGGAGCTGGACCCCGCCTACCCGGCGCCGCCGCCCGCGCGCCGCGACGCCTAGGCCGTGTCCGCGAAGTCGCGTCTGCGTCGCGGCGTCCGGCACGCACTCTCGCCGCACCGGCCGAAAGCCCGAGTACACCCAGTACGAG